>NZ_JAUEUL010000023.1:0-104111 GCF_032487575.1 Bradyrhizobium sp. SZCCHNRI1009 | reverse complement strand
TGCAGCACCTGCACGCCGTTGCCGATGCCGTCGAGCAGATTGGAGATGTCGGAAGCGCGGTTGTCGAGACCCTGGGCGGTGAAGAAGTTGGTCGGATTGTCGAGGGCCGAGTTGACCTTCTTGCCCGTGGAGAGGTTGTTCTGGGTGGTGGCGAGGAGCTGAGCCGTCGACTGCAGCGAGAGCAGATTCTGACGCACCGACGCCGAGAGAACAATACCTGACATTTTCATACCCTTCTGGTGTGAAACAAACTGCCCGATCCATTCAGGATCAAGGCGAAGCCCGTCGGTGACTGCACCACCGGGCGACGTGCGTTAAGGTAAATGGGAGCGGCTAACAAACAGTGAAGCCTCCGCCGCTCGTGCTTGCAGATGCGCGGCATCGGCGCGGAGATGCGGAGGTGATTCGCCGCGGATCACCTTGAAAACACCGCATATTCGCCGGGCGCGGGCGGCCGTTTACCGTCCGTTAACCATGATCGGAAAGGATTGCTGCGCGCCGACCGATCGAGCGCGCAGACTCCCCGCGCGATTGAGACTGGCAGCTGGACCGGTCATCGGCCTCGACGCAGCAGGTTCGGCGCCACGCCGATTGCGGCAACGGAGAATGAGAATGGCCCTGAAAGTCGAACTGAAGCCGCATGAGCGCATCATCATCGGCTCCTGCGTGATCACCAATACCGACCAGCGCGCGCGCCTCCTGATCGATGGCGAGAACATTCCGATCCTGCGCGAGAAGGACATCCTGACGCCGGAGACGGCCGACACGCCGGCCAAGCTCGTCTATCTTGCGGTCCAGCTGATGTACATCTCGCCGGGGGCAGATGCGGATCACGGCACCTATTTCAACCTGCTGCGCGACATCATCACGACGGTGCCGAGCGCCTGGCCGATCATCGAGGCGATCAACGGCCATATCCTGAACGGCGATCTCTATCAGGCCCTGAAGGAAGCCAAGAAGCTCGTCGCTTACGAGAAGAAGCTGATCGAGCAGGCTGAAGCCGAACAGCAGGACAAGCCGGTGAGCTCGGCGGCCTGAGCTTTCGCCTCCTCCCATCGGAAGGCCCGGCTCGCCAGTCGCGAGGCCGGGCCTTCCGAATTTTTGCGCGGTCGCCAGGCTCCGCCGCCAGCAACGTCGGACCTCTCCATGTCGTCCGATAAAAAAGCGGCGGGGTTTCCCCCGCCGCCCTGGTCGTCGAGATGCGATGCCTTTCGGATCAGCGCAGCAGCTGCAGCACGCTCGCCTGCGACTGGTTGGCGAGCGACAGCGCGGACACCGCGATCGACTGGCGGGTCGACAGCGCCTGGCTGTTGGCCGCTTCCTCGTTGGTGTCGGCCAAGGTCAGGTTCGACGAGCCGGTCTGCAGCACGTTGATCAGGTTCTTGTTGAAGTCCTGACGAACCTGCACGACCGACAGGTTCGAACCCAGCGTCGAGGCCTCGTTGCGCAGCGTGGAGCTCGCCGTGGTGAGCACGCCGATCACCTTGTTCGCCGAGTTGTTGTCGAGGAAGTCGGTGCCCGAGGTCAACGTCGAGAGGCCGAGGCCCGCGGAGTTGAAGGTCACGCCGGTGATCGACAGCGTCGACTTGCCGTTCTCGTTGAAGGTCAGCTTCAGCGTGTCGCCGTTGAGCAGGTTGACACCGTTGAACGAAGCATCGCTCGCGGTGGTGTTGATCTGCGCCAGCACGTTGTTGTACTGCGAGACCAGGCTCGCGCGCTGCGTCTGCGCGGTCACATCCGCCACCGGAGCCGCCGCCGTCAGACCGTTGAAGGCCTGGCTGGAAGCAGCCGACGTGCCACCGATCGCGCCGATCGTCGCCGACGCCGCGTCGTTGGTCGTGGTGAGGGTGATCTTGCCGGTCGACGAATCGATCGAGGCCTGCAGGTTGTTGGCTGCGAGCTTGGCGTTGAGATCGTTCAGCGACTTGACCTGCCCTGTCCCCAGGCCGAACGTGATGCTGGTCGCCGTGCCACCTCCTGTGGCGCCGACCGTCAAGGTCTGACCCGACAAGCCGTCGCCGACGGCAGTCAGCCCGAGCTTGGCCAAGGTGCCGCTGCTGCCCGAGAGCGTCAATCCCGCCGCCGGCGGCGTCAGGGTGATCGCACCCGCGGTGATCGACGCCGTCACGCCGGTCTGGGTCTGGATCGCCGACAGCAGGTTGCTGACGCTGTCGCCGATGCCGATGTTGGTGCCGGTCGAGGACGTGCCGGTGATGAAGGTGAAGGTGGTGCCGTTGACGACCAGCGTCTCACCCGACGTGATGCCGGTGGCGAGGTCGTTCGACGAGGTGCCCGACGTACCCGACAGCTTGGTCGAGCCGGTGATCGCCGCCGGAGTCGTATTGTCGTTCTGGACGACCGAACCGGTCACAGCGGTCGAGCTGGAGCCGAGCAGGTCGGTGGCGGTCGCACCGGTCAGGGCCGTCGAGGTCACGTTCGACTTGGTGGAATAGCCCACCGCGCTCTGCAGCACCTGGTTAGCGATCGACTTGGCACTGTCGACGAGCTTCTGCAGCGAGGTGATGCCGGTGTTGGCGGCCTGCAGCACCTGCACGCCGTTGCCGATGCCGTCGAGCAGATTGGAGATGTCGGAAGCGCGGTTGTCGAGACCCTGGGCGGTGAAGAAGTTGGTCGGATTGTCGAGCGCCGAGTTGACCTTCTTGCCCGTGGAGAGATTGTTCTGGGTGGTGGCGAGGAGCTGAGCTGTCGACTGGAGCGATAGCAGATTCTGGCGTACCGACGCCGAGAGGACGATACCTGACATTTTCATACCCTTCTGGTGTGAAATAAGCCCCGATCCCTTCGAGATCAGGGTGAAGCCCAGGTCGACTTGAGCGACCCGGACGACGGGCGTCACGGTGAACGGCAGTGGCTAACAAACGCTGAAGAGTTGTGGGGCGCAGCCGCCTCAATCAGCAGAACAGGCGCATCGGCGCGGCTCATTGCCGCGTCATCACGCAGGAACGCCCCTTGAAAAGGCTCATTGATTCAACAACCGCACCCGTCATTCACAACGCGTCAACCACCTTTGGAAAGGTTTCGACACGCGCGGCTACATTCCGTCGGCGGTCGTCATCGACCAGCGGACGACGCCTAGATGCGGTTTGCGATCAGAGCGCCAGCGGCGGAGCTTCGATCTCGATCAACGGCGTGAGACCGGCCGCGCGCCGGCGGCCGAACATGAGGACCGCCGCAATCAGCCGGTCGATGTCGCTCGTCCCGGTGCGATGATTGACGATCGCGGCACGGATCGCCAGCCGTCCGTCGAGCATCGTGGTCGACGGTGCGGCGAGGCCGGATTCGTGGATGTCGGCGACGATCTCGCCGTTGAGCGCATCGGCATCGTCTGCGCGATAGCGGAAGCAGACGATGTTGAGATTGACCGGCGCCAGCAGCTCGAGCTCGGGCTCGGCGCGCACCCGCGACTCCAGATGGCGCGCGAGCTCGCAGCTTCGCGCGATCACGGCACCGAGCGCGTCCGTGCCGAACGTTCTCAGCGTGAACCAGGTCTTCAGCGCCCGGAAGCCGCGCGACAGATCAGGACCGAGATCGCAGGGCCATTCGGCGCCCGCCGCGAGACCGCGGGTTTCCCGGCGCAGATAGGCGGCCGGCGAGGCGAAGGCGTCACGATGCTTGGTGCCATCGCGCACCAGCAGGAAGCCCGCATCGTAGGGCACCTGCCCCCATTTGTGAAAATCCAGCGCAATCGAATCCGCCAGCTCGATGCCGGCGAGCTTCGGTGCGAGCTCCGCTGACAGCATCGCGAGCGCACCGAAGGCGCCGTCGACGTGAAACCAGAGCCCCTCGGCACGGCAGAGTTCGGCAACAGCCGCGAGGTCGTCGATGGCGCCGATATCGACGGTGCCAGCGGAGGCGACGACGAGAAACGGATGCAGGCCCGCGGCGCGATCGCGCGCGATCGCGGTCCGCAGCTCGCCGACGTCGACGCGATGTGCGGCATCCACCGCGATGCAGCCGAGCGCGTCGCTGCCCAGTCCGCAGATGTCCATCGCCTTGGCGATGCAGCCATGCGCCGCCTTCGACGTGTAGGCGCGCAAGCGCCGCCCCTCCTCACCGAGACCCGCCGAGCGAACCGACGCGCCGAGCGCGGCGCGGCGCGCCACCAGCACCGCCATCAGGTTCGCCATCGAGGTGCCGGTGACGAAGATGCCGCTGGCGCATACCGGAAAGCCGAACAACTGGCGCGTCCAGTCGACGACCTGCCGCTCGATCTCGATCGGCGCATGGTCGCGGCCGCCGAGATTGGCGTTCAGTCCGGCAGCCAGCATCTCGGCAAGCATGCCGACCACGGTGCCGCCGCCGTGCACCCAGCCCATGAATCCGGGATGCACGTTGCCGGTCGCGTAGGGAACGACGAGCTCGCTGAAATCGCGATAGACCTCGGCGAGATCGGTCGGCGCATGCGGCAGCGCGCTGCGGAAGCTCTGCCGTGTCGCCGGCGACATCGGCTGCCACACCGGCCGGTCGCGGATATCGGCGACATAGTCGATCATGTCGTCGAGCATGCGATGACCGAGCGCGCGCATCTGGTCCCAATGTTGCGGATCGAGCGTCTCCGCCGTCCGCGACGCGGGATCGATGCGCAGCCCGGCGGTCACGCCGCCTGCTCCGCCCGCGACGCGGCGCGCTTCTCGATCATGGCCGCGAAGGCCGCGAAGATCTTCTGCATCTGCGGCGGCTTGTAGGGGAAGATCTCCGGCGAATCCATGTTGTGGACGACGGCCGTATTGTCGGCCTCGAACACCAGCAGCGCGCCGTCCCTGGTCTCGGCGCAATCGATGATGAAATAGTCGAGGCCGACGCGCGCGGCGATCGCATCGAGCACACTGCGATGACGGCGGCCGAAGCCGATGTCGAAGGTCTGCATGAAGGTCGCCTCTTCGAGGCGCTTGCTCTCGCTGCCGGCCATGTTGGCGTTGAGGTACCAGATGTCCCAGCGCCGCGCGATCGCCATGTGGCAGGCATAGGCCGTGCCGTCGACGAACACGATGCGGTACTTGCGGAACTGGCCGTCCTCGCTGGCATAGTCGACGAAGCGCGAGACGAAGAACTCCTGCTCGTCGCGCTCGTCGAGATAGAGCGACAGCTCGAGCGGCTCGTCGATCTTCTCGAGGCCGACGCCGGCATGCGAGCCGCGCGGCCGCACGATGACCGGGAAGGCGAGCGAGTGGTCGACGTCGGTGATCCATTCGCGCTCGTCGGCGATCTCGATCAGGCGCTCGCGGTCGACGGGGATGGTCGCCGGAATGGTGAGTCCGTCGATGCAGGCCAGCAGCGCATGCAGCTTGTCGCGGTCGAGATGCCAGATCCGCTCCGGCGGATTGAGCAGCGGACGCGGCCAGCGCGCCGCGACAGCATCGATCTCGCGCAGCGCGTGCTGGCAATCCTCGGAATCGGAGGCGATGACGATGGCGACGTCATGGGCCGGCAGCGGTGCCAGCAGGTTCGCGCCTGGAACGACGTAGAGCAGCAGCAGCTCGAAGTCGGTATCCTCGAGCAGAAACTCGATCGGCGTGTTGCTGCCCATGTCGGTGGCGGCAGCGAGCGCGAGCACGCGCAGGCGCGGCGTCTCGCTCTTGCAGCGCACGCGATAGAGCTGCTGCGACTGCAGCACGTCGTGCTGGATTGCAAGCCCGGACGATTTCTCGCCGATGAGCTGCGCGATCAGCGCCAGGTCGAGCCCCTCGCCCGGCTCCGCGCGGCCGTCGAGCAGCTTGGCGAGCAAGGCGGCCCACAACGGTTTCAGGTCCTGGCCGTCGAAGGCGGCCTTGGCGAGCTTGGCCATGCCGACCCGGTCGGCACATCCTGCGCCGGTGGCGTCGGCCAGCGCGAGCAAATCAGTCGGCATTGCAGATGTCCCTGAGATCCTGGCTGCTCAGATCCGATACGAGCAGCTCTGTTTTGGCAACGATGTCGGCGACGCGGTCGATGTCGGATTCGAGATTGACCCGGGCGGCGGTGACGTCGTCACACCATGCGTCCGTCACCTGGCGCGCCCCGATGCACAGCCGCAGCGCGGCCGTCGGCGCCTCGCCCGCGCGTTCGATCCGCACCGGCTGGCCGATCAGGCACTGGCGCGCGGCAACCTCGGCCGCTCGACCGGTGAAGCGGCTGCCGAGATCGCGCTGCAGCGCGCGATATACCGCCTGCGTCTCACCGAGGCCGAGCGGGCCGCCGTCACGCTGGAGCGCGAACGGGAAGATGGTGGGAAAGCCGAACTCGCCATCGCTCGCATCCTGCGCAGGCGCGCGGGCGGCGATCGGACGCAGCGCCGGCGACAGCATCAGCAGGCTTTCGATGGACTCGCCGAGCTGCCGGATCGCCATCCGGCGGAACGGCTCGGGCACGGCGTGATATGCGGCGATCTCCGCCAGCGCGGCTTCCCAGCGCAGCCATTGGCCGATATTGGCGCGCGGCACCGTGCGCGCGCGCAGATCCGTCCAGGCGAGCGGCCAATCGCTGCGATTGACATAGTCGAACAGGCCGGGCGCGATCGGATGTCCGCAGCGCAGCGCAGCCGCTGCGGCCGCGGGCACCAGCAGGGCGCCGCTGAAGGCGGGTCCGCCGAAGAACTTCGCGCCCGTGACGAGCACCAGATGGCCGCAATCGAGATGGGCGCGCAGCCGCGCCGTGCCGAGCCGCATCTGGCAGGCATCGACGACGACCTGCACGCGCCCCGGCCAGCGCCGCGCCACCTCATCCAGGCAGGCCATGTCCGGCGCGCGCCGGCCGAGCTTGGAGGACTCCATGACCTGCAGCAGGACGCTACGGCCCTTCCGCGCCAGCGCCTCGACGCTGTCGAGCACCTCGACATCGATATCGCCGCGCGGCTGCATCGATGCGCCGTCGAGCAGCGGCAGCGACACGGCGTCGCCCGAGAGCCCCTCGATCGGCGTGTTCGTCCGCACCGCCAGGCCGTTCGCCGTCCGCGTGCTGAAATGGTGTCCCCGGGCGCTCGCGGCAGTGCCGCTTCCGGTCTGGTCGCTGCCGACGACGATGCTCGTGACGCTCTCGCCGAGCATCGCCCGCACCAGCGCCAGCGCATGCAGTTGCGAGTCGGTGCCGGACGGCGAGAACACGATGTCGATGTCGTCGGCAAGGCCGAGATGTCCGCGCAGTTCGCAGCGCATCTCCTCGGTGCGCCGGTCGAGCGCGGCGTCGAGGCCGAGCGAGATCGCCGCATGCATCAGTTGCTCGCGCGCCAGCTCGACGCGCGCATAGGCGCGTTCCGAAATCGGCGACGCCGTGCTCGATGCGAAGCACAGCACATCGGGTTCGGGCGACGGCCCGCAGCCATAGACGTTGCGGCCCCAGGGGCGATCGAGCGCCAGGCGGGCGTCGCCGCCATCGATCAGGAGATCGCCGAGCAGGGCAAACAGATCACGCAGTCCGGCCGCGACGCCCTGCTCGCGCCGGTCGATGCGGGATGGCTGGGAGATCTGCGACCGGGTTGCCGCCGGGGTCATGGTACGGATCGTCAGGCTGCGTCAGCCGCAGCAGCGGTCGGAACCGCCACCGCCGAGGCGAATTGCGAGGCGACATTGCCATGGAAGACGGACGGACCGACGTGATCGAGCCGGCTGTCGAGATCGGCCCAGATCTCGCCGCCGAGATCGGTCCATCGTCTGCAGAACGCGAAATCCTCGCTGAGATAGGTGCCGGTCGCCGGATCGATCATGCATTCGAACAGCGCGAAGCGGTTCGGGCTGCCGGCCAGCGCATCCTGCGAATGCTCGCGGAAGAACTGCAGCGGCGCGTAGGCCGGATGCGCGATCATCGCCTCGATGACGCGGCGGCGGATCATCAGGAAGCCGGTGCCGGCATAGCGCACGCGGGTAAAGCCGTTGACCACCGCGACGTGGTCCGGATTGTCAATCTCCAGCACGTAGTCGAGCGACGCCGCCGGCACGTCCATCCGGTTGTCGTTGATGGCGCGGCGCGCCTTGCTCCAGTTGACCTTCTTGACCGGATAGACACCGGCGACCATGTCGCCGCCGGACTCGATCAGCCGGAAGACCTGCCTGGGCGTAAAGCCGATGTCGGCATCGACGAACAGCAGATGGGTTGCTGTGGGATCATTGAGGAACAGGGTGACGAGATTGGCCCTCGCCCGGGTGATCAGCGCATCACCGTCGCGCATGTGGACGGTGAGGCCGACGTTGGAGGTGGCGCGCAACTCGCGCTGCAGGGCGAAGATCGAGCTCGCATAGATGCTCGACACCTGGCCGCCGAAGCATGGTGTCGCGACCACCAGATGAATGCGCTCGTCGGTTCCGTCACTCACGTTCCGCCTCCAGACAAAGAGGCTCTCGCCCCAGATCTGAACAAAAGCTAAAGAGACGTGGTTAACGAAAACCTAACCGCCGTCCCCGGGGCGCTACAGATATTTCACCAGCGTCAGCTGGGCGAGCATCGCCGTCGTCTGGTAGGACGCCTGGAGGTTGGTCTGGAGCTGCAGGATCTGGCTCGCCACCTCCTGCTGCGAGATGCCCTCGGTCTGGTCGACCATGGCCTGCATTGCCGCCTTGGCCTGGGTCTGGCGCGCCGTGGCGTCCTTCATCGTGGTCTGGGCGTTGGCAAACTCGGTCTGGATGTCCGAGATCGCCTGCTGGCCGAGCTGCGGCGTCAGGTTGGCGGCGATGCGCTGGCTGAGCGCGCCGATCTGCTGCGGGGCATTCGCACCCGCCGGCGGCGTGTTGACGGCGGCATAGACCGCGGTCTGCTGCACGAGGTTGCGGATCGCAAACTCGTTGCCCTGGGCGCCGAACTGAATGCTCTGCGCCGTGTCGATCCGGATGGTCGCGCTCGACCGCGCCGAGCCGGGACCGCTGTTGCCGGTGTACCAGGCGACGGTGTTGGCCGAACCGTTGACGAGGCTGGTCGCCGATCCCAGCGGCGAGCCGGAGACGCGCAACGGCGGCGTCGGCGCCGTGACGGTTCCGGAAAAGCCGAGCGCCGTCAAGGCGCCGGCGTTCGAGCTTGTGACGGAGAAGCTGGCGGCGTCGTCGGTGCGCAAAGTGATCACGCCGCCGCTGACCGTCGACGGCGTCGACGTGCCGCTGAGCGCATCGATCTTCGACAGCAGCGTCTGCACGCTGTCGCCGATATTGATCTGGTTGTTGCCGTTGGCGCCGGAGGCGACGAAGGTCAGCGTCTGCCCGTTGACGGTGATGGTGTCGCCGGTCGCAAAGCTGGTCGCGATCGAGTCGGAGCCCGCACCGCCCGACAGCAGCGTCGCTCCGGTGATCGGCGCCGGCGTTGCGAGCTTGTTGTTGACCACGGTGCCCGACACGGAGCTCGCCGTGTTGAAGAAGTTGTCACCGGCGACGATCGCCGAGGCGGCGGTGAGCGAGGTGTTGGCCAGCGTCGACAGCGCCGTGTTGAGCGCCGCGTTGAGATTGGCGGAGGTGGCCGCGGGCGTGGCGCCGATGGCGAACGTATTGGTCGGCGCCGGCGTCGTGGTGGACGCCGTCAGCTTGATCGATTCCGAGGTGCCGTCGGGCAGCTTGAAGGTGAAGCTGATCTGGTCGCCCGCGTTCGGATTGCCGGCGGTGAGATCGACCGAGATGCCCGCGGGCGAGCCGGACGGTCCGGTCACCGTGGCGTTGGTCAGCGACGACGTCACCCCGCTCAGCTTGAAGCCGAACGGCGAGCCGGCGACGTCCTCCGCCAGCGTGATCGGCATGGTGGCCGACGCCGACAGGTTGAGACGCCCGAGACCGTTGAGCCCGAGATCCGCCTGCTGCCGCTCGGCGATGACCTGCTTGAGCCCGGCCTGCGTTGTGGTGCCGTTCAGGATGTCGTCGGCCGATGCGATCGCCGGCCGGTCGGTGGCGCTGCCGGAGAAAATGTAGCGGTCGCCGACCTGCGTGTTGAGAATGCCGGTGATCGCCGACAGGTTGGACAGCGCCGTCAGCTGTCCCGTGGTCTGGCCAGTGCTGGTCAGGTTCTGCGGTGTCGCCGAGGCGCCACTCTGGACCTGGTCATGAATCTTGGACAGCGACTGCAGCGAGGTATTGACCGCGCCGATCACGGTATTGACGTGGGTCATCGTCAGCGTGAACGCCGAGATGTTCGACAGCTGCGCCCGCGCCGCGATCGCGAACCCCTCGTCGGGCCCCATGCCGGCGTAGTTGTTCGCCTTGACGCCGCTCGAGAGCTGCGTGGAAAGGTCCGCGAGCTGGCTCGTGATGTTCCGCACGGACAGGCCGAGCAGAGAGCTTCCGTAATTGACACTGCTGATCGTCATCTTACACGCGCCTCACTAAAACGCCTGGAGCAGGCTCTGCATCATGCTTTGCACGACCGACATGATATGGGCGTTTGCCGCATAGGTGTTCTGGACCTGGATCAGGTTGGACATCTCGCTGTCCATGTTGACCCCCGCCGTGCCCTGGAACTTCTCCTTCAGCGTGCTGACCACGACGGCCTGGCCCTGGCTGAGCTGGGTCGCCAACGTCGACGCACTGCCCTGCTGGCTGACGAATTGCTGCAGATAGCCGGACACCGTGCCCTGGAACGGCTGCGCCGCCGAGCCGAGGCCGGTGGTCGGCGAGTAGCTGAAGGTCGCCGAGGTGAGCTGCGCGAACAGGAAGTCCGGCCGCGTCGAGTCGCCGGCCGCCGTCTGCGGCGAGGTCGAATAGGTCGACAGCTTGGTCGGATCGTTGAGCAGCGCCGGGTTGACGTTGAGCCGCCCGGCGAGCCCCGTCATCTGCGAGCCGGTCGAGGTGATCGCGCCGGTGTAGAGCGCGCCGCCGTCGGTGAACACCGGGAGCTGCGCATTGCCGCTGGCAAGCGTCTGCGTCGTGGTGGTGGCCGAGGCCGCCTTGACGGTCGCCTGGCTGGTGCCGTCGTCGGTGATCCGCAGCGTGCTGCCGGAGGGATTGGAGAACTGCAGATGCGCCGACCCGAGCGCGCTGTTGAGCTGCGACACCACCGAGGCCATGCCGAGCGAGAAGTCGACGCCGACATAGGACGGGTTGGCGCCGGTGGCATTCTGCAGCGGCAGCGCAGCGGGATCGTTGACGTTGACGACCTTGATCTGACGCTGGACGTTGCTCGAGTCCGTGTAGGTCAGGTTGATGGTGTTGCCCGCCAGCAGCCCTGATGTCGAGACGTCAAAGCCGGCCGGCGGACCGGTCACCGCGGTGCCCGCCGTGGTCTTGTCGGACAGCGCCGAGGCCATCGTCGCCGCGAGCTGGTCGACCTGGGTCTGGGCCTGCACCAGGGTCTGGTCGCGCAGCTTGAGGTCGGCTGCGATCTGGCCCGAGTTCAGGAGATTGTTCGACACGACGTCGAGCGACACGCCGTTCGACAGCTTGATGTTGAGCTGGCCGACGCCGGTCTTGGTCGGATCGCTGTTGTAGAGCGAGGTGGCGTCGAGCGTCCCCGGCGAGGAGAAGGTGAACTCCGAGCTGAGGCCCGCGCCGACCAGCTGGATGCCCGAATTGGTGAATATGCTCGTGCCGTTGGTCGGGTCGGACACGACGCGGATATCGACATATTTGGCGAGCGTGTTGATCGCGTTGTCGCGCTGGTCCTGCAGGGTCGCCGCCAGCGGGTCGGAGCTGTCGAGGCCCTGCAGCTGCGTGTTGAGCGTCGCAATCTGCTTGATCGCCGCGTTGGCCTGCGTGACCGAATTGCCGATGTCCTGCTCGACATTGCTGCGCAGGGTCTGGATGCCCTTGGTGGTCGCGTTGAGCTGCAGCGCCACGCCCTGCGCCGCCGACAGCGCCACCGATTGCGCCGACTGGTTGCTCGGATTGTTCGACAGCGACTGCAGCGCCGTGGTGAAATTGTTCAGCGCCGTCTCGAGCGTGCCGCTGCCGCCGGGCGTACCGTACACGGTCTGCAGCTGGCTCAGGATGTTGGCCATCTGATTGGCGTAGGTCCCGCCCGAGGTCTCGGTGCGGAGCTGGTTCTGGACGAACAGATCGAGCTGACGGTTGACGCCGGTCGTCGTCACCGTCGAGCCGAAGCCGCCGCTGGCGACCTCGATCTGGTTCGGGTTCTGCGCGACGTAGCCGGGGGTGTTCGCGTTGGCGACGTTCGACGAGATGATCGAGAGCGCGGCCTGCGTCGAACGCAGGCCGGACATCGCGGTGGCGAGGGCAGAACTCAAACCCATGTGCGGTAGCCTTATGTCAATTCAACTGCCACGTCTCAGCGCGATCAGCGCAGCACGTTCAGAAGATCCTGCACCATCGAATTGGCCGTCGTGATCACCTTGGTGTTGGCCGAATAGGCCTGCTGGGTCACGATCAGCTTGGTGAACTCGTCGGCGATGTCGGTGTTCGAGCCTTCCAGCGAGCCGCCCGAGATCTTGCCGGTCGCGCCGATGATGGCCTGGCCGGACTGATCGGTCGCCTCATAGGCGCCGCCGTCGAGCGCCTTCAGGTAATTGGTGCCGTTGAAATGCGACAGCGTCACCTGCGCCAGGTTGATGGTCTGGCCGTTGGAGAAGGTGCCGGTGACGACGCCGCTGTTGTTGACGGCGACCGACTGCAACTGACCGGCGGCGAAGCCGTTCTGATTGATCTGGTTGATGGTCGCCGAGCCGATCGTGCTCGCATATTGCGTCAGCGCGCCCGAGGAGATGTTGAGGCTGACGGTACCGAGCGTGGTGCCGTCGACCACGACGTTGGGGATGGAGATGTTGGAGGTCGTCGGCGACACCAGCGAGCCGTCGGAGGCGAACTGGAAGTTGGTGCCGACGTTCTGCCACGCCACGGTCGAGCCGGTCGCGTTCGAGTCGGTCTGGTAGAACAGGTTCCAGGTGTCCTTGTGGCCGGTGCCGAGCGTCGCGCTGTCGACCTTGCCCCAGCGCAACTGCACGTTCACCGGCGTGCCCGACGAGTTGTAGGCCGTGACCGCGCCGCCAGAGATCGTCTCGTTGTTGAAGTTGGTGAGATCATTGCCGATCACGATGCCGGTGCCGGGACTCGCCGTGCGCGTCAGTGCCACCGGTGACGTGAGGCCGAGCGCGGTGAAACCCGGGGACGCGCTGCTCATGGTCCAGTCCTCGCCGCTGCCGGAATGCAGCGTGATCTTGCCGGCAGTGATGGTCGGCGTCACGCCGGTGACGGCCGCGATCTTCGCCATCAGCGTGCCGACGGAGTCGCCGACATTGATCTGGGTGCCCGAGGCGCCGGAGGCGACGAAAGTGAAGGTGATGACGTCGCCCGCGCTGCCGGTCATGGTGATCGTGTCGCCGGTGGCAAAGTTGCTCGTGATCGAATCGGTGGCCGCACCACCCGACAGCAGCGTCGACGTGGTGATGTTCGCCGCGTTCTTGTTGACCGCCGTACCGCCGGTGACGGTGGAGTCGGCGTAGAAGTTGGTGCCCACCGGCAGCGGCACGTTGGAGAGGTCGGCCGAGTTGAGGCCGCCGGCCGCGACCAGGGTGCCGGTCGCGGCATTGCCGCTCGCGGCGGTCTTCGGCTGCGTCGGCAGGTTGGCGGCGTACTGGATTGCGGTGGTCGCCTGCGCCGGCACGAAATTGTTGGCGAATTGCAGCACGGTCGGCACGTTGCCGGTGGCGTTGCCGGTCTTCGGATCGACCGCGACGCCCATCAGGTAATAGCCGGCGCCGTTGATCAGGTTGCCGTTGGCGTTGAGCTGGAAGTCGCCGCGCCGGGTGTAGTTGGTGACGCCAGTGAAGACCGGCACGTTGTCGACGACCGAGGAGGCCTTCTGCACGTTGAAGAAGCCGTCGCCGTTGATCGCCATGTTGGTGGCGACCGAGGACGTCGAGACGGTGCCCTGGGTGGTGATGGTGGCCTTGGCGAAGGCGGTGACGCCGCCGGCATTCTGGCGCGTCGGGTTGGTCGCGTTGGGGATGAGGTCTTCGAAGCTGGTGCCGATGCCCTTGTAGCCGACGGTCGACGCGTTCGCGATGTTACCGGAAATGTTCTGCAGCGCGAATGATTGAGCGGACAGACCGCTCACCGAAGTATTCATCGCGTCGAAGATACCCATACCAATCTCTCCACTGTGATGCCGGTGACAGGTCGGCCCGCACCGCGTTTCGTGGAGAGCTGTCGCAATCGCTGTGCCAGATGCGAAAATACTGTGAAATCAGCGGGTTGAAAAACAACAACGTCAAAAAACCAGCGTCAAAACTGGTGAACAATTGCCGAGCCGGCAGTTCTTGCCGGGCCGGACACGCCAAATCGCGCTCCGGCGCGGCCGCTCGTCACGGCTACCGGCGCGTCCTCAAGACCCCCATCTGAGCCTTGAACGGACGAGCCGGAATATCCGGGCGCAGATTCCCGTCAGGTCGACGACGGATTTGCCGGGTGGAACGTGAGCGACAGCCCGTCCATGCAGTAGCGCAGGCCGGTCGGCTTGGGGCCATCGTCGAACACGTGGCCGAGATGGCCGCCGCAGCGGCGGCAATGCACCTCGGTGCGGACCATGCCGTAGGTCTTGTCCTGGCGGGTCGCCACGGCATTGTCGAGCGGCTTGAAGAAGCTCGGCCAGCCGGTGCCGCTGTCGAACTTGGTGTCGGAGGAGAACAGCGGCAGGTCGCAGCCGGCGCAGGCGAAGGTACCCTTGCGATGCTCCTTCAGCAGCGGGCTGGTCCAGGGCCGCTCGGTGCCCTCCTCGCGTAGGATCTCGTATTGCTGCGGCGTCAGTTGCGCGCGCCATTCGGCCTCGGTTTTCTCGACCTCGAACTTCTCGGCGGCGCGGGCCGGCGCGGAACCGCCGAGCCAGCGCAGGGCGGCGAAGCCGAACAGTCCGGCGGCGGTGGTCAACATCAGGCGGCGGTCGATCATGGCGGTCTCCGTACGGCGATGGGTTACCGGATCTACGGATGGGATCCCGCGAAGTTACGTCAGGCGCGGGCGCGGCGGCTCACTTTCTTGCGAGGTGTCAGCCCTCCCCGGCGTCGGGATGGCGGTTCAGATCGGATGGCTGCGGCCGCAGCGGCAGCCGCGAGCCGGGCCGCTCGGCCGCCCGGCGCCGCGCTTCGGCCGCCCGGATCTCGCGCATGCGCTCCTGCGCACGCACGCGCTCGCGGTGTCGCGCCAGCGTCCCGGCCGCGGCGGAGCGGCCGCGGACCCAGAGATTGACGACATGCCCGGCAACCCGGCCGCTGACGCCGCCGGCCCAGACCAGTTCGAACGGCGAGAACAGCTTCCAGCGATCGTCGCCGGCGAGGATCGCCTGGGCGATCAGCTGTCCGGCCATCGCCGAAGTGTTGAGCCCCTGCCGGCCGAAGCCGCTCGCGACCCACAGGCCTTTGCGGAGCTGGCCGATCTGCGGCATGCCGTGCACGGTCTGGCCGGTGACGCCGCCGAAGGTGTCGGCGATCTCGACCCGGCCGAGCTGCGGAAACACCGTCCGGATCCGGCGCTGCAGCGCCGCGGCAAATCCGCTGGGCCGCGCGTCCCAGGTCGTCTCCGGGCTCGCCCACATCAGCCGGTCACCGTCGACGATTCGGAAATGATCGATGCCGTCGGTGTCGCTGACCGATCCCTGGAAGGAAATCGCCTCGGCGAGGCGCTCGCCGAGCGGCGCGGTGACGCCGCCATAGCGCCACACCGGCAGCAGCGTATCGGACAGCTTCTGCAGCGGCGCGCCGAGATGGATGTTGCCGGCCAGCACGATGTGCGAGGCGCGCATCCGCGCCGACGGCGTCACGATGCGCTTGCGCACGCCCGACGCATCGATGCTGACCACCGGCGTGTCCTCGAAGATCCGCGCCCCGGCCTTGTGCGCGAGCCGCGCCAGCGCGTGAACGTACCTGCGGCCGTCGAGCTGGAACGCCTTGGGATAATGGACGCCGTGGAAGTAGCGGTCGGTCTTGAGCTCGGTCCTGACGCGCTCGATCTGCCAGCCCTCGACCTCGGTGTCGAAATCCTCGTGCAGCATCTGCAGGCGGCGGATCAAGGCGTCGCCGGCGTCGACATTGGAGACTTCGAGCGCGCCCTCGCTGAGCCCGATGCCCGGCATCGCTGCCTCGGTGGCCTGGGCGCGGATGAACTCGGCACCGGACCAGGACAACGCCCATAGCGCCCGGGCATGCGCGAGCCCGACGCGCTCGATCAGATCCGGCAGCGGCAGGTCGAACCCAGGCATCACCGTGCCGATCATGTGGCCGGATGCGTTCCACCCGACCTGGCGGCCTTCCAGCACCGCGACGCTCGCCCCCTGCCGGGCCGCGCACAATGCCACCGTCAAGCCGGCCAATCCCGCCCCGACCACGCAGACGTCGACGTCGAGGTCGAAATTCAGCCTGGTGCGGCCGTGTGCACCTGCGGCATCCGCGTCATCGTTCACGCTTGTGGAAGTCTCGCTCATGGCGTTTTCTTAGCGAACCCTGCGCCGGACGTCATGACGCTTTTAATGGCGACAAAGAGACGTGGTACAGCCGGACCCAGCCTGAACGATTCGAGACGGAATTCCATGCGCCGATTGATGCTGCTGCGCCACGCCAAGACCGAGACTGACGCGCCGACCGGCCGCGACCAGGACCGCCGTCTCGACGAGCGCGGGCACCAGGATGCCGCCATGATCGGCGATTTCATCGCCAGCCACCCGCCGGTGCCGGAGCTGGTGCTGGTCTCGACCGCGGTCCGGGCACAGCAGACCTGGGACCTCGCGCTTGCGGCGATGAAGGACCGTGTCCCGGCCCCGCAGGTCGAGACCGTTCCCGGGCTCTACGGCGCCGAGCCGATGCAGATGCTGCATCACATCCGCCTCGCGGCAGTGCACGATCCGAAGCAGCTCCTGCTCGTCGGGCACAATCCCGGAATGCACGAGCTCGCGCTGGCGCTGACCGGCGGGGGCGATTCAGAGGCCCGCCACGAGCTGATGCGCAACATGCCGACCGCGGGTTTGGCGGTGCTCGATTTCGACACTGACGATTGGGGCGACGTCAGCTTCACCCGCGGTCGTCTCCTGAGATTCGTCACGCCCAAGCTGCTCAAGCATGGCTCGGTCGATTGACAGGCAGGTCCGGTCCGGCGCGTAATCCCGGCGGACAGAGGAGGACCTTCGATGTTCAACTCGATTCTGGTGCCGATCGATCTGGCCGACACCGACCTCGCCAAGCCCGCCATCGCCACCGCGGCCACGTTGGCACAGACCTGGAGCGGCACGGTGCATCTGCTCAACGTCATGCCGATGACGCCGGTGATGCTCGCCGAATACGTCCCGGCCGATTTCGACGCGCAGCAGCGCGAGACCGCCGAGGAAGCGCTGTCGATCGTGGCGCGCGAATCCGGCATCCCGGCGGAGCGCATCAGCTATACGGTACGCCAGGGCGGCATCTATCACGAGATCCTCGAGGAGGCAGCCAAGGTCAAGGCCGACCTGATCGTAATGACCTCGCACCGCCCGGCGATGCGGACCTACTTCCTCGGCAGCAACGCCGGCCACGTCGTGCGCTACGCCAAGTGCTCGGTGCTCGTGGTGAGGCCGTAAGACGCGGCCCGTCCGACGCATCCTGCGCGTGGACCAATTTCCACTTCGTGGTCATTGCCATTGCATTGGCGTTTCTCGATCATATTGCCCGACCGAAGCGCCGACTGAGGACACCGTCATGAGATGGCCTCTGCCTTATCCAAGGGCTGGTGACGTATTGGGTATCCTATTCATCGTCGCGCTGCTTTGCCTTCTCGTTTCTGGCTTCTACTGGTTTCCCAATCCTAATCCGAATACCGGATTTGGTCCGGACTGGGATTGCACTCCTGTCCCCAATGGCCAACCGATCTGCATCAAAAAGATAGGTCAGTGAACGCAGTCCGCTGACGGAATGAACCACGCGGTTGTCCGAATGCCCCCGATCATGCGTCGGCGTGATCTCGATCGAGATCTTGCTTCGGTTGGCTGTGAATAAGGATCCGGCTAGCGTGAAACGATCCCATCGAATCTCACGCGCGTGTTGGAAGACCCTGAGCAAGTGTTGGGTCAGACGGGCGGAGCCCGAACGGCGCGGGCAAGCCAGAAGCTGCGCTCGCCGTTGGCCGGCTCGCCGACTGACTGTGCGATCAGTTCGAATCCATTGTCGCGCAGCAACGCAGCGTACTCGGACGGATCGAGAGACGCATGATAGAGCGGATCGCCGCGGTAGGACCCGATGGCTTCGCCATGTGCGGGTCCGGCGTTGAACAGCAGCACGCCGCCCGAAGCCGCGCAGGCCGCGAAGATCGGAAACATGCGCCGCTGGTCATCATGTCCGAGATGGAAGAAGCTGTCCCACGCCAACACCCCGTCAAATCGCCGCCCTGAGGTCCACGACCGCATGTCGGCAACGACCCATTCCTGATCCGGCATTCGCGTCCGACACAGCGCGATCATCGTCGGCGAGCTGTCCACCCCGGTGACGGAAAATCCTTGCGCCGAGATGTGCGCTGCGACCGGCACACCACCCCCGCAGCCAAGATCGAGCACGTTCGCGCCCGGCCGCAGGAGCGTAACGAAGCGTTCGATGGGAGGCTTGTCAGTCCAGGCGGCCGCGCGGCGGTCAGCGTCCCACGCCAATGCGTGACGCTCATAATGGGCGACAATCCGGCTTGCACCTTTGGTCATGGAAGCTCCGTCATGGAGGGCAGTGCGTAGGGTCGGCAAAGGCGCGCCCGATCAGCGTGCTTGTCCGTGCCATCTGAGGGCGCCGTGCCCACCGTCTCGCGCGGATGGAGAGACGGTGGGCACATCATCGTGCGGCTCGCGCCCCCCGATGACTTTGCCCACCCTACGGGGCTCGCACCTTTGCCTCGAGCTTTGCGCCTCACGGCCACTCCGCAATGTAGCCCTTCGCCTTGTACGGCGCGATCTTGTCCCATTCGCCGAGCACGCGGCGGCGGAATTCGGGATGTGTGTGCCAGAGATGGCGCGGCACGCCGAAGCCGTCGACCGTCAGCAGCATCTTCTCCACCTCGGGCCAGTGCCGCTGCAGGGTCATCGCGTAGCGTCGCGCGGTCCAGCTGTTGCCGAGGCAGATCACGCTGCCGACATTGGCGAGGCCGAGCGCGGCGTCGATCACCGGCAGCGCGAGCACGACGTTCTCGCCGGTGTTCGTGGCGTGGTGCTCTTCGAGGATGCGCTCGGCCGGAATGCCGTGCCTCACCATGGCAGCCTTGATCAGCGTACACTCCGAAACATCCGCGCCCGGCGTGATCCCGCCGCTGACGATGGCGTGGCGGAAGTAGCCCTGCTGCCATAGCTTCGCCGCCGTCTCGGCACGCAGCTCCTCGTCGACGCGGGTGCCGAACACGAACAGCAGATCGGCCGGCCGCAGCGGCGTGTCGGCGAAATGCCGCGCGTTGATCGCGGCGATCTCGGCGTCATCCGGCCTGCGCAGCGCGCGATCCTGCATCGTCCCACTCCGAAAGCGACTCGCTCAGTCTGGCATGGTGCGCCAAATCTGCACGATCACATTCGGTGACCGGCGATGCGATTGCGTGATCACGGCAGCAGCGCGGCCGGAATGTCCGTGAACGTGTAGCTGCGCGGCCTGTTGCGGGTGATGAAGCCGCCGACATACCAGGCGAACAGCGCGGCGAAGCCGATCAGGAACAACGCGCCCGACCATTCGGCGATGACGAGCGCACGCACCAGAAGCCCGGCCATCGCGACGGCGAGCAGCGCGATCGCGGCGAGCGCCGCGCCGTAGGTGAAGCGGCCGAGGCCCGCGGTCAGCCGCGCGTTGCTGCCGCTGACGGCGAGCCGCGCATGCAACCCGAGAATGAAGGCGCGATAGGCCTCGCTCTGCGGCGCCATCAGGGCAGCCGTCTGCCACGAGACGGAGATGATGCCGAGGCGGCGGCCGTCGCGATGGGTGACGTCGGCCCGAAAACGCTTCGCCTGCATCGACACCGGTCGGTAGGACAGCCGGATCGCGGCGATCTCGGCGTAAGGCCACAGGCCGGTACGGCCGGCGAACCGCCACGACAGGCCCTGCTCCGTCAGTTCGAACTGGTGCGCGGCCCCGATCAGCGACGCCTTGTAGGCGTAGCGGATCGTATCATCGCCGGCCGTGGTGGTGCGCTCGGAAATGGATCGGTCCTGTTGCGTGTGGCACGCGCCTTATCCTACAAGCGGAGCATGAGCGAAACGATCTATTTTCCGCGCCATTTGATCCTGGCCGGGGCGATGGCCGCCGGCGTGCTGCTGGCGCTGGCGGTGCACATGCTCGGCGCCCGCTACGGGCTCGATCTCGGCGGCCTGTGGCAGACCGAGAGCGGCGCCTTCATGCCGGCGGGATCGGCGATCGCATGGTGGCTGATCGCCACCGTCGGGTTCTCCTCGGGCTACTTCATCGCCAACATCATGCACAGCGCGGTGTCGGGCGAGATCCCGCAGCGGATGCGCAACTTCCTGGTCGTGGTCGGCGTCCTGATGCTGGCCGGCATCGGCCAGGCGATCTCCGGTCCGAGCCCCGTGCCGTCGGCCTCGGGCGTACTGGCAGGCCTCGCCGCGCTCTGCCTCGGCGCCCTGATGGCGTTCTGCGGCGCCAACTTCGCGCTGCGCAAGACCTGACCGGCGCGATCCGCCGACGCCGCGCGGGCGACCCGCGCGGCGTTTTGCCTCATCAACGATCGAGCGTCAGCTCGCGGCGCGCAGGTTGACGCTCGTCTCGGCGAGCTTGGTCAGCTTCATGTCGGTCGCCTTCTCCTCGTCGAGCGTCTTCTGCAGCACGGCGGCGCAGTCGCTGCGGCCGAGCTGCTTGGCCCAGGCGATCAGGCTGCCATAGCGGGTGATCTCATAGTGCTCGGCCGCTTGGCCGGCATTGATCAGGGCGGCGTCAAGCACGGTCTTGTCCGCGACCTCGCCGGCGACCTCCTCCGCCTCTTCGATGATGCCGTCGATCGCCGGGCAGTCGACTGCCTTGGGCGCAATGCCATGCATCTCGAACACCTGCTCGAGCCGCTTCACATGCGTCCTGGTTTCGTCGAGATGGGCAAGAAAACCCTGCTTGAGCTTCTGATCCCTCGCCTTCTCCGCCATCTTGGGCAGCGCTTTGACGAGCTGGTTTTCGGCGTAATAGATGTCCTGCAGCTGATGAACGAACAGATCGTTCATCGTCTTGATGTCCTTTGTGAACAATCCCATTTGCTTCACGTCCTCCTGGTTCGGGAACATGGCAGGTCCCGCCCCCGACCGGTGGTCGCCATGTTCGCTGTGCTCGCGGGCGCTAACCGGCGGCAGCGGCGGTCGTTCCTGTGTCACCGAGCCTGCCGTCCGGAACCGGGCGCGGAGGACCAAGTTTGCCCGTGAACCCCGCGGGTAACCAGTTGGACCGAACTGAGGCGGATGGGCGGCCAGCCATGTGACCGGAGTGTGACAGACCTGCGCCGCATGGGTCGGAGCTGACCTGTGTCAAGGACTGCACAAGCCGCGCATTTTAGCATAAGAAACAGGCTGTCACGAATTGCCCGCCCCATCGATCAATGGTTTCGCCTCTTTTCCAAGATCTAGTACCGCCCCGCCGGGAGGATGAATGCAGCGCCTGCTGACCACGCTTGGGCGTGGCTTCAAGAAATGGATCGGCTGGAAGCGGCTGGGGATTGCAGCGAGCCTTGCGATCATCGCCTTCGCGATCACGACGCTCGTGCGCACGCTGAAGGGCGTCGACGCCGGCGTCATCCTGACCGCGCTCACCGAAATCCCGCCCGGTCACATCGCGCTCGCGGCCTTGTGTGTGGTCGGCGCGTTCTGCACGCTGACCTTCTATGACTATTTTGCGCTGCGAACGATTGGCAAGAAACACGTGCCCTATCGCATCGCGGCGATGAGCGCCTTCACCAGCTATTCGATCGGCCACAACATCGGCGCCACCGTGTTCACCGGCGGCGCCATCCGGTTCCGGATCTACTCCGACTACGGCCTGTCCGCGATCGACGTCGCCAAGATCTGCTTCCTATCGGGCCTGACCTTCTGGCTCGGCAATCTGTTCGTGCTCGGTATCGGCATGACCTTGCATCCGGCCGCCGCCACCGCGATGGACCAGTTGCCCCCGGCGGTGAACCAGTTGATCGCGATCGGCATCCTCGGGGCGATCTTCGCCTATCTCGGATGGCTGACCGCCGGCAAGAACCGGCGCCAGCTCGGCCAGAACGGTTGGAAGGTGGTGCTGCCCTCGGCGCAGCTCACGCTCGTGCAGATCCTGATCGGAGTGGTCGACCTCGGCTTCTGCGCGCTGGCGATGTACCTCCTCGTCCCCGCCGCTCCGCCGATCGATTTCCTGTCGCTGTCGGTGGTGTTCATCCTCGCTACCCTGCTCGGCTTTGCCAGCCATGCCCCCGGCAGCATCGGCGTGTTCGATGCCGCGATGCTGGTGGCGCTGCCGCAGTTCGGCCGCGAGCAGTTGCTGGCCACCCTGCTCGTTTTCCGCGTGCTGTATTTCGTGATCCCGTTCGCGACGGCGATCTCCATCATGGGCATCAGGGAACTCTGGCTGAATGTGGTCAAGCCGTGGCAGGAGCGGCGCCGGCTGCAGGGCGCGGTGTCGGACGAGATCGCCGCCAAGCGCGCCGCGACCACGGCGCACGCTGCGGTTCCCCAGCGCATCAAGCGGCACTCCCAGCGCTGAGCATCAATTCTCTCGCGGACGACGCAGCGGCTCGCCCCTCGGCCGGTTGAAGTCGCGTGCGATCCTCTTATTTCCGCCCCATCGCTGACGTGAATCCTTGCGCATGACCCGAATGCCCCATCGTCCGTTGCTCGCCGCCTGCGTCCTGGCCGGCCTGCTTGCCCCTCTCGCCGCCACCGAGGCCGCCGCGCAGTTCGGCACGGCGCCGCCGCTGCAGATCAGCTGGGAGGTGCGCAACCGCTTCCGTCTCTTCCGGGAGGAGCGCGACTTCCTGCTGCATACCGAGAGCACGCGCGACCGCTCCATCCTCGCCGCCGAGCAGGCGTTGGCGGTGCAGAGCGACGGCCGCGGCTGGGCCCGCAACGTCGTCAACCGGCTCTGCATCGACCTCGCCGGTCGCATCAACGAGCCATGCACGCGCGACAACGTCAAGGAAAGCTATCTCACGCCGATCGACCACCCGGTCACCGTGCGCCTGACCGGCCCGGTTCCGGTCGGCGCCACCTGCGCGTGGTCGTTCGACGACGGCGACGGGCCGCAGACCTCGACATTCGACTGCGCCGAGCCGGTCAACCTGCGCGTCCGCTACGGCCGGCAGACCGTGGCATCCGTCGATGTCGCCAGCCCGGATGGGACGCTGCAGGTCTCGACCGGAATCCAGGTCCGCGACGTCCTGATCGCCGGCCTCGGCGACAGCATCGCCTCCGGCGAGGGCAATCCGGACCGCCCGATCGCGCTCGCCGACGAAGGCTTCTGCTTCCGCTCCTATCTCGGCGGTCCGACCGCGCAATATTATCGGCCGAGCCGCGCCGGCTTCAAAGGCGGCCGCGCCTGCGAGGCGCCGGACACGCTGCAGAACTGGCAGAAGCACAGCGCGGTCTGGCTCAACGCCGCCTGCCACCGCTCGCTCTACAGCTACCAGACACGGACGGCGCTGGCGCTCGCCGTGCGCTATCCGCATGTCGCGGTCACCTACCTGCCGCTTGCCTGCACCGGCGCTACCATCGCCGACGGCCTGTTCGGCAGTCAGCGCGCGCGCGAATGCACGCCGGGCCGCTCTGCGGCCACTTGCGCCGGCGGCGTCAACGGCCAGCTCGGCGAGCTGCGCGAGGCGCTGACCGCGGCCAAGCGCCGCCAGCCGGACCGCAAGCTCGATCTGATTCTGCTGTCGATCGGCGCCAACGACATCAACTTCTCCGGCCTCGTCGCCGACGTCATCGTCGATACGCCCACCGAGCGCACGCTGTTCAAGCGCTCCGGCGTGATCGGCTCGGTCGAGGAATCGCGCAGCGAGCTGGCGCGCGACCTGCCGCAGGGTTTTGCCAAGCTGCGCGAGGCGCTGAAGCCGCTGGTCGGCGACCTCTCGCACGTCATCTACACATCCTACGGCAACCCGGCGCTGAGCGGCCCGGGCACGCCCTGCCCGGGTGGTCCGGCCGGCTTCGAGGTCCACCCGTCGTTCAATGCCAATCCGCAGCGGCTCGCCAAGGTCGCGGGCTTCGTCGAGAACGAGTTCCTGCCGTCACTGCGCGGGCTGGCGCAATGCACCGCGGGAGTCCTGTGCCGCGACCCGCAGGCCGACCGCATGACCTTCGTCGATGCGCATCAGGCCGCGTTTGCCGATCACGGCTTCTGCGCCCGCTCGCCGCAGGATCCGCCGTTCGACCGCGAATGCTTTTCGGCCGACGGCGCCAGCTTCGATCCGAACATCGTCAGCGCCGCCAACGAGCCGCTGCTGTGCGGCCGCGGCGCCAGCGAGTATCGCCCCTATCTGCCGCGCGCGCGCTGGATCCGCGACGCCAACGACAGCTACTTCTCGGCGATGACCTATCCGCAAGGGCTGCCGGCGGCGATGCAGCCCTCCGACATCCACGATGCGAGCTGGGGCGTGCTGTCCGCGGTCTATGGCGGCGCCGTGCATCCGACGGCGGAGGGCCATGCCGCGATGGCCGACGCCGCCTTTCCGGCTGCGGCGCAAGTGCTCAACCTCGATGCGGCCGAGCCCAACGTCACCAGCCAGCCGCTGCCGCCCGCGGGCGTGGTGAGGCAGTAGTCGGCCATTCGGGCAGAGATCGCAGAGGAAGAACGGCCTGAAGCGCTCCGCTCCGCACAGCGTCTTTCGGGAGGCCCTCCGTGAGCGGGCGCTCAGGGACAATGGCCGTGTGGCAGCGAGATCTCTGAGCCTCATGGTGAGTTGGGAGCGGACGGAGAGCTGGGCCGCCCCTCGACGTCCCAACGCTCAGCGCGCAAGTCGGCGGCGACCACCGCCAAGCGATCCTGATTGTCGTTGTGCCCAATATGGGTTGTTCACGCACATGGCCGCGAGACCCCAGCCTGCCCTTCGACACTGATCCCAGGATGTATAGGTGCATTCGAAAGAGGTGCTACCACCCCATTCCCACTTTTGTAGGCAGACAGGATAATTGGAATCATGGGTTTGAGCAGCGGCGATCGGGATCATGGAGATGGCCGCGCTCCCCGCGATTATCCAACGCAGCATCAGCATCGCTCCCTCGTCGAATTCCGACCGCTGCGGCCAATGGCCCGCACAACCACCGGCAAGCAACGCTCGGATGATCATGGAGACCTTGTCGTCGACCACGCGCTTGATCCGGATCAAGCTCTTCGCCGACGCGGTGTCCGAGATCGCGCTCCCTTGTCAGCCCGGAGCGACGGTCGTAGTTCGGAAGCCGTCTACTTGATTGCAGCCGGCTTCTTCATCATCGGCGGCGCCTGCTTGGTGGCAGGGCCTGTTGCCGTCGTCGCTTGCGAGGGCAGATATTTGGCGAGGATCGCCGGATCGATCTGCGCCATGTTGCTGTCCGGCAGGCGGGTCCAGGTCTCGTCCTTGCCGAACAGCGAGATGCCGAGATAGCCGTGCAGGATCAGCGACTGCCCATCCGGAGTGACCCGCATGTTGGCCTTCCAGATGTTGCCGTCGCGCGGATTGAGCACGTTGCCGCCTTCGTATTTCAGCCCCTCGCGCTTCATGTCACGCACGAAGGAGATGCCGAGCACCGGCGCATTCTTGCGGTCATCGCTGCACTTCGAACAGACCTCGTTCGGATTGTCGCCGGGACGCGGAAACGTCTTGGCGATCACGCCCTCGAACACGCCGTCGTGGTCGATGAAGAGAAACCAGCCGACGGGCCTGCCATCCTCCACCTTCTGCCACAGACCGGCCGCGGTCGGCTCAGCCGCGAGCGCAGGCCGCGTCAGCAGAGCACCGGCAACAACGAGCGCGCCGATCGCGAGCTTCGTCGCACCAGGCACCAGCCGAAGTCGGGGAAACGCATTGCGCATCATCATCTCACCTTGACCAAGTCACAAAATGAATGGCCGCACAGTACGGCCGTTTCGAGCATCGTTCCAGCCCATAACAGGTCTGGCGCGCCGGTGAAACCGGCACGCGCAGGAAACATTTCTTCACATTTGAGTTGGTCCCGGCGGTGCCGGGTTCCACTGTGCGAACGAATTAGTTGACGCCGAGCTTCTTCTGCAGGCTCGACGACGACGTCGTGTACTGGAACACCAGCCGCTTCTCCGGATACACGTAGCGGTGCGCCTTCTGCGCCATCAGCGCGCCCTCGTGGAAGCCGCACAGGATCAGCTTGATCTTGCCGGGATAGGTATTGATGTCGCCGATCGCGAAGATGCCGGGCACCGAGGTCTCGAACGCCGACGTCTCGACCGGAATGAGATTGTGCTCGAGCGCGAGGCCCCACTCGGCGACCGGGCCGAGCTTCATCGTCAGGCCGAAGAACGGCAGCATCATCTCGCACGGCACGGTCTCGACCGCATTGTCGTTGCCCTTGATGGTGGCCGCGGAAAGCTGACCGTTCGCACCTTCGAGCGCGGTCACCTGACCGATGCGCAGATCCATCTTGCCGCTCGCGACCAGCGCGCGCATCTGCTCGACGCTGTGCGGCGCGGCACGGAAGTCGTCGCGGCGATGGACGAGCGTGATGCGCTTGGCAAGGGGATGCAGATTGAGCGTCCAGTCGAGCGCGGAATCGCCGCCGCCGACGATGACGACATGCTTGTCGCGGAACTGCTCCATCTTGCGCACGGCATAAAATACCGAGGTGCCTTCGTAGGCCTCGATGCCCGGCACCGGCGGACGCTTGGGCTGGAACGAGCCGCCGCCGGCGGCGATCACCACGACCTTGCACTCGAACACCTTGCCGGCATCGGTGGTGACGCGAAAACCGGGATCGCCGATCTTCTCGACCTTCTCGACCATCTCGCCGAGATGGAAGGTCGGACTGAACGGCTTGATCTGCTCCATCAATTGATCGGTGAGGCCCTGCCCCGTCACCATCGGCACGCCGGGAATGTCGTAGATCGGCTTCTCCGGATACAGCTCGGCGCATTGGCCGCCGACCTTATCGAGGATGTCGATCAGATGCGCCTTGATGTCGAGCAGCCCCAGTTCAAAAACGGCAAACAGTCCGCAAGGGCCCGCGCCAATGATCAGCACATCGGTCTTGATCGCTTCGCTCATGTCGCTCTTCTCGTTGGAGGCGCCGCTCGACGGAGGGCGGCAGATGGCGGTTCCGAATTTGTAGCCAACGGGCTGGTCGCAGGGAAGGCACAAAAGCCGCCCTCCGCTCGCGCGGCTTGCAGCGGCGGGGTTAGCCGGGTTTGAAGGGGACATGAATGATGGAGATCAATCGGTGACAGAGACGGCCCGTCGCGACCACGCGCCACGCCTGGAGGACTTTCCCTACCGCCTCACGGACAATGTCCGCTTCGGCGACCTCGACCCCAACCAGCACGTCAATAACGCAGTCTACGCGACCTATTTCGAGACCGGCCGGGTGACCCTGATGAAGGACCCGCGGCACGGCCTCGGCCAAGAGGGGCTGGCCTGGATCATGGTGCGACTCGACATGCATTTCCGGGCCGAGCTGCGCTGGCCGGGCACAATCGAGCTGGGACTGGGGGTCGTGAGGCTGGGGCGCACGTCGGTGATCTGCGAGCAGGTCGTATTCTCGGACGGGCGCTGCGTGGCGTCGGCCACCGCGGTCATGGTCCTGATCGACGAAGTGACGCGCAAGCCGGCGCCGCTGACGCCGAATCTCATTGCTGCGCTACAGCCCTGGGTCCGCCGCGGCGTGACGATCGCGCCGCCGGCATAGGCCTGGCGGCGATCATCGGAGGCGCGGCGACGAGGGCGCGACGCGAACGGTCAGGCCTGACGCTCGGGGGTGGAGACGACGAGGCCGTCGAGCTCGTCGGAGACCTTGATCTGGCAGGAAAGACGGGAATTCGGCCGGACATCGTAGCCGAAATCGAGCATGTCCTCTTCCATCGGGGTCGGCGGGCCGACCTTCTCGCGCCAAGCTTCGTCGACATAGACATGGCAGGTCGCGCAGGCGCAAGCGCCGCCACATTCAGCCTCGATGCCGGGAATGGCATTGCGGATCGCCGCTTCCATCACGGTCGCGCCGTTCTCGATCTCAACGGTTCGGGATTCGCCGGTATGGTCGACAAAGGTGATCTTGGCCATGTGTGCTCGTGCTGCGCAGGAAATGAGGTCGGGCTGTCCTATAACGGACCGCTCCGCTCCGCGCTAGTGCTGCCGCCGGCCGCTCAGGCCGCGCCGAGCATCTCCGAAATCGCCGCGCGGGCCTGCGCGATCGCCGTGCCGAGCCAGGCCAGCGCATCGGCGGGATCGCCCGCCCGCAGCGCCGCTTCGAGCCCTTCCGCCGCGTCGGCAACGTCGAGCGCGCCGACGGCGCGGGCCGAGCCCTTCAGCGTGTGGGCGACCGTGGCGGCATCCTCGGGCATCACCTGCAACCGCTCCAGCAGGCGGACGGCCTGGCTGGAGAACATGGCGAGCACCTCGCGCTCGAGCGCGCTGTCGCCGAGCGTCATCCGGCGCAGCAGGTCCAGGCTGATCGGCCCGTCGTCGGGAACCAGCGGGGGCGAGGGCATCCATTCGATCCGTGAAAGGTCGGGAATCATGGCGGCAATCCGGGTCCGGCGGGCGCGCCGCGCGCGCCTGTGGTAAGCCAAGCACGACAATGGTTAATGCATTGTTACCGGCCCAATTGCCGCGGGTTTGCCGCGATTTGGGCCCGGCTCCGCCCCAATCGCGGCAGAAACGGGAATTCGCAGAACTTCTAAAGTGTTAACGGCGGCTGCTGTTAACGATGATTAAGAATCTCTTAACCACGGCCATTTCTTTCAACAGGCACAGCCAATAGGATGATGCCCGGATGGAGTGGGTCACCTGGCGGAATTTGCCACCCCTGGTGCCTGCGAGGGATGACGTCCGGTTCGAGCGTTGCGAGAGGGCACTCGTACGCGGCTCGCCGGATCGAAATTAAGACGAGGGCTCGGACTCAACATGGCGAACACTCCGAAAAAGGTCAAAGACCCGACTGAAGTTGCGCTGTCCGCCATTCAGGAGGCTTTGAACATCAGCGATTCGTCCGCGCCCACGGACTCGCAGAGCTCGGTCCACGCTGACGGAGCCCCGCCGGTCATGCCGAACGGCGTGTCGAGCCTGGATTCGTTCGACTCCCGTCCGGGCATCGATCGCAGCAGCCTTGACGAGATTGAGCCGCCGCCGCTCGCCGCGCGCCGTCCGGCCAATGACGACCGCGAAACCATCGGCCAGTTGCTGCAGGCGATCCAGAAGGGCCGCCCGTCGCGCGGCGTCTACACGCTGGCAACCGCCTTTGCAGGCATCTGGATCGTCGGCTGCGTGCTGCTGACCATCGGTTTCCTGCCCGCCTTGCAGGCCTTGATCGGCCAGAGCGGCGGCGTGCTGGTGCTCGCCGGCCTCGCCGCGGTGTTCTTCGCACCCGTTCTGCTGTTCTATTTCCTCGCGAGCCTCGCCTGGCGCGGCCAGGAGCTGCGCATGATCGCGCAGTCGATGGCGCAGGTGGCGATCCGCTTCTCAGAGCCGGAGGGCGCCGTCAGCGATTCGATCGTGACCGTCGGCCAGGCCATCCGCCGCGAGGTCGCGGCGATGGGCGACGGCGTCGAGCGCGCGATCGCGCGCGCGGGCGAGCTCGAGATGCTGGTCGCCAACGAGGTCGCGGCCCTCGAGCGCGCCTACAGCGACAACGAGGTCCGCATCCGCGCCCTGCTGCAGGACATCGCCCACCAGCGCGATAACCTCGTCGGCCAGGCCGAGCAGGTCCGCAGCGCCATCTCGGGCGTCCAGATCGACCTTCGCCACGACATCGCGCTGATCTCGGACGCCATCGCGTCGCGGGTCGACGAGGTCGCCAAGAGCATCACCGGCGCGCTGGAAGAGCGCGGCGCCCACATCACGGCCGCGCTCGGCAACGCCGGCGACAACATGATCCTCGCGCTCGGCGAGCGCGGTGGCGATCTGCTCGACCGGCTCGAAGAGGCCAGCGCCGAGACCACCCGCGCCGTGCTCGACGCCTCGGAGCGGCTCACCACCAGCCTCAATTTCAAGACCGGCCACGTCCACGACGAGTTCGCCGACCTGTCGGACCGAGTCCACGAGATGCTCAACGAGCGCATCGACCGCATCACCGGCGAGTTCGAGCAGCGCACGGCGGCCATCGTCGACGGCATTTCGGTGCGCACCGAGCAGCTCCACGACCAGCTCAAGGCCTCCGGCGAGTCCCTCCTGCTGGAGCTCGAACTGCGCAGCGGCGATCTCGTCACCAAGATCGACGAGGCGAGCCAGCGCATGTCCGGCCACATCGTCACGTCAGGCGAGAAGGCGAGCGAGTCGCTCGATGCGACCGTCAATTCGCTGGTCGCCAAGGTCGTCAGCCAGACCGAGAGCACCCACGACACGCTGTCGATCCAGATCAGTGCCTTCGACGAGCTGGTGAAGAACCAGGGCACCGAGCTCGCCGAGCGCTTCGCACGCGACAGCTCGACCCTGGGCGCGCTGATCACCCGGCACATCACAGAGTTCGACCGCACGGTGAAGACCTATGGCGGCGAGATCGTCGAGCGCATGGGCCAGCGGACCCAGGAAATCTCCGACAATCTCAAGTCCTATGTCGACACGTTCGATACGCGGCTGTCGTCCAACAGCGGTGAGATCACGGCGACGCTGGATCAGCGGCTGAACCAGTTCGAGACCAATCTGCAGGCCCGCATCACCACCCTCGACACCTCGCTCGATGCGAAGATCAAGACCTTCGACGACAGCGTCGAGGGCCGCCTCAAGTCGCTCGAGGAGAACTTCGACACCCGCGCGACCTCGGTCACCTCGACGATCGAGGGCCGCCTCGGCACTCTGTCCAACTCGCTGACCGACGGCGCGGCGCAGGTGCTGCACGCGATCGACTCCCGGCTCACCGTTCTGACGACCTCGCTGACCGACGGTTCGGCGCAGGCGATCCAGTCGATCGATTCCCGCCTCAACATTCTGACCTCCTCGCTGACCGACGGCACCGACAAGGCGCTCGAAGCCATCGATCAGCGCATCCACAGCCTGTCGAACATCATCGACGGCCGCAGCTACGAGCTGACCGAAGCCGTCACCGCGCGCTTCCAGGACATCCATCAGGGCATCGAGACCCGCGTCGGCTCGATCGCCAAGGACATCGACCAGCGCGTCTCGCAGTTCGAGGACCTCTTGGGCTCGCGCGTCGAGGCCGTGGCCGGTCGCATCGAGAGCAGCGGCCGTCAGGCCAGCGACGAGCTGATGACCCGCGCCGAGCTGCTGTCCGCCAGCATCAAGTCGCATGTGGAAGATGCGGAGCGGGCGCTCACAAACCTCGTGGTCAACACCAGCGAGACCATCCAGACCGGTGCCCGCTCGGCACAGCAGTCGCTGCTCAACGTCTCGACTGACGTCGGCTCGCAGCTGAAGAACACGTCCGCCGAGGTCGAGCGTGCCCTGTCGAACGCAGGCAGCGGCGCGGCCGAGGCCGTCCTGACCAGTGCGCGCGAGGCCCAGGCCGCGCTGGTCGCGGCCTCCGGCGAGACCGCCGACCAGATCAAGTCGCTGTCGGCCGACGTCGAGCGTACGCTCACGGCGGCAGGGTCGACCACCGCAGCCTCGATCCTCGCCGGTGCGCGCGAGGCCCAGAACACGCTGGTGTCCGCCTCCTCCGACGCCGCCACCCACGTCAAGTCGCTCGCCGTCGACGTCGAGCAGGCGCTGACGGCCGCCGGCTCAGCCACGGCAGCCTCGATCCTCGCCGGTGCGCGCGAGGTCCAGAACACGCTGGTGTCCGCCTCCTCCAACGCAGCCGACCACGTGAAGTCGCTCGCAGCCGACGTGCAGCGCTCGCTGACCAGTGCCGGGACGGAAACCGCCGAAGCCATCACGGCGGGCGCTCGCGATGCCCAGCATGCCCTGCTCGCGGCATCGAGCGAAGCGGCCGAACAGGTCAAGGCGCTGACCGTCGACGTCCAGCGCTCGCTGTCGATCGCGGGGACGACCACCGCGGAAACGATCACCGGCGGTGCCCGGGAAGCGCAGAACACGCTGATCAGCGCTTCGTCAGAAGCGGCCAATCACGTCAAGTCGCTGGCGGCCGACGTCGAGCGCACGCTCGCCGCGGTCGGAACCAGCACGGCCGCGGCGATCGTCGACAGCGCCCGCGACGTCCAGTCGAAGCTCGTCACCGCCTCGACGGAAGCAACCGAGCATGTGAAGTCGCTGGCCGTCGACGTCGAGCGGACGCTGTCGTCCGTCGGCGCCGATACCGCGACCTCGATCCTCAACAGCGCGCGCCAGGCGCAGATGTCGCTGACCGCCACGTCGGCCGACACCGCGGCCACCCTGGTCGGCAGCGCACGCGAAGCCCAGGCGGTGCTGACGACGACCACGACCGAGACGGTCGCGGTGATCGTCGGCGGCGCGCGCGAGGCGCAGAACCTGCTGACGGCCACCTCCACCGACACCGCGGGCCAGCTCAAGGCGATGTCGTCGGAGATCGAGCGCGTCATCAATTCCGTCGCGGCGAACACCACCGACGCGATCCAGAGCAGCGCGCTCAATGCGCAGAGCGCGCTCGTCGCCGCCTCCAACGAGGTCTCCACGCGGGTCAAGTCGACCTCGACCGAGATCGAGCGCTCGGTGCTCGCCGCCGGCAACTCGTTCGGCTCGGCCATGACCGGCAAGACCGACGAGATCGTCACCTATGTGCAGCAGCAGAGCGAGCGGCTGTCGCAGATGCTCGACGGCAAGCGCGGCACCCTGGTCGAGGCGCTCAACTCGAAGACCAACCAGCTCACGATCGAGATCGATCGCGTCACCACCGACGCGCTGAAGGCGATCGAGGTGCGCGGCCAGAACTTCGCCCAGAGCGTCAATGGCAACGGCTCCGAGGTCGCCCGCACCATCACCTCGGCGGGCGAGCTTGCGACCACCGCGATCACCAAGTCGCTCAAGGAGCTGGAGCAGGCCTCGCGCGCGGCGATCGAGCAGTCGCGCCAGGTCTCGGTGGCCGCGGTCACCGAGATGCAGGAGACGAGCAAGATCCTGCGCACCGACACGGTCGCCCTGTTCGAACGTCTGCGCGAGGGCAACATCCTGCTGCAGGAGGTCCTGACCGGCGCCCACGACAACCTCAACTCGCTGGAGCGGGCGCTGGTCACCCGGGTGGCCGACTTCGTCACCGCGATGAACGACGTCACCGCGCGCAACGGCACCGCGACGCAGACGCTCGAGGACCAGCTCAACGTGTTCAACTCCAAGACGTCGCGGGCGCTGGAGGATCTCAACTCGCTGTCCAGCCAGTTCGACGCGCATGGCAAGGCGCTGATCGAGGCGGCGGCGATCGTCGAGCAGAGCAACCGCGATGCGACCGTCTCGATCTCGGATCGCAAGACGACGCTGGAATCGCTGGTCACCACCATCGATCTGCGCACGGCCGATCTCGACCAGCGTCTGACCCGCTTCACCACCCTGCTCGACGAGTCCTTGGCGGCCGCCGAGGAGCGCGCCCGCGACATCGCCCGCGTCGTGGCGGAAACGGCGGGTGCCGGCTCCACCGCGCTCAGCCGCCAGTTCGAAGCCATCCGCACCAACGCCGAGGAGGAGCGCCGCCTCACCACGTCGCAGATGCAGGAGATCTACCAGCAGAGCACGCAGGAAGCCGATGCGATGTTCAAGCAGTCGGCCGAGAAGTTCGCCACGCTGGTGTCGAGCATGAAGCAGATGACCGCCGAGATGCATCGCGAGCTCGAAGCGACCCGCAACGAGCTGCGCCGCGGCGTGCTGGAGATGCCGCAGGAGGCCGCCGAGAGCACGGCGCAGATGCGCAAGGTCATCGTCGACCAGATCGAGGCGCTGGCCGAGCTCAACCGGATCGTCGCCCATCATGGCCGCGGCCTCGACGTGGTCAGCGCGTCGCGCCCCGCCGCGGTCGCCGCGCCCGCCGCCGTGATCCGTCAGGAAGAGCCGATCGTCGCCGCAGCCGTCGGCGGCCGGCCCGACATGCGCCTGCGCGAGCCGGCTGCGACCAGCGTCGCCAACCTGCCGCCGCCGGATCTCGGCATGCAGCCGCCGGCCGCGCCGCCGCAGCCACGCCGGGTCGAAGCGCCGCCCATGGGTCCGGTCGCCGATCAGCGCAGCGACAACTGGCTGTCCGACCTGCTCAACCGGGCCGACAACAGCACCGCCGGCCAGCCGCAGCCTCCGCGTGGCCGCGGTCCGGCGCAGCAGTCGGGCAATCCACTGGAGTCGCTGTCGCTCGACATCGCCCGGCTGATGGACCGCAATCTCGCGGCCGAGATGTGGGACCGCTACCAGCGCGGCGAGACCAAGGCGTTCTCCAAGCGTCTCTACACCCCGGCCGGCCAGAAGGCATTCGACGAGGTCGCCCGCAAGTACCGCTCCGACCGCACCTTCAAGCAGACGGTGGACCGCTACATCACCGAGTTCGAGCGACTGCTCGACGAGGTCGCCCGCGACGACCGCAATCCGCAGGCGCTGCGTGCCCAGCTCACCTCGGAGACCGGGCTGGTCTACACCCTGCTCGCCCACGCCGCCGGAAGGCTGGCGTGACGAAGGGGGCGAATGGCGAGTAGCCGACCAACGATCGAAAAACAAACGGAGGCCGCGAGGCCTCCGTTTTGCTTTTGCAGGTCCAGCAACGCTTTTTCCGGCTTCGCTCGTTCCCGCCCCGCTTCCGCTCAACCGGACAGGAAGGCCTGGCGCAGGGTGGCGCATCCTGCAGTCGAGGTCGCCCAGGACTCGGACGTCACGGTCCGTCAGACGAGACGACGACGCACCGACCAAGGAGCCACCAGCGGCGCGCGGCAGGAGAGCTCACGCACCCTATTCGCTATTCCCCGTTCGCTATTCGCCAAGGCCTCACCGCCGTCCGCTGGCGGAGGGCGCGGGCGCCGGCTGCGAGGCCTGGGCGTTGCTCGGGCTGGAGTTGCTGGCCCCGAACAGGACCCGGGTCGGATTGCGGTCGAAATTGTTCACGGCGCGGCTGATGTCGGACAGCGTACGCCGTCCATCGGCCATCAGCGCGCCGGAGCGCTTGTCCAGATCCTCGGCGAGCTCGCGGATCGACTTCACCGTCAGGAACAGCTCGCCGCCATCCTTGCCGCCGGCCAGCGTGTTGAGACCGAGCATCAGGGTATCGGCCTTGCCCATGATGCCGTCGACCCGGCTCATGACGCCATCGATGCGCTCGGAATTGCGGGCCAGCGACTGGGTGAACACCTCGAGATTCTTGATCGAGTTCTTTACGGCGTCCTGGTTGTCGGCGACGACCTTGTTGATGTTCTGCAAGGTGGCGCGGATCGCTTCGGTCACGTCCTGCAGCCGGGTCGGATCGGCACGCAGCACCGGCACGCCATCCTCGTCGAGCGGCGGCGGCGGCGCAGCCTCCTCGCCGCCCTTCAGCGAGATCGCGGCGACGCCGGTCAGGCCCTGGAACTCGAGCCCGACCAGGGTGTCCTTGCGGATCGGCGCGTTGTTCTCGACCATCGCCAGCGCCACGACGCGGCGCGGATTGTCGAGCTTGACCGAAATGACCTCGCCGACCCGGATACCATTGAAGTTGACGCTGCCACCGTTGCGCAGACCCGCGGCCGGCCCCTCGAACACGACCCGCAGCGGGCTGCGCTGCTTGGTCGTGTGCAGGCTCTGAAACCAGAGGACAAACCCGATCGCCGCGGCAATCACTGCCAGCGTGAACGACCCGATCAGGACGTAATTCGCCCGCGTTTCCATTACCAACTCCGGTACCGGCACGTCACGGCGGTCATCCAGCCCCCGCTTCCGCGCACTGTCGGTTGGCGCCGGACAGCGGCACCCACCCCATCAACTTTGTCGCGGCAGTCCCCACTCCCGCTCACAAAAATCGTCCCTGGGGCGCGTCGCGCTACCCCATCACGGCTCGGGCACGCTTGCCGTGGAAATACTGTCGGAGCCACGGATGTTCCGAGGCCTGCATGTCGGCCATCGATCCCGCGGCGATAATCTTGCCGTCGCCCAGCACGGCGATGCGGTCGCACGCCGTATACAGGCTGTCGAGATCATGGGTTACCATGAAAACCGTCAGTCCCAAAGTGCGCTGCAGGGTCCGGACGAGCTCGTCGAAATCGCCGGCGCCGATCGGGTCGAGTCCCGAGGTCGGCTCATCGAGGAACACCAGTTCCGGATCGAGCGCGAGCGCGCGTGCCAGCGCGACCCGCTTGATCATGCCCCCCGACAGCTCGCTCGGGAAACGATCAGCAACATCGGGCCGCAATCCGACCATCACGAGCTTTGCGATCATGATCTCGTCGAGCAGACGCTGCGAGACCTTGAGATACTCCCGGACCGGGAACTGGATGTTCTGCCGCACCGTGAGCGAGGAGAACAACGCGCCCTGTTGGAACAGCACGCCCCAGCGCCGCTCGACAGCGCGGCGGCCGGCACGATCGGCGGCGTCGAGATCGACGCCGAACACCTCGATGTTGCCCGACAGCTTCGGCACCAGGCCGATGATGGTGCGCGTCAGCACCGACTTGCCCGCGCCAGAGGGACCGACGAAGCCCAGGATCTCGCCGCGCTTGACGTCGAGGTCGAGCCCGTCGAGCACGCGCGTCTTGCCGAACTGCACGGTGACGTCACGCACGCGGATGATGGGATCGGAGACCTGCTGCACCATCTCAGCTCACATCCCGACCGCGGCGAAGAAGATCGCGAACACGCCGTCCATCACGATGACGAAGAAGATGCCCTTCACCACCGACGAAGTGGTGTGGCGCCCCAGCGACTCGGCGCTGCCCTGCACGGCCAGTCCTTCGACGCAGGCGACGATCCCGATCACGGCAGCCATCACCGGCGCCTTGAGCAGGCCGACCTTGAAATGATCGATCGAGATCGCATCGCGCAGGCGCAGCAGGAAGGCCTCGGGATCGACGCCGCCATAAAACCAGGCCACCAGCCCGCCGCCATAGAGCGCGGCGATGTCGCCGAGGAAGGCCAGGATCGGCAGCGCGATCACCAGCGCCAGCATGCGCGGCAGGATCAGGACCTCGATCGGATCGAAGCCCATGGTGCGCAGCGCGTCGATCTCCTCGCGCATCTTCATCGAGCCGAGCTCGGCCGTGTAGGCGCTGCCCGACCGGCCGGCGATCATGATCGCCACAAGCAGCACGCCGATCTCGCGCAGCACCAGCACGCCGAGCATGTCGACGACGAAGATGTCGGCGCCGAACCTTCGGAAATGGAAGATGCCCTGCTGAGCGATGATGCAGCCGATCAGGAAGGTGATCAGCACGATGATCGGCACCGCGCGCCAGCACACCTGCTCGAGATGATGAATGGTCGAGGTCAGTCGGAAGCTGCGGGGATGAATGAGGACCCGGCCGCTGGCGACGATCACGGCGCCGAGCATGTCGATGAGTGCGGCGACCGTGCCGAAGATGCCGGCGACACTGAGGCCGATCTGGCCGAGCATGCCGGTGATGGTCACCATCGTCGCGTCGCCATTGGGCGCGGTGCTGACGCGGCGAACCTCGTCGACCAGGCTGGCGTAGTTCGCAGAGAGCCCATCGATCCGGACCTCGACGGTTCCGGTCGTGAAGCTGCGGCGCAGCCGCTCGATCAGCCAGGCGCCGAACGTGTCGAGCTTGGACACCTGGGAGACGTCGATGGAGACATCGATCTTCTTGCCGGCGAGCTTTTCGGCATCGGCGACGAGCCGTTCGAGCGACGGCGCAAAGGGCGCAGTCCAGGCGCCGGTCGCGCGCAGCGACAGCGCATTGCCATCCCCGCTGCGCTGCAGATCAGGGCCGCCCTTCACGACGGCCATCCTCGGAGCCTTGGACGTCCGCTCCTTGACGAGAAAAATCCCACCGCGTCGCTACCACCTTGCCGGAGACCACTATCAACAGCCATAGTCGGTCACATCGCGCAAGTCCCAAGCGCCTCATTCCGGTTCACAAAGCGCCAGACTTTCAAATGACTTCCAACGGTTTTCCAATACTGGACGCCCGGATCGGCCACTGGCCGATCGCCGGCAGCTTCACGATCAGCCGCGGCGCCAAGACCGAAGCCGTGACAGTGATCGCGGAGCTGCGACACGGGACGATGGTTGGCCACGGCGAATGCGTGCCCTATCCGCGTTATGGCGAAACGCCCGATGCGGCGCTGAGCGCCCTGCTCGCGATGCGCGATGCGATCGCCTCTGGTCTCGACCGCAACGCCCTGCAGACGGCGATGCCGCCGGGCGCGGCGCGCAATGCGCTCGATTGCGCGCTGCTCGACCTCGAAGCCAAACGGAGCGGCCGGCGCATCTGGGACCTGCTCGGACGCCGCGCACCGGCGCCGTGCGTCACGGCCTACACGATTTCGCTCGGGACCCCCGATGTGATGGCCAAAGCTGCGGCCAAGGCCGCGCACCGCCCGCTGCTCAAGATCAAGCTCGGCGGCGACGGCGATCCGGCGCGGATTGCAGCCGTGCGAGCCGCGGCGCCGCAGTCACAACTGATCGTCGACGCCAACGAGGCCTGGACCGAGGCCGTCCTGGAATCCAATCTCGCAGCCTGCGCCGCCGCCGGCGTCACGCTGGTCGAGCAGCCGCTGCCCGCAGGCAACGACGAAGCGCTCGGAAGGATCGCGCGCCCGCTCGCCGTCTGCGCCGACGAGAGCGTGCACGACCGCAGCTCGCTGGACGCGCTGCGTGGGCGCTACGACGCCGTCAACATCAAGCTCGATAAGACCGGAGGACTCACCGAGGCGCTTGCCATGGCCGATGCCGCGCGCGCGCTCGGCTTCGACATCATGGTCGGCTGCATGGTGGCGACGTCGCTGTCGATGGCGCCGGCCATGCTGCTGACGCCGTTCGCCCGTTTCGTCGATCTGGACGGACCGCTGCTGCTCGCCGAGGATTGCGAGCACGGCCTGCACTACGAGGACAGCCTGGTCTATCCGCCCGATCAGGCGTTGTGGGGCTGAAGCGAGACGCCGCGGCGCGCGAGCCACATCAGCGCGCCGCCCGCTCCGGCCATCGCAGCCATCACGTAGTAGACGCCGGGGCCATAGGCCGCATAGACCGGCCCCGAGAGGGCCGACGCCGCCGAGCCGACCACGCCGCTGGCGGCGGCATAATAGCCCTGCCCGCGCGCGGTCAGATGCGCCGGCACCTGGCGCACCAGCAGCCCCATGGTTCCGACCAGCGTCAGCCCGAAAGTGAAGCCATGGCTGATCTGGACCGCCGCGAGCCCCGCCGCATGCGGCTCCTGCGCCGTGAGGCTCCAGCGCAGCACGGCCGCCATCGCACCGATCATGACCAGGCTGGCGGGCGCCAGCGTGAACCGTGGCGACAGGGCAAACACGACGATCTCGGCGAGCACGCCCATGGTCCAGAGCCAAGCGATGGTGAGCCCGCTGAAGCCCTGCGCCTTCCACTCGATGGCGGAGAACGTGTAGTAGGCCGCATGGCTGGCCTGAATCAGCGCCGAAGCTGCGATGATGCAGAGGAAGCTCGGATTGCCCAGCAGACTGCGGCCGTCCCGGGACGGGCCGGCGCCTTGCGGCAAGGGCGGCAGCGCCTGCAGCAGTAGGCTGCTTGCCGCACCGCACAGCGCAACCGAGACGATGATCCAGATCAGCTCGGACGACGGCGCGAGATCGGCCAGCCCGCCGCACAGCAGCGTTCCAGCGATGAAGGCCGCCGATCCCCACAGCCGCAGGCGACCGTAGTTCAGGCCATAGCTCATCACGCCACGAAGCGCATAGGCGTCCGTCAGCGGGACAACGGGTGTCCATAGGCAGCAGGTCGCCACGTAGACCAGGAATACCAGCCAGGGTTCGCGCTGGAAGGCAAGAACCACAAAGCCCGATGCCGTTGCGAAGGTGGCCAGCCCCATCGCGGTGCGCAGGGCCTGCCGGCGCTCGGCGACCGCAGTGATCAGCGGCAGGACGGTGAAGCGGGTTACGGCGGGAACCGCAATGATGACGCCAATCCATGCGGCATCCAGCCCGATCGCCCGTAGCCATACGGGAAAGAACGGCAGATGCGTGCCCGACAGCATGAACACCGCGCCATAGAACAGCCCCAACCTGTCCGCGAATCGGCGCGACAATACCGGCGATGTGGTGGAGATTTGTCGGGACAGTGGCATCAATTCAATTGCGATTCGATCAATATCATGGTGATCGTTATGCCAACGCGCAGCAATGTGCGCGATAGGTTTGCCATGGTCGATGAAGTCTTCGCCCTCTCGCCGATATCCGCCCGTGCGGCTCAGCCGAACGAGGCCGATTACGAGGCGATCCGCGACGCCTTCATGGAGACGTCCCGAGGCCGCTGGTTCCTCGGTGAATATGCCAAGCGCAACCGCAATGCTGACACCAGCATGGTGCTCGACGCCGTCGCCCGCATCGAGCACGCTCTTGCCTCGCAGCGTCAGCAGCAGCAGGAATTCGAGCAGGCGGACAGCAAGGCGCTGCCCGAAGCGCTCGCCGCGATCCGCGCCACGGTCGAAGACGCCGCGTTGGCCGCCGCCTCTGCGGTCGACCGCATGGCCCTCGAGCAGAACCTGGCGCCGGTGCGCAAGGGCATCCGAATCATCAAGGAGATTTCCTGGCGCTGGCGCGAGATCGGCGCCGATTCCCGGATCTGTGACCTGATCGATTCGCAGGTGACATCGATCGAGGCCGCCTGCGATCAGCTTGCGAGCGCCGACCCCAAGGTCGCGCTGCTTGCGGCGTTCGAGATCATCAAGACGCGGCTGAAGGAGCTCGAGGCGGAGAAAGCGAGCGTTCCGCCTGCGGCCGACGAGATCAGTCCGGCGGCCGAGGCCGCCGCTTCGCCAGCGCCTGATGTCGCATCAAGTCCGTCCGCCGAGATGGTGGTCTCGGAGCCGGAGCCTGCACCGGAACAGAGCGAGGCGTCCCAGGCAGCGCTCGAGATCGCCATTCCGCTCGTTGCGGCGGTGGCCGCGATGGAAGTGGTTGAGACCTCCTCGGCTGATGACGCTGTGATCGTGGCGGCCGCAGCAGTCGACGCCAGGATCGTTGACGCCGAAACTGCGGCAGTGGTGCAGCCCCCGGAAGCTGCGACGGAGCCGTCGGTGGACGAAGCCCTGCTCGAGATCGAGCAGCACGCCGCGGCGGCCCTGGATGACGCCGCCGCCGCAGAAGCCGAAGACGAAGCTATTCTGGAATTGGTCGCGGCGGAGATGGGTGTCCTCGACCCGATCGACGACGAGGAGTTCAGCCGGGTCAGGACGCTCGGCTTCGACATTGAGGAGCCGACCTCGGTCGACGACGACATCGTCGCGAGCTTCAGCGAGACAGCCCCGTCGGAGCCGGATCTCGTGCTGACCACGGCAGAAGCCCCGGTTGCCACGGCGGCGCCGGCTCCGGCTGCGCCCACGATGCCTGCCCCGCCGGTGTCTGCCCCGCCGGTGTCTGCTCCGTCGATGTCTGCCCCTCCGATGCCGGCCCCGCCCACGGCGGCCCCGCGCATGGCATCGCCTCCAGTCCCGGCGCCAATCCCCAGCGCGCCCGTATCGCCACCGCTTCCGGAGGCGATCACCATCGAGACCCTGGCCGCCGTGGCGGCTGCGGTCGCAGCTCAATCTCCCGCAGCGGCCCCGCAGGCCGACGTTGCGCCGAGCCAGCAGGTCCGCCCGACCGCCGCCGCGGCTCACAGCACCAGCGCATCCGCGATGCCCAAGCCTGCCTACGAGCCGTCGCTGGGATCGACACTCCTGTCGAACGGCCTTCTGCAGCGGCCACAGGCGCCCGCCAATGACTCGCTGGCGCCGATCCGTCGCATGACCCAGCCTGAGAAGATCGCATTCTTCTCGTAGGCCGAGAGCATCTCGGCCACCTCCTGTTGAACCTCGATCACTGAGCACCAAGGGTGCCGCGTTGATGGGTGACGCGGATCACGTACGCCACTGCGTGATCTGCGTAGCCTGCTCCTCAAGCCATTCGCTTTGCGCATGCTTGAGGAGAACGCCGTGTCCGTTCCGAAATTTCGCGCTGTAACGTCCGCCTGGAAATCCCTGCTCATGTCCGCGCTGCTGGGCCTGATGGCCTGGGTCGGCCCGGGCTCGGCGTTCGCCGCCGGCAGTGAGCTCGACACCCTTCACGCGCCACCGCGCGCGCTGGCAGCTCCCTCACCGGCAAGGGAGAGCAACACGCCCGCCGCGATCCCTCAAGGAGCCGAGCCACGCGTCGCGCTCGTGATCGGCAATGCGAGCTATCAGAACGCGCCGCCGCTGGAGAACCCGGACAACGACGCCCATGCTGTTGCCAAGCTGTTGAACTCGGCCGGCTTCGAGGTGATCACGGCGACCGACCTGACGCAGAACGAGATGCTCAAGGTCGTGGAGGATTTTTCGAGCCGGGTGGCAGCACACGGCCCGAATACCGTGGCAATGGTCTACTACGCCGGCCACGGGGTTCAGCTCGCGGGCGAGAACTATCTGATCCCGATCGATGCCCGCATCTCGGCGCCCTCCGACCTGACGACGGGGACCATCCGGCTGGTGGATCTGATGGCGACGCTCGACGCCATCCCGAGCCGCATGCGGATCGTCGTACTGGACGCCTGCCGCAACAATCCATTCCCTGCCATCAACGATGCCGGGCGCGGATTGGCCATCGTCGACGCGCCGAACGGCTCCATCCTCGGATACTCGACCTCGCCCGGCGCGGAGGCGCTCGACGGCCGCGGCGAGCACAGCCCTTATGCGCAGGCCTTCCTCAACCTCGCGCGACAGCCGAACCTGCCGATCGAGCAATTGTTCAAGCGCATCCGTCTGCAGGTCAACCAGACCACCGACGGCCGGCAGACGCCGTGGGAAAGCTCTTCGCTCACCGGCGATTTCACCTTCTTCGGGGATACGCTGGTCGCGGCCGCGCGCCCTGCCGAGAATGCGCCGGTGATCCAGATGGCGGCCGACCTGCCCAGCCGGTCCGTGCGGCAGGCCTATGACTACGTGCTGTCGGAGAACCATCCGCAATATTATCGCGAGTTCATCGCGATGTATCCGCGCGATCCGCTCGCCGACCGCATCCGCGCCCTGCTCGCCGGCCTCGTGCAGGCCGCGGCGTGGCACGAGGCCGTACTGGCGAATTCGCCGGCCGCCTATCGGAGCTTCCGTGAATCCTATGCCGACAGTCCATATGCGCCGGTCGCGCTGCGGCTGCAGGGACAGCCTCGGCCCATCCCCTTACTGCAGCCGAGCCGCCTCATGATGCCGCCGCAACTGGCGCCGATCGCGCGACCGTTCAATCCGGGCGCCCAGATCCCGCAGCCGAAGCTGCCGACCACCACCATGCCGCCGCGCGGGCCGCTGCCGCCCACGGTCGTCACGAAAGGCGATGCCGTCAACAACGCGATTCCCAAGAAGGTCGTCGATCCCGGGCCGATCTCTCAGACGAAATTGCGCGACAGGATCATGCCGCCGGCAAATCCGCCCGTGACTACGAAAATCCAGCGCGACCCACTGAAGCGCAGTCCTGGTCGGCCATTCGACACCCGCGAGGTCCGGCGTCCCTTCCCCGGCAATTCCGGACCGTTCAAGCCGAACATCAACGCGTCGCATCCGTCGATGGCGCGGGGTCAAGGCGGGATGCAGGGCGGCCTGACGCGGGGCGCGCCGCACGTCGCGCAGTCCGGACTGCGGATGGGTGGTGGAGGATCGGCAAGAGGCGGCCTCGGCTTTCGCTGAGGCTTGATCGTCAGGCAATCAGCCGGGCGTAGAGCTCAGCGTCGACATTGCCGCCGGAGAGCACGATCACCACCGTCTTGCCCGCCACGTCCAGCCGGCCGGCCAGCAGTGCCGCGAGCCCGACCGACCCGCCGGGCTCGACCACGAGCTTCAGCTCCCGGAAGGCAAAGCCGACCGCGCGCCCCACCTCCTCATCCGAGGCCTCGACCGCGGCCGACAGAAGCTGGCTGTTGATCGCGAAGGTGATCTCGCCCGGAATCGCCGCCATCAGCGCGTCGCAGATGGTTCGGCCCTTTGCATCGTGGGCCTCGCGGTGGCCGGCCCGCAGCGAGCGCGCATGGTCGTCGAAGCCCTTGGGCTCAGCCACGACCATCTGGGTGCTCGGAAACTGCGCCTTCACCGCGGTCGAGACGCCGGCAAGCAGCCCGCCGCCGGAAGCAGGCACAATCACCAGATCCGGCGACAGGCCCAGCGCCGCGAGATCTGCGGCGATCTCGCGGCCGACGGTGCCCTGCCCTGCGATGACAAAGGGATCGTCATAGGGCGGCACCACCGTCGAGCCGCGCTTTGCAGCGATGTCGCGCGCGATCGCTTCGCGGTCCTCGCGGTCGCGATCATAGAGCACGACGTCGGCGCCGAACGCCTTGGTGCGCTCGCGCTTGGCCGCCGGCGCATCCGAGGGCATCACGATCGTGGCGTCCATGCCCAGCAATGTGGCGGCATGGGCGACGCCCTGCGCATGATTGCCGGAGGAGAATGCGACGACGCCGTTGCCGCGCGCTGCTTGCGGGATCGACGCCAGCTTGTTGTAGGCGCCGCGGAACTTGAACGAGCCGGTCCGCTGCAGCACCTCCGGCTTCACGAACACGTTCGCTTTGAACCGCTCGTTGAGCACGGGAGCCGGCAGCAGCGGGGTCCGCACGGCCACGGGCGCGAGGACGCGTGCCGCCGCATCGATGTCGGCGACGGTCACGGGCAGGATCGGGGAATGAGCTGTCATGCCCCGATTTTACCGCGCCCGATTGCCGAGAGGCAAGGGAGCCGGTGTCAGGCGGCGCGGGCGGCCAGCTGCGGAACCGGCGCCGGCTGCCGCTGCGGATCGGTCCAGGTGAGGATCTCGAAGCGGCCGTCCTCGTGCTCGACCAGCGCCGTGCAGCTTTCGACCCAGTCGCCGCAATTCATGTAGCGGATGCCGTCCTGGTCGCGGATGACGGCGCAATGGATGTGGCCGCAGATCACGCCGTCAGCGCCATGCCGGCGCGCCTCGGAGGCCAGTGCCGTCTCGAACGCGCCGATATAGTTCACCGCGTTCTTGACCTTCTGCTTGGCCCATTGCGACAGCGACCAATAGGGCACGCCGAACATGCGGCGGAAGAAGTTGACCAGCCGGTTCATCTGGATCGCAAAATCGTAGGCCTTGTCGCCGAGATGGGCGAGCCAGCGCGCGTTCTGCACGACCAGATCGAAGATGTCGCCGTGAATGACGAGATAGCGTTTGCCGTCGGTGCCGGTGTGCACGATGTTCTCGACGACGTCGATGCCGCCGAAATGCGTGCCGTAGTAGCCGCGCAGGAACTCGTCGTGATTGCCGGGGACGTAAACGACCTTGGCGCCCTTGCGCGCCTTGCGCAGCATCTTCTGCACCAGGTCGTTATGCGACTGCGGCCAATGCCAGCTCGATTTGAGCGCCCAGCCATCGATGATGTCGCCGACCAGATAGATCGTATCGGCATCATGGTGGCGCAGGAAATCGACCAGGAGATTGGCCTGCGAGCCGCGGGCTCCGAGATGAACGTCCGAGATGAACAACGTCCGAAAGCGCCGAGCCGGGCTTTCTTCACCAGCAGTCTCAAGTCCCATGCGCGCCCACCTAACAGCCCCTGATGACACCGCGATGACGAACGGCCTCACTGGCAGAACCCGTCCTGCCGGACCGCGACCGGACACCGCTCGTTCGACGACTCGCGACGTCCTTCGTCACTGCCCCGCGATACCAGCGCGGTGCGACAATCAGGCGACAGGCGGGCGGCGCGAACAGGGAAAATCGGCCTCCTATCTCGGCATGGTGACGACACGCAGATTGTTGGTGGTGCCGGCCTGCGCGAACGGGATGCCGGCGACGACGACGAGCAGGTCGCCGGCTTCCGCGAACTCCTCCTGCACGGCAAAGAAGGTCGCGCGCTCGACCATTTCCTCGTAGTTCTGCACGTCCTGCGACAGCACGCTGTGCGCGCCCCACAACAGGCACATGCGCCGCGAGGTGTCCTCGTTCGGCGTGATCGCCAGAATCGGCAGGCTCGGCCGCTTGCGCGCAACGCGGGAGGCCGAAGTTCCGCTCGACGTATAGGCCACGATCGCCCTGGCGTGGATCGCCGACGCCAGGTCGGCCGCGGCGGTCGCCACCGCATGCGGTGCGGTCTGCTCCTCGCCCGGCTGCGTCGCCTCGACGATGGAGCGGTACATCTTGTGGCCCTCGGTTGCCTTGATGATGCTGTCCATCATCGCGACCGCCTCGCGCGGGTATTGCCCGCTGGCCGATTCCGCCGACAGCATCACCGCGTCGGCGCCGTCATAGATCGCGGTCGCGACGTCGGAGACCTCGGCGCGGGTCGGCGTCGGCGTCGCGACCATCGAATCCAGCATCTGCGTCGCGACGATCACCGGCTTCACCGCGAGCCGGCAGGCGCGCACCAGCTCCTTCTGCTTGCCCGGCACGTCCTCGTTGGGAATCTCGACGCCGAGATCGCCGCGCGCGACCATGATCGCGTCCGACAGCTGGATGATGTCGTCGATGCGCTCCAGCGCCGCCGGCTTCTCGATCTTGGACATGATGCCGGCGCGGCCATTGATCAGGCCCCTCGCCTCCAGCACGTCGGACGGCTTCTGCACGAACGACAGCGCCACCCAGTCGACGCCGAGGTCGAGCCCAAAGGCAAGATCGGAGCGGTCCTTGGCCGTCAGCGGCGACAGCTCCAGAATCGTGCCCGGCAGATTGACGCCCTTGTGATTGGAGATCGCGCCGCCGACGATCACCTTGGCTTCGATCCAGTCGTCGCCGAGGCCCATGACGCGCACCCGCACGCGGCCGTCATCGATCAGAAGATCGTGACCGGGCGCGACCGCCGCAAAGATCTCCGGATGCGGCAACGGAATCGACGTCTTGTCGCCCTCGGTGCCGTTGAGGACAAACCGAATCGTCTCGCCGGCTTCGACCTGGATCTTCTTGTCGCGTAGCGTGCCGACACGAATCTTCGGACCCTGCAGATCCATCAAGATGCCGATTGGCCGCTGCACCTCCTTCTCGAGGGCGCGGATCGCGGCATGGACCCTGGCGTGATCGGCCTGCGTGCCGTGGCTGAAATTGAGACGAAATGTGTCTACACCGGCGAGGAACAGCGCTTTCAGCACCTCCGGAGAATTGCTCGCGGGACCGACAGTCGCGACGATCTTGGCTCGACGGTGACGACGCATGATGTGTCCTTTCTCCTGAAGCCCAGGCCACTTAAGTCCGTGTCTCGCGTCACTATGACATGCATGTGATTAGCATGCGCGGACGCGGCGGAAGCGCTGGTATACGCCCCGCAGCGTCCATTGCAAGCGCGACGCGGAACACGCCTAGATTGTGCAAGCGAGTAGCACGCCTCAGACGTTGGAGCCGTGGATCGCGTCGATGACGGCGTCGGTCACCTCCCTGGTCGTCGCCTTGCCACCCACATCGGGGGTGAGGATGCCGGCTGCGCAGACCTTCTCGACCGCAGCCATCAGCCTGACGGCCGCGTCCTTTTCGCCGAGGTGCTCGAGCATCTGCGCGCCGGTCCAGAACGTCGCCACCGGATTGGCGATGCCCTTGCCGGTGATGTCGAACGCCGAGCCGTGGATCGGCTCGAACATCGACGGGAAGCGCCGCTCCGGATCGATGTTGCCGGTCGGCGCCACGCCGAGGCTGCCGGCGAGCGCGCCGGCGAGATCGGACAGGATGTCGGCATGCAGGTTGGTCGCGACGATGGTGTCGAGGCTCTTCGGCTGCAGGGTCATGCGCACGGTCATCGCGTCGACCAGCATCTTGTCCCAGGTCACGTCGGGGAATTCCCGCGCCACCTCGGCGGCGATCTCGTCCCACATCACCATGCCGTGGCGCTGCGCATTCGACTTGGTGACGACGGTGAGGAACTTGCGCGGTCGCGACTGCGCCAGCTTGAACGCGTAGCGCATGATTCTGACGACGCCGACGCGGGTGAAGACCGCGACCTCGGTGCCGACCTCCTCCGGCAGGCCGCGATGCGCCCGGCCGCCCATGCCGGCATATTCGCCTTCGGAATTCTCGCGCACGATCACCCAGTCGAGATCGCCGACGCCGACATTGCGCAAGGGCGAGGCCACGCCGGGCAGGATCTTGGTCGGGCGCACATTGGCGTACTGATCGAAGCCCTGGCAGATCGGCAGCCGCAGGCCCCACAGCGTGATGTGATCGGGCACGTCGGGCGCGCCGACCGCGCCGAAATAGATCGCATCGAATTTCTTGAGCTCAGCGAGGCCGTCGGCCGGCATCATCACGCCGTGCTTCTTGTAGTAGTCCGAGCCCCAGTCGAAGGTCTTGACGTTGAAGCTGATGTCGCCCGCGCGCTTGGCGAGTGCCTCGAGCACGCGGACGCCTTCGGAGATGACCTCGGGGCCGATGCCGTCGGCGGGAATGGCGGCGATGGAATGGGTGCGCATTTGAGCTTTTCTTGACCTCTGTCCGGGCGTTTCACCCGGACAGCTTTTGCACGACATCCCGCGAACGACAAGCCGGCGCCGGGCTGTCTCGCCGCCCTACCCCAGCGGCGCCTCCGCGATGTCCAGCAGGGCGCCGAGGCCGTGGCGCAGGCTGCGCATCGGCTGCTGCTCCGAGGACAGGCCGAGGGCCAGCAGCGATCGCCCGGTCACCGCGTAGACGTGGCCAAACGGAAACGACTGCGGCTGTGCATCCGGCTGGTTGGTATCGATCAGCGCCAGCCAGTTGTGCCCCTCCGGAACGGAAGGCAATGTGAAGTTCACGACGTCGTAATGGGCGTTGTAGACCAGCAGCAGGGTCGCATCCGATCCGCGCCGCTTGACGCCGGTCTCCTGGGCGCGGCCGTCGAGCAGCATGCCGAAACAGCGCGCATGATCGTCCGTCCACTGCTCGGTCGTCATCTCCTCGCCGGAGGGATCGAGCCACGTCACATCCTTGACGTCGAGCTCCTCGTTGTGCGAGCCGACCAGGAAGCGGCTGCGATAGAGGATCGGGAAAGCCTTGCGCATCGCGATCAGCTTGCGCGTGAACTCGCGCAACGCCCTGCCCTGCGGCGAGATCCCCATCCAGTCGAGCCAGGTGGTCTCGTTGTCCTGCGCATAGGCGTTGTTGGTGCCGTTCTGGCTATGGCCGAACTCGTCGCCCGCCAGCAGCATCGGCGTGCCGTGCGACAGCAGCATCGTGGCGAGCAGATTGCGCTTCTGCCGCTCGCGCAACGCGGTGATCTCGGGGTCGTCGGTCGGCCCCTCGACGCCGCAATTCCAGGAATGGTTGTTGCTGTGGCCGTCGCGATTGTCCTCGCCATTCGCCTCGTTGTGCTTCTCGTTGTAGGAGACGAGGTCGTTGAGGTTGAAGCCGTCATGGGCGGTGATGAAGTTCACGCTCGCCCAGGGCCTCCGGCCGCGCTTGTTGAACAGGTCGCCCGAGCCCGAGATGCGCTTGGCGAAGTCGGCCAGTGTGCCGCCGTCGCCCTTCCAGAAGGCGCGCGCGGTGTCGCGGAACTTGTCGTTCCATTCGGCCCAACCCGGCGGAAACTGCCCGACCTGATAGCCGCCCGGGCCGATGTCCCAGGGCTCGGCAATCAGCTTGACGCTGGACAGCACCGGATCCTGCCGGCAGGCGTCGAGGAAGCTGCCGCCTTCGTCGAAGCCGTAGGGCTCGCGCGCCAGGATGGTGGCGAGATCGAAGCGGAAGCCGTCGACCCGCATCTCCGTCGCCCAATAGCGCAGCGAGTCCGCGACGAGCTGCAGCACGCGCTGGTGCGACAGGTTCACGGTGTTGCCGGTGCCGGTGTCGTTGATGTAGTAGCGCTTCTGGTCCGGCATCAGCCGGTAGTAGCTGGCATTGTCGATGCCCTTGAACGACAGGGTCGGCCCGAACTCGTTGCCTTCGGCGGTGTGGTTGTAGACCACGTCGAGGATGACCTCGATGCCGTTGGCGTGGAACTGGTTGACCATGGTCTTGAATTCGGTCGCGAGCGGCGTCTTCAGATAGCGCGGCTCCGGCGCGAAGAAGCCGATCGAGTTGTAGCCCCAGTAGTTGCGCAGGCCCTTGTCGACCAGATAGCTGTCGTCGATGAAGGCATGGATCGGCAACAGCTCGGCCGAGGTGATGCCCAGGGAGCGCAGATAGGCCGGGATGTCCTGGTGCGCGAGACCGGCGAAGGTGCCGCGATCGGCCTCGGGCACCAGCGGATGCAGCTTGGTAAAACCCTTGACGTGCATCTCGTAGAAGATCGTCCGCTCCCACGGAATTTCCGGCTTGCGCGAGGTGCCCCAGGTGAAGGCGGGATCGATGACGCGGCACTTCAGCATCAACGGCGCGCTGTCGCGGCCGTCGAACGACAGATCCTTGTCGGCATGATCGAGCTGATAGCCGAACAGCTCCGGACCCCAGCGCAGGTCGCCGACGAGCTGCTTGGCATAGGGATCGATCACGAGCTTGTTCGGATTGAAGCGGTGACCGACGTCGGGCTCGTAGGGCCCGTGCACGCGATAGCCATAGACGGTGCCGGGACGTGCCGTCGGCAGATAGCCGTGCCAGACCTCGTCGGTGTATTCGGGGAGCTCGATGCGCTCGAGCTCGGTCTCGCCGGTGTCGTCGAACAGGCACAGCTCGACCTTGGTCGCGTGCGCGGAAAAGATCGCAAAGTTGACGCCGAGGCCGTCCCAGGTCGCGCCCAGCGGAAACGGACGGCCTTCGCTGATCTTGGCCTTGCGCAGGCTGAACGCGGCCTGCATCAAAGCGTCACCGTGATCGGTGCGTTGGTCCATCCTTTGCCCCCTTCGTCCAATGCCCGGACCGATTGCCGGGCTTCTCGATGATCCGCGCCGCCGCTTGCTAGGTTGCCGCCGGCGTCTCGTCCGGCATGATCACTTCCGCCTTGGTCTCGGTCACCGTCACCGAGGCGATGACGGCTCCTTCCGGCGCCGAAGCCTTCGCGGCCCGCTGCTGCGCTACTTCCTTGGTGATGGCCGCGATGGAGTTGCCGATGCGCTCGACCATCTCGGCCAACTCGCCGGGCGACATCTTCAGCCGCTTGGTCACCACGCGGACCTGGGCCTGATCGGCCATGTCGAGCTTGTTGCGGGACGGCTGAATTTTCGGACGGCGCATGTGGGGGGTCTCCTGCATGCCAGCTAACCTTGGCTGCGGAAATTGGTTCCCGCGATGGGGCTCCCTCCCCTCCGGGTGTCGCCACGAAGACGTGCGTCACCGACCTCGCGGCGCCATGCGCCCGAGGGATGTCATCGATGTTGCCCCCTGATCAGGCAGAGGGCGCAGGGAATGCCGGGAGCTGGCCGCCCCCATGGCCCGCCTGCAGAAAAAAAGCAGGCGGCAGTCACCACAGGTTCAGCCGAGACATCCCGGCATTCCCCGCGCGATGGTTTTCACGCTTATACGCGATCTCCCCGGTGTCCGGCTTGTGAGCCACCGTCGCCCTCGGGATCATCGCCCGAGGACTTGGCGCCAGCGTCGGGGCGCCAGGACCACGCGACTTCGCGTCCGCAAGCTGCCGTTCGTCCACGCGAGCCTCCCCGCGCTGCGGCATCCTGCAGCCACCGCATCCCGCACCCAACGTTCCGTGACGATCGCGAAGCGCCCCTCTCGAGGAGCACGGGATGGCGATGGTCTAGCACGTTTTCTGGAAACGCGAAATAGAAATTTTCAGTCGGCGACGAGCGCCTTTTCGCACGCACGCGTTCGACGGGGTGGCCGGGGACTGCCCTTGCACCGGTCAGCCGAACGAAAGGCGGGAGCCCGCGACCGGAGTCGACCCGAGCACTCCGATTTGCGCAGTGCTTCAGGAAGGATCTGGATGCAGGACGTCAGCACCAATGCGCGCGACAAAGCCACGTCCGCTTTTGACCGATGCTGTCGAAAAAAGTCTTTGTCGCCGCGCGGGACTGCTTCTCCTGGTCTGGTTCGACGGCGAGGCCATTTATGGATCGAGTACCCGCTGCGCCGGCCGATCGCTGGCTGCGACGCTGACGCATAATTGCTCACACGCATACAACTCATACCCGCGCCGGCTCTGGCGGCTTGAGCAGCTTCAGCGCCATTGTCTTCAGGTTCTGCACGATGGCGGCGAGATGGAATTCGTCGCGGGCGCCGGACAGACCTCTCAGGCGCAACCGCTCGAACCCATGGTGGGTCTTCAAATGTGCGAACCGCATCTCGACCCGCTTGCGCTCGTCGCGTGATTTGAGGAACGCTTTCGTCGTCATTTTCCGGCGCGCGACATCTCGGGCGTCTTCGTGGAGATCGCGCGGGATCTGCCGGGCGGGCATGTTTGGGCAACACTGCGCCTTCAGAGGGCAGATGGAGCAATCGTGTTTGCTGGCGCGGAACCGTAGCATCATTCCATCGTGAACTTTGCCGGTGGTGCGAAGTACCTTCCCACTGGGACAGACATACACATTGGCGCGGCTATCCCATTTGAAGTCTGCACGCGAGAAGGTGCCGTCTTCGCGTTTACTTTTATCCCACACGGGGATATGCGGCGTGATCTGCTTCTCCTTGACGAGCCAACCGAGGAACTTGCCTGTGCCATAGGCTGTATCGGCGATCAGTCGCTTCGGCTTCAGATCGAAGCATCGCGCTGTGCGATCGATCATCGTCTTGGTCGCGACGACTTCGTCATAGGTTCGCGCTGGCGTTGCTTCCACGTCGACGATGACCGCATGTTCGACGTCGATCAGGTAATTTAGACCATAGCCGAACTGGACGCGCTTGTTGGCTTTTGCCGTCCACGCAGAAGACGGATCGGACGGCGAGATCACCTTCGGCGCCTTGCGTTCGCTGCGCCGGTGCCGCGGCGTCTCAGGATCATTGTCGGTGTCGTCGGCGCCATCCGCCGCCTCGGTGGGCTGCGCGGCAGCTTCGATCGAAGCAAGATACTCAGCAACGGCGCGCCGCTGACGTTGTGCGTCGGTCCAGTCGAGTTCAGCCGGCGGCTTGCCGTGGTAGCGACTGGCGTTGGCCTCCAGCACGCTGGCATCGACCGCGAAGCCTTCGCCCTTTACCAGCCCGGTCGCCATCGCCGACCAGACGACACGCTCGAAGATGTGGCGCAGCACGTCGCTCTCGCGAAAGCGGCCGAGCCGGTTGACCGAAAATGTCGAGTGATGCGGGAGAGCGTCATCGAGATCGAGCTGGCAGAACCAGCGGTAAGCGAGATGCAGTTCCACTTCCTGGCAAAGCCGGCGCTCTGAGCGGATGCCGTAGCAGTACCCCACGAGCAGCATCCGGATCATGAGTTCGGGATCAATCGACGGTCGCCCGATCTCGGAATAGTGCGGCTCAAGCTCCTTGTGTAGATCGGCGAGTGCCACGGCGACGAACGCATTCATCCGCCTGAGCAGATGGTTCTCGGGGATACGATCCTCCAAGCGAAACTCATAGAACAGGCTGCCCTGATCCCGCTTCCGCCGTCCCATCATCACCGTTCTCCGTCACCGAAGCTCGATCAGATGAAGGAATCAGTGTTCGCCGCGGCTCTCAAGCCTTTTTTCGACAGCATCGGCCCACAACGGACATGGAACGAACGGAACTCCCTTACGACCAAACTGTGTGACCGGCTGGTGAGAAATCGCTACTCATCCTTATTCAACGCGGCGATGAGGACGCCAACCTCTTCAACAGGTAAGGATCGTCACGCGCTATCAACTCTTCTGTCCTTGGGAGCTTTCCGAAAGCAAACCGTGCCTCCTCGATGCAAGAAAAATAACACAAGCATCTCCGTGCCATCTGAATGCTCGACCTCAACCATGTAGGATGCTAGCGATGGCGGAGTAACCACCCCATGTAAGGCTGGTCTGAGAGGCGATCTCGATTGTGCAACACGATCGAAAAGCAGACTTGATCATCTATTCCTTGTCGTCACATCGCCCTCGACCATCATTTCGTCAGCCATCTCTCGAAGTACAAATTGATCGGGTTGGAAACGTAAGGGCCATACGCTGGGCACGGAACGAACCCCTTCGCCCGATAGAGCCTCTGGGCATCGGGAAGAAATTCCGTGGTTTCCAGCCGCAGAACCGACAGCTTGGCGGTCAAGGCCGCTTCCACAACGCGCGTCAGGAGCCTGCTGCCTATTCCAGTTGTCCGAGCCTCGGTGACGACATACATGCGCTTCACCTCCCCGGTACCATCCGCGAACACCTGCAGCCCTGCACAGCCAACGGCTTGTCCGGCAATCCGCGCGATAAACATTTGCGTGTCGTCGTGCGCTAGCCGATCAATTGGAGAGCCGTGATTCCTCTCCACCCCGCAGACCTTGTTTAAGAAATCGTCCAGCGCGGTTACGAGATTAATCAGGTCCGGGGACCTTGCATCGGCCAGCTCAATTTCGATTCGATCGACAGTCATTCTCGTCCCCTTCTTCGAAGAGATGAGCGCATGACGCCGTGGTGGCTTGTCCCGTTTAGTTGCCGGACCGGCCACATCTTCTTCCGAAGGAAGAAAGCCACCTTGCTCGGGGAGCAGGTTGGCGCTGGGCGTCGGCCCAACTCTTGATGTTGGAGTTGACGATAGCGGGCACTATCGAGCTTGGCAAGTACGCCCCCAGTTCGAGGAACAACGCGTGGCCGCTCCTGGCTCATCTCGAACCTTTTGGTCGGCTCCGACGATGGCCGCTCCGTCGAAGATTGGGGTCTTGTCAGGCCGCAATCGGCGCCTACCGGGGAGGCCGACGGCGGCTCGGCTCAGGCGGGCGCTGTGCATAGGGGTTCGGCAGGCACATGGCCGAAAGGCCCGCGGCCCCCGCTCTGCACGCCTCCCACGACCTGTACTGGCACGCGATCGTGCTGGACCCGCCCCACTCCCATGTCTGGAGGCACACCGGATCATTGCCATCGAACCGCTGGGCCGCGGCTGGAGCGGTTGCAAGCACGATGATCGAAGTCATGAGGAGAAGCGCGCGCATCATCAGCCATCATGACATGAGGCTGACCAATCCGAAAGGGTCTGCCGGCGCGGCCACGTCCACGCGCGCTTGATCCGCAGGCGCGGCGGGTTTCGGTACCCGCGTCGTCAGGTGACCCTCTCTTGCTCCACGGAAAGCAGGCGATCGCAGCTAGCTTCGGCGGCTCATGAGTCAGAAATAGGAGCGCGGCTGCTGCCTGGTATGTTGGCCGAGGTAGCGTCTCACGGTCGAAAGATTTTTCGGTTCAGAAAGCTTCTCAAATACCTGATGCACCAATTCATCGTGATCGGAGGCAACAATTGCGACGGCGTCCCTCAGGTTTCTAAGCTGACGCCACGAAAGAGCAGGCTCCGCTGCTGCCACCAAAGCCCAAAATACAGGGCGCCATAACCCGGTGTCGAAGGGCTTCGACGCCTGAAATATGGAAAACAGCGCCTCTGAACGACTCCCCATGTTTTCAATGGCGCCAGAAGCAGCGACGTACTTTATGAGAAGTTCTTTGGCGGGCGGCCCGTTGCCGCGCTCAAGATATGCCCTGATCGGCCATGCCGAGACGGCTACACGATTGAAAATATCCTCCTGACAGTCGGCTGCCAGAATCGCCTCTTCAAGGAGGCGGCTATACCTTTCATCGGGCCAATGGCGTGCGACGTGAGATAACGCCTGACACCTGAACCAAGGTGCTTCTATCCCCCTTGCGACGCTTAGCGCTTCGTCAGGGCGAGCAGATGCGAGGCGGATCGCGAGGTCTCTTGCTTTGGTCGGGGTCAGGGTCTTGCTCACCCAAACCGACTACCATAACTCCCCGCAACGGCCAATTGGATGGAACGTCAGATTCTGGCCTAAAGGTGAACTATGCTGGTTCAAGGCTGACGCATGGTCTCAACCCAACGCCGTCGTCAGGACGTCCAGATCCGCAGAGCACCAACAGTCTCGAACTCGGCGAGCCTAAAGCTCTTTGTCACAGACAACGCTGCCGTAGGGTGGGCAAAGCGACGCCAAGGGCGGCGCGTGCCCACCATCGGTGGCGCTGGGTGTAGGCGGTGGGCACGGCGCGCGTGAAAGCTCGCCCGACAAGGCCGCATCCCGGCGCGCCTTTGCCCACCCTACGGCAGGTTGTTAGTTCAGCGTGCCATCAATCTTGACGCTGCTGGCAAAGCGGCGCGTGACCACCATCGCCACCGCTCGAAACGCGCGGTGGGCCCGATGCGACGCGGCGTTGCCGCGTACGCCTCTTTGCCCACCCTACAGCTCGGGTGACGGGATCATGACCGGCCCGGTGACCTTCGTCCGAACGGCCTAGACCGCAATCCCGCTCCACCTCACCCGAACAGATGCGCCAGCCAGAACGCGGCGCCGGCGGCGAGGCCGCCGACGAGGGCGGTCTGAAGCGCCGACTTGATCTTGTTGACGCCGGTGAAGTGGCCCTTGATGGCGCCGAAGATCAAGAGCGCGATGCCGGTGGCGATCACGGAGATGCGGAGCGCGGACGAGATGTCGGCTGCCAGCATGTAGGGGATCAGCGGGATCAAGCCGCCGATCACGTAGGAGCCGCCGATGGTCACCGCGCTGACCGGCGCGCGCTTCGGATCCGGGCGTTCGAGGCCGAGCTCGAAGCGCATCATGAAGTCGACCCAGCGCTTGCGATCGGACGCGATGGCGTCGACCACGGTGGTCAAGGCCTGGCCTTCGAGACCATAGCCGCGAAAGATCGCCGCGACCTCCTCGACCTCGCGACCGCGGAGCTTCTCGATCTCGTCGTGCTCCCGCTTCTCCTCGGCGGCGTAGTGCTCTGCGTCGGAGCGGGCGGCGAGATAGCCGCCGAGCCCCATCGCGATCGCGCCGGCGACGACCTCGGCGAGGCCGGCCGTGACGATCACGTCGGTCCTGGCGACCGCCGCCGAAAGACCGGCGGCGAGCGCGAACGGCACGGTGAGGCCGTCGGCCATGCCGATGACGACGTCGCGGACGACCTCCGACGCGGTGAAGTGCTTTTCGATGTGCGGCGTTGCCGGCATGGCGGCCTCCGATGGCGTGTTCGACGGAGACCTTCTAGCAGGCCCGGATGACAGGCGCGATCACCGCAGTCCCGGCACCATCCGCCGCAGGGTGCGATCGTGCAGCCAGTAATGGTGCAGCAAGGCGGCGCCGGCGTGCAGGCCGATCAGGATCATCAGGCCATTGGCCAGCGCCTCGTGCATCTCCTTCATGTCGTGGGCGAAGCCGCGGTCGCCGATCCAGGGTGAGGCGATCTCGAACAGGCCGAACACCGGCAAGCCGTAGCCGCGGGCAAACTGGGTGACGATGCCAAGCACCGGAATGGCGAACATGATGCCGTAGATCAGCAGATGCGTGATCTCGCCGACATGAACGGTCCACGCGCCGAATTTGGTCGCTTCAGGCACCGGCGGCGGATCGGCCAGGCGCCAGGCCAGGCGCGCCAGCGCGAAGCCGAGCATCGACAGCCCGAGCGAGACGTGCATGAACAGGCCCATGTCATGAGCGGGACGTGGCAGCACGTCGCCGAGATGGCCTGAAATCCACGCCGCCGGCACCAGCACGGCGACGATCCAGTGCAGTGCGATCGCGACGGAGCCATACGTCTTGGCGGAGTTTCGAATACGCATGATCAGCTTCCTTCGACCATTGGGCACCCCGCGCCGGCACGCCGGAGCACGGGGTGGCATGGCAGGAGGCAATAGCCGACCGGGGGCGTCGCGCCGCTGACGCGGGATGTCAGCCTGCTGTCAGAATGGACGGCGCCGGGGTGGCCTGGGACGTCGCGGGCTGCGGCCAGCGGAGTGCCGAGACGATGGCCGGCGCGATCGTGATCCTGGCGCCGCCGAGCTGGGAACGGCCGATCTGCAGCCGCCAGCCATAGGCTTCGAGCACGTCCTGCACGATCGCGAGCCCCAGCCCGCTGCCCGGCCCCTGCTCGTCGAGGCGGCCGCCGCGCTCGAGCACGCGGCCGATCTTCGCGTCCGGAATGCCCGGACCATCGTCCTCGACGGTGACGATCAGAGGGGTCGCACTGGCGACGATGCGAACCGTGCTCGCCGCGTGACGCGCGGCGTTCTCGAGGAGATTGCCGAGCACCTCGGCGAGATCCGTGCGGTCCATGCCGACGCGCAGGCTTGGAGGCACCTCGCCATCGAAGCTGACATGGGCGGCCGCCGGCGTGCGGCCGAGCGTCCCGAGCAGCGCATTCACCAGCGGCGCCAGCTCGGTTGCGGCCTCCGGCCCGCCGCGAGCCTTGCCGCGCAGCCGCGCCAGCGCCAGCTCGCGATCGACCTGCCGGCTCATCGCCTCGGCGACATCCTCGACATTGCGCGCCAGCTCGATCTGGCCGAGCTCCTTCAAGCGCGCGGCGTCGGCCGCGAGTGCGGCGAGCGGCGTCTTGAAGCCGTGGGCGAGATCGGCCGCACGGCTGCGCGAGCGCATGATCTCGCGGCTCTGCGCATCGAGCAGCGCGTTGACCTCCTCGACCAGCGGCGCCACCTCGGTCGGCACGTCCACGGGAAGATGCTGGCGCCGGCCGCTGCGGATCTCGGCGACGCCACGGCGCAGCACGCCGAGCGGACGCAGGCCGAGAGTGACCTGAACCGAGGTGCCGACGGCGAGGATGACGGCCAGCACGGCGAGCGCGATCGACAGATCCTTGGCGAAGGTCCGCACCGCACTGGTGGCGCCGTCGAGGTCGTAGGCCACGGCCGCGCGCACGCGGATCTGGCTTTCCGGATTCATCAGGATGCCGCGCTCGGCGACCAGCACGTGTTCGCCATCCGGCCCGGCGAGCTCATGCTGATGCACGTCGCTCGGTCCGGGCTCGTCGATGGGCAGCGGCAGGATGGTGTCCCACAGCGAGCGCGAGCGCAGCAACTGGCCGTGATCGTCCGAGATCTGCCAGTACAGCCCCGACAGCGGCACCACGAAGCGCGGATCGGCCGGCGGCCGCGCGACCACGATGCGCCCTTCCGCATCGACCTCGAGGCCGTTCAGCAATTGGCGCAGGTGGATGTCGAGATCGGAGGCGAGCGTGCGCGCGACGTGGCGCTTGAACAGCACGACCATGCCGAAGCCGGCGACGCCGAGCGCGACCAGCAGCGCGATGGTGCCCGCCGCCACCAGTCGCAGCCGCAGCGAGCCGAGCCTCATTCCGTCGTCTCCGGGATCATGTAGCCGAAGCCGCGGCGGGTCTCGATGATGTCGGCGCCGAGCTTCTTGCGCACGCGCCGGATCAGCACCTCGAGCGCGTTGGAGTCGTGCTCGTGGCCGAGACCGTAGACGTTCTCCTCCAGCTCATGCTGCGGCACGACGCGGCCGCTCTGCCGCAGCAGATAGGCGATCAGCCGGTATTCGAGCTGCGACAGCGTCACCGGCACGCCGGACAGGCTGACCTTCATCTGGCGCTCGTCGAGCATCAGGTCGCCCGACGAAAGCACCGGAGCGGCATGGCCGGCGGAGCGCCTGATGATCGCGCGCAGCCGCGCCAGCAGCTCCTCGTTGCGAAACGGCTTCGGCAGATAATCGTCGGCGCCGGCATCGATGCCGTCGACCCGCTCGGCCCAGCTCGCGCGCGCCGTCAGGATCAGCACCGGCATATGCCGCGCCGCGCCGCGCCAGCGCTTCAGCACCGACAGGCCGTCCATGCCGGGGAGGCCGAGATCGAGGATCACGGCGCCATAGTCCTCGGTGTCGCCGAGAAACCAGGCCTGCTCGCCGTTGTCGGACGTTTCGACCAGATAGCCCGCCGCCTGCAGCGTCCGCGCCAGGTCGGACGACAGCCGCGGATCGTCCTCGACCAGCAGCACACGCATCTATTTTTCCTCGATCCGCTCGATCTCGCCGCTGCGCGCATCGACATAGACCTCGCGCACGCGGCCATCACGGCCGATCACCCGAAACTCATACCGCCAGCGGCCACGCTGGCGGTCGACATCGATTCCCATCACGTCGCCGGCGATCCGGCCGCGCAATCTCGGCAGGATCTGCGACAGCGGCAGGACGTCGCCCGCCTCCACCGCGCGACGCACGGCATCACGGCGCTCGCGATCGTCCTCGCGCGCCACCGTCGCCGCGGACGCCGCCGTCGAGATCAGCATCGCAAATGCCGTGATGCGCATGAACCGTCCGATTTGAGGCAAATGCATGATCTTCCCGGGGCCTGACGCTCTGATCTTCAAAGCTCGTCGTCATTCGTTGCGCGCGCGCCACTGGGTTCGAATTGCGGGGGTCGACTTGCGGAGCGTTCGCAGATGCTAAGGAGCTGGTGCGGATTTTAGTTTGAACTTCCGATGTCGGAATTGCGCTCAGGCCGATGCGCGGGTGGAAACTCGCAAGGGATCGGCATCCTGCCCGAGACAAGCTGACGTCTCGCTGACTCAACCTGACAGGATGCCGTCAGCCTCGTTGCGACATGATCCCGCCCGGACGGAGCGAGCCGGGGGCGCGGTGAGTTCGGAGACGAGAATGCGTAAGACGATGACATTGGCAGCCGTGCTGGCGGGGCTGGGCGGCCTCCTGGCGATGTCACAAGCCGGCCGGGAGACGGCACCCACGCTGGTGCCGGTGGCCCGTGCCGATGACGGCACCCTGGCGGCCTATCCGCATCTCGCGGCGCTGCATGCGCCGGCCGACAGCCAGCTGCTGAGCTACGAGCCCGCGCGCCGGGACCGCGAAGGCGACGACGACGATCAGGACGAGCCGCGGCGGTGAGGCGAACCGGCTTCTGACCAAGGCACGGACCAAGGCTAGGCCGGCAGGCCCGCTTCGTACCAGCGACGCGTCGCCTTGACGATGCGCACGACCGAGAGCATCACGGGGACTTCGACGAGAACCCCGACGACGGTCGCGAGCGCAGCCCCCGAGTCGAGCCCGAACAGGCTGATCGCGGCGGCAACCGCCAGCTCGAAGAAATTGCTGGCGCCGATCAAGGCGGCCGGAGCCGCGACGCACCAGGCCACGCCGAGCCGGCGGCTCAGCCAATAGGCGATCCCCGCGTTCAGATAGACCTGGATCAGGATCGGCACGGCCAGGATCGCGATGACGACCGGCTGCTTCAGGATCTGCTCGCCCTGGAAGCCGAACAGCAGCACGAGCGTCCCGAGCAGCGCCACGAGCGAGACCGGTTGCAGCACCCGCAAGGCGCGCACCAACGCCCCGTCCGTGCTACGCAGCAACGCACGGCGCCAGAGTTGCGAGACGATGACCGGCACGACGATATAGAGCAGCACCGACAGCAGTAGGGTTGTCCAGGGCACCGAGATCGAGGCGACGCCGAGCAGCAGGCCCACCAGCGGCGCAAACAGGAACACCATGATGACGTCGTTGAGCGCGACCTGGCTCAGCGTGTAGTGCGGCTCGCCGTCGCACAGATTCGACCAGACGAACACCATCGCCGTGCACGGCGCCGCCGCCAGCAGGATCAGACCCGCCACGTAGGACGACAACTGGCCTGCGGGAAGCATCGGCGCGAACACGTGGCCGATGAAGATGCTGCCGAGCAGAGCCATCGAAAACGGCTTGATCGCCCAATTGACGATCAGGGTGACGCCGATGCCCCGCCAATGCTCCTTCACATTGCCGAGCGCGGCGAAATCGATCTTCAGCAGCATCGGGATGATCATCAGCCAGATCAGGGCCGCGACCGGCAGATTGACCCGCGCCACCTCCGCCGACGCGACCGCCGCGAACAGCCCCGGCATCAAATGGCCGAGACCGATACCGACGACGATGCAGAGCAGGACCCAGACCGTCAGATAGCGTTCGAAGATCGTCATCGGATCAGGCCACGTCGGAGCGGAACGACGTTGCGCCCTCGCCCGTCCCGATCGCGCGCAGCCGCGTGCCGAGCGACATCGAATCGATGCGGCCGAGCGGCAGATTGATGAAGGCGTCGATCCGGTTCTTCAGATAGCGGAAGGCGGTCGTGAACGCCGCGAGCTTCTCCAGCTCCGTGCCTGCGGCCGCCGCCGGATCCTCGATGCCCCAATGCGCGGTCATCGGCTGCCCCGGCCAGATCGGGCACGCCTCGCCGGCGGCGTTGTCGCAGACCGTGAAGACGAAATCCATCGCCGGCGCGCCGGCGGCGGCGAACTCGCTCCAGCTCTTCGAGCGCAGATCGTCGGTCGGATAGTCCATGCGCGCGAGCGTCTCGAGTGCCAACGGATGCACCGCGCCCTTCGGCGTGCTGCCGGCGGAAAAGGCGTGGAAGCGGCCCGCGCCGTCCTTGCGCAGGATCGACTCGGCCAGCACCGAGCGCGCCGAATTTCCGGTGCAGAGGAACAAGACATTGTAGATGCGGTCAGACACGGCTCTTCTCCTTGCGCTTCGGCGCACAGCACGGGGTGAGACTTGCGATGACGGGTGCGCAGACCTCCGGCCGGCCGCCGCAGCAATCCTGCAGCAGAAACAGCGCGACCTCGCGAAACTGCGTGAGATCGGCCCGGTAGACGATCGAGCGGCTGTGCCTGATCGAGCTGACGAGGCCGGCGCGCGCGAGCACGGATAGATGTGCCGACAGCGTGTTCTGCGGCACCTCCAGCAGACGCGCGAGCTCGCCCGCCGGCAGCCCGTCGGGCTCGTGCTGCACCAGCGTGCGGAAGGCCTGCAGGCGCGTCGGCTGCGCCAGAGCGGCCAGCGCCAGAACGGCTTGTTCGTTTTCCATATATCCAGAATTATCGATATAACAGGCGAACGTCAAGGGCGGCTGCGCAGGGAGGGCACGACGGAGCGAAAGACGCCGGAGACGGACGGCTCACGGCAAGCGCAGGCGGGTGCCGTCGACGATGAGTTCGCCGTGCTGCTCCATGCGCGCCAGCGCGCGATAGAGCGCTTCATGGGTGACGCCGAGCTCGCCGGCCCAGTCCTTCTTCGACCGGCCGAGCTCGACCTCGCCGCCCTCCCCTTCGGTCTCGATGAAATGCACGATCCGCTCGCGCGCCGTCTTCAGGCTGAGCCGCTCCGACTGCGCCCGGACCTTGCGCAACTCGCGGGCGAGATGATCGCACCATCGGTCCCCGATCTCGGGACGGCGCAGCGCCTCGGCGAAGGCCTTGCGTTCGATCGCCAGCAGCGCCGAATCCTGCGCCGCGACGGCGTCGCAATGATACGTCGACTGGTCGAGGCTGGCCTCTGCGAGAAAGCCGCGGCGGGCCCGCTGCAGGACGATGTCGTCGCCGGCGCGCGAGCGGCGCACCAGCCTCACCTCGCCGGTCAGCACGAAGAACATCGCCCGCGGCCGATCACCCCGACAGAACACCGTGCCCTGGCGCGGCACATGGATGCGCCGGGTCCGCAACCGCGCGGCCGCGGGCAGCGCGGCGAGCAACGGCGACAGCCGTGCAAGAGCGCGCCAGTCGAGCGGCGGGCGCGTGCCCTCGGGCGGGAGATGGTCAATCCTCGGCATATGATCAGGATCATATGCGCCGTCCGGCTGCGCGGTCTAGGGAAGACGTCACCGCGTTCGCTCAATGGAGGTCCTCATGCGCCTGCGTCTCGCCGCCGTTACGCTGGCTCTCGTCGCATCCGCCGGCATCGCGACGGCGCAGCACCACGGCCATCACGACCACGGCAGCCACGGGATGCTTCCGGCAGACCCGCGCGAGCGGGTGGCGTTTCCGCCCGATCTCGCCGAGCATACGCTTGCCAACATGCGCGACCATCTGCTGGCGCTGCAGCAGATCAACGACGCGCTCGCGGCGGGCGAGCCGGACAAGGCCGGCCAGATCGCCGAGCAGCGCCTCGGCATGAGCTCGCTGCGGCTGCACGGCGCCGCCGAGGTGGCCGGGTTCATGCCCCAGGGCATGCAGGAGGCCGGCACCACCATGCACAAGGCGGCGAGCCGCTTCGCCATCGAAGCGCAGAATGCGGGCGTGACCGGCGACCTCAAGCCGGCGCTGAAGGCGCTCGGCGAGACGATGGCGGCCTGCGTGGGCTGCCATGCCGGCTACCGGCTGCGATAGCGCGCCGGACGCGCCTCCCGCCGGCGATGCACCGCGGCGCGTTATTTCCAATATTCTAGAAATATCGTTTGACTTCGGCACGCCGCCTGCCCCATCCTGCTTGTCATGAAGCTCGATGACGCCGCTGCCCGCCTGGAAGCCCTCGGCAACACCACGCGCCTGAAGATCTACCGCGCGCTGGTGCGCGCCGGGCATGCCGGGATGCCGGTCGGCCGATTGCAGGAGCGGCTGAAGATCCCGGCCTCGACGCTGTCGCACCACGTCAAGACGCTGGTCGCGGTCGGGCTGATCTCGCAGCAGCGCGAGGGCACCACGCTGGTCTGTCACGCCGAATACGACGTGATGCGCTCCCTGCTCGGCTTCCTCGTCTCCGAGTGTTGCGTCGAGGATCGCGGCTGCGGCACCGCTCGGCCGGCGGCCTGATGGTTTCGTCCTTTAATTCGATCATTCTAGAAATATGGGAGGAAGTACCATGACGGATGCCAAGACGGTTGCGATCATCGGCGCCGGCCCGGTCGGGCTGGCGGCCGCCGCCCACGCGCTGGCGCGCGGCCTGACCCCGGTCGTGCTGGAAGCAGGTCCAGAAGCCGCGCATGCGGTGCGGCAGTGGCAGCACGTCCAGCTGTTCTCGCCGTGGAAGTACAACATCGACAGCGCGGCGGCGCGGCTGCTGGCGGCGACGGGATGGACTTCGCCCGAGCCCGAGGCCTATCCGACAGGGCGCGAGCTGATCGAATCCTATCTCGCGCCGCTTGCAACGCGCACCGCGCTGCGCGACGTCATCAGAACCTCGCATCGCGTCACCGCGATCGGCCGCGCCGGCTTCGACAAGGCCAGGTCGAAGGGACGCGCCGATGCGCCGTTCGAGATCCGCGCCCACAACGGCAAGGGCGAGGCGGCGCTGCAGGCCGACGCCGTCATCGACGCCTCCGGTGCCTGGTTCTCGCCCAATCCTGCCGGCCAAGGCGGGCTGCCCGCGCTCGGCGAAGCTGCGCATGCGGCGCGCATCGCCTACGCGATGCCGGACGTCCGGGGCGCGCAGCGCAGCCGCTATGCCGGCAAGACGGTCGCGGTGCTCGGCGCCGGCCACTCGGCGATCGGCAGCTTGATCGATCTGGCCGCATTGGCCGAGGATGCGCCGGGCACGCAGGCGATCTGGCTGTTGCGCGGCGACGATCCCGCGAAGGCGTTCGGCGGCGGCAGCGCCGACCAGCTCGCCGCGCGCGGCGAACTCGGCATGGCCTTTGCCGCGCTGGTGCGTTCGGGCCGCATCCGGCTCGAGCCCGGCTTCGGCGTCACGGGGATCACCGATGCGGACGGCCGGCTGCGGATCGCCGCCGCGGGTGACCGCCACGTCACCGCCGACGAGCTGATCGTCGCCACCGGCTTCCGCCCCGATCTGTCGCTGCTGGCGGAGCTGCGCCTGCGGCTCGATCCCGCGATCGAGGCGCCTGTGGCGCTCGCGCCCCTGATCGATCCGAACGAGCATTCCTGCGGCACGGTCCGGCCGCATGGCGCGCGCGAGCTGGCGCAGGCCGACGAGCCCGGGCTCTATCTCGCCGGCATGAAGAGCTATGGCCGCGCGCCGAACTTCCTGATGATGACCGGCTATGAGCAGGTCCGGTCGATCACCGCCGACATCGCCGGCGACAAGGCCGCCGCGCATCGTGTCGAATTGAAGCTGCCGGAGACCGGCGTCTGCACCCGCGCCGGAGTGGAGAGCATTGCAGCCTTGTCCGGCTGCTGTGGCGGACCGGCGCCATCGGGCGTAGACAGTTGCTGTGCCGATGATGCCAAGGCCAAGGCGGCTGGCCGCAGCGGCTGCGGCTGTTCGTGATCCAGAGACGTCGTGACGCAGAACCGAGGAGAGGTCGACGGGAATGCAGGCAAGACGGCTGGGCGTGGTCATCGCTCTCGGCACCGCCCAGACGCTGGCCTGGGGATCGAGCTACTATCTTCCGGCCATCCTCGCCGACCCGATCGCGAGGGATCTCGGTCTGTCCAACAACTGGTTCTTCGCCGCCTTCTCCGCCTCGCTGATCATCTCCGGCCTGTTGGGGCCGCGCATCGGCCGCCAGATCGACCGCGTCGGCGGCCGCCAGGTGCTGTGCGCCTCCAACATCGTGCTGGCGATCGGGCTCGCATTGCTCGGCCTGTCGCATTCGCTGTGGGTGATGGCGATCGCGTGGCTGTGGCTCGGCGTCGGCATGGGGCTCGGCCTCTATGACGCCGCGTTCGGCGCGCTCGGGCGCATCTATGGCAAGGATGCGCGCGGCGCGATCACCGGCATCACCCTGATCGCGGGCTTTGCCTCCACCGTCGGCTGGCCGCTGAGCACCTGGGGGCTCGCCACCATCGGCTGGCGCGAGACCTGCTTTGCCTGGGCGATCGCGCATCTCGTGATCGGCCTGCCGCTCAATCTGTCGCTGCCGCGCGCGACCCAGATGGCACCCGGCGAGATGCCGGGGGGCAAGCCGAACATTCCGCTCGATCGTCCCATGATCCTGATCGCGTTCGCGATGGCGGCGGCCTGGACCGTGACCGCGGCGATGGCGGTGCATCTGCCGCGGCTGATGCAGGCCTTCGGCGCAACCCCTGCACAGGCGCTGTTCGCGGGCATGATGATCGGGCCGGCGCAGGTCGCCGCGCGCGTGTTCGAGGCCGGCTTCCTCAGCCGCTTCCATCCGCTCGCCTCGGCGCGGCTCGCCTGCATCACCCATCCGATCGGCGCCGTGACGATCGGGCTGTTCGGCGGCGGCGCGGCGGCGGCCTTCGCGCTGCTGCACGGCTCCGGCAACGGCATCCTGACCATTGCTCGCGGCACGCTGCCACTCGCGATCTTCGGCCCCGTCAACTACGCCTACCGGCTCGGCCTGATCGGGGCGCCGTCGCGGATCTGCCAGGCCTTCGCGCCGCTGCTGTTCGGCCTGCTCATCGACGGGCTCGGCCGCGGCGTGCTGATCGTGTCGGCGAGCCTGAGCCTGTCGGCGCTCGCCGCCCTGATGCTGCTGCCGGCCGAGCGCGCCGAGACGGCGATGCCGCTCGACACCACCGACAAGGCGGCCTGAGCCGGTAGCCCTTCATTAACCAGCTTCCTGCGCTCACGGCCCACCGTGCCGCTGCGGACGGGCATCCTGGGGCGCATATACGGAAAGTTGAAGGTTGGATTGAAGGATACCCGTGGTCATACGGGGGCGTTCACGACACGATGGCATTGCAACGTAAACACATGCTTCGTGTCGCGGCGGTGGTCGCCTGCGTCGGGATCTTCCTGGCCGGCGCCGATCTCGCCGTGACCGCGCTGATCGGCAACCAGACCGCGCGGCAGCTCAGCGAGCTCAGCAAGCTGGCGCTCCGCCGTTCCGAGGCCGCGATCGACTCGGCCGGATCGATCCTGAACCGTCTGATCGCGAAAGGACCGATGGACTGCAGCGCCGTCGCGCTGCAGGCGCTGCGCCTTCACGTCTATCAAGGCACCATCATCAAGGACATCCGCACCGTCGATCGCGACGGCGCGGTCAAGTGCGCGGCCTATTCCGAAACACTGGAATTCGACAATGGCTGGGCGCGGCGCGACGAGATGTTCAAGTCCGCCGACGGCGAGCTGCGGCTGTTCCGCGTCGAGCAGTTCACCGGCGCCGCGTTCGGCGTGATGCGCGACATCGACCCGCAACGGTCGCTGGCGGCGATCCTGCGCATCGACGGCAATCTGCTGGACGTGATGCCGGTCGGCCTGCGCGCCGAGAGCAACGTCACCCTGACTTTGCCCGATGGCGAGCAGGTGGCCGGCTATCATCCCGACGCATCCGCCAGATCGCCGGCGCAGACCGTCGCGTTCACCACCGTGTCCGACCGCTATCCGCTGCAGGCCACGATCCATGTGCGGCCGCAGAGCCTGAGCGCGCGCGGCGACCTCGCTTATCTCCTGACGATGCTCGCCGCCGGCACGCTGGGCGGCATGTTCGGCCTGCTGCTGGCGAGCTACCTCAGCCGGCCGGTGGACCCGGTCGCCGAGCTCGACCGCGCGCTCGCGGCCAACGAGTTCAAGCCCTATGTGCAGCCGACCTTCCGACTGAAGACCGGCGACATCGTCGGCTGCGAGATCCTGGCGCGCTGGGAGAAGCCGGACGGCCGGCTGATCCCGCCGATGAGCTTCATCCCGCTCGCCGAGAGCTCCGGCCGCATCGAGAGACTGACCTGGCAGCTCCTCAAGACCGCCTTGCGCGAGCTGCAGCCGGAGATGAAGCAGGACAAGCTGTTCAAGCTGTCCGTCAACGTCACCCCGCGCCACCTGCTCGGCGACCGCTTCATCGACGATCTGCGCAAGACGGTCGCGTCGTCATCGGTCTCCACCCGCCAGGTCGTGCTCGAGGTCACCGAGCGCGAGGAGCTCGCCGATCTCGCCAAGGCGACTGATGTCGTGAAGGAGCTCAGCGAGCTCGGCTTCCGCGTCGCACTCGACGACGTCGGCATCGGCCATAGCGGCCTGTCCTATATCCAGCGGCTCGGCGCGCGCATCCTGAAGATCGACAAGTTCTTCGTCGACGCGATCACCCGCGACCAGTCCGCCATCGTGGTGGTGCAGATGCTGGTGGCGCTGGCGCGCGAGCTCGACATGTCCGTGGTCGCCGAGGGCATCGAGCATCAGGAGCAGGTCGATGCGCTGATCGCCTGCGGCGTCGAGGAAGGCCAGGGCTATCTGGTTGCGCCGCCGCTGTCGCTCGGGCGCTTCAAGCAGTTCCTCGACGTGCGCCGGGCCTCGGCCGTTCCGGGCGTGGCCGGCGCGCCGGAACTGGCCGCGTGACGGCGAGCCCGCGCGCGTCGGGCACGCGCCTCACTGCCGGGTCATCTGTCCGCGAATCTCGCCGCCCGGGTTCGCCTGGGTGTGGACGTTGGCGTACCATTTGCCGGCCAGCAGGTCGGCCGCCTGAGCGTCCGTGATGACGGCCGAACCGGTAATCGGGGTCTCCGGGCTCTTGAACGGCAGCACGATGCCGGCATTCTTGCCGGGCTCGCTGGGACCGTGGAAATGCGCCCCCATTGCCGGCCCGGTGAGGCCCGAATAGGTGACCTTCCAGCTCAGCGTCTTGGTGGCGGTGTCGAAGCTCGCTTCGGCCGCGCCCGTCGCGGGCGAGGCGTTCGGCGGCACCTCGTTGGCGGCCTTGAGCTCGGACTTCAAGATGACGGTTTCAGCGCGCGCAAGCGGCGCGGCCGCGACGCAGGCGACCGCGAGCAACGACAAATGAACGAATGTCCGTCCCATGGTTTTCCTCCTAAATCGTTTTGTGCAGTCTCAGTGTTCGAGACCCCACGGGCAAGCCGATATTCCGTGGAACGCGTTAACGCCCCAGGCATGAGCAGCGGCCCCCGGCCGCGTTGATTGAACAATCCGGACCCCTGTGCCAAACAGGACGGGAACACAAAGGCCGCGAAAGAAAGCCTCGAAAGAAAGAAAGCCATGGCGGATCGAATGGTTGCTTCCAAGACGGCGCGCGGCAAGGTGGGGCGGCCTCCGCTCGAACGTGCCGGCGAGGTCGAGGAGCGCATTCTCGATGCGGCAAAGACGGTGTTCCTCGCAAACGGCTTCGAAGGCGCGAGCGTCGACGAAATCGCGCAGACCGCGCGTGCCGGCAAGCCGACCATCTACGCGCGATTTCCCAGCAAGGCCGCGCTGTTCGCGGCTGTGATCGCCCGCCATGCCGCGCGCAACACTCAGTATGAGAACCTGGTGCCGCAGGGCCGCACCTTCCGCGCCCGGCTGATCAGCCTCGGACTCACCCTGATCGAGCGCGCCTTCGTCGAAGACACGATCGGCCTGATGCGTACCGCGATTGCGGAAAATCCGCGGTTTCCCGAGCTGACGCTCGAGATCCAGGACACCGCGCGCAAGCGCGCCACCTGCAATGTGAGCCATGCGATCGGCGAGCTCGCGCGCGCCGAAGGCCTTGCCGGCAAGGGCGCGTTCTCGGCCGACCGCATCGAGGACAGCGCACGGATCTTCCTCGATCTCGTGGTGTTCGCCGTGCTGATCCGCAGCCTGCTCGGCGAGGACATGCGCACCCTGAAGAAGGAAGCCCAGGCGCATGTCGAGAAGCGCGTCGACTTCTTCCTCGCCGCGACGACGTGATCCTAAATCTGCTTGTCCTTGCGCAGCTCCGGAAAGATCGTCTCGTCCTGCAGGATCACGTCGGCGGTGCGCTGATAGTGCGCCGTGAGCAGCGCAACCGCGCGTTCGGTGTCGGCGTCAAGCACGGCGTTCACGATGTCGGCGTGCTCGTCGCCGACGGGGCGTGACGGAAACGCCTTGCGGATCGACAGCCGGCGGTAGCGATAGAGCTGGTCGGCAAGCTGGCCGCAGAACGCGATCAGCGACTGCGAGCCGCAGTTCGAGATCAGGACCCGATGATAGATCCGGTGCAGCCTCTCCCACTCCGGATTGTCCTCGAACGTGGTCGCGCTGAGCGAGCGTGGCGCGCGGCTGAGCCGATGTTGCGCCAGCACCAGTTGCTCCTCCCAATCAGGCGTCGCCGCCGCCATCGACTCGCGCAGCGCCAGCGCCTCGACCCAGCAGCGCGTCTTGGTCAACTCGGCGAGCTCGGCGCGGCTGATGTCCTTGACGTAGAAGCCGCGCTGCTCGCGCACCTCGACCAGTCCGTCGGCAGTGAGGCGGTTGAGCGCCTCGCGCAGCGGTGTCTGCCCGGTCTGATAGGTCTCGGTCAAAAACCGCATCTGCAGCTTGCGCGACGGCGCCAGCCGGCCGGACAGCAGGTCCTCGCGCAGCCGGTCATACACATGACTCGCCTGCGTCGACGGGCCCTGCCCCTCGGCCTCCAAAACCGCATCCACGCCCGATCTCCTCTGAATCAGACGACATGTATAGAGCGAGGCTACAGAACATAAAATTTATAAATTCTGATTGATTCCTATTTTTTATGTAATAAAAAGGACGAGCCGGTTCTGCCGGCCAGGGATAGAAACGTCGCGCGTCCTCACCCGGGCATCGCGCAGGAGGACACGCTCATGACCCGGTTTCCGGTCGCGGCTCTGCGCAGTGTCGATCTGGGCACGCCAGATCTCGCGCGTTCGGAAGCGTTCTATCGACAGACCTGGGGGCTGGAGCGCGTCGCGGAGGCCCGCGGCATCGTCTATCTCCGTGCGACCGGCAGCGATCATCATGTCGTAGCGCTGCACCAGAGCGAGCGTACCGAGTTGAAGGCGGTGACTTTCCGCCTCGCCGAGTCCAGTGATTTCGATGCCGTCAGCCGCAACGCCATCCATGAAGGCGCGACGCTGATCGCAGCGCCAGCGCCGAACCCCGGTCCCGACGGCGGCGTGATCATGAGCCTGCGCGGCCCCGAAGGCGGCGTGCTGCGCTTCGTTCATGACGACCTCAGGCACGACGCCAAGCCACCGCGGCCCGAGCTCCCCGAGCGGCTCGCCCACGTCAATCTCAACAGCACCGACGTCGATCGCACGGCTGCGTTCTACGAGAAGGCGCTCGGCTTCAAGCTGACCGATCGCTCCGCGGCGATGGCGTTCGTCCGCTGCAACTCCGATCACCATGCGGTGGTGATCGCCGCCGCCAAGGTCAACGGCCTCAACCACGTCGCCTTCCTGATGCCGACCTGGGAAGGCGTGATGCGCGGCGCGGGCCGCATGATCGATGCCGGCCATCCGATCGCCTGGGGCGTCGGCCGCCACGGCCCCGGCGACAATGTCTTCGCCTACTTCATCGATCCCGTCGGGACCGTGATCGAATACACCGCCGAGGTGCTGCAGGTCGACGACGACTACGTCGTGCGTGGGCCGGAGCATTGGGTCTGGCCGCCCGGCCGCACCGACCAATGGGGCATTGCGCCGCCCAAGGCCGAGCACGTCAAGGCCGCGCAGCTCGCGGTCGGCTACGCCGCCTGACTCGTTGTCCAACTCCAGAGTTTCCATGTCAGCCACGTCCGATCACAAGCATTTCGAGGTTGCCGTCATCGGCTTCGGTCCGACCGGCGCCATCGCCGCGAGCCTGCTCGGCATGCAGGGCATCAAAACGCTCGCGATCGATCGCGCTGTCGAGATCTACGACAAGCCGCGCGCGATCGCGCTCGATCACGAGATCATGCGGCTGTTCGACAATCTCGGCATCGCCGAACAGGTCAGCCGGTACGTCGCGCCGTTCCCGGCGTCCGAGCATTTCGGCGCACGAGGGCAGTTGATCCGCCGCATCGACATGGTCGGCCCGCCCTACCCGCTCGGCTACACGCCGAGCATGGTGTTCACGCAGCCGCCGGTCGAACAGATGATGCGCGATCGCGTTTGCGCCTGTCCGTCGGTGACGGTCGAGCTGGGCACGAGCCTCGTCGCGATCCGGCAGGATGCAACGGCGGCGACCGTCGTGCTGCAGCGGGCGGACGGCACGACGCATGAGGTCACCGCCGACTACGTGATCGCCTGTGACGGCGCCTCCAGCACCGTGCGCCAGCAGCTCGGGATCAGCTTCGATGATCTCGACTTTGACGAGCCGTGGCTGGTGGTCGATCTTCTCGTGAATGCTGGCAGCGCCGGCAAGCTCCCGGCCACCGCGGCGCAATTCTGCGATCCCGCGCGTCCGACCACCTACATCATCGGCCCCGGCGATCATCGCCGCTTCGAGATCATGCTGCGGCCGGGGGAAGACCGCCACGCGATGGAGCAGCCGGAGCGGGTCTGGCAGTTGCTGTCCCGCTGGCTCGGGCCCGAGGACGCCACCCTGTGGCGCGCGGCGAGCTACCGCTTCCATGCGCTGGTCGCGCACCGCTGGCGCCAGGGCCGTGTCCTGCTCGCCGGCGATGCCGCGCATCAGCAGCCGCCCTTCATCGGCCAGGGCATGTGCCAGGGCCTGCGCGACGCCGCCAATCTGTGCTGGAAGCTCGCGCGCGTGTTGCGCGGCCAATCGACCACGGCCCTGCTCGACAGCTATGAAAGCGAGCGCAGCACGCATGTGCGCGAGCTGACCACGCGCATCAAGGCGATCGGCCGCGTCATCTGCGAGCAGGATCCCGCGGCCGCAGCGGCACGCGATGTGCGTATCCTTGCCGAAGGCGGCGGCGCGCCGCGCACCATCACCCGGCAGGAGATCGTGCCGCCGCTGACGCAGGGACTGCTCGCGACCAGGGCAAACGCGGCCAATGGCACGCTGTTTCCGCAGCCCTGGATCGTCGGCGACGGTGGTGGGCGAGCGCTGCTCGATACCATCGCCGGCACCGGATGGCGGCTCGTCCTCGACGGGCGGGGCGCGCTGAACTCGAGCTCGATCGACGCCGCGACCCGCGACGCCGGGATCAGTGTGATCGCCATCGGCGGTCACGGCTTGCACGAGGAGAGCGCCGTCGTCGCACGCTGGTTCGAGCGCCACGGCTGCAGCGCCGCGCTGGTGCGCCCCGATCATTATGTCTACGGCGTCGCGACGGACGCGCCGGAGCTCGCCGCGCTGCTGAGCGAGCTGAACCAACGACTGCACTAATCAAAACAAGAGAATGTCAAACGGGGAAACGCCATGACGACATCATCGGACACCGCCGGACCCAGTGTGGGAGGACGCGCGATCGCCGTCCTCATCATGCTGTTCCTGTTCCAGACGCTGAACTTCTTCGACAAGCTGGTATTCGGCCTCTCGGCCGTGCCGATGATGAAGGAGCTGGGCTTGAGCCCGAAGGAGTTCGGGCTGATCGGCAGCAGCTTCTTCCTGCTGTTCTCGCTGTCGGGCATGGCCGTCGGGATGTTCGTCGTCGGCCGCTTCCCGGTGAAATGGCTGCTCCTGATCATGGCCGCCGTCTGGTCGGCGACGCAGATCCCGATCTTCTTCTCCGGCTCGATCGCCGTGCTGGTGATCTGCCGCATCATTCTCGGCGCCGGCGAAGGCCCGGGACTGCCGACCGCGCTGCACGCCTGCTACAACTGGTTTCCCGCCGACCGACGCAGCGTGCCGAGCGCGGTGGTGCTGCAGGGCATCAGCGTCGGTCTGTTGGCCGGCGGCCCGATCCTGACCTATGTCATCGTGAGCTATGGCTGGCGCACCGGCTTCCTGTTCTGCGGCCTGCTCGGGCTCGCCTGGATGCTCGGCTGGTTCTTCGTCGGTGGCGAAGGACCCTACTCCGCCCATGCGCCGGAGGCTTCGGCGGCGAAGGACAAGGCGTTGCCGGCGCGCGTGCTGTGGGCCGATCCGACCGTGATCGGCGTCATCATCATGTCGACCGCGTCGTACTGGATCGTCGGCATGTCCGCGACCTGGCTGCCGCCCTATCTGCAGCTCGGGCTCGGCTACAAGCAGGTCGATGTCGGCTGGATCATCTCGGGGATCTACCTGTTCCAGTCGCCGCTGCTGCTCGGCGGCTCCTGGCTGACGCAAGTTCTGCAGCGCAGAGGCTTCAGCCTGCGTGCCTGCCTCGGCCACGCCTCCGGTCTCGCGCTGCTCGCCGCCGGCTGCGCGCTGCTCTTGAGCATCGTCACCTCGGGCCCGCTGCAGCTCGCCTGTATCGCGATCGCCTTCGCCGCACCGAGTCTCACCACGATCTTCGGCCCCGTCGCGCTCGGCGCCGTGGCGCCGGCAATCCAGCGCGGCCGGCTGATCGTCGTGATCTATTCCGGCAACGCGGCCTCCGCGCTGGTGTCGAATGCGCTCACCGGCTGGATCGTCGGCGAGGCCGGCGGCAACGCGCCGCTCGGCTACGCCCACGCCATGACCTTCACCGCCGGCGTGCTGATCGTCGGCGCCATCTCGGCCTTCGCGCTGATCTTCCCGGAGCGCACCATCGCGCGCTTCGCGAAATCGGCGCAAGAACCGGCTTCTCCCTCCGCCGTAGCGGCGGTTTCGACCTGAGGACATCGGATGAGATTTGCAAGCTTCACCATCGACAATGCGCCGACCTGGGGACTCGTCGAGGGCACCGACGTCGCCGATCTCGGTGCCGTCCTGCGCGACCGCTTCCCGGACCTGAAATCGGCGATCGCAGCGGACGCGCTGAAGGAGGCGGCTGCAGCGGCCTCAGGCGCAAGGCGGCATCCGATCTCGGCCATCAGCTTCCTGCCGGTGATCCCGAACCCGGACAAGATCCTCTGCATCGGCTTGAACTACGAGACGCACCGCAAGGAGACCGGCCGCTCCGAGGTCGAGAACCCCACGGTGTTCGGCCGCTTCGCCAACAGCCAGACCGGGCATCTCACGAATATCATCCGCCCGCGCGTCTCGACCGATCTCGATTTCGAGGGCGAGCTCGCCATCGTGATCGGCAAGCCGGGCCGCTACATCCCGCGCAGCGAGGCCTTCAAGCACATCGCCGGCTATGCCTGCTACAATGAGGGCAGCGTCCGCGACTTCCAGCGCCACACCCACCAGTTCACGCCGGGCAAGAATTTTCCGGCGACCGGCGCGTTCGGCCCGTGGCTTGTGACCCCCGACGAGATCGACGACCTCGGCTCGCTGCGGCTGCAGACGCGGTTGAACGGCGAGGTCGTCCAGGATGCGACGATCAGCCAGATGATCTTCGATATCCCGCGCCAGATCGAATATTGCTCCTCGTTCACCCGGCTCGAGCCCGGCGACGTCATCGCCACCGGCACGCCCGGCGGCGTCGGCTCCCGCCGCACACCGCCGCTGTGGATGAAGCCCGGCGATGTCGTGGAGGTCGAGATCGACAAGATCGGACTGCTGCGAAATGGCATCGCCGACGAGGCGGTGTGAGCGCCCCTGATGTTCCTGACCGTCATTCCGGGGCAGCCCGCCAGGGCTGAACCCGGAATCTCGGGATTCTCAGGTGCGCAACTGCGCACCATAGTTCGATGCTTGCGCATCGCCCCGGAACGACAGCCGAACGACCGTGCTTCCTCAATGCGCCATCGCCGGGCCGCCGCCGAGCTTGACCTTGCGGAGCGTCAGCGCCAGCGGAATCGCCGACAGCGAGATCAGCATCAGCGCCCAGTAGACGTCGACATAGGCGAGCAGCGACGCCTGCATCTGAACGGTCTGGCCGATCCAGGCGAGCGCCTGCTGCTGCGCCTGGACCAGCGAGCTGCCATGGGCGGTAAAGTAGTTCGTCACCTGGTGCAGCGTGTCCTGATAGGCCGGGTTGGACGGAATGGCATTCTCGACCAGCCGGCTCTGGTGGAACTGCGCGCGATGCGCCAGGATGTTGGCGGCGAGCGACACCCCGATCGACCCGCCGGTGTTGCGCGCGGCGTTGATCAGCGCCGAGGCTTGGTCGGTCCTCTCGGGCGGAATGCCGTTGTAGGACGCGGTCGTGATCGAGAGGAAGATCAGCGGCAGGCCGATGCCGATCAGCATGCGGGATTCGGCGAAGAACCAGAAGTCCACATTGGCATAGACCCGCGTGAGGTCATACATCGCGAAGGCGACGACCGCGGCGCCCGTCATGATCATGTATTTCGGCTGCACCTTGCCCGAGAGCCGTCCGACCACGAACATCATCGCCATGGTGACGAGGCCGCCCGGCGACAACACGAGGCCCGCCCAGGTGGCCGTGTAGCCGAAATCCTGCTGCACCATCTGCGGCAGCATCTGCGTGGTGCCGAGCAGGATCGCGCCGGTCGCCAGCATCACCAGGAAGCTGGCGCCGAACTGGCGCGACGCCAGCATGCGGACGTCGACCGTCGGGTTTTTCTGGTTCATCTCCCACGGGATCATGGCGATGAAGGCGGCAACGCAGACGGCGGCGGTGACCAGGATGAAGCGCGAGTCGAACCAGTCGTCCTCGAGGCCGCGGTCGAGCATCAGTTCGAGCGCGCCGAGGAAGGTCGCGACCAGCACGAAGCCGACGACGTCGAAGCCGTGCGCCTGCTTGCGCCGCTCTTCAGTGACAGCTTCAGGCTCCTTGAGGATCAGCCCGATCAGCAGCATCGCGGCGACGCCGACGGGGCCGTTGATCAGGAAGCACCAGTGCCAGGAGACGTTGTCGGAGAGATAGCCGCCGAGCGTCGGGCCGACGACGGGCGCGACCACGACGGCGACGCCGAACAGCGCGAAGGCCTGGCCGCGCTTTTCCGGCGGGAAGGAGTCGGCGAGGATCGATTGCGCGACCGGCACCATGCCGCCGCCGCCCAGGCCCTGCATGATCCGGAACAGCAGCAGCACCTGCAGATTCCAGGCGAAGCCGCACAGCACCGAGCTCAAGGTGAACAGGCCGAGGCACATGATGAAGAAGGTCTTGCGGCCCAGGCGCTTGGCGAGATAGCTCGACGCCGTCAGGATGATCGCGTTGGAGACGAGATAGGTCGTCACCACCCAGGAGGATTCGTCCTGGCTGACACCCATGCCGCCGGCGATATAGGGCAGCGCGACGTTGGCGATGGTGGTGTCGAGCACCTCCATGAAGGTCGCGAGCGCGACCAGCACCGCGATGATCCACGGACTGCCGGCGCGCGGCGCGGAGAGAGCGGCAGCCTCACGCATGGCGGACCTCTCTCACAGCACGGCCTTCAGCCGCTCATAGAGCGACGGCCTGGGATCGACACGCACGGTCGGCACCACCGACATGCCGGGACCGAGCGCGACGTCCGTCGGCGGATCATCCATGTCGATCTTGACCGGCACGCGCTGCACGATCTTGACGTAGTTGCCGGTCGCATTCTGCGGCGGCAGCAGCGAGAAGGCCGGGCCCGAGCCGGACTGCACGCTGGCGACATGGCCGCGGATCTCGCGCTCCGGATAGGCGTCGATCTCCAGGGTCACGGGCTGGCCTGGACGCATCTCGTCGAGCTGGGTTTCCTTGAAATTGGCGGTCACCCAGACGTCATCGGGCACGAACATCGAAAGCGCCGTGCCTTGTGCCGCGAACTGGCCGTCGGCGGCGCTGAGATTGACAACGCGGCCGGGCTGCGCCGCGGTCACGGTCGTGTAGGACAGATTGAGCTGCGCCTGGTCGCGCTGCGCCTGCGCCTGGGCGAGATTGGCGTCGGCGCTCTCGCGCTGCGCCTTCAAGGACTCCAGTTGCCGCTGCGCCACCTGCAGATTGGCCTGCGCCGAGGTCAGCGCCGCCTTCTGCTGCTGGAGCTGCGATGTGTATTGCTGCTCGCTCTGCACCGTGCCCGAGCCGGTGCGGGCGAGGTCCTGATAGCGCTTGGCCTGCTGCTCGGCGAAGGTCAGCCCGGCCTGGGCCTGCTCGACCTGGGCCTGGCCCGCGGTGATCTGCGCCTGCTGCACCTCGATCTGCGCCTCGATGTTGCGGATCGCCGCCTGGGCCGACTTCACCTGCGCATCGGCCTGGGCCAGCGCGGTCTTGTAGTCGCGATCGTCGATGCGCGCGATCACGTCGCCGGCCTTGACGTGCTGGTTGTCGGTGACGGGGACGGCGGTGATGTAGCCGGAGACTTTCGGCGCAATGGAGAACTGGCGGGCCGCGATGAAGGCATCGTCGGTGGTCTCATAGTGACGGGCCGCATCGTAGTACACGTAGCCGCCGGCGCCGACGGCGAGCAGCAGCACGAGACCCAGCGCTGCCCCAAGCGGATGCCGCCGGATCAGGCTCCTCCGGGCCCCCTCCTGGCGCTGCCCCTGCTCCGTCGGCGACGGACCGGGCTCCGCAGCCGGCGCCTTGGCCTCGATCTGCTGCGGAGTGTCGCCAGAGGCATCCCCGCGCCATTGCCGCACGGCACGATCGCGCGCGGAGACCACCGGATCGTCGTTGGCCGCAGATGGAACCTCAGCCGATGACAGAGCTTGCTGTGTCATCACGTCTCCTTGAAAAGAACGGAACCGTTTCGTTTCTACAGTTGGGCGCGATGCATGTGGGACGCAATGGCGCACAGCGATGCGGCGAGCTAAACTTTTCGTCATTGGAGATCGCCGACGCGCGTTCCCCTGCGCCTCCACCGCGAACCGCCGTGAGCAAGGTCAACTGCGTGACGCAGCCGCGGTTGCAGTCTCACGTGATCGCGTTGACTCGATCAACGCGGCTAAATACAACACACGCATAATAAGAAATTGTTAGGGTCGGCAACCGACTACCGCGGAAGATGCCGACGTGATCCTATTGCGAGGCACGCATGCCCGTCCGTCAGGTGCCAGGCTCAGACCTGCAATATGTGCTCATCGCCTTCGATGCGACGGGGCAAGAGCGGCGAGAGGCCGACGGTTCGCTCGCGAGCGAGATGGTGGTGAACCGCCTCCATGCGCTGGGCGCGGCGGTCAGCGATATCATCCTGCTGAGCCATGGCTGGATGGGCGACGTCCCTGCGGCGATCGAGCAGTATGACCGCTGGCTCGCCGCCATGGCGGGGCTCGATGCGGATCGGCTCGCCGCCGCGCAGCAGCATCCCGGCTTTGCCCCCGTCATCATCGGACTGCACTGGCCGAGCCTGCCGTTCGGAGATGAGACGCTGCCATCGGGCGGCGGCGGGTTGCTGTCCGCCGACACGCCGGCGGCATCGCTCGAGGCGGAAGTGGAGCGCTATGCGGCGCGCATCGCCGACACGCCGGCGGCGCGCGTCGACATTCGCTCGATCCTCGAGCAGGCGCGCATTGCGCCGGCGGCGACGTTGCCGGATTCGATGCGCGATGCCTATCTCAGGCTGTTCGCCGCGGCCGGGCTTGCGATGGGCGATGCGAGCGGACGCCCCGGCGCCGAGCAGGACCGGTTCGATCCGACCGTGATCGTGAACGAGGCGCGGAGCGCGCCGGCCGATGCGACCGCAGGCACGCTCGGCCTCGGCGATGATCTGCGCGATGCGCTGCTGGCGCCGCTCCGCATCCTGTCGTTCTGGAAGATGAAGGATCGCGCGCGCCAGTTCGGCGAGGCCGGCGCCCATGATGTCCTCGTCAAGCTGCAGCAGGCGGCGCCGGCGGCCCGGGTGCACCTGATGGGCCACAGCTTCGGCTGCATCGTCGTGTCGGCGGCCGTCGCCGGCACGCCCGACGGCCGCGCGCTGCCGCGTCCGGTCGAGACGATGTTCCTGGTCCAGGGCGCGCTGTCGCTGTGGTGCTATGCCGAGAGCATTCCGCAGGCCGCGCCAGCGCAGGGCTATTTCCGGCGCACGCTGCTGAAGGGGCTCGTGCGCGGCGCATTCGTGACCACCCGCTCGAGCTACGACCGGGCGAACGGATGGTTCTACCCGCTCGGAGCGCGGCTGAAGCAGCAATATCTGCTCGATACCGACTATCCGCTGTACGGCGCCATCGGCAGCTTCGGCGTCCGCGGCACCCAGCCTGTGGCGACCGTCGACATGCCGATCCAGGATGTCGGCTTCAGCTACGGTTTCGGCAGCGGCCGGGTCTACAACATCGAGGCGAGCCGGATCATCCGGAACGGCGGCGGCGCGGCCGGCGCCCACAGCGACATCGCCCACCCCGAAGTGGCTCACGCCTTCTGGGCCGCGATCCTGGCCGCGCCCGCGGCCGTCAGGCCGCAACCCGGCAGCATCGGCGGCGGGCTGCTCAGCGACGACATCCGCCACTTCGATCAACAGCGCTACGATCAGCAGCTCTGGCGGCCGCGAACGTTCGAGCGGACGTCGGAGCAGGTGCAACAGCGGCAAGAGCAGCAGCAGCAGGTCCAGCGGCCGCAACGCGAGCAGCAGCGAGAGCAGGATCAGCAGCAGCAGCGGCAGCAACGGCAGGAAGAGCAGCAGCAGATTCAACGGCCATATCCGCAATGGGTGCCGCCGCCGACCGTCCCGCAGCCACCCCCGCTCGACACCCGCAAAGCCTATCCGCCCGGCGAGCAGCGCTGGATCAATGCCGGCTTCGAGGATCTCGATGCGCCGTTGAAGCCCGGCCAGTGGTACACCTTCGCCTTCGACGTCGACGTCCAGCAGAGCGGCGTTTCGTCGGTGCCGCTTGCCGACGAGCAGCTGTTCCCGGAAGGAACCTCCGACGTCACTTTGACCATCCAGCTCGACAGCGACGACTTCGAGCTCTCCGACAAGAGCCGCCCGCTGCGCCTGCCGCGCACCGGCAAGTCGCGCAACAAGGCACGGTTCGATCTGTCGCCGAAGAAATTCGGCCCGTCGGCGCTGCGGGCGACGGTCCACAAGGACGGCAATTTCGTCCAGCAGATGGACCTTGTCATCGATGTCGGCGCGGCGCCCTCTCCCCGCGTCGAGGGCGCGCATGGCCGGCCCTATTCCTCCGCCAGCGTGCTCAATCCGCGCGACGTCGGCCTGTCGATCATGCCGATCGCGGGCGGCTACGACTGTCTTGTCTGGAAGCCCGTCACGGCGCGCGCCCGGCTGCCGTTGCTGCCGGACTACCTCGCCAAGGCGATCGAGGTCGCGCGCCAGGAGCTCATGAAGGTCGTGACCTATCAGAACGCGGCCGGCAGCTTCGTCTTCCAGAGCGGGATCGACATCGCCGATGCCGACCGCGACGCCGCGCTGAAGATCATGGCGCGCGCCGGATCGGCGCTGTTCCAGAAGCTGTTCTTCGGCCCCGCCGCCGCGCAGGATTCCAAGGACATCGGCGACTTCCTGCGCAAGCTCACCAGCGATCGCTCCAGGCGGCTGAAGCTGCAGATCGTGGCGGAGGCGACCACGGTGCCGTGGGGCCTGCTCTATGTCGGCGACGCCTCGGCCGGCGCGCAGCTCGACTGGGACAATTTCATCGGCATGCGCCACGTGATCGAGCAGATCCCGATGCAGAACACGCCGCGCGTCTCCGACTGCCTGATCCCGAGCGACAAGCCCGAGCTCAGCATCAGCCTGAACGTCAACGACAACATCGACCGGCAGATGGGCGCCGACCTCGTCGCCCAGCAGCAGCGGTTCTGGCTCGCGGAAAAGGCGGCACGCCGCAACGTCCACATCGTGTCGCGCACGACCTGCAAGGAGCTGGTCAAGGCGCTGGCCGACGAGACCACCAACGACCAGATCCTCTACCTCTATTGTCACGCCCGGGCGACCGGCCTCGACGACCCCGGCGGTCCCGACAGCTCCAGCCTGGTGCTGACCGATGCCGGCATCACGCTGGGCGAGCTCAGCCTGGACGCCCCGACCAGCAAGCTGCTTCCCGGCAACCCCCTCGTCTTCATCAACGCCTGCGAGTCGGCCGAATTGTCGCCGGCGTTCTACGACGGCTTCGTGCCGTATTTCATGGCCAAGGGCGCGCGCGGCGTGGTTGGAACGGAATGCAAGACCCCGGCGATCTTCGCCACGGCCTGGGCGAAGCGCTTCTTCGAAAGCTTTCTCGACGGCGTGCCGCTGGGAGAGACGTTCCTCAGCTTGCGCCGGGAATTTCTCCGCGAGCACGGCAACCCGCTCGGGCTGCTCTACGCGGTGCACTGCGACGGCGACACCCAGGTTGCGCCGTCGCTGCCGCGGCTGCCGCCGACGGCGCCTGCGCCGAACGTCCAGCCGGCACTCGGCACCGGCACCTGACGGCGTCCTCAGCGCGCCGGCTCGGGCCCGGCGAGGCGCACGCCGAGCGCCAGCGCGGCGATGACCGGCGGCACGACGAAGCACCAGCCTCCCAGGCGCATGAACAGCAGCGCCGCGGCGCCGCAGCCGAGCGCAAAGGCGAGCACGTTGATCGCCATCTGCATCAGCCGCGCCGGCGGCGGCGCTTGCCCCTTGTCGCCCACATAGATCCTGTCGGCGAGGTCGATCATCACCTGCGTGGTCGTGCCGGTCATCAGGGTCGACGGCGGCGAGCTCGGCAGATGGATCCGGTGCACGGCGTTCTGGATCGCCATCGCCGCGACCAGCACCATGCCGGTGATGATCGCCTCGCGGCTGTCGCCGTCATGGAACGGGCCGAAATGGATGGCGAGCACGGCGCCAAGGACGAGCAGCACCAGCTTGACGCCGATCAGGACCTCGAACGCGCGCGACCACCGCCGCGACAGCAACGTGCCGGCCAGCCGCGTCGCGATCACGACCAAGCAGAATACCGGGAGCGCCAGCAGCTTGGCGGTCGCGCCCGAGGTGCCCAGCGCCAGCGCCGCACCGAACGTCACGAAGTTGCCGGTGACGTGCGCGGTGAACAGGCCCTGCAGCGCCAGGAAGCCGGCAGTGTCGACATAGCCGGCATTGACGCTGAGCAGCAGCGGCACCACGTTGCGGGACTCGAATTGCGACATGTGGTCCTGCTTTCGTTGTTCAGAGCGCGTATTTCAGCTCGATGCCGATGTAGTCGCTGTCGTGGCCGCCGGCGCGGCGCAGCGTGTCGCCGATCTCATAGTGCACGGCTTCCAACGCGCCTGTGAGGTTGGCGTTGAAGCGATAGTCGGCGCGCAGCTGCGCATAGGCGCCGGACCACGAGCTGCCCTGCCCCGCGGTGCCGGCGACCGCGACATTGGGCTGGACGTAGATCGCGTCCGCATTGGTCGCGCGCCATTGCAGGCCGATCGCGGCCATGAATGAGAGATCTGTCATGGGCTTCACCGTCAGCGACGGTTTGAGGTGAATCAGGTTGGTGTAGCCGGTGAAGCCGGCCAGCGTGAAGTAGTAGCCGTTCGGGAACAGCGGATTGAAGGTCTCGATTTTGCCGTCACCGGGATGGCGGTCGCCGGAGGCGCCGTCGAGCTGAAGGCAGATGCGCGGCTGCCAGGCGACGTCGGCGAAGGTGTAGCCGGCGCGCGCGCCGGCGCCCCAGGCGCGGATCTGCTTCGCCCCGACCGAACCCGCCTGCCCCATCGCCTCGAGATCCCAGTCGAAGCCGGCGAGCTTGCCGGCGAAGCGGATGTCCAGCACGTGGCGCTGCTCGAGGCCTGCGGCATCGAGGAAGCGCGCATCGTCACGCTGATAGTAGGAATAATACGACGACAGCTCGTTGGTGCCGAGCACCTGGCGCTCGACGCGGAAGGTGTGGAAGAGGAACGATCCGTTCGACGTGTCGTCGAACGGGCGCACCAGCTTGTATTGCACCGGCTGGCTGACGAAGCCGATGAAGCGCCACGGGCCGCTCTCCCAGTCGGCCCACAGCGCGTCGAAGGACTGGCGCACGTTCGGCCCGTCGCGCGAAGAGACGAAGCGCTGCAGGTCGAAGTCGAAATCCTGCCGCCCGACCCGTGCCTTGAACGTGCCCTGCTCCGTCGCGTTGACGTAGGCGAGGAAAGCCAGCCGGAGATCGAGCGGGTTCTGGTCGACCGACGTGATGGTGGCCTTGCCGAAGGCTCTCGCGTCCTCGAGCTGGACGAAGGCCTGCCAATGCTCGTCGAAATGCGCGTCGGCATGGATCTGCAGCCGCTGCAACACGTGCTGATCGGGCTTGGCGCCGCCGATGCCGAAGCTCGCCGCGTCCAGGCTCTCGAACCGCTCGCGCAGGGTCATGCCGAACGAGACATAGCTCTGCGGCACGCCGGCCTGCAGCGGAATGTACTTGATCGGATCGAACGGCTCCGTGCGCAGCGCCGGATTGGCGAGGACGGACCAGTCCTCCTGCCAGCGATTGGTGCGAATGGCGGGACGGGCGTCCTCGGCGGCGGCCAGGCCGCACGACACCGCGACCATCGCAAGCGCCGCGGCCGTCCTCGTCAGTGCCCCAGCCATCCGCACGCGCCTCTCCATCCGCCGATGGCGCTACTTTACCAGCGCATGGATTTCCGCGACATAGCCGCCGGGAAACTGCACCAGCGCCTGCTCGCGCTTGTCCGCCGTGAACGGCTCGACCAGCACGGTCGCGCCCGAAGCCTTGGCCTTGTCGAGCGTGGCCTTGAGGTCGGCGACCTCATAGCCGGTCATCTCGCGGCCGAACGGATATGGCAGATGGCCATCGGTGACGAGCACGGTCATGCGGCCGAACACCGACTCGATGCGGATGCGCCGGTAGCGGTCGTTGGGCCGGCCGATCTCGACGCCCGGCGCCTTGGCCTCGTCGGAGATCACCTTGCCCTTTGAGAACCGCAGGAAGGCGCGGGTAAACGCCTCGGCGCGATCGGCCGAGACATAGACGCGGTTCTCCGGAACCTTCTCGAACGCGGCGTAGGACGGCTTGGTCGTGTGCCAGTAGAGCTGCATGTTGACGCCGCCCGGCCACTGGATCACGGCATCGCGGCCGATCGGATCGGGAAACGGCGAGACGACGACGTCGGCGCCGGCGGCCCTGGCGGCCTTGATGGCGGCGTCCATGTCGGTGACGAGATAGCCCGTGCGCTCTGCGCCGAACGGATACGGGATCGGAGTCTTGAAGCCGAACAGCGACACCGTGCCGACCGGCGTCTGCAGCAGCTGCGAGGTCGTGCTGCTCGGCGTCGGCGTCACCGTCGCGACGACCTGCTTGGTGCTCTGGCCGCCGAAGGTGGCGAGGAAGCTCGTGACGAACTTCTCGACGTCGTCGGGCGCGACATAGACATGCGTCGTGTCGTATTGCGCGCCGACGCCCACGAGCCGCGCGGTGTCCTTGGCGAATGCGGGAGCGCCGAACAAGGCGGTGGCAACGAGTACGCCGAGCAGATGACGGGAGCGGATCATGACAACCTCAGACAAATGGAGACCGGATCAGGCGCGGCGCGCGCGCCAGGACATGATGGAGACGAGCACGAGACCGGCGATCAGGCCGAGATGCTCGAAGAAGGAATTGAGCGCCATGAAGCGGTCATGGCCCTCCATGTGCCAGAAGTCGTTGGCGGTGAGCATGGCGACGAAGGTGAGCACGCCGAGCGCACCGGCGCCGAGCCAGGCGAAGCGGTTGACCACGACGAGCAGCGAGCCGATCAGCTCGACGGCGATTGCAGCGACCGCCCACAGCGCCGCCGGCTGCAGGCCGAAATGGGCCTGCTCGGCGACGGCACCGGGAAAATCCATCAGCTTCTGGACGCCGCCGATCACATAGGCCGAGACGAGCGCGAGCCGCGCCGCGGGCCAGAGCCACGGCCAGGCGAGCACCGCTGCGACCGGCCGCGGCGTGTCCGGGATCACGGCCATCACACCGCCCAGCAGGCGCAGCCGAGCGCGCCCCAGAAGCTCTTGAGGTCGGCGATCGGCAACTGGCTCGACCAGGACCGTGCATGGTCGTGGCCGTGGACGCCGCAGGCATTGGCGCAGCCGCACATCTGCATCGCCTGGGCACGCACCGCGCCGGTCTCATCCTTCGCGAGCCACGCGCCGTAACCGCCGAAGCGGCGCACCGGCGACCAGTCCGGCATCGCCGGCGGCGGCGCGGAGTCGTCCAGCATCTTGAAATCTGACGCCGCATAGACGACGCGGCCGCCGACCATGGTGAGATCGCTGGTGATGTCGGCGATCTCGGCCTCGGGACACGAGAAGAAGTCGCGGTCCGGCACAATCAGATCGGCGAACTGGCCGACCTCGATGCGGCCCTTGCGGCCCTCTTCATTGGAGAACCAGGTGACGTTCTCGGTCCACATCCGCAAAGCGGTCTCGCGATCGAGGCAGTTGCGCTGGGGATACAGCCGCAGGCCGCCGACGGTGCGGCCGGTGACCAGCCAGGACAGCGAGACCCAGGGATTGTAGGAGGCAACGCGCGTCGCATCGGTGCCGGCGGAGACCTTGACGCCCTTGTCGAGGATCTTCTTCACCGGCGGCGTCGCCTCGGCCGCGCCAAAGCCGTAGCGCTCGACGAAGTACTCGCCCTGATAGGCCATGCGGTGCTGCACGGCGATGCCGCCGCCGAGCGCGGCGATGCGGTCGATCGACTGGTCCGAGATCGTTTCGGCATGATCGAAGAACCAGTTGAGACCCTCGAGCGGCGTATCCTGGTTGACCTTCTCGAACACGTCGAGCGCGCGCGAGATGGTCTCGTCATAGGTGGCGTGCAGCCGCCACGGCCATTTGTTCTGGACGAGAATGCGCACCACCTCTTCGAGCTCGCCTTCCATCTCGGCCGGCATGTCCGGCCGCGGTACGCGAAAATCCTCGAAATCGGCGGCCGAGAACACCAGCATCTCGCCGGCGCCGTTGTGGCGGAAATAGTCGTTGCCCTGCTTGTAGGTCGAGCTTTGCGTCCAGCGCAGGAAATCGTCCTTCTCGCCCTTTGGCTTCTGCGTGAACAGATTGTAGGCGAGCCGGATCGTGAGCTGGCCGTCATCGGCCAGCTTCTGGATCACGGCATAGTCGTCCGGATAGTTCTGGAAGCCGCCGCCCGCGTCGATCGCGCCCGTGACGCCGAGGCGGTTCAATTCGCGCATGAAGTGCCGGGTGGAATTGAGCTGATAGTCAAACGGCAGTTTCGGTCCCTTGGCGAGCGTCGCATAGAGTATGGCGGCGTTCGGCTTGGCGAGCAGCAGACCGGTCGGATTGCCCTCGGCATCACGCGCGATCTCGCCGCCGGGCGGTTGCGGCGTGTGCTTGTCGTAGCCGACGGCGCGCAGCGCGGCGCCGTTGAGAATCGCACGATCATAGAGATGCAGCAGGAACACCGGGGTGTCGGGCGCGACGGCGTTGAGTTCGTCGATGGTCGGCAGCCGCTTCTCGGCGAACTGATGCTCGGTGAAGCCGCCGACCACGCGCACCCATTGCGGCGGCGGCGTGATGGCGACCTGGGCCTTGAGCATCGCCATCGCGTCCGCGAGCGAGCGCACACCGTCCCAGCGCAGCTCCATGTTGAAGTTGAGTCCGCCGCGGATGATGTGCAGGTGATTGTCGATCAGGCCAGGCAGCACGCGACGGCCCTTGAGATCGATGACCTTCGTCCTGGGGCCGGCGAGCTTCATCACGTCCTGCTCGTGGCCGACCGCGGTGAACACGCCGTCCTTGATCGCGACCGCGCTCGCCGCGGGATTGGAGCGATCGAGCGTCGTGAACAGGCCGCGATGCAGGATGAGGTCGGGATGATCGGTCATGAGGTCTTCTCGTCCCGCGCCGGAGCGATGGTTGTGTCTGCCCGTCCGTGATGGCCGGGCAGCAGGCCGAAGATGTGCGTGGCGCAGGCCGCCTTCTGCCACGCGGCAGCAAGCGTGGTGCCGTTCAGGAGCTGCCTGCCCACGGGGATCACCTGCTCTCCGACGAGAATGCCGAGCAGGCCGACCAGCGCCACCAATGGCGGCGCCGGCGAGCGGACCTGAAGCAGGCTGTAGATCACGCCGACCAAAAGCCCTGCCCCGAGCGAGAACAGATAGATCTTCATCGTTCGTCCCAGGGCTACTTTGCGCCGCCTTCCGAGGCGTGCTCGCCGAGCGCCCATTTCGAGAAGCGGATCTGGATGCCGTAGGGCGAATGCGCCTTCAGGATCTCCATCATGCCGTCATAGGTCTCGGCCCGTGCCCAGTCCTGCTGCAGCTCGAAGGCGAACTGGCACGAGGTGATCGGCACCGCGCCGGCCTGCACCGCGCGATCCATCGCCCGGTTGTGCGCTTCGAGCGACAGGTCGCCGCAGGCATCGGCCGGGATATAGATCTCATAGCCTTCGCGCAGCATGTCGAGCGTCGGGAACAGCACACAGGCCTCGGTCCAGAGTCCCGCGATGATGAACTTCTTGCGGCCGGTGGCGGCGACCTGCTTGCGGAAGCCGGCATCGAGCCAGGAGTTCATCGCCGTGCGGTCGACGATGTCGTGCTCCGGAAACAGCTCGGTCACTTCCGGCATGAAGGGACCGGAGAACGAGTCCTTGGCGACCGTGGTGAGCACCGTCGGAATCTTGAACAGCTTGGCCGCCTTGGCGACGATCTGGATGTTGTTGAACACGCCGAGGCGATCATGCGACTGCACGCCCTGATACATCGCGGGCTGATAGTCGATCAGCGCCACGGCGCAGTTCTGCGGGGTCAGCATTTCGAGCTTGGACACGAGGTTCTCCTTGAAAGACCGAACGGATCAGGTGAGCGAAGCTCGCGGCGCCAGCGCGGTGGGTGCGAAACGCCGCCACGAGAAGACACCGAAAGCAATGAACAGAGCGAGCGTGACGAGCTGAGCTGCCGCGAACGGCGGCTCGCTCTGCGTCGGCGCCAGCGCATTGAGCACGCCGATCTTCTGGAACGACTGCACGATCGCGACGAAGACGTTGAGATAGAGCGAGAGCAGCGCGGTGACGACATAGACCCGTCGCCACCATCCCGACAGCCCGAACGCATAGAGAGCGGCGCTGGCCGCAATCAGCAGCGCGAGCAGGATGATGCCGATCATGCGCGGCGGGTCGAGACCGAACGGCGGCAGCGGAAAGCCGGTCACGCCGGTGAGGAAGGTCGTCACCAGGAACAGCGCCGCCCAGGCCGCCAGATGGCGGCCTGCCAGCATGCCGGCGAGCGTCACGAGCCCGGTCGCGATTCCAATCAGGCTCAGCACCACGTGGATCTGAAGAAACAGGGCCGTCGGAATTCCCCAGGTCATGCAAGCCTCCCCTGATCAGCTCTTGATGAAGGACAGCAGATCGGCGTTGATGGTCTCGGCTTCCGTGGTCGGCATGCCGTGCGGAAAGCCCTTGTAGGTCTTCAGCACGCCGTTCTTCAGCAGCCTGGCCGACAGCGGCGCGGAATCCGCGTAGGGCACGATCTGGTCGTCCTCGCTGTGCATGACCAGCACCGGCAAGGTGATCGTCTTGAGATCCTCGGTGAAGTCGGTCTGCGAGAAGGCGACGACGCCGTCGTAATGCGCCTTGGCGCTGCCCATCATGCCCTGGCGCCACCAGTTCTGGATCACGGCCTCGGACGGCTTGGCGCCAGGCTTGTTGTAGCCGTAGAACGGCCCAGCGGCGACGTCGCGATAGAATTCCGCGCGGCGCGTGGCGACCTGGGTCTGGAAGTCGTCGAACACGGATTTCGGCAGTCCGCCCGGATTCGCCGCGGTCTGCACCATCAGCGGCGGCACCGCGGCGATGATCGCAGCCTTGGCCGCGCGGCTCTCGCCATGGCGCGCGAGGTAGTGCACGACCTCACCGCCGCCGGTCGAATGGCCGACATGGATCGCGCTGTTGAGATCGAGATGTGCGGTCAGTGCCGCGAGATCGTCGGCATAGTGGTCCATGTCGTGGCCGTCGGCGACCTGCGCCGAGCGGCCATGGCCGCGGCGATCGTGGGCGATGACGCGAAAGCCGTGATTGAGGAAGAACAGCATCTGCGCATCCCAATCATCGGCTGACAGCGGCCAGCCATGGCTGAACACGATCGGCTGGCCGGAGCCCCAATCCTTGTAGTAAATCTCTGTGCCGTCATTGGTTTTCAGAACGGGCATGATTTCTCCTGCGCGCCAGCCATGCGGTCGCACCACCGATTTTGGTATCGCGATCGCCAATATCAGGTGCTATGCAGTCTCATGTGCATCTGCACAATGACCCGAGGATACCAAAGCACTGGCTCCAGAAGGCCAAGGGATGGCTCAGCAGATTCGAACCACATCGTCGTCCTGGATGCGCGGCGTTGCGACGACGCTGAACGAGCAAGGTCTGGATGCCGCCGCGCTGTTCGCCGAGGTCGGTCTGTCGATCGACGATCTCGACGATTGCGACCGCCGCTGGCCGACCGAGGCATTGAGCCGGTTGTGGGTGCTGGCGGCCGAGCGTTCGGGCAATCCGGACATCGGGCTGGCAAAGCTCGATGCGCCGCGACCTGACAACTATGGCGTCGCCGGCTACGCCATGATGTCGAGCCCCACTCTTCTCGCCGGGCTGATGCGCCTGATCCGCTACATGTGCCTGGTGAGCGACGCGGTGACCATCACGCTCGAGCCGGGTCATGGCGGTCGCTGGATACGAACCGACGTGTTCGGCGGTGAATGCCCGATTCCGCGGCAGCGTTATGACTACGGCGTCGTCAATCTGCTCAATCTATGCCGGTGGATGCTGGATCGTCCGCTGACGCCGCTCGCGACGCGTTTCTCGCATGCGGTGCCGCTGTCGATCGCGTGCTACAACAGGGCGTTCCAATCCCCGCTCGAATTCGATGCGCCGTTCAACGGCTTCCTGGTGTCGGATCAGGATCTCGCCTGCAAGCTGACGACCTCGGCGCCCGAGCTTTCGGCAATCCACGATCGGATCGCCGACGAGGCGCTGGAGCGCCTGGTCAAGGCCGACACCGCGCATCGCGCCCGCACCGCGATCGCCAGGCTGCTGCCCGACGGCAGCCCGCTGCGCTCGGCCATCGCAGCCGAGCTCGGCTTGAGCGACCGCACCTTCCAGCGCCGGCTCGCCGATGAAGGCCTCTCCTTCAGCGACCTCGTCGACGATGTCAGGCGCGAGCTGGCCCAGCGCCATCTCTCCGATTTCCGCATGACGCTCACCGACATCGGCTATCTGCTGGGCTATGCCGACCAGAGCACCTTCTTCCGCGCGTCAAATCGTTGGTTCGGCGAATCGCCAGGCGAATACCGCTCGCGCGTGATGAGGGGCGTGCGTCGGGAAATCGCGCTCGCGCGCGGACCATGATCCGCCGGCGGGAGAGGCCTTCAGACGCGTTCTTCAGAACATCCCATTGGGATTGGCCGACTGCTCGGGAATGGGCTGAACCGAATCCCAGTGCTCCTCGATCTTGCCGTCCTTGAGACGGAAGATGTCGACGATGGCGTTGCCGCGGGTGCCGGGCTCGCGGATGGCGTGAACGCGCAGCACGACGAAGTCGCCGTCGACATGCACCTGCGTGATCCTGCTGTGCGACTGTGGAAACTTGGCCTTCAGAAATTCGATGAACTTGCGAAATCCCTCAGGGCCATCCTCGGCATTCGGATTGTGCTGGATGTAGGTGCCGAGATATTTCGACGCCGCCTCGAAATCCTTGCGATTGAGGCCCTGCTCATAGAAGTCGAGCACGATCGCCTTGTTGCGTTCCTCCTGGGCGGAATAGGCCCGCTGGGCCAGCACCGGTGTCGCCACCGCGGCGAACAGCACCGCAGCCACCGCCGCGAAACGCGTCATCATTCCGTCATCTCCTGCGGAGCGCAGGCATGATGCAGCCGTTGTCCGCCCCAGCTATTTCGGCTGCCGCCAGCTAAGCTGAGTTGCCACGGGAAGTGACCTCAAAGATGTGTGACCTCAATAATAGCGGTGGAGATGATGCACCGGGCCGTGGCCGTGTCCGACCGTGAAGCGATCGGCCGCCGCGATCGCGCCGGAGATGAAGGCCTTGGCGTTGCGCACGGCCGCCTCGAGGCTCTCCCCCTTCGCCAGCCCTGCGGCCACGGCCGACGACAGCGAACAGCCCGTGCCGTGGGTGTTCTTCGTGTCGATGCGCGGCGACGGCAACGGGATGCTGGTCGCTGATGTGATCAGGTAATCGGTGCTGTCGGCGCCCTGCCCGTGACCGCCCTTGATCAGTACGGCCGGACAGCCGAGCGCGAGCAGCCGGCGGCCTTGCGCCGCGATCGCCTCGTCCGTATCAGCGACCGGCTCGTCGAGCAGCGCGGCCGCCTCGGGCAGGTTCGGCGTGATCAGCGTCGCCTGGGGGATCAGCCGGCGGCGCAGCGCGTCGATCGCATCCTCCGGCAACAGCCGCGCGCCCGAGGTCGCGACCATCACGGGATCGAGCACGACATGCCGCGGCCGCCAGCGCGCAAGGCTTGCCGCGATGGCGTCGGCGATCGGCGCCTGCGCCACCATGCCGATCTTGACCGCGCCGACGGCGAGGTCATCGAACACCGCATCAATCTGCGCCGTGACGAAATCGGGCGGCACCAGATGCACCCCGGTCACGCCCCTGGTGTTCTGGGCGGTCAGCGCCGTCAGCACCGAGGCGCCGTAGACGCCGAGCGCCGCGAAGGTCTTGAGGTCGGCCTGGATACCGGCTCCCCCGGAGGAATCCGAACCGGCGATGGTGAGTGCGACGGGGGTGCTCATGCCCCTTCCTAGCGCGGGCCGGCCGCGCCCGGCAAGCAGGCCCGGTCGCCGGAGAAAGCGTATCGACTTCGCCGGAAAACGCTATATTGAGGCGAAAGATGCCTTCCGGAGACAGCCCGCAATGGTTCCCTTCTTCGTCCAGATCAAGTGCAAGCTCGGCCAGTCCTACACGGTCGCCAATGCGCTGGCGGAAGCCGAGATCGCCTCCGAGATCTACTCGACGGCGGGAAATTACGACCTGCTGGTGAAGTTCTACGTCGACAATGACACCGACATCGGCCACTTCGTGAACGAGAAGGTCCAGGTCCTGCCCGGCATTCAGGACACCCACACCATCATCACGTTCAAGGCCTTCGGCGCCACCTAGCGACGCGCTCGTCCCGACCGGGCGCGGCCTGCCCGTCGGCCGCCTGCCCCACGACAAAGGCGCCCGTCGTGACCGACGGGCGCCGAGGTCCTGAAAATGGGTCAAGCATGGTTTCGTCATGAAAGACGGTGGCGGCCGGAGACCGTTGTCCGCCAATTCGCGCCAGTGGGCCGGAAAGCCGGACCTTTCGATCGTGAGGGGCAATGGGGGACCGTCGAACGGCCCGGCTTTCCCTTTCGGCAACTCGGCGATAGGCGTTCTATAGCGGGTGCGCGGAGCACCCGGTCAAGGCGAGCAACCGATCCGATACGGTCGATCAAGAGGTTGAGACGAAAACTCAAGAATGACTGCGGCGCCGTGTGAAGAGTGAGATCAAAGCCGTTTCGTCCCTGCTGCCGAGCTACGGCTTTTGCGCCGAGCAGATGGACACCGAGGCGAACATCGCGGCGTGGCGCGAGGCCACTTCGACGTTTTTCGAGGTCGACGAACTCGCGGCCGGCGAGGCCGCTCCGTTCAGGGCGGACGTGCTGTCCTACGCGCTGGGCTCCGTGCTGCTCGGATCGGCCCGGGCGAGCGGCCAGCGGTTCCGCCGATCGGCCGAGACCATTGCCCGCAGCGGCGTCGACCACATCATCCTGCAGCTCTACGTGAGCGGCAGCTATGAGGGGGTCGCGGCGGCCGCGCCGATCCGGGTCGAGGCCGGCGACCTCTGCGTGCTCGATCTCGCCCAGACACTCGAAACGCGCGCGACGCCGTTCGAGAACATTACCTTGGTCGTTCCCCGTCCGATGTTCGATGCGCGCCTGCTGCAGGTCGACGACCTGCACGGCCTGGTGCTGCCGCGCAGCGGCGCGCTGGCGCCGCTGCTGGCGCGGCATTTCGGCGCACTGCTCGACTGTGCGCCGCGCATGAGTTTCGACGAGTGCCAGGCCGCGGTCGAGGGCACGATCGCGCTGATCTCGGCCTGCCTGCGCGGCGAGCTCGAACGCCGCGATGCCGACCGCAGCGTGACGCCGGATGCTTCGCTGCTCCGCATCCGCCAATACATCGAGGCGCAGCTGTCGAGCCCCGAGCTCAGCGCCGACGCGGTGGCGCTGCATTTCGGGATGTCGCGCGCGTCGCTCTATCGCCTGTTCGCGCCGATCGGCGGCATCGCCGACTACATCCGCAGCCGCCGCCTGCATCGCGCGTTCTTCGATCTCGCCGGGACCGGGTCGCGGACACAGCGCATCAGCGAGGTGGCGCGGCGCTGGCAGCTCGGCACCGATGCCCATTTCACGCGGCTGTTCAAGACCGCCTACGGCATCACGCCGAGCGCCGCGCGCGAGGCCGCCATGCTGGGCCTGGCACGCCTGCCGGTCGACGCAGATGCCGAAGCCGCCTCGCCGCTCAGCCGTTGGATGCGAGGGATAGCAGCGCCCCGGACCGGGGAATGAGCGCGACGACGGCCGCCGAGCGCGGATCGTCGTCCTCGGATGCGTCGTCCTCGGATGCGTCTTCGGCCGGCTGCGGCTCGTCGGCCTCGGATGCAGCGCGGGCGATCTCCAGATGCTGCTCAAGCTGCTCAACCGGCATCGGCCGGCCCAGCAGATAACCTTGCGCGAAGTTGACGCCGAGCGAGCGCAGTTGCACCAGCTGCTCTTCGGTCTCGACGCCTTCGGCGGTGATCTGGATGCCGAGCCCCCGCGCCAGCGTCACGACCGATGAGATAACGGCGGCACTTTCGTCGCGCACGCTCAGATTGGCGACGAAGGACTTGTCGATCTTGATCTTGTTGAACGGGAACGCCGTCAACGAACGCAGCGACGAATAGCCGGTGCCGAAATCGTCGAGCGCCAGAGAGATGCCGAGGCCCTTCAGCCGATCGATGAAGCTCTCGTTCTCGGCCGCGCGCTCCAGCAGCACCGACTCCGTGATCTCGATCTCGAGACGCTTCGGATCGAGGCCCGACCGCGCGAGCGCCGACTGGATCACGTCGAACAGCTCGGCCTGCTTGAACTGGACCGGCGACAGATTGACGGCGATCTTGACGTCGTCGGGCCATGCGGTGGCGTCGTCGCAGGCGCGCCCGATGATCCATTCGCCGAGCGGCACGATCAGGCCGGTCGACTCCGCAAGCGGGATGAACTTGTCCGGCGGCACCAGCCCCTTGACCGGATGGCGCCAGCGCACCAGCGCCTCGACGCCGCACCGCTCGCGCGTCTCGGCGTCGTAGAACGGCTGATAGTGCACCTCGAACTGGCACTGCGCGATGGCGTCGCGCAGATCGCCCTCGAGCGTGTTGCGCGCCTCGAGCTCGGCCGACATCGCGTCGTCATAGAGCGTGTAGCAGCTGCGGCCGGCGGATTTCGAGCGGTAGAGCGCGAGGTCGGCCTTCTTGAGCAGGTGCTCCTGGTCGCGGCCGTGCTGGGGCGCGAGCGAGATGCCGATGCTGGTGCCGATCTCGACGCGCTGTCCGCCGAGCTGGTACGGCTCCGCGATCAGCCGGGTGATGCGCTGCGCGAGCTCGATCGCGGCGGCGCGCTGGTCGGAGGCGCCGGCCTGGATCAGGGCGAACTCGTCGCCGCCGAGCCGGGCCAGCACGTCCTCGTCGCGCAACTGCGATCTCAGCCGCTGTGCCACCTGCACCAGCAGCTCGTCGCCGGCGCCATGGCCGAGCGAATCGTTGACGTTCTTGAAGCGGTCGAGGTCGAGCAGGAAGACGGTGAAGCGGCCGCTCTTCTCGTCGTTGATGCGCTCCATTTCCTCGAGGAAGAAGGCGCGGTTCGCAAGGCCGGTCAGCGCGTCGGTCTGCGCCAGCTCGAGCACGCGGCGATTGGCGAGGGCGAGCTGCAGGGCGTTACGGCTCGACAGCGCGAGATACACGGCAAGGAAGATCGTCGTCGCCATGCCGGCCGCATACAGCGCCAGCGCGCGATTGTGGCTCGCCATCAGGCTGCCACCGGCGGGCGCCGCCTGGAACACCCAGTCGGCATCGCCGATGCGCAAGGTCGTCGACCAGATGCTGGGGTCCGCGGGCCAGCGCTGCGGGTCCACGCCGGAGGCATTGATCACGCGCTCGGGCGGCAGCAGGTTGATCGCGAGCGCCGGACTGTTGGGATTGTTCGCGCGCACCGACTGCAACAGCGTCGGCAGGTCGAACACGCCGATGATGAAGCCAGAGAGATTGCGCCGGCGGTCGGCGACAGTCGTGCGCGACGTCCCCTTGGCGTAGACGGGGATGCCGATCATCACGGCGTTGTTGCGCTCGTTCTGATTGATCAGGTTCTGACGCGTGCGCAACGCGCCGATCACGTCGTAGTCGCGCGACTGCTCCAGCACGGCGCGATGGTCGGGAATGCTCCAATAGTCGAGACCGTAGACCGGCGAGGTCTTCGCCTCGGTGGAGAAGTAGACCGGATAGTATTCGTCGCTCTCCGGCGCGACGGTGCCGTCGGGATAGGACTTGATGCGAAACGCGGGAACGCCGTCGGTGATCGCCGCCGCCTCGTATTCGCCGCGCTCCTTGCGCTTGATCCGCGGCAGCCACGCCAGCCGCAGCATGCCGCGATGCGACTCGAACAGGCGCGCGCTGAAGGTCTGGTACTCGCTGCGCGTAATGTCGTCGTTGGCGGATTCGAAGCGGGTGCGCAGCGCGGTCAGCCGGCTGACATATTCGTTGACGCCGTTCTGGACCAGGATCGCCTGGGCTTCGGCCAAGCCTTCGAAATCGGTGCGCGCCAGCCGGTTCTCCCAGCGTCCCACGGCAACCGTCCCGACGACCGACAGCACGACGCCGACGCATGCCGCGATGATCGCAGGGCGATAAAGGCGGTATCGCGATAACGACGCGCGCAGCCTCTCGCGCCCGCTACCGCTGCGAGCATCATCCTTTTCCTGCAGCGTCGGTGCGCTGTACTCTTCAACCTGCAATATGGCCCCCGCCAAACGGCTGCCCCTCACCACGATGCGGCCGATGCTGGCCGCGGTAAGTTAAGGACGGTCAAAGATGATCCGTTGTGGCGTACCAGAAACCGGGGCTTGGTTAACGGCTGACTGTTGAGGGCCGCCCAAAACGCGATCAAGCGCGGGCTACGTCTTTAGCGAGGTCTTCATTCAACACGCCTAGACTGAGTTGTCATCAAGTGTACCCCGTGCATCGAAGATCGCAATGAACTGGTTTTCAAGCCTTCGGATCTCCTTCATTCTCATCTTGATCGCCGGCGTGCTCCCGCTGGGGTCTGCGCGCGCCGACGAGCTCGGCGTCACCAACGACACCATCATGTTCGGCCAGGTGGCGGCGCTGGAAGGCCCGTCGGCCGCGCTGGGCCAGGCGGCGCGCCAGGGACTGCTGGCGGCCTTCAACGAGCTCAACGCCAAGGGCGGCGTCTACGGACGCAGGCTCAAGCTGTTGAGCCGCAATGACGGCTACGACCCCGATCGCTCGGTCGTCGAGACCATCAAGCTGATCTACGAGGACAAGGTGTTCGCGCTGATCGGCGCCGTCGGCACGCCGACCGCGATGGCCACTGCGCCGATCGCGGCCTCCAACGACGTCCCCTTCATCGGGCCGATCTCCGGCGCCGAATTCCTGCGGACGCCTGAATTCCAGAACATCGTGAACATCCGCGCGAGCTACGCGGCGGAGGCGGAAGCCTCGATCAAGTATCTCACCGAAGAGCTTCACCTGACCCGCATCGCGATCTTCTATCAGGATGACGCGTTCGGCCGCGACGTACTGGCCGGCGTGAAGACGCATCTCGATCGCCGCGGCCTCGAGCTCGCGGCCGAAGGCACGTTCGAGCGCAACACGCGCGCTGTCGGCGCGGCGCTCAAGGTCATTCGGCGCGCGGAGCCTGAAGCGGTGATCCTGGTCGGCACCTACGGCCCGTGCGCCGAGTTCATCAAGATGGCGCATCGCAGCGGCTTCAATCCGACCTTTACGGCGGTCTCCTTCGTCGGCGGCAACGCGCTCGCCAAGGAGCTCGGCCCGGAAGGCCGCGGCGTCGTCGTCTCCGAGGTGGTGCCGTTTCCGTGGGACACCGACCTCCGCATCGTCGCCGACTATCAGGCCGCGATGAAGACGCTCGATCCGAGCCAGACGCCGGACTTCATCGGCCTCGAGGGCTACATCACCGGCCGACTGGTGGCGCGCGCCCTGGCGATGACCGGGCCGAACCCGACCCGAGCCGAGCTGCTCCGCATCATCAACGAGGTCGGCCAGTTCGACATCGGCGGGCTGGTGGTCAGCTTCGGCAACGCGCGCAAGGAGAATCCACCGCCGGTGTCGCTGACGGTGATCCAGAGCGACGGCAGCTTCAAGCCGATCTGACCTGAGCGCGCGCGCCCGCCGAACTGATCAGCTTGCCGGCTTCTTCGGCTTCGGCGGGCCTTCCACCGGCGGCAGCGATTTCAGATAGACCGCCATCGCCTTGCGATCCTCGGGCGAGAGCTGCGAGGTGTTGCGGATCACCCGCGCCATCGAGCCGCCGACGTTGTCGCCGTCGGGCAGTTGTCCGGTCTCGAGGAAATAGCTGATGTCGCTCTCGTTCCAGTCCGACAGGCCCTTCTGGGTGATGTTCGGCACGAAGCCCTGACCTTCCGGCTCTGGCCCACCCGCCAGCCGCTGCGCCGAGACGATGCCGCCGAGCGCATTGCGCGGGCTGTGGCACTCGGCGCAATGGCCGAAGGTGCTGACCAGATAGGCGCCGCGATTCCACTCCGCCGGGCGCGAGGCGTTGGCGGCAAAGGGCTTGCCGTCGAAGAACAGCAGCTTCCAGACCCCGACGGTGCGACGGATGTTGAACGGAAATGGCATGTCGTGCGCGCGCGAGGCGCCCGCAACCGGCGGCAGCGTCTTCATGTAGGCGAAGAGATCGCGGACGTCGTCGATCTTCGCAGCCGCGTAGGAGGGATAGGGAAACGCCGGGTAGTAGTGGCTGCCGCCCGGCGACACGCCCCTCACCACCGCATTGACGAACTCGGCCTCGCTCCAGCGCCCGATACCGTCAGTGGGATCGGGCGAGATGTTGGGCGCATAGAACGTCCCGAACGGCGAGCTCAGCGGCAGGCCGCCGCCGAGCTTCAGCCGGTCCGGCTGGTTCGGCACGGCGTGACAGGACGCGCAGCCACCGATGTTGAACATCTCCTGCCCGTTGGCGAGATCCGGCGCGCGCGTCGCCGCTGCGAGCGTGATCGTCGACGGCTGGGTCAACCACCAGAACACCGTCAGGCCGGCGGCGCCGAGCACGCAGAGAGCAAGCAGGAGGCGGCGTAGCATGGTGGCTCCGTCACAGCAGGAGGAGATCGTCGGCCCGGCGATCATTACCGGAGCTCGGCGGCGCCGTGATACGTCAGGACGCCCGCACGGCGCAAACAAACGGGGGCGGACGCAATGTCGCGTCCGCCCCCGTGGATGGCAGGTCAGATCAACTGTTCTTGAGACGGAAGGTCTCGTGGCAACCGCCACATTCCTTGCCGATGCCCGGCGCGGTCGCCTTCAGACTGTCGAGATCCTTGATCTTCGCCTTGGCCTCGGTGACGACCTTCGCGAAGCTGTCGATCTTGGCCTTGAAGCCGGCCTGGTCTTCCCAGATCTTCGGCGACGGACCGTAGTCGCCTTCGAACTTGGCGCCCTTCAGGCTCGCCGGATACATCGTCGGCAGCTTCTTGGCGGTGTCCTCGAGCTGGGCCAGAGCGGCATTGACGGCGGCCTGGTCATACGGCTTCTCGCCCTTGACCATCGCGATCAGGACACCGCCGAGGTTCTTGGCGTTGGCCTTCATCGTGTCCTGGCTATGCTTGACCAGATCCTGCTGTGCCATCACGGCGCCGGCCCCTAGCAGCAAAGCTGCGACAGCCACGACAGTCCGCTTCATCAATTCGCTCCTTTGTTGTCACAATCCCGTCCAGCCCACCCGGACGGGGTCGCTCGGTTGGTCAACCCCTCAGCCGGCGGATTATTCCGGAATTGAGGCGGATATCGGAGGAGATCCGGAGGGAGAGTACTCAGAGACTATGACGGCGATGCTGCTCCCGGATCGCGATCCAGACGCGCTCCGGGGTCGCCGGCATGTCGATGTGATCGATCTTGTACTCACGCCAGAGGGCTTCGACGATCGCATTGACGACGGCCGGACAGGAGCCGATCGCCCCCGCTTCGCCGGCGCCCTTGACGCCCATCGGATTGGTCTTGCAGGGCACGTTGTGGGTCTCGAAGGTAAAGGACGGCGCGTCGGCGGCGCGCGGCAGCGCGTAGTCCATGAAGCTGCCGGTGACGAGCTGGGCGTCGGAGTTGCTGTAGACCACCTGCTCCATCAGCGCCTGGCCGATGCCCTGCACCGCACCGCCATGCACTTGGCCGGCCAGCAGCAGCGGATTCAGCGTCACGCCGAAATCGTCGACGATGACGTAGTTGACGATCCTGATGATGCCGGTGGCAGGATCGATCTCGACCTCGGCCACGTGGGTGCCGTTCGGATAGGTGCCGTCGGCGCTGGCGAAGGTGGCGCTGCCCTTGAGCTTGTCAGGATCGACGCCGGGACGCTTGGCGAGGTCGGCAAACGAGATCGCGCGGTCGGTGCCGGCGACGCGGATCACGCCGTCGGCGATCTCAAGATCGCCGAGCCCGGCTTCGAGGGCTTCGGCCGCGATCTGCTTGAGCTTGTCGCCGAGCTCATGGGTGGCGCGCTGCACGCTGACGCCGCCGGAGGGGATCGAGGCCGAGCCGCCGGTGCCGAGGCCGGTCGCGATCTCGGCCGTGTCGCCCTGATGGATGTGCACGCGCTCCGGCGCCAGGCCGAATTGCTCGGCGACGATCTGGGCGTAGGCGGTCTGGTGGCCCTGCCCGCTCGACTGCGTGCCGATCAGGATGGTGACGTCACCGTTCGGGTCGAGCCGCACATTGGCGGTCTCCTCGCCCATGGTGCCGCAGACCTCGACATAGCTCGCGAGCCCGATGCCGCGAATGAGACCGTGCTTCTTGGCGGCCTTGGCGCGCTTCGAAAACTCCTTCCACTCGGCGATCTCCATGGCGCGCTTGAGGTGCGCGTTGAAATCGCCGGAATCATAGACCTTGCCGGTCGCGGTCTTGTAGGGCAGCGCGCGCGGCGGGATGAAGTTCTTGCGCCTGATCGCATCGACGGACATGTCGAGCTTGCGCGCGCAGGCGTCGACCAGACGCTCGATGACGTAGGCCGCCTCGGGACGGCCCGCGCCGCGATAGGCGTCGACCGGCACGGTGTGGGTGAAGATCGTGCGCACGCGGCAGTGGAAGGCCTGGATGTCGTAGAGGCCCGGCAGCATGCCGGCGCCGCCATGCGGGATATAGGGCGCGAAGGTCGACAGATAGGCGCCCATGTCGCCCATCAGGTCGACGTCCATCGCGAGGAACTTGCCGTCCTCGGCCAGCGCCATCTTCGCCGTGGTGACGTTGTCGCGGCCCTGCGCATCGCCCATGAAATGCTCGGAGCGGTCGGCGGCCCAGCGCACCGACTTGCGCAGCCGCTGCGCGGCGACCGCGACCAGCGCGTATTCCCGGTAGGGAAACAGTTTTGTGCCGAAGCCGCCGCCGACGTCGGGGCAGATCACCCGCATCTTCTCGGTCGGGATCTTCAGCACGTTCTGGCAGAGGATGTCGCGCAGGCGGTGGCTGCCCTGGCTGCCGGCCGTCAGGGTCAGATGGTCGCGCTTGGTGTCGTAGTCGCAGACCGCGGCGCGGGTCTCCATGAAGCTCGCCACCACGCGCGGATTGACGATGCGGATCTCGGCGACCGCATGCGCCTTCGCGAACGCCGCCTCGACCGCCGCCTTGTCGCCGATCCCGACATCGAACAGCACGTTGCCCTTGTGCTCGGCCCAGACCTGCGGCGCATCCGGCTTGATCGCGTTCACGACGCCGGTCACCGCCGGCAGCGTCGTCCACTCGACCTTGATCGCCTCCAGCGCATCGCGCGCGTGGTCGAGCGTGTCGGCGACGACGAAGGCGATGGCATCGCCGACGTGGCGCACCTCGTCCTTGGCGAGGATCGGATAAGGCGGCGCGGTGAACGGATCGGTCTCGAGATTGAACAGGCACGGCAGCCCGCCGAGCTCGGCGGTGTCCTCGGCGGTCAGGATCAGCGCCACGCCCGGCAACAGCCGCGCCTGGGTGACATCGATGGTGAATTTGGCATGGGCATGCGGCGAGCGCAGCACCAGGGCATGCAGGGCAGCGGATGGCGCCAGATCATCGGTGTAGCGGCCCTTGCCGCGAATCAGCGCGTCATCCTCTTTCCGGAGAACGCTTTGTCCCATACCGAACTTGATCGGAGCTGCCATCTGGTTTCACTTCCCACTGCATTGTCGCGACGATTGGCCAGCATATTGCAGCGGATCACGCCCTCGCGCAAACGGCATATGGCCGCTCCCCGAACACGCGCGGTCAACTCTCGGCAGGCATGCCAGCACGCCATGCTGCAGCGCAAACGTCAGCGCCGCACGAGGGCCTTCAGCCAGCGCGGACCGAACAGCACGAGGATGGCGCCCACGTAGATGACGGCGCCGACGATGATCAGCAGACCGAGAACGGCTTCGTCCTGCATGCGGCCGAGCGACGCGAGCCGGGTCGATGCCACCAGGGCCGTTGCCCACAACGCCGCCGCGAGCACCACGCCGGTCCCGGCGAACTTCAGCAGCGACGAGGTGAGCCGCCGATCGAAGTGCAGATAGCCCTTGTGCACGGCGAAGCCGAGCACCAGCAGCAGATTGATCCAGGCGCCGACGGCCGTCGCCAGCGCGAGTCCGACCTGCGCCAGCGAGCCCATCAGCAGCACCTTCAGCACGACGTTGGCGGTCAGCCCCGTCAGCGAGGCCTTCACCGGCGTCGCGGTGTCCTTGCGCGCGTAGAAGGTCGAGACCGCGCTGCGAATCATCACGAACGGGATCAGGCCCACGGCATAGGCGGCGAGCGTCGCCCCGGCCGCGGCGGCGTCGCCCTTGGTGAAGGCGCCGCGCGCGAACATCGCGCGGGTGATCACGTCGGGGACGGCGAGGAAGGCGGCGACGAACGGCACCGAGAACAACAGCGTGAACTCGAACGCCCGGCGCTGCTGCTCCATGGCGCCGTCGTGATCGTTCGCCGTGAGCCGCCGTGACATCTCCGGCAGCAGCACCGTCCCGATGGCGATGCCGATCACGCCGATCGGCAACTGGTTGAGGCGGTCGGCATAATACAGTGCCGAGATCGCGCCGGCGGGGAGGAACGTCGCGATGATGGTGTCGGCGAACATCGCGACCTGCGTGCCCATCGAGCCCAGCGTCGCCGGTCCCAGCGCCTTGAAGAACGCGCGGATGTCGTCGTCGAGCTTGAGCGGCGCAAACCGCGGCAGCCCGCCATGGCGGGCGAGATCGCCGGCGAGCAGGAAATATTGCAGGAAGCCGGAGATCAGCACGCCCCAGGCGGCGGCATGGCCGACACCGGGGAAGAACGCCGCCAGCGCCAGGGTCGCCATCATCGCGAGATTGAGGAAGATCGACGCCGCCGCGGCGCTGGCAAAACGCTGCATCACGTTGAGCATGCCCCCATACAGCGTCACCAGCGTGATCAGCAGCAGATACGGAAAGGTGATTCGCGTCAGCGTGATCGCAAGCTCGCGCTGCGCCGGATCGTCGGTGAAGCCCGGCGCCAGAATGGTCATCGCCTGCGGCATGAACGCCCAGGCGAGGATCAGCAGCACCACCTGCGACGCCAGCAGCAGCGTGAAGATGCGATCGGCAAACAGGCTCGCCGAGCCCGGCCCCTTCTCGCCATGGACATGCGCATAGGCCGGCACGAACGCCGCGTTGAACGCCCCCTCGGCAAAGATCGCCCGGAAATGGTTCGGCAGCCGGAACGCGATGAAGAACGCGTCGGCGACCGGCCCGGCGCCGAGAATCGCCGCCAGCATGATGTCGCGGGCAAAGCCGGTAAGGCGAGACAGCAGCGTATAGCCGCCGACCGTGAAGATACGTCCGAGCATGGGGGGCTTCTAGAGCATCGGGGCGGAAGTTTGAAGCGGGGAACGTGGCCTCCTTCTGCTTACGGCCAAAGTGTGGCGACTGGGCGCGCGGCCGCCTCCCCCACTTGCGAGCCGAGCCGGCACACATCGTCTCGGGCTTTCGCCGCGCCGCCCGGGAAGCCTCTCCCCGCTTGCGGCGGGGCGACTGCCTCCACGTATTGCGTCCGTCTGCTGCCACGTCGTCATGGCCGGGCCTGTCCCACGGCTGTCCGGTTCAGCTTCCGCATATTGCGAGGCTCAACTGTTGTGGGTTTTTGGCAAGTTGGGGTGGC
>NZ_JAUEUL010000022.1:0-109593 GCF_032487575.1 Bradyrhizobium sp. SZCCHNRI1009 | reverse complement strand
GCGATGCTCAAGACCGCAGAAGAATCCACGCCATGCACCATGTCCAGTCTGTCTTGAACCGGACAGCCGTGGGCTTGTCCCGGCCATCCACGTCGTTCGCCGGATGTCGATGGGCGTGGATGCCCGGGGCATGACGTGCCTCAAGCCAACAGGCGAGCTCTCCACAGGGGATTCTGTCGTTGCCGCAACATCGAAACCCTGTGTTTCGTCCCAGCCGCTTGCAATCCGGTTCCGCCCCTTCCAGCTGACAGCGGGACGCCGTATGACGGCCCGACGCAATGGAATGAGACATGATCACACCAATCGAGTTCGGCCTGGACACGTTCGGCGACGTCACCCGCGGCGCCGATGGCGACATGGCCTCGCATGCCCAGGTGATCCGCGACGTGGTCGAGGAAGCGGTGCTGGCCGACCAGCTCGGGCTCGATTTCATCGGGCTCGGCGAGCACCATCGCGGCGATTTCGCGATCTCGGCGCCCGAAGTGGCGCTGGCCGCGATCGCGGCGCGGACCTCGCGCATCAAGCTCGGCTCGGCGGTGACGGTGCTGAGCTCGGACGATCCGATCCGCGTGTTCCAGCGATTTTCGACGCTGGACGCCGTCTCGAACGGCCGCGCCGAGGTGATCCTCGGCCGCGGCTCCTTCACCGAGTCCTTCCCGCTGTTCGGCTTCGATCTCAAGGACTACGAGGCGCTGTTCGAGGAGAAGCTCGATCTGTTCGTCAGCCTGCTGCCGCAGCAGCCGCTGACCTGGCAGGGCAATCTGCGCCCGCCGCTGCGCGAGCAGCTGGTCTACCCGCCGGTCGAGCACGGCCGGCTGAAGGCCTGGATCGGCGTCGGCGGCAGCCCGGAGTCCGTGGTGCGCGCGGCGCATTACGAGCTGCCGCTAATGCTCGCGATCATCGGCGGCGATCCGAAACGCTTCGCTGCCTATGTCGAGCTGTACCATCGCGCGATCAAACAGTTCGGCCGCGAGACGAAGCCGATCGGCGTGCATTCGCCCGGCTATGTTGCCGACACCGACGAAGTGGCACGCGAGGAGCTGTGGCCGGACTACAAGACCATGCGCGACCGCATCGGCCGCGAGCGCGGCTGGCCGCCGATGGGCCGCGACGAATTCGTGCAGGAGGCCGACCACGGCTCGCTCTATGTCGGCTCGCCGGAGACCGTGGCGCGGAAGATCGCCGCGACGATCAAGGCCCTCGGCCTGTCGCGCTTTCAACTGAAGTATTCGGCCGGCCCGCTGCCGCATGCGAAGCTGATGCGCAGCATCGAGCTGTATGGCCGGGTGGTGGTGCCGCGGGTGCGGGAGTTGCTGGCGGAGCAGTAGGCCGCCTCCGCGGTTCTTGATCATGTCCGCAACCGCGCCTGGCTCCTGCATCACGGGACCTGGATCAAAGGCGGGCGGCTCGTTCAGGACAATCCAAGCGAGCCGATTAGGAGAGCCTTCGTGACACGCAGCATAAGCTCGACGTCGCGCACGCCTGCTCCGATCAAGGGGGCGCAATCCGATCGGCTGCCCGGAGGCAGACGACGATCTCGCGGGCCTGGGAACGAACTGATGTTGCTGAAGATCATCGCGGTGGTTTACGGACTCTGGTTCGTCCAGGCCGCCCTGGACTCCGGCTTCTACGATACGCCGGCTCACATGGTGAGCTCGACGCTCGCGCTCGGCGGGTTGCTCGCGCTGTTCGATCATGCCTTCAGGATGGGCTTGCTCTCCGCCAACATCTGGCGGGTGGTTGCGCTTGTCTACGTCGCCGACGGCCTGGTCCACGTGGTCCCGGGCGCCAAGGCTCTGATCGAAGCGCAACGTTTCGAGGTGCTGGCAGGCGCTGCGGCGATCAGCTTCGTTTTCCAGCTCCCGATGCTGTTCAGCTTGTGGCGATTGTCGTTTCCGTCCGCGCGCTCGGATCAGACCGGTCTCGCACGCATCGCCACGCGATAGGCGTCGGACCTCATCAGCCTTCGACGTCCGCTCTCGGCCTCAGACCGGCCCGGGCGACAACAGCCCGCGCTCACCCGCCGCCAGCCGCGCAAGCTCCCCGGCCGTCCGCGCCAGCACCCCGTCCCAGGCCATCGGCTTCTCCTGGCGGAACAGCCGCATGGTCGGATACCACGGGCTGTCGGCGCGGTCGCGCAGCCAGCGCCAGTCGAGCGCGTAAGGCAACAGCACCCAGACCGGGCGGCCGAGCGCGCCGGCGAGATGCGCCACCGATGTGTCGACGGAGATGACGAGGTCGAGTGCGGCGACGGCGGCCGCGGTCTCGGCGAAGTCGCTCAGCAGCGGCGCGAGATCGATGACGTCGGTGCCGAGCTCGGCGAGCCCTAGCGCATCGCCCGGCCGCGGCTCCTTCTGCAAGGAATAGATCTGCACGCCCGGCATCACCAGCCGCGGCAGCACCGCCTGCGCGGTCAGCGAGCGCTGCCGATCGCCCTTGTGCCTGGGATTGCCGGCCCAGACGACGCCGACTTTCAACGACGGCGCGCGGCCCAGCACGCTGCGCCACGCGGCCATCTTGATCGGATCAGCTGCGAGATAAGGCACCTCGGCCGGGATCGTCTCCAGCGTGGTGCCGAAGATGCGCGGCAGATCCATCAGCGGCGCCTGCAGGTCGACTGGCGGCAGCGGCGCGCCGCGCGGCACCACGGTCACGCCCTCCAGGCAGCGCAGCAGCGGCGCGATCGCCGGCTGCACCTGCAGCACGACCGGGCCGCCCATCATCCTGGCGCGATCGACATAGCGCACGAACTGCAGCGCATCGCCGATGCCATATTCGGCGAACAGCAGCAGGGTGCGTCCGTCGAGCGGCGCGCCCTGCCATTCCGGCGCGTCGAAGCGCGGCATGCCCGCGGAGAGGTCCGGACAGTCGCGGCCCCAGCGATGCTCGGCAAAACCGTTCACGAGGTCGCCGCACATCAGCAGGAAATGCGCGTGATTGTAGCGGGCGAGCGCATTGTCGGGCGCCAGCGCGATCGCACGATGCGAGGCGGCCAGCGCCGCGTCGATGTCGCCGGCGTTGCGCAGCGCCACCGCGAGGTTGGCGTGGCCCTTGGCGTAACCGGGATCGGCGGCCACGGCACGGCGATGCGCCGCGACGGCCTCGATGGTCTCGCCGCGCATCTCATGGATGATGCCCAGATTGGTATGCGCCGGGGCGTGATCGGGCAGCAAGGCCAGCGCGTGCTCGCAGGCGGCCATCGCCGCATCGAGCTGGCCGGTCCCGCACAGGCAGGCGGCGAGATTGCTGAGCACGACCACATCGGTGGGATCGAGCACGGCGGCGCGCCGATAGGCCTCGACGGCCTCGGCCGGGCGGTCGGCCTCATGCAGCGCGTGCCCGAGCAGCCGCGCAGCATTGGCATCGCCCGGCGCGAGATCGCAGGCCCGACGATAATGGACCGCGGCCTCGGCAAAGGCGCGCTGCCTGTAGAGCACATCGCCAAGGCTGAGATGCAGGCCGGCATCGGCCGGATGGACGGCGAGCGCATGCTGATAGGCCGGCACCGCCGCCGCATGATTTCCCTGGTCGGCGAGCACATGCGCCAGCGCCCGCCACGCCTCGGGGTAGGCCGGGTCGCGTTCGAGCAGCGCACGGTAGACGGCTTCGGCCTCCGCGAGGCGGCCCTGACGCGTCAGGGCCAGCGCGAGATTCCAGCGCGCATGCGCGAGCGCAGGATCGAGCGTCAGCGCCTGGCGATGGGCGGCCTCGGCCTCGGCGAAGCGCGACAGCTCCAGCAGCGCGCTGCCGAGCCTGCTCTGAATCGCCGCATCGCGCGGCCGCAACGCCGCTGCGCGCGCGAACGCATCGGCGGCGCCGTTGCGCTCGCCTTTCACCGCCAGCGCATCGCCGAGCGTGACATACGCCGGCGCATGGCGGGGATCGCGGGCGAAGACGCGCTCGAGCAGCTCCGCGCCCTCGGCCATGCGGCCGTCGGCAAAGGCGAGGATCGCGGACAGATGCAGCGCCGGCAGATGATCCGGCACCGCCTGGAGGATGTCGCCGCACAGTGCCTTGGCCGGTCCGGCGCGCCCCGCATTGTAATGATCGGCCGCCTCGATCAGCAGCCGGTCGACAGCCACAGCCCCCATGATGTCCTTGACCTCTTGCACCCGGATGCAAGCTTGAACGGGCGGCCGGGTGATTCCAGGCGAGACTCGAGGCCGAGCCGGCTCAGCCGGCCGCCGCCTCCATCCGCGTCGGCACCTTGCGCGCGCGCTCGACATCGGGCGTGCGATAGGCCGCCTCTGGGATGGTGCCCAGCCGCGAATCGTGAAGGCGCGGGCCGAGGCCATAGAACTGCTGGAAGCTCATGATCAGCGGCCGCCATTTGTCGGGATCGATGCGGTCGCGCGCGCCGTCCACCAGGAGGGCGCCGTCGACATGAACGCGCTGGACGCGGACCTCGAAGCACAGGATGTGCCCCTTCAGCAGCGCGTCGTCATCGGCGATGCCATGCACCGCTTCGACGCGCGCTTCGAGCTGAACCGGACATTCGGCGACACGCGGCGCGGCCACCGTTTCGGACCTGACCGCGGTGAGGCCGGCCGCGGCGAACTTGTCCGGCTCATGGCGGTAGCCCTTGCGCTGCTTCATTGCCGGCACCGGGGCGGATCCCGTGGTCAGCGCCAGGCGATCGACCGCGGCGACGAGATCGACCGACGGCAGGTTCAGCACGCACTCGCCGGTGCGGCGCATGTTCTGCGGCGTCTTCGATCCCGCCGCGAGACCCAGCATGCAGCGCCAGCCGAGCCAGAACGCGGACGACATCGGCGCGAGATTGAAGCCGCCGTCCTCATTGACGGTGCTGATGAGGACGACGGGCGTCCCGAAATAGAGGATGCCCGGCTCGATCGTCGTGTGCATGGATAGCTCTCCAGGGTGATGCATTCGGCGGCGATGGCGCGCCGCGCGGACGGGGCTCGGGCCGCCGTCTCACCCGGAGAAGGTCCTCGATCGCGGCGGCGCGCTCCACCCGTTTCCCGAGCGGATCACACGCGCGACGGTTTGATCTGGAGAGGTCTGCGCGCGCAAAGGCTGCGGCGGCAGATGGCGATCCCGGCATGACTCGAACATGCGACCTACGGTTTAGGAAACCGCCGCTCTATCCAGCTGAGCTACGGGACCGGAGCCTGCACCGAAGTGCACCTGCTTCGCTGCCTCCATAGCAGACCCGGCCACCGACCGGAAGCCTCTCCGGTGACCGCCAGCACGGCGTGGCTCACCGTGGCACAGCGCCGCGCGGCAGGTTCGCGGGTCCGGTTCAGCGCGGGGGAACGTCGGCGCGCCGGACCGCTCGAAGGGGCTGCCGCGATCACACCCCCGTTGGCCGGGGCCGGTTTGACTATCCGGGAGGCAGCCAATGGTCTAAGAGAACGGCGCCGATGCGGAACCGGCCTCGGGATCGCCGTATTGGTCGTGCCTGAGCGCATCTCGGACCGGAGGATAGCCGTCCTGCGAAGCCGGAGCCGCCAGGTCACATAGACCTTGCCCATCATTTTTCAGCCGAGGGAAACGATTAAGTCGATGCTCATCCGGTCGGTCATTTCAGGCGCGCTCGCAAGCTTCCTCTCCATCGCCGCCGCAGGCGCGCAGGACACCCGTAATCTGCTGGAGTCCAAGGAGTCGCTCTACAACAACATCTATGTCTATGAGCAGCCGCCTTACCGCAGCATGACCTTCGGTCACAACCGCCGCATCTATACCGAGAGCGTCTACAACACCCGTGACGAGCTCGACCTGCCGGTCGACTATACCCGCTTCATGACCGCGAGCGTGATGTACGCCAAGGACGTCCACTCGATCCTGGAGATCGGCTTCGGCGGCGGCCGCACCGCGTGGTACCTGCACCGCTTCCTGCCCAAGGTGCAGGTGACCTCGGTCGAGCTCGATCCGACCGTGCTGGAGCTCGCCAAGAAATACTTCGGCATCAAGGAGGAGCCGAACTTCCACGTCGCCAACCGCGACGGCCGGCTGTTCGTGCAGGAATCCAAGGACCGCTACGACATCATCCTGATCGACGCCTATCGCGGGCCGTTCGTGCCGTTCCACCTGCTGACCAAGGAATTCTACCAGCTCGTCAAGGACCATCTCGCCGAGGGCGGCGTGGTGGCGCAGAACGTCGAGCCGTCGACGATGCTGTTCGACGCCGCGGTGAAGACCATTCACAGCGTGTTCCCGCAGGTCGACTTCTACGAGGCCGGCGGCAACATCGTCATGGTCGCCTATCCCGGCGACGAGCGGAAGGCGGAAGATCTCGCCGGCATCGCGCAGGAGCGCGACAAGGAATTCGGCTTCCGCTACAAGCTCGCCGACATGCTGGCGCAGCGCAAGCGCATCGACATCGACAACGGCCAGGTGATCGACGCCAAGGCCAAGGTGCTGACCGACGACTTCGCGCCGGTCGAGGCGCTGAAGAGCATCGAGCGCCACAACAAGAAGCTGCCATGAGCGAGCACGTGTCCCGCGCCGGCATGCTGGCGATCTATGTCTGCTCGTTCCTGGTCGGCTGCGTGCTGATGGGCTTCGAGATGCTCGGCAGCCGCTACCTCAACCCGTATTTCGGCAGCGGCATCGGCGCCTGGGCGAGCCTGATCTCGACCGTGCTGTGCGCGCTCGCGATCGGCTATTTCGCCGGCAGCGCCATCGTCGACCGGCAACCGTCGACGCGCACCATCGGCACCATGATCCTGATCGCCGCCGCCTACATGGCGCTGGTGCCGGCGACCGCCGATACCGTGATGGCCGACATCCTCGACAGCATCGGCGACGGGCCGATGGCGACGCTGATGGCCTCGACCGCGCTGCTGCTGGTGCCGCTGACCCTGCTCGGCACCTTCTCGCCGATCGCCGTCAGCCTGCTGACGCGCTCGGCCGGCGAGGCCGGCCGTGTCGCCGGCCTGGTCTACGGCGTCTCGACCATCGGCAACGTCGTCGGCACGCTGGTCACGACGTTCGCGCTGATTCCGACCATCGGCTCGCGCGCCATCACCTATTATTTCGCCGTGGTGCTGGCTGGCTGCGCCGGCATCCTGTTCATTCCCTTCGGCAAGAAGCCGTCCTGACATCGTTGAAGAGCTTTTCGGATGACCGAGTTCTGGCCCCGCCTCGCCGCCACCGCGACAACGGCCGCGTTGCTGCTGACGTCGCCGGCCGCCCACGCCGCGGACGCAAAGATCGAATTGTGGGACGGCCAGCGCGCGCTGTCCGTCATCACCGATCTCTTGCGCTTCACGCCGCGCTCGATGGGCGAGCCGGGACATCAGAAGACCATCGACTACATCAAGGATGCGATGGCCAAGAGCGCGGCGGAGGCGGTGCTCACGCAGAGCTTCACCGCCAAGGGCGATGACGGCAAGGCGATCCCGCTCACCAACATCATCGCCCGCTTCCAGGTGCAGAACCCGCGGCGCATCATCGTCGCGACCCATTACGACAGCATCATCAAGGCCTACCGCGATCCGAAGTCACCGGATGCGCCGATGCCCGGCGCCAACAACTCGGCCTCGGCGGTGGCGCTGCTGCTCGAGACCGCACGCGTGCTGTCGCTGTCGCCGCGGCCCGACGTCGGCATCGACATGATCTTCTTCGACGGTGAGGAGGGACCGAAATCGCTCGGCGCCGGCGATCCGACCTGGCGTCCCCTCGGCTCGCCGCATTTCGCGGCCAACCTGAAGACCTATTATCCGACGCACAAGCCGGAGAAGGCGGTCGATTTCGACATGGTCTGCGACAAGGATCTCAAGCTGCAGCCGGAGCCGTCGTCGCTGGCCTCGGCGCTGCCCGAGGTCAAGAAGTTCTGGAGCATCGGCAGCCGGATCGCGCCGCAGGCGTTCTCGCCGGAGCCCACGACGTACCCGATCAGCGACGACCACACGGCGCTGCAGCAGGCCGGAATTCCGAGCTTCCTGGTCATCGACTTCGACTACGAGCCCTATTTCAACACCACGCAGGATACGATCGAGCAGTGCTCGGCGCAGAGCCTGGAGACCGTCGGCCGCACCCTGCTGCGCTACCTCTACACGCCCTGATCGCCGCGCTCATGCCGCCTTCGGCGGCGCTGTCATTGCGTCCGATGCGACATCTGATACGCGCGCCAGCAGGCCGGGCACGAGCGCCTCGGCCGCCTCCGCGCCCGAGATCACCACGGCCTCGACGCCGGCTCCGGCATTGCCGCCGCCGGCGATGACGAGATTGCGCACCGGCGCCTTGGCGCCCTTCAGCCGTCCCGACCGGGCCACGCCATAGATCGCGCCGGCACTGGCGAGGTCGTAGCGCGCATAGGTCACGGGGCTGGCGTCGGTGCGGTAGACGATATGCTGCGACAGGCCGGGAATGATGGTCTCGGCGGCGGCGACCATGGCATCGCCGAGCTGCTGCTTGCGCGCCTCGTAGTCCGGCGAGCGCCGCCACGCCTTCCAGTCGTCGCCGCCCTCGTCGGGAAACCAGCTCTTGGCCTGTTCGTGAGGAACGAGGGTGATGATCGTCATCGTCGCATGGCCTTCCGGCGCCGCCGACGGATCGAGCTTGGACATTACCGCGAGCCCGATCCCCATCGGGGAGTCGAGATGCGCGGCGGGCGCGACGTCCGGCACCATGTCGAGGCCGAGATGCACGGAGAAGCACGACGTGGCGGGCGCGAGGGCGCGGGCACGCTCACGAAACGTGGCGGGCAGATCGTCGGCCTTCAGAAGCTCGGTGAAGGTGCGGCCGAGATCGGCATTCGAGACCACCGCCTGCGCGCGGACCGTGCGGCCATTGCCGAGCACGACGCCGGCGGCGCGGCCCTGCTCGACCAGGATGCGGGTGACCCTGGATTTCAGATGCACCTCGCCGCCCCGGGCGGTGACCGCCTCTGCGAGCACGTCCGCGAGGTGGCCGGAGCCGTCGACCGGATAGAAGCCGCCCTTGAAATAGTAGCCGAAGATCGGGACCATCTGCGCGCAGCTCAGCGTCTCGCTGCCGTCGCCGAGATAGCCCGACAGCGCATTGAGAGTGGCGATCAGCTCGGGATCGGAGACGTGGGCGGCGACGAGCTCGTCGAACGGGCGGTTCATCCAGCGGTACGCCTGCGGATGCTTGCGCGGGAAGGCCAGCATCTCCTCCAATGTGGCGGGCATGCCGGGAATGCCGCTGCGACCCTGCCCCGTCGCATACATGCTCTCGAAGATGGCATGGATGGTGTCGAACAGCCGGGTCAGCCCGTCCGCGCTGGCTGGAAACATCTCGCAAAGCAGTCGGACATAGGCGCGCCAGTCCTCTGGCACCTCGATGCGCCGGCCGGCGAGACGGTAGGAGTGGGTGACCCGCCGCCATTGGATACGGTCAGCGACGCCGAGCCGGCGCAGCACGCCGTCGACCGGCCCGCCGGGCCAGACGCCGGAGAAATCGTGCGGCCCGGCATCGAAGCGATACAGCACCGGCTTGTTGTCGTGGTGCGCCTTGCGAAGATAAGTGTGGCAGAAGCCGCCGGGCACGACGTGGTGGTCGAACACCTTCACCTTCAGCCCGGACTCCGCGAGCAGGGCCGCGGCCGTCAGCCCGCCGATTCCAGCGCCGATCACCGCGACATCGCAATCGGTCTCGGCCGCGGAGGCGAAGCCCGGCGCCGGCCAATGGCACTCCTCGCGCGCGGCCCGCATGCGCAGCAAGGCCTGGCGAATTGCGAAGCGGGGGCCGAAGATCGAGATCAGCGCGCCGCCGACGACGATCGCCGTCGTGATCCAGGAGGCGACGCTGGCCCAGCGGCACAGGCCGAGCACCAGGAACAGCACGCCCCAGAGCCCGGTCATCAGCATGTTGATCAAATGGAATTGGGGCGTCGAGGCGCTGTCGGCATAGGCCGACCGGGAATAATCCCCGGTCCAGGGGCGGCCGACGGCGAGCGAAGCGAAGCTGATGAGGCCGAGCCCAGCGAAGGACAGCCACAGGGCATTGCCGGCCGTCCAATTCGGCGCGACGTCGTTGGCGATCGCCAGCACGACGAAAAGGGCGAGGCTTCCGAGTTCCAGCAGCGCGAGCTCGCTACGGGAGGCGCGCCAGACATTGGCGGCCAGCGCCAGGGCCAGCGCGGACCACACCGCCCATGCCGGCTGATGCCAGGCCAGCAGGGTCCAGAACACGACGAACGGCAGCAGCGCCAGCTTGACCGTGAGGAACACCTTCATCGCAGCCTCCTCCGCGCCGGGCGGCGCAATCCATCTTTCCAGTGTCAAGATATTCATAGGAGCGCTTGTGCGGTCCAGTCAACACCAATCTTTCCATCGTCAAGATTAGTTTCGTCAACTACGGCGGGATGAAAATGGTGGAAAAAAGCTGCGTATCGTTCCGGCGCCACAGCAAGGTGCGATTCACGAACGGCGCTGCCGTGATTGCCGACCCGACTGTGGCAATGAGATCACGGAACCACGGCAGATAAAGAAGAAAGTCGCAAATTACGCAGCATTGGAGTCACACATCGCCCCAAATTGGCGACAATCTCCCGTCATCTGAGGCGGGGAGCCGCTGAGGATTGCCGTTCGTGTACCGACCCCACTTGCCAATTCTGGTCTTTGCAGCGATCACCTGCCTGCCTGCGGTGCAACCTCAACGCGCGCATGCGGAATGGTGGAGCCGCGCCCCGACGGATTTCGAGGAGTGTGCCGACGCCGCCGAGAAGTCCGCCTCCAAGGAGGAGAAGACCGCGGCGCTGGCGCAATGCAACGCCAAATTTGCCGGGAGACGGAAGCCGGGCGGCGGCTATGTCTACTACGACTTCATGCAGGACCGCAGCTTCGACATCGCCGGGCCCAATCCCACGGCCGAAGAGCAGAAGTTCATCGACCAGCAGTATACGCAATACCTCGAGCGCCAGCGCCACGCCAACATGAGCTCGGCAATGATGTCGCGGCCGCAGACGCAGGACCTCCAGCCCTCGCTCCGGGACATGACGGCGCGGGCCGCGATCGAGCCGCCGAAGCCGGCCATGCCGGCGCCGCCGCCGCAACGGCCGAGCAAGCCGCCGGCCGCGACCGCGCAGGGCGGCTTGCCACCGCCGGCGTCGAACGTGGAGGCACGCGCCCGCATCAAGGCAGCGCAATGCGCCAAGGATGGCTGGCGGCGCGATTCGTTCTCGTGCAACTTTCCGGTCCTGTCGGAGAAGCTCGACGAGCTGAAGCGGATGTTCACCGGCCCGAGCCAGACTGCTGCCGCACCGCCGGGAGCCAAGGCGCCGAAACGGGCCGAAGCCCGGAACTGAGCCGCGCGCGACACGTTCCCTTGTGCGACCGTTCTGAGCGCGGCTTGTCACGCCGCGTGCAAGCCCATAGGTTCGTTGGCACGGGTCGCAGGAGGCAGGTCATGGGTCTACTCGATATCCTCAACGGCATGCAGAACGGCCCGAATGGGCCAAGTCATCCGGCCACGCAGAAGAGCGGCGGCATGTCGCCAATGACGATGGCGATCCTCGCTTTGCTGGCGTGGAAAGCGGTGAAGCATTTCTCGCAGAATGGGCAGCAGCCGAATGCGGCGCCCGCGCCGGTCCCGCCGTCTCAGCCGACCGGGAATCAAGGCGGACCGCTCGGCGGTGCGCTTGGTGGCGGATTGAGCGGCGGCCTCGGCAACATCATCGCTGGCGGACTCGGCGGCCTGCTCGCCGGCGGCGCCGCCGGCAGCGTCTTGTCCGGCGGGCTCGGCGATCTGCTGCGCCAGTTGCAGGACAAGGGCCATGGCGACACCGCGAACTCCTGGGTCTCCCCCGGCGAGAACAAGCCGATCTCGCCCGGCGACCTCGCCAATGCGCTCGGCGCCGACCAGATCGATCAGCTCACCGCGCAGAGCGGGCTGTCGCGCGATGAGCTGTTGAACGGGCTGAGCCAGTACCTGCCGAAGGTGGTCGATCAGCTCACGCCGGACGGGCGGCTGCCGACCGAGCACGAGTTGGCGAGCCGGATCTGAGCGCGACCTTCAGGCAAGGATCATGTCATGCTCTATATTTTGATCGTCGGGCTGGTCGCCGGCTTCCTCGCCCGGCTTCTGTCGCCGGGACCGAACAACCCCTCCGGCTTCATCCTGACCGCCGTGCTCGGCATCGTCGGCGCATTCCTCGCCACCGCGGTGGGACAGGCGATCGGGCACTATGGTCCGAACCAGGGCGCCGGCTTCATCACCGCGACGATCGGCGCCGTGGTGGTGCTATTCATCTGGAACAGGCTGGTCGCCAGCGGCACGATCCGCGATTTCAATCGCTAGCGCGCTCGCTCCAAGCGCTCTCACTCCAAGTCATTGCCAGCCAGGCGGCGACGCAATCCAGCACCAACAAGGTCTGGCCTGCGCCGTCGCGTCGGCTGTTCACCACGACGGCGTCGCCCCAAGAAACGGCGTCACCCCAACAGATGCATCCCCGCATCCATGCGCACGACCTCGCCGGTCATGTGGCCTGACGCCGGGCTCGCCAGGAACGCCACGAGCTGCGCGATATCCTCGGCGGACGAAGCCGCGCGCAGCGGCACCCGCGCCACCACCGCATCGCGCACCTGCTTGGCGCCGGCCTCGCCGCGGCCCTTGGTGAACCACGGCGTATCGATGTAGCCGGGGCAGACGGTGTTGATGCGGATCGCTGGCGCCAGGGCGCGCGCCAGCGACAGCGTCATCGTGTTCAGCGCGCCCTTGCTGGCGGCATAGGCAACCGACGAGCCGACGCCGCTGATGCCGGCCACCGACGAGACGTTGACGACCGCGGACGCACGCGCCGTCGCCTTGGCCGCTGCTTCCAGCAGCGGCCGTGCGGCGCGCACCATCTGGAAGGGGCCGATGGTGTTGACCGCGAAGATGCGCTGGAAATCCTCCGCCGAAAGGCCGTCGAGCTGATCGTGCGGGACGTGCTTGGTGGTGCCGGCATTGTTGACGAGGGCATCCAGCCGGCCCCAGGCCGCGGCGGCGGCGACGATCTTGCGGCAATCCTCGTCGCGCGACACGTCGCCTTGAATGACGACGACCTCGACTCCTTCCTTGCGGCAGAGATCAGCGGTCTGCTCGGCTTCACTCTTGCTGTTCGAATAGTTCACGACGATGCGCATGCCGGCCTTCGCCAGCAGCAACGCGGTCGCGGCTCCGAGGCCGGACGCCGACCCCGTCACGACCGCGCACAGACCTTCAGCCATTCCGCACCTCCCTGTTTGCCTTTGCCTGTTACCTTGCTTCTTCTTAGCCAACATCGCTGCATCTGCAAAATCGGCAAAATCTCCGCAGCGCGGAAATCGCTCGCCTCCATGCGGCGAGCGGACGGGGCCCTGCAGCGCGCTACGCTTGTCAGGGCCATCGCTTGCGCCCATCATGCCGGCAAGACATCGCCGGCGCGCGCAGGACATGGCGCGCCGAGACCGACGATAACGAGGGCGAGGAGCGCTGTGGCGGAAGCTGAGAACATCGTCGTTGCGACCGCGGAGAAGATCTTCGCCGATCTCGCCGACCCGCAGACGATCAACCACGACAAGGACGGCCGCTGGACGGCGCCGCTGTGGCAGGCGCTGAGCGAGGCCGGCCTGACGCTCGCCTGGGTGGGCGAGGAGTTCGGCGGCGCCGGCACTGACCTCGCCGACGGCTTCGAGATCATCAATGCCGCGGGCCGTTTTGCGATTGCGGTGCCGCTGGCCGAGACGCTGCTCGCCGGCTGGCTGCTGCAACAAGGCGGCATTGCCTCGCCCGACGGCGCCATGACGATCGCGCCGGCTCATCCGAGAGACCGGATCACGCTCGACGCTGACGGCACCTTGTCCGGCCATGCCCGCGGCGTGCCGTTCGCCAGAGCCGCGCAGCATGTTGCCGTGCTCGCGCAAGGCGGCGACGGCGTGTCGATCGCGCTGGTCGAGACCGCGCGGCTGCGCATCGACGCGGGCCTCAACCTCGCCAACGATCCCAGCGACACGGTGACGTTCGACAAGATCACGCCGCTGGCATGCCGGCCGGCGCCGGCCGGCTTCGACGCCACGACATTGATGCTGATGGGCGGCGTTGCCCGCGGACTGCAGATCGCCGGCGCGCTGGATCGGCTGCTCGCGATCAGCGTCAACTATGCGGGTGAGCGCGTCGCCTTCGAGAAGCCGATCGGCAAATTCCAGGCGGTGCAGCACAATCTCGCACGGCTGGCCGGTGAGAGCGCCGCTGCGAGCGCGGCCGCGACATCGGCCGCCGATGCGATCGCGCGGGCCGCCGCATTCGACGACGCGGTGTTTCTCGAAGCCGCCGCGGCCAAGATCCGCTGCGCCGAGGCCGCCGAGAAGGGCGCGGCGATCGCGCATCAGGTGCACGGCGCCATCGGCTTCACCACCGAGCACATCCTGCATCGCTTCTCCTTGCGCGCGCTGGGCTGGCGCGACGATTTCGGCTCCGAGAGCCATTGGGCCGTCGAGCTCGGCAGGCGCGTCGCCGCACACGGCGCCGATGAGCTGTGGCCGCTGGTCGCCTCGCGCTGACGACGAAGAGGATTGCCGCATGACCGCACTTCGTTTCGATCCGATCCGCCTGCCGAGGGAATGCGAGGAGCTGCGCAAGGAGGTGCGCGCCTTCCTCGCTGATGAGATCGCGGCCGGCACCTTCAACCCGTACCAGCCCAAGCGCGAGGATGCCGACGCGCGCGAGTTTGCGGCCCGCGTCGGCGCGCGCGGCTGGATCGGCATGACCTGGCCGAAGCAATATGGCGGCCACGAGCGCTCGTTCCTGGAGCGCTACGTCGTGACCGAGGAGATGCGGGTTGCCAACGCGCCTGTCAGGCGCTTCTTCGTCGCCGACCGGCAGAGCGGGCCGATCCTGCTGCGCTACGCGCCCGAGCATATCAAGACGGACATCCTGCCGCGCATCTGCCGCGGCGAGCTGTGCTTCGCGATCGGCATGAGCGAGCCGAACTCGGGCTCCGACCTGTTCGCCGCCAAGACGCGCGCGACCAGGACGGACGGCGGCTGGCTGATCAACGGCTCGAAGATCTGGACCACGTCGGCGCACATGGCCGACTACATGATCGCGATCTTCCGCACGTCGCCGGCCACCAAGGAGAACCGTCGTCATGGCCTGACGCAGTTCCTGGTGAACATGAAATCAACGGGAATCAAGGTGAACCCGATTGGGCAGATCACCGGGCAGAAGGAGTTCAACGAGGTCGTCTTTACCGACGCCTTCGTGCCGGACGATCATCAGCTCGGCGAGATCGACGGCGCCTGGAAGCAGGCCACCTCCGAGCTCGCCTATGAGCGCTCGGGGCCCGAGCGTTTCCTCGAAACCTACTATGTGCTGACCGAGCTGGTGCGCGCGGTCGGTCCCAACCCCGACACGCGCAGCGCGGAGGGCATCGGTCGCCTGGTGGCGCAGCTGCACACGATGCGGCGGATGTCGGTGTCGGTCGCCGGCATGCTGCAGGCCGGCAAGGAGCCGGTGGTCGAGGCCTCGATCGTCAAGGACGTCGGCACGGTCTGGGAGCAGCAGCTGCCGCATCGCGTCCGCGACCTCGCCGCGTTCGTCGAGGACAACGCAGGAAATCGCGAGACCTTGGAGAGCCAGCTGACCTTCGCGATGCAGACCGCGCCGAAGCTGACCATCCAGGGCGGCACCACCGAGGTGCTACGCGGCATCATCGCGCGCGGGCTGGGGTTGAGGTGATTGTAGGAGCCAATTCGGCTTGCTCGGTGCACCCTCTCCCCTTGTGGGAGAGGGTGCCGGAGATGCGAAGCATCGGAGGCGGGTGAGGGGTCTCCATCCGCACGGCCAACTGCCGAGAGAACCCCTCACCCGGCTCGCCGTCGCTTTCGCGTCGGCGATCCACCCTCTCGCACAAGGGGAGAGGGTGCACCGGCCGTACCGCTGCATTAGGTAACTAATCAGGAGACCCCACCATGACCCACTTCCCTGACATCGGCGTCGAGATCCACGGCCATGTCGGCCTGATCGAGATTCGCCGGCCGCCGCTCAACTTCTTCGACATTTCACTGATCAACCAGATCGCCGATGCGCTGGAGGGCTTCGACCGCGACATCGAGATCCGCGCCTCGGTGCTGGCGGCGCAAGGCAAGGCGTTCTGCGCCGGCGCCAACTTCACCGATCCGGCGCGCCAGGCGCAGGAAGCGGCCGGCGCCAAAGGCGATCCGGCCGACAGCCTCGGGGCGATCAACCATCTCTACATGCAGGCGGTGCGGATCTTCCGCTGCAAGAAGCCGGTGGTCGCCGCGGTGCACGGAGCCGCCATCGGCGGCGGGCTCGGCCTCGCCGTCTCGGCCGACTTCCGCGTCACCTGTCCGGAGGCGCGGTTCTCGGCCAATTTCACCAAGCTCGGCTTCCATCCCGGCTTCGGGCTGACGGTGACGCTGCCGGAGCTGGTCGGCAAGAACAACGCCGAGCTGATGTTCTACACCAGCCGCCGTGTCACCGGCGAGGAAGCGCTCAGAATCGGCCTCGCCAATGAATGCGTGCCGCAGGACGAGGTGCGGACGGCCGCGATGAAGCTCGCCGCCGAGATCGCCGAATGCTCGCCGCTCGGCCTGCTGTCGACCCGCGCGACGATGCGCGCCAATCTCGCCGACCGTGTGATGGCGGCAACCGAGCACGAGCTCGCCGAACAGACCCGGCTGCGCGCGACCGAGGATTTCAAGGAAGGCGTCAAGGCCACCGAGGAGCGGCGCTTCGCGAACTTCAAGGGGCGGTGACGAACCGCGAGCTTCGAACGTCGGCATGGCCGGGCTCGTCCCGGCCATGCCGATCGACTAGTTGGCGACCGCCCCCTGCAACGCGAAGGCAACGCCGCCAATTGTGAAACAGCCGCCTGAAACCGCATAGCCACGAGCGCGCGCAGCGTCGGCCACACGTGCAGCATCGGCGACGCGGAACGTCAGCCCGCTCATGAGCTCGCGCTCGCCGGGTTCGATGCGGATGCCGGCGTTCGGCAATTTCAACTGCTGAACACCATCGCTGGCAGACGGCACCACATCGAGAATGCGCCCCCAATGCGCGGCAAGCGCGGCCGGCTCGGGGCTCTGCAGCACCACTTCGGTCATCGCCTTCGTCACGTCGCTGCGGATCGCGCGCGTCCAATCCGGCCCGGCGGGCGGATAGGCGCCGAGCACATCGTCGCTGCCCTCGGTGTGATTGAGCTCGATGAAGACCGCGCGGCAGTCGCGGGGATGCAGTTGCACGCCGTGATAGGGCGGATGATCGATGACATTGGCCGTACGCACGCCCATCGCATTGGCTCGGGACGCGCGGCCATCGGGATCATCGCAGGCGAAGATCGCCATGTAGCCGCCGCGACCGCCGGTCTTGTCGAGGAAGCGTCCGGCCGCGGTGTCCTCGCGGGTCGGCGCGATCACCTCGAGCAGGATCGGCCCGACCGGCAGCAGCGCATTCTCCAGCCCGTATTTGGCGACATGCGGGTCGCGATAGCAGACCTCGAGGCCCATGATCGCGGCGATGTCCGAGACGACGGGCTCGAGGCTTCGGGCGACGAGACAGATCTGGCGCAGGTGGAGGTAAGGCATGCAGTCCTCCTCGAGACGTTACCTGTTCACACGGGCCAGCGGCTTCAGCAGCGTCATCGCGAGCGACGCTACCGCCCCTGGAACAGCGGCGCGCGCTTCTCGACGAAGGCTTTCGCCGCCTCCCTGTGGTCCTCGGTGTCGCTGCAGCGCGAGTGATGCATCGCCTCGGCGTCGAAGCAGGCCTCCAGGGTCATCGTCTCAGCATTGTTGATGTTGCGCTTGATGTAGCCGAGCGTCACGCTCGGCCCCTGCGCCAGCGACATCGCCAGCGCGCGCGTCGCGGCTTCGACCTCGGCATCGGGCACGACCTTTGTCACCAGGCCCAAGGCGAGCGCCTCCTGCGCCGTCAGGACCGGCGAGGTCAGATAAAGCTCCCGCGCCTTGGCGCTGCCGAGCAGTTGCGTGAGGAAGTAGGTGCCGCCGAAATCGCCCGACAGCCCGACCTTGGCGAAGGCCGTCGTGATCTTGGCCGACTCGCCGGCCACGCGCAGATCGCAGGCCAGGGCGATCGACAGGCCGGCGCCGGCGGCCGCGCCGTCGATCTGCGCCACCACCGGCTTCTGCATCTGGTGCAGCAGCCGCGACACCTCCATGCGCTCGCGCAGGGTCGTCACCTTGGTCTCGAACGAGGGCGCGGTCTTGGCTTCGGCCATCGCCTTGACGTCGCCGCCGACGCAGAACGTGCCGCCGGCGCCCTTGAGCAGCACGGCGCGCACCTCCGGATCATCGGCCGCGCGATGCGCCGCCTCGACCAGGCCCTTGGTCAGGTCGCTGTTGAGCGCGTTGCGCCGCTCCGGCCGGTTCATCGTGATCGTGAGCAGGCCGGACTCGAGGTGCTGCAGGACGGTGGTGTTGGTGGTCATGGCGGAAGTTCTCCGGGTTTGGCGGTCGTTGCGAACGACGCGAAGCAATCCAGGGTCGCGCGCGCAGTCCTGGATTGCTTCATCGCTTCGCTCCTCGCAATGACGGCAGCTACTTCTTCACCAGCGGGCAGCGCGACGCCTCGAGCGGCTGGAATGCCTCGTTGCCCGACACGGTCGCGAGCAGCTTGTAGTCGTCGGACTTGGCCTTCGACTCCGACGGCTTCTTGACCTCGAACAGGTACATGTCGTGCACCATGCGGCCGTCCTCGCGGATGCGGCCGCCCTTGGCGAACATGTCGTTGATCGGCGTCGCCTTCATCAGCTTCATCACGGCGTCCGCGTCGGTCGTACCCGCAGCCTTCACCGCCTTCAGATAGTGCGTCACCGAGGAGTAGACGCCGGCCTGGGCCGAGGTCGGCACGCGCTTGGTACGCTCCATGAAGCGCTTGGTGAAGGCGCGGGTGTCGTCGTTGAGATCCCAGTAGAACGCTTCCGCGACCAGCAGCCCCTGCGCCGTCTCCAGCCCGACGCTGTCGATGTCGGAGACGAAGGCGAGCAAAGGCGACAGCTTCTGTCCGCCCTTGGTGAGGCCGAATTCGGCCGCCTGCTTGATCGCGTTGATGGTGTCGCCGCCGGCATTGGCGAGCCCGATCACCTTGGCCTTGGAGGCCTGCGCCTGCAGCAGGAAGGAGGAGAAGTCGGAGGTGTTGAGCGGATGACGCACGCTGCCGAGCACCTTGCCGCCCGACTTCACCACCACGGCGGTGGTGTCCTTTTCCAGATCCTGGCCGAACGCGTAGTCGGCGGTCAGGAAGAACCAGCTGTCGAGGCCGGACTTCACCGCCGCCAGCCCCGTGACGTTGGCCTGCGCGAAGGTGTCGAACACGTAGTGCACGGTGTAGGGGCCGCACGCCTCGTTGGAGAGACGCACCGAGCCCGGGCCGTTGAAGATGATGATCTTGTTGCGCGCCTTGGCGATCTCGCCGGCGGCCAGCGCGGTGGCGGAGGCTGCGACATCCCAGATCATCTCGACGCCCTGGTTGTCGAGCATGTCGCGGGCGATGTTGGCGGCGAGATCGGCCTTGTTGAGATGGTCGGCGGCGATCACCTCGATCTTGCGCCCGAGCACTTCGCCGCCGAAATCCTCCACCGCCATCTTCGCCGCGGCCTCGCTGCCCGGGCCGGTGATATCGGCGTAGAGGCTCGACATGTCGAGAATGCCGCCGATCTTCAGCGGCGGCTTGCTCTGCGCATGCGCCACGCCTGCGGACAACGTCAGCGCCGACGCCAGCATGAACAACGACGCCGCCGCGCCGCGGATGGTTCTGCTCATCGATATCCTCCCTGCCGGGCGCGTCGCTACATGGCGACGGCCTCTTTGATAGTTCGCATCATGGCGCACGTATTCGCATGCGGCAAGCGCTCAGCACGCTCAGCAAAGCGTCGCCGGTCGCCGCTTTCCGCTCAGTGGAATGGAAATTTCGTGCGATGATGCAGCATGACGAGGGAGCGCAGAATGAGGAGCAGACGGAGGCTGATCGCGCTCGGTGCGAGCGTCGCGATCGTCACGATGATGTCGGCGAGTCGCGCCATGCCGTGCATGTTCGCGGAGCTCGGCAAAGGCCGCGTCAGCGAGATCATCGATGCACGCAGCTTCCGTCTCGACGACGGCCGCGAGGTCAGGCTCGCCGGCGTCGAGGTGCCGCCGGAGGAGCAGCGCGCGACGTCGATGGATGCGCTGGACGTGCTGCTGCGCGGCCGCGACGTCGTGCTCCGCGGCGAGGACGACACCCCCGACCGCTACGGCCGGCAGCGCGCCTTCGCCTTCGAGGCCGGTGCGGACCAGCCGGTGCAGCGCGAGCTGCTGCGGCAGGGCGCGGTGCTGCGCGGCATCGACCTGCCCGACCGGGATTGCGCCCTCAGCCTGGACGCGGCGGAAGCCGAGGCACGCAGCGCCGGGCGCGGTCTCTGGAAGATTGGGACCGTCATAAAAAACACGGAAAGTCCAGACGATATTTTGTCTCGCGTAGGGCTATTTACGGTTGTCGAAGGGAAGGTGTTGTCCGTACGACAGACGGGGACAACAACTTATCTGAACTTCGCTCGTAACTGGACACGGGGCTTCGCGGTGATTATTCCAAAGCGTATGATGGCGGTATTGGAAGGTGCCGGCATCGACGTCAAATCACTTGCGAATCGGCAGGTTCGCGTGCGCGGTTGGATTGAAGCGCATGCGGGTCCGAGACTGGAACTGACGCAGACCGCCCAGATCGAGATTTTAAGCGGGAATTGACCGCTGAGGTACATGAGTAGCGACGTGAACCTGTCTATTCGAAAGCGCATGACGGCGATGAACTGCGGTTCGCGGATCGCACCGGCGCTGCTGTGCCTGGGATTGGCGCTGGCCGGTTGCAGCGACATGGGCAAGTTGCAGCAGGCGACGGCGCCGTTGCCGACGCCGCGGCCGAAGCCGGCGATGGTGCAGACGACGCCGGCGAGCGATCGCGAGCATGAGCGCATTCTTGCAACCTATGGCGGCGCCTATGAGGATCCCCAGCTCGAAGGTCTGATCTCCAAGATCGTCGACCGGCTGGTGGCCGTCTCCGATCGCCCCGACCAGGGCTACAAGGTCACGATCCTGAACTCCGGTGCGGTCAACGCCTTCGCGCTGCCGACCGGCCAGCTCTACGTAACGCGCGGGCTGATTGCGCTCGCCAACGACACCTCCGAATTGTCCTCGGTGCTGAGCCACGAGATGGCGCATGTGCTGGCGCGCCATGCCGCGATCCGCGAGGACCAGGCGCGGCAGGCCGCAGTGGTGACCCGCGTCGTGTCCGACATGGGCAACGATCCGGACCTGACGGCCCTGGCGCTCGCCAAGACCAAGCTGACGATGGCGAGCTTCTCGCGCACCCAGGAGTTCGAGGCCGACGGCATCGGCGTCGGCATTTCCGCCAAGGCGAAGTTCGATCCCTACGGCGCCGCGCGCTTCCTGACCTCGATGGAGCGCAACGCGGAGTTGAAGGCCGGCAAGGTTGCGATCGACCCGCGGGCCCAGGACTTCCTGTCGTCGCACCCGGCGACGCCGGAGCGGGTGCAGAACGCGGCCGCGATCGCCAAGCAGTATGTCTCGCCGGAGGCCAAGGAGCATGACCGCGAGACCTACCTCGCCGCGGTCGACAACATCGTCTATGGCGAGGACCCGAGCGAGGGCTTCGTGCGCGGCCGCCGCTTCCTGCATCCGAAGCTCGGCTTCACCTTCCAGGCGCCGGAGAACTTCACGCTCGACAACACGGCGCAGGCGGTGATCGGTGTCCGCGAGGGCGGCGCCCAGGCGATGCGCTTCGACGTGGTGCGCGTGCCGGCCCAGCAGACGCTCGGCGACTATCTGAATTCCGGCTGGATGGAGAACGTCGACAAGTCGGCGACCGAGGAGCTGACGATCAACGGCTTCCCGGCGGCCTCCACGACGGCGAGCGGCGATCCCTGGCAGTTCAAGGTCTATGCGCTGCGCGTCGGCAGCGACGTCTACCGCTTCATCTTCGCCTCGCGCCAGAAGACCACCGAGAGCGAGCGCAATGCGCGGGAGACCGTGAACTCGTTCCGTCGGCTCAGCCTGGAGGAGATCCAGTCGGCCCGCCCGCTGCGCATCAAGGTGATCACCGTTCAGCCGGGCGACACGGTCGAGTCGCTGGCGCACCGCATGACCGGCGTCGACCGCCCGGTCGAGCGCTTCCGCGTTCTCAACGGCCTCGACGCCCGCGCCCAGGTCAAGGTGCGCGACCGCGTCAAGATCGTGGTGGAGTGAGCGGACGCGAACGCGCCTTCCAGTAGTCGGCCCAGACTTCGGAACGATCTGCTCAGAACGGCCAGCCTGACGGCGGTCGTCGCGCGGGTTGCGCTCCGCCGAACACTGGCTCGCGCCGCTCGATATAGGCGATCATCTGCCTGAGCCGCGCCAGCACGCCGGTATCGCCGCTCCGGTCGGCCTGCGACACGACAAAGGCGGAGAGGCGATGGAGCAGGTCCTGCTCCTCGCGACTGCCGGTCGTCAGCGGTTGGGGGCCAGCGACGGGTTGCCTGTCATCGTGGACGAACAGTTCACGGTGATGCAGTCCGGCAGCGTCAGGCATTGCCGAGCGCTGCAGCCACAATGCGACAAGACTCCCGTCCTCCGTCTCGAAACGGGCTTCGTACGATCCTCCGTCGCGAAAGATTTCCACGGAGATCAATCTGGCCAATGCATGTAACATGGACTGCATCTTGGACCTGCGCGGGGCGCGAGCGGGGCCACGGTTGCGGCCTTCTATGTGATGGTGCGGCCTTGGGCCGGCAATCCGCTATCGTCTGTCCAACCACGCGAGAGTCGCGGCGAAACGCGCAAAGCAAAAAGCCCGACCTCACGGCCGGACTTTGCTAAGCAACTAATTGGAAAACGCTGTTACGGTCGATCAGGCGGCCTCGTCGGCCACGGCGGTGTCGTCGCCGTCGATGTCGTCACCCTCGCCTTCCGCATCGCCCTCGGCGACCGCATCGGCTTCGGTCTTGGCACCGCGGCGCGGGCTCTTGGCGAGCTGCGTCTCGATCTCCTTGACGGCCTCGGTCTCGGTCGAGTGCTGCACGACCGCGATCTCGCGCGACAGACGGTCGAGCGCGGCTTCATACAGCTGGCGTTCGCTGTAGGACTGCTCCGGCTGCGACTCCGAGCGATAGAGATCGCGCACGACCTCGGCGATCGCGACGATGTCGCCCGAATTGATCTTCGCTTCGTACTCCTGGGCGCGGCGCGACCACATCGTGCGCTTAACGCGGGCGCGGCCCTTGAGCGTCTCCAGCGCCTTCTTCACCAGCGCCGGGTCGGACAGCTTGCGCATCCCGACATTGGCGACCTTGGCGGTCGGCACGCGCAGCGTCATCTTGTCCTTGATGAAGTTGATGACGAACAGCTCGAGCTTGGCGCCCGCGATCTCCTGCTCCTCGATGGCCAGGATCTGGCCGACGCCGTGAGCCGGATAGACGACGAATTCGTTGGTCTTGAAGCCCTGGCGCTGGGTCGGCAGCTTCTTCTCCTCGACGCGCGGCGCGGCCGCGGCGGGAGCAGCCGGCTTGGCGGCGACGGCGGGCTTGGCAACAGGGGCAGCAGCCGCCGGAACGGCGGTCTTGGTGGCAGCCTTGGGCGCAGCGGCGGCCTTGGCAGGCGCAGCCTTGGCAACAGAGTCCTTTGCAAGAGTGGTCTTCGCGGCGGATGCTTTCGCGGCAGTCTTGGCAGTCTTTTCAGGCATTGCGCTTCTTTTGTTCTTGGTGGACTTGGCAGCCGAGGCCTTCGCGGCAGCCCGAATCTCCTTTACAGGAGCCCGGGCACGGCCCTTGGAAACGCTGCGGCTGGCCGCGGCGGCTTTTTTTGTACTCTTGGAAGCACTCTTTTTACGCGTTTTCTGTGACACAGCCTGCGCGCGGAACTGCCACGCCCCTGTTTGATGTTGCGGGAACCTAAAAGGGCGGCCAAAAAAAGGTACGCATGGCCGGGTTCGGCTCTGAGAATGTGCTATATATAGCACATTTGCCGCAAAAATCAATGATTTAGAGGCCGCAGGGGCGGTATTGTGACGGGTCCACGAAGTTAGGGTTAAATGAAGCGTGCCGGAATAGAACAACTCATGCGGCGGTTCCCGCTCGCCGCAGTGTCGTTCTAGGCCATTGTTTCCGCGTGGCGATTCCGATCAGCCACGGCCAGCTGCAGGATTGTCGGCGCCGCGCTCGCGCCGGTGCAGAGGTGACCTGTCAGTCTCCGGCGCCCGGCTTCGATGAAAAATATTTCTCGAATTTTCCGTCCTCGCCGTCGTGCTCCTTGGCGTCCGCCGGCGGGTCCTTCTTCTGCGTGATATTGGGCCAGGACTTGGCATATTCGGCGTTCACGCCCAGCCACTTCTCCAGCCCCGGCTCGGTATCCGGCTTGATCGCGTCGGCCGGGCATTCCGGCTCGCACACGCCGCAATCGATGCATTCGTCCGGATGGATCACCAGCATGTTGTCGCCCTCGTAGAAGCAGTCTACCGGGCAGACCTCGACGCAATCGGTGTATTTGCATTTGATACAGTTTTCGGTGACGACGTAAGTCATCCAAGGCTCCGGAACGGATCGACAAATCGGCTGGCTTGGACTAGCGCAGGACGTGTTGGGCCGCAAGTGAAGCGGGACGAAGAACTGAATTGGACTTGCGCTGGCGCAACCGATCAGCTTCGGCCGCTGCCGTCGAGATCGTCATAGAGCCCCTGCACTGACGCGGCATCGCCGCGTCGTTGGGCGAAGCCCGTCACCTTGAGGACGCGCACACGGCGATCGAGTGCGACGGTCAGCACGTCGCCGGTCTTCACTCCATGGCCTGGCGAAGTCTCACGCACACCATTGACCCGGACATGCCCCGACGACACCAGCGCCGCGGCGCTGGTGCGCGCCTTCACCAGCCGCGCATGCCACAGCCATTTGTCGAGGCGCTGGCGCTCTGACGGGGTATCGGACGTCGGCGTTGTCCCTCCAACCAATCTTGCCAACCGATCTTGCCGCTCAGTCCTTGCGGTTGTTCCCGGCGAGTTGCTCCTTGAGCGCGGCGAGCTTGGCGAACGGCGAGTTGGGATCGACCGGACGGTCGCGATCCCGGCCGCCGCCGCTGCTCGATGCGTAAGGCCGCAGCGCCGGGCCGCTGTCGCGCTTGTCGCGGCCGCCCTTGCCGAAGTCGCGGCCGCCGCGCCCCTCGCGGTCGCCACCGAACTTGCCGCCCTTGTTGCGGTCCCGGTTCTGGTCGCGCCCCTTGGCATCATGATCGCGGCGCGGCCCGCGATCCTCGCGCGCCGGTGCAGGTGCACCCCCGGCTGGAGCCGCACCAGCCTCCGGCGGGCCCTTGCGGAAGTCCTTGCCAAACTCCTTCATCCGGTCGCGCCGGCCATGGCCGCGATGATGGCGCTCGCGCGCCTCGCCGCCCTCGGCCGGAGCGGCCCCGGCCGATGCCTGACCGCCGGCAGCCTGCCCGCGCTCATGCTGCGGACGGTTGGTCCGGCCGCGATGATGGTGGTCGTGGCGCGGCCGGCGCTCCTCCGAGCGCCCGCCCGGCCGCCAGACCTCGACCATGACGGGCTCGGCAGCAGGCGCGGCCTCGGCGGGAGAAGCCTCGGTAGCGGTCGGTCCAGCAGCAGTTTCCACCGCGGCAGCTTCAGCCGAAGCGTCGCCGATGCCTGTTGCCTCGTTCGCGACGGCCTCAGCGGCTTCTGACTGCGGCGCATCCGCGGCGACGGCGGCTTCCGCCTCGGCGACGACGCTTTCGGCAGCCGTCTCGGCCACGGACGCTTCGCCCGCCACACCCGGCGTGACGAAATCGACGGTCGGCAGCGATGCCAGGGCCGAGACCGACGCGGCTTCCGGCTGCTCCTCGCTGACCAGGGCGGGCACCGCGACGGCCTGCTCGGTCACCGGAGCGACGGCGGCCTCCGCGACGGTGGGAATTTGCTCGTCGGCCGGCTCGCCGGCGACAACTGCGATATCCTCGCCCGGCACGGCCTGCGCATCTACTGGCTCAGCTGGAGCGGCTTCGGCAGCAGCAGCGTCCGCGACGGCAGCACCCTCGACCGGCTTCTCAACCGGCTTGGGCGGCAACGGCGGACGCTTCTCCATGCGATAGCCGAGCGCGCGCAGGATCGAGGCGAAATCCTCGCCGGCCGAGCCGGTGAGCGAGGTCATCGCCTGCGTCACCACGAAGCCGCGGCCGTCGAAGGCGCCGGCCGGCTTCTCGCCCGGTGCATTGTCGCGCCAGGCCAAAGCGGGACGAATCAGGTCGGCCAGCCGCTCCAGGATGTCGACACGCACCGCGCGCTCGCCGGCCTGCTTGTAGCCGAGCACGCGATAGGCATCGCGCGGCAGCGCCTTGTCGACCGGGAACGATGTCCGGCCCGAGCTCGCCAGATGCTGGGCGCCGGTCAGCGCGGACATATCGACATTGCCCTGCTTCTCGGCCCACAGCAGCGCCGCGAGCGCGCGTGCCGCAGGCTTGAGCAGCGCCGGGACGTAGATGTGATAGGCGCCGAAGCGTACGCCGTATTTGCGCAAGGTGGCGCGCGACGGCTGGTCGAGATCCTTCATCTCGGCCGCGATCTTGGCGCGTTCGATGACGCCGAGCGCCTCCACCAGCTGGAACGCGATGCCACGACCGATGCCGGTGATGTCCTCGGCCTTGGACAATTCGAACAGCGGGCCGAGCAGCTTCTCGATGTGCGTCTTCAGCCACAGATCGAGCCGCGCCTGGACCTTGTCGCGCGCGGCACCCGTCAACCGCTCGTCGGCGATGATGCGCAGGCGCGGATGCAGCGCGTCGTCGGCCGCGACCAGCTTGGCGACGGCGTCGCCGGTCCAGCGCACCGTGCCGTCGGCGGTGAGCACGATGTGCTCGTCGGGCGCGCCGGACAGCTTCTCCGCGCGCGCCTCGATCTCGCCGGCCAGCGCCTTCTGGGCAGCAGCCTGCAAGGCCTTGGCCTCCGAGCCGGCTTCGGCGGCGTCGGGCGCGAAGGTGAATCCATCCAGGCGGCCGATCGCGTGCCCTTCAACGATCACTTCGCCGGTCTTGCCGATTTCCGTATTCAAAACACTGTTCTCCCGCAGGCGCCGCATCAATACACTGGTACGACGATCAACGAAACGCTCCGTGAGCCGTTCATGAAGGGCGTCTGACAATTTATTTTCGAGTTCGCGGGTAATCCCCTGCCAATAATCAGGGTCGCGCAGCCAGTCGGGCCGGTTGGCCACGAAGGTCCAGGTGCGAATCTGTGCAATCCGCCCCGACAGCGTATCGATGTCGCCATCGACGCGGTCGGCCTGATCGACCTGGGCCGCGTACCAGGCGTCCGGAATACGCCCCTTCTGCATCAGGAAGCCGAACACGGTGGTCACCAGCTCCGCATGGGCGGCCGGCGACAGCCTGCGATAGTCGGGGATCTGGCAGGTTTCCCAGAGACGCTCGACCGCTTCAGCGCCATGCGCCATGTCGCGCACCTCGGCGTCGCGCGCGGCATGATCGAGCACGCGCAGATCCTCTGCGGTCGGCGCGCGCGTCAGCGCGTCATGCCCCGGCGTGATCGCCAGGGAGACCTGGAGCGCGCTCAAGGACGCGAAATCAAGCCTGGAGTTGCGCCATTGCAGCACCTTCACGGTATCGAAGGTATGGTTCTGGAGCGCATTGACCAGCTCGGGCTCGAATGGCGCACAACGTCCGGTGGTGCCGAACGTGCCGTTGCGCGTCGCGCGTCCGGCACGGCCGGCGATCTGGGCGAACTCCGACGGCGTGAGCCGGCGGAACTGATAGCCGTCATATTTGCGGTCGGACGCAAAGGCGACGTGGTCGACATCGAGGTTGAGCCCCATGCCGATCGCATCGGTGGCGACGAGATAGTCGACGTCGCCGTTCTGGAACATCGCCACCTGCGCGTTGCGGGTGCGCGGCGACAGCGATCCCAGCACGACAGCAGCGCCGCCATGCTGGCGGCGGATCAGCTCGGCGATGGCGTAGACCTCGTCGGCCGAGAAGGCCACGATGGCGGTCCGGCGCGGCTGTCGCGTGATCTTGCGATCACCGGCGAATTCGAGCTGCGACAATCGCGGCCGCGTCACCATCGACGCGCCCGGCAGCAGCCGCTCGATGATGGGGCGCATCGTCGCAGCCCCCAGCAGCAGCGTCTCGTCGCGCCCGCGGCGATTGAGGATGCGGTCGGTGAAGACGTGGCCGCGCTCGAGATCGGACGCGATCTGGATCTCGTCGACGGCAAGGAACGACACGTCGAGATCCCTGGGCATCGCCTCGACCGTCGATACCCAATAGCGCGGATTCTTCGGCTTGATCTTCTCCTCGCCGGTGATCAGCGCGACGGCCTCGCTGCCGACGCGATCGGCGATCTTGTTGTAGACCTCGCGCGCGAGCAGCCGCAACGGCAGTCCGATGATGCCGGAGGAATGTGCGAGCATGCGCTCGATCGCCAGATGCGTCTTGCCGGTGTTGGTGGGGCCGAGCACGGCGGTGACGCCGCTTCCGGGAGCACGGTCGGACGTGCGCTCGAAAGGCGAGGCAGCCGAAGAGGACGAAAAAGCCATTCGTTAAATGTGGGTCTCGAAGCCGGCGTTGGAAGCGCGCCGTTCACGCGCGACGGATGCGGAATTGTCCTGTGTCTGGAGAGGCTGCGATGCTGACCCCTGTCTCACATTGTGACGCATATAGTGCCGCAGCTTAAGCTTCGGAACGCCTTGAGAACGAATCACGAAGGAATCGCTGACTCCGTCGGCTTTCCGGCTTCGTTCACCGCAACATCTCGCGCTCTGCGATCAAGCCAGCACTAGATCAAGTTTTCGCGGGCTCCACAAGCAACGCTTTCGCGATGGAACTGGCACGCATTTCAGCGCGTCCCGAGTCGAATCAGAATCAGGGAAGAGTCAAACGGATTCACGCGCAGCAGACAGAATCGTATGTGACCGACAAATCGGAGGGTCAATGCGGAATCCATCGCATTCAAGCGAGAGCGGACGGCATGCCGTCAGACCTTCACGCCATGGCCGCTGTTGCGGCTCAGCCGCCGACGGGGGCGTGCCGCAGCGGCGAGATCCGACGTGGACGAAGAGAGATACGAGGCGCTACTGGGTCTTGGCGACGTGCGGCGCCGCCTGGGTGATGAACGACGTCGCCTCCAGCATCGCGGTCCCCAGCGGGGTCGGGATCACCATCTTGAACGGCACCAGCACGCGGGTGCCGGCGATCGGCACGAAGAAGATCTCCATGTTGCGGGCCTGAGCCAGATATTTGATGACAGGCCGGTCCGGGATGTAGCCCGCGACGGGCGTGAAGTAGATCGCGCAGACCAGCGCCGGACCGCGATAGCCCTTGTCAGCCTTGACGTTCTCCATGCGCTTGTAGTCGAGCTTGAGCTCGTAGCGCATGCGGCCGTCGAACACGGGCGCAGCGCCGCGGCACGAGTCCGGCGACAGCAATTCGCCATTGCCCGGCACCCGCACCAGAGAGGCCGTCATCGGATCGAGCACGCCGCGCTTGTGGGCATCCGTCACCGGAATGCGGTCGGGATCGACCGGCGGCGTCGGCTCGATGGCGAAGTCCTTCACAGTACCGTTCTGCAGATTGATGCGGATCTGCTCGGATTTCTTGCCCGTGGTGGTCGAGGCCTGGTAGCTCTGGCCGACCAGGGCGCCGTTGACGACGCGTCCCTGCACCGAGCCGGTGCCTGATCCCTGCGAGAAGCTCTTGAGCAGGCCGGCGGTGCCGCCCTGAGCCGCAGCACCATACTGATCATCCCCGATCTCGACCGCCCAGGTGCCCTTGCCGACGGGGATACCGGCCAGGGACGCCTCGTATTGAGCGTCCAAACGAGCCTGCGCCTGGGCGTTTTGCGCCAGCAACAACAGGCACAGCGCGGACCCGGCCGCGGCCAGGGGACCCGAGAGAGATGAGGGAACCGAGATGATGGTCACGTGACGAATGATCCTGCCGATCCGCCTGCCTGAGCGCCGGACCGATCCGACGCGCCGTCCTTGCTACTTAAGCCAAAAACGCCTTCAAACAACGCGAACCGTCCGACAATGGCGGTTTGTCCAGCGCTTTGCGCCTGAACAGCACTCAGAACCGTCGCCCGCAGCGCTGCCGAAACCGCGCCGCGAACCTCCGACCGCGCCAACATGATATCCATCCATCACGTCCGAATGCGCCCTTTATATGGTCTAAACTGCCGGCTATACTATTGATTACACGCCTGCTTTTCTGCTGGTCGGCGATTTCGGCCCGACCAGGAGGCGGCATGGGGTCGCGTCCTCCGGTTTCGCCGGCCCGGCTCCCTGTATTTGCCGCGGCCTTCAAAACCTTGACGAAAAGCCGCATCCCCCCTATAGGACCGCATCTCCCAGAGACGAGCTGGACGAGTTTTGGACCCCCGCGGCCCGCCGACATAGGCGGACGAAGGGTGCGGGGATGAGAGAGGATTTATTGCCATGTCGCGGCGCTGTGAACTGACGGCCAAGGGTCCCCAGGTTGGCCACAAGGTCAGCCACTCGAACATCAAGACCAAGCGGCGCTTCCTGCCGAACCTGTGCAACGTGACGTTCATCTCGGATGCACTCGGCCGCAACGTGCGCCTGCGCGTCTCCACCAACGCGCTCAAGAGCGTTGACCACAATGGCGGCCTCGATGCCTATCTGCTCAAGGCCAACGCCGCGACCCTGTCGCCGCGCGCGCTGGAGCTGAAGCGCGCCATCGAGAAGAAGGCGGCGGACGCTGCCCCGGCCGCCAAGGCGAGCTGAGAGAGCAAGCCAAAATTCAGGATTGATGCAGAAGCCGGACGCGTCACGAGCGGGGCTTCGGGCTGAACAAGATGTCGAAACGGCCGGATCGAGAGATCCGGCCGTTTTGCTTGCGGATGCGGTGACCAACTGACAACTCTGGACGCGGGCAGCCGGCGCGGGGCGGCAGGACAGGTCGGGTGACCATCCGTTCGTACAACGGCGCCCAGCAGTCACTCCGCTATGTCGGCCGCGCCACGCGCAGCAAGCGACCCAGACGAAGTGCCATAGGGAACCGACCTCCCCAACACCAGCCGGATGCTCTACACTCGTTGCGGTAGCATTTTTGCGGACATTCCTTTGCCATGAAGAATATTGTCATCTGCTGCGACGGCACCGGCAACGAGATCAGCGAGAACATCTCGAACGTACTCAAGCTCTATCGCTGCATGCGCAAGACCGACAAGACGACACCGCATCAAGCCGTATTCTACGATCCCGGCGTCGGCACGCTGACCCAGCCCGACAGCTGGCACCGCTTCAAGGCCAATTTCAACATGGTGCTGGGGCTCGCGACGGGCTACGGCCTCGACGACAACGTCATCAACGCCTACTCCTTCCTGGCCACGCATTACGAGGACGGCGACCGCATCTTCCTGTTCGGCTTCTCGCGAGGCGCCTACACCGTGCGCGTCCTGGCCGGGCTGATCCACAAGATCGGGCTGATCTCGCCGGGTCAGATCAATCTCGTCGGCCCGGGCGTGATCGCCTACAAGAAATACTCCTCCGACAATCCGAAGGCCGGCCGCGGCATCACCAAGGAGCTCGAGAGCACCGAGGAGGACGGGCCGATCCCGGAGAGCCGCGACGACCACGCCGCGCAGTTCGCGCGGATCACCTCGGCGCGCTGGCCGACGATCCATTTCGTCGGCGTGTGGGACACGGTGGCGAGCGTGATCGTGCCGCGCACCGACCGGCTGTTCGCGCTGCCGAGCCTCGAGGAGCTCGCCTTCACGATCGAGAACCCGAGCGTGAAGATCTTCCGTCAGGCTGCGGCGATCGACGAGCGCCGCTGCATGTTCCGGCTGAAGCCGTGGGGCACGCCGCAGACCTTCACGCCGAACCGCTTCAACAAGGCGCAAGCGCGACCGCAGGACGCCAAACAGGTGTGGTTCGCCGGCGTGCATTCCGACGTCGGCGGCGGCTATCCCGAGGTCCAGTCGGCGGCGTCGAAATATCCGCTGCTGTGGATGATCGACGAGGCGGTCGAGGCCGGGCTCACGGTCAATCCGCGCACGGTGAACCAGCTTGCCTGGGGCGTTCAGCGCAAGAACAGCCCGTTCTCCTATGTGGCGCCGAGCGTCCAGGGACCGCTGCACGATTCGATGACAGCGGCCTGGCGCCTGCTCGAATGGCTGCCGAAGAGCGCGACGTACAAGGAATGGCCGGAACGCAAGGCGCATTTCGGATTGTACATTCCGAACTGCGAGCCGCGCTTCATTCCCGAGGGCGCGTTCATCCACGAGAGCGTGCTGATGCGGATCGCGGAATCGCAGGACTACCGGCCCGCCAATCTGCCCGCGTCCTATGAGCGCGTACCGCTTCCGGTCAAACAGAAGGCGGAGTAGCAGCAACAGCGCGTTGCGCATCGGGCAGCGCCTTCGGTGGCCCGCGCGTGGCGGATCGCCTCAGATCATGCGCAGGTGGATGACGCCGTCGGTCACCTCGCCACGGGCGAACCGCTCACGCGCCATCTGCTCGAACGCCGTGCGGTTTCGCTGCAGATAGGCCAACGCCTGATTGCGTGTGCAGAAGCAGGTCTCGAGATGACAGACCTGCCGTGTGGCACCGATTGCGAGCGCGAATGCGATCGTCTGGGTTCCACGCTGCGTCTCGTGCTTGGCAATGCGAACGTCTGTAGCGGTCGACTTGGCCACGTCAGCCTCCTCGGTACGAAGGTCGGGTCTGTACGCGGAACACGGTCGGGGTGTCGCAATCAGGCATGGATCGCTCGTCTGTTCGAGCACCGGCAACGGATCTGAAGTTCCGATGGTTCACCGGGCAACCGACGCCGCAAGGCGAGATGAAGCAGCCCTAGCGAGCGACCTTCTTGCGCCGCTTCGGCGCAGGCGCCGCATCAGACCCCGCTTGCGCAGCTTCCGCTTCCTTGGCGAGCCGCAACACGCGCAGCCGCTCCATGTTCTTGCGGACCGCCATCGCGCGCTGATCCCATTCGGCGCGCGCCTTCGCCCCGTCCTCGGCGGCGACGCGCTGGCGCTCCGACCGCGCGATGCTTTCGGGGGAGCGCTCTGACATCTTCTTGGTAGCCATCGACTGATCCTTCCGGAGATGCGGGTTACCGTCGAGACGCAGAAAGCCCGCTCAATACAGGATCGAGCGGGCAAACCAGCCATTTCAGTACATCCGTGAAATGGCCTAAGACGTCAGAGACGTCTGATCAGTACGGTCAGACCAGCGCGAGATTTTCTGCGCTGGTTTTACCGCGCATCTTGTCCGTCTTGACCTCAAAACTGACTTTCTGGCCCTCAGCCAGACCGGCGAGACCAGCGCGTTCAACCGCGCTGATGTGAACGAACACGTCGTTCCCGCCATCCTGCGGCTGAATGAAACCAAAGCCCTTCTGGCCATTGAACCACTTGACGGTACCCTGCATGTCTATCTCCAAATCATTCATCGCGCGACCATCACGCGATCTCATTCAACTGAGCGATGACTTTTGGAAATAGCCCACAGGCACATTCAGAAAGGCACAGCGGCTAATCGAACTACCTCAAGGTAGAGATTTTCTGGGGGATTACAAGGCCGCGCGGCGAATATAGTTTGCCGAGGGCCGGAACCGTTGAGTCGGCTCGCGCTGGCAATATCAGCAGATTGCCCTTATCTTCACAGCACCATCGGTAACGGCCTGGCCATCGATGGCTGAGAGACACTCGTGCTCCCGCCTTCCGACGAAGGGGATCACCGTGTCTCGCACGCATCGTGCCTCATCACATTGTGAGCAACACGTTTCATTGGTGCCGCTCAGCTGAGCGCGCCGCTCTCCCCGCCGCAGCGCCGATCGGCTTCGCCAACCGAATTTCATCGATAGAGATGAAGACAAGGAGGACACTTTTGCAGGTTCTTGTTCGTGACAACGACGTCGAGAAGGCGCTGCGCATCCTGAAGCGGAAGATGCAGCGCGAAGGCGTATTCCGCGAGATGAAGCGCCGCAGATCCTACGAGAAGCCATCGGAACGCAAGACGCGCGAGAAATCCGATGCGATCAGGCGCCAACGCAAAGTCGCGCGCAAGCAGGCCATCCGCGAAGGCTTGCTGCCGGCCCCGGTCAAGAAGGTACCTGCAGCGCGGCCGGGCGCGCTTCCCTCAACGACCTCGACGCGCATCGAACGTGAACGGCCGCGGGACGAGCTCACCGCTACGCCTCCGCGCAGCTGAGCGAGCGACGGCATGGCCGCCGAATACGACGGGAAGAGGCTGGCGGTTCACGCCAGCTTCTTCGGCTGTTTACCGGCGCTGTCGGCCGCTTCACGCGCCAAGCGCTCGGCCTTCAGTCGCTCGCGATTCTGATCGAACGCGGTCTGCGCCTTTTCATATTCACTTCTCGTCGGCTCGACCGGCTTGAAGGCTTTTTGCGCCTCGCGCACGGCGGCCGTTGGCTTGCGCTCCGACATGATGAAAGTCCTCGTTGGGATGGTGAGCGCCGCTGCGACATCCTGTCGAGACTGGCGCTGCATGGGCACGGTTCAATGACGGCCTCGGGTAGAGGGAGCACGAGCCCGCTCTCTTGGCGCGGACCAGCTTGGGCGACCACTCTGCGACGCCATCGGGGTCCAATGCTATTATAATCCAAATACGCCGAAGATGTTGCAAGTAATTGAACCCGGCCCGGCACGATGCGCCATGGTTCCGACCGGCGGTCGGTTTACGCACAATCACGCCATTCCGTGCTTGCGGCCGGGAACGGCAGCGAGCAGCTCGCGGGTATAGGCGTGTTCGGGATTGGCGAACAGCGCGGCGGTCGGCTTCAGCTCGACGATCTCGCCCTTCTGCATGACGGCGATCCGATCGCAGATCTGCGCGGCCACCCGCAGGTCATGCGTGATGAACAGCATCGACAGACCAAGGCGCGCCTTCAAATCTTCCAGCAGCCGCAGCACCTGCGCCTGGACGGACACGTCGAGCGCCGACACCGCTTCGTCCGCGACGATGATCTCCGGATCGAGCGCGAGCGCGCGCGCGATGCCGATGCGCTGACGCTGGCCGCCGGAGAATTCGTGCGGATAGCGGCCGATCGCGCCCGCGTCGAGCCCGACCATGCCGAGCAGCTCCTGGGCGCGCTTCAGCGCGGCATCGAGCGGCGTGCCGCGCGCGACCATGCCGTCGGCGATGATGCGGCCGACCTTGCGGCGCGGGTTGAGCGAGGCGAACGGATCCTGGAAGATCATTTGGATGCGATGACGCTGCGCACGCAAGGCGCCGCCCTCCAGCGCCGTGAGATCGACGTCGCCGATCCGCACCGTGCCGCGATCGACCTCGATCAGCCGCATCACGAGACGCGCGACGGACGACTTTCCCGAGCCGGACTCGCCGACGAGGCCGAGCGTCTCGCCCTGATGGATCGCGAAATTGACCGCATGCGCAGCGCGCGTCTCGCGCTTCGGGCGGAACCAGCCGGTCGGCGTCACATAGGTCTTGTCGAGGCCGATCACCTCCACCGCCCGGGGAGCAGCCTCGCGTGATTGACGCGGCGGCGGGTCGAACGACGGCACGGCCGCGAGCAGCGCCTTGGTGTAGTCGTGCTGCGGCTGGCCGAGCACGGCGGCGGCCGAGCCCTCCTCCACCACCTTGCCATGGCGCAGCACAACGACCTGGTCAGCGATGTCGGCGACGACGCCGAAATCATGGGTGATGAACATCACCGCCATGTTGTGGCTGGCCTGCAGGTTGCGGATCAGCTTGAGGATCTGCGCCTGGGTCGTCACGTCGAGCGCGGTGGTCGGCTCGTCGGCGACCAGCACCGCCGGTTCGAGCGCCAGCGCCATCGCGATCATCGCGCGCTGGCGCTGGCCGCCGGAGAGCTGATGTGGATAGGCGCGGATGATCCGTTCGGGATCGGGCAGGCCGACCTCGCGCACCAGCGCCAGCGCCTTCGCGCGGCGCTCGCGAGGGCTCAGCAGATCATGCGCCTCGAACACCTCCATCAATTGGTCGCCGATCCGCATCAAGGGATTGAGTGCGGTCATCGGCTCCTGGAACACCATGGCGATGCGGCGGCCGCGCAGATCGCGCCAGCCGTCCTCATCGACGGCAAGCAGGTCGCGCCCCTCGAAGCTGATCTCGCCGCTCTCGACGTTCACCGTATCGGGCAGCAGCCCGAGCAGCGCATGCGCGCACATCGACTTGCCCGAGCCGGATTCGCCGACCACGCAGACGATCCTGCCGGCGGGGAGATCGAACGAGACGCCGTCGACCGCGTGGGTGCGCTCGGCGCCTTTGGGCAAGGCGATGCGCAGGTTCCTGATGGCAACGACAGAGTCAGCCATGGCTCACCGCCACAGCGTCGTAGGGTGGGCAAAGCGAAGCGTGCCCACCATCGGCAGATGAGGTCGAAAAATCGGTGGGCACGGCGCGGTGCGCCTTTGCCCACCCTGCGGACTCATGGTCGATCATGGCCTCACCTGCCCTCGCGCGACAGGCGCGGGTTGAGGGCATCGTTCAGGCCCTCGCCGATCAAATTGAGGCCGAGCACCGACAGCAGGATCGCGACGCCGGGAAACACCGTGATCCACCACGCTTGGCGAATGACGGTGCGGCCGGCGCCGACCATGTAGCCCCAGGAGATCAGGTTGGGATCGCCGAGCCCGAGGAACGACAGCGAGGATTCCAGCAGGATCGCGGTCGCGACCATCAGCGAGGCCAGCACGATGACAGGCGACAGCGCGTTGGGCAGGATCTCGCGCCAGATGATCCAGGCATTGCTCTGGCCGGTGACGACCGCAGCCTGGACATATTCGCGGGTGCGCAGGCTCAGCACCTCGCCGCGGACGAGACGCGCCACCGGTGGCCAGCTGACGAGGCCGATCGCGGCGACGATCGAATAGATCGAGGGCTGCAGGATCGCCACCAGCACGATCGCGAGCGCGAAGCTCGGGATGGTCTGGAAGAACTCCGTGAAGCGCATCAGCGCGTCGTCGACACGGCCGCCGAAATAGCCGGCGATGGCGCCGAGCGGCACGCCGACGATCAGCGCCACCAGCGTCGAGACCAGCCCGACCAGCAGCGAGACGCGAGCCCCGAAGATCAGGCCGGCCAGCACGTCGCGCCCGAGCGCGTCGGTACCGAGCGGGACCTTGGACAGCGTGAACGGCGGAACGAACGGCCGCTGTACCATGCGCCACGGCGAGTTCGGGAAGTAGAGCGGTCCGGCGACCGCGATCACGATCGCGAGCACGAGAATGATCAGCCCGATGACGCCGCTCGGGCTGCGCAGCATGGTGCGCCAGAACTGCCTCATGAGGCGTACTCGATGCGCGGATCGACCAGACGGTAGACGAGGTCGGTGACGAGGTTGAAGATCAGCACCATGGCCGAGGACACCACGAACACGCCGAGCAGGAGATTGTAGTCACGCTGGATCAGCGCGTCGTACATCAGCCGGCCGATGCCCGGCCATGCGAACACCGTCTCCGTCAAGACCGCGCCGCCGACCAGCGTGCCGGCATGAACGCCAGCCAGGGTCACCACCGGCAGCAGCGCGTTGCGCAGCACGTGGCGGCGCAGGATGACGCCGTCGCGCAGCCCCTTGGCGCGCGCGGTCTTGACGAAATCGAGCCGCTTGACCTCGAGCATGGAAGCGCGGGTCATGCGGGTGTAGGTCGCCATGAAGAACAGCCCGAGCGTCGCAGCCGGCATGGCGAGATGCGCGGCGACGTCGAGCGCGTGGCGGACTCCCGTATAGCCGGCACCGATCGTCTCATAGCCGAAGCTCGGCAGCCAATCGACCCAGACCGAGAACAACAGGATCGCGATCAGCGCGATCCAGAACAGCGGCGTTGCGTAGAAGATCAGCGCGAGCACCGTGATCGCGGTGTCGAGGATGGTGCCGGCGAAGCGCGCGGCGAGCACACCGAACAGGATGCCGAGACCGAGCGAGATCGCGAACGCCGTCAGCGTCAGCAGCAGCGTCGCCGGCAGCCGCTCGGCGATCAGCCTGGCGACCGGCGCCTGCTGGCGGAACGAGAAGCCGAGATCGAGGCTGGCGATGCCCTTGACGTAGATCAGCAGCTGCTCCGGCAGCGGACGGTCGAGGCCGAACTTCTCGCGCAACTGCGCCACGAAGATCTGGTCGGAGGCGCCGGCCTCGCCGGCCATGACCACGGCCGGATCGCCCGGCGCCAGCCGGATCAGGAAGAAATTCAGCACGATGATGGCGAGAAGGACGATGATGCCTTTCACGACGCGCTGAGCGATGAAGGAGAGCATGAAAGGTCCGTGAAGGTCAGCTCGGGAGGACAGCGAAGCACCGGAGCGCGGGGATCATGGCCGCGCCCCGGAGTGCACCGCTATTTGTCGAGCCAAGCGTCGCGGAAGCCGTCGTTGACGCCGATGCCGGTGGTGATCAGGTTCTTCACCTTGCACTTGGTGATGGTCGGGAACTGGAGCTCAAGCAGCCAGGCCACGGGCACGTCCTCAGCCAAGATCTTCTGCACCTTGTCGTAGGCTTCCTTGCGCTTGGCGTCGGTCGGCGCCGTCGCGCCCTCGGCGAACAGCTTGTCCACTTCGGGATTGGAATAGCCTTCGACATTGTTGAACAATTGGCCCTTGGCGATCGCCGAGGTGATGTAGTTGCGGGACACGCCGAGCGCGGGATCGCCGTACTGGTAGAGATAGGTGAAGGCGATGTCGTAGTCCCACTCCATGATCTTCTGGTTGCCGCCGGGCACGTCGGTCGCGATCGTCTCGATGTTCATGCCGACATCCTGCAGGTTCTGCTTCACCGCCTCGCCCCAGCGCTGCCAGGTCTCGCCATAGGCGAGCGGCAGCATGCGGATCTTCTCGCCCTTGTAGCCGGCTTCCTTCAAGAGCGCCTTGGCCTTGGCCGGATCGTACGGATATTTCGGCACGTCATCGGAATAGAACTTGATGGTCGAGGCCGACGGACCGGTCGCCACCTTGCCGAGGCCGTTCCAGATCACGTCCTTGGCGAAGTCGCGGTCGATGGCATACATGATCGCCTGGCGCACCTTCTTGTTGGCCAGGATCGGATGCCGGTTGTTGAGCCACATCCAGGCCAGCGGCGAGAAAAACTCCCAGCCGGCACCGGTGACGCAGGCGCCCGGCAGCTTGGAGACGCGCGGCACGTCGAAATTCTCGATCGAGCCGCCCGGCAGCACATCGACCTTGCCGGTCTCGAAGGCCACCGCGCGCGCCGCGGCGTCGGGAATGATCTGCCAGTAGACCTCGTCGAGATAGGGCTTGCCCTTCTCGTGGTAGTTCGGATTTTTCACCATCCGGATGAAGGAGCCCTTCTGCCATTCCTTGAACATGAAAGGGCCGGTGCCGATCGGCGCGTTGTTGTTCGGATTGGTCTTGTAGTCGGTGCCTTCATACAGGTGCTTCGGCACCATCGGCATCGAGCCGACCTCGAAAATACCGATGAAGGGACCGAACGGCTCCTTCAGCGTGAACACCACCGTGAGATCGTCCGGCGCCTCGACCTTCTCGACGATTGCGAGGTTGTTGCGGGCGCGCGCATGCGTCTGCTTCAGCATCTCGATCGAGAACAGCACGTCGGCAGATGTGAACGGCTTGCCGTCGTGCCAAGTCACGCCAGGCTTGAGCTTGAAGGTGTAGACCTTGGCATCCGGGCTGATGGTCCAGCTCTCGGCGAGGCCGGGCAGCGGCTCGAGCTTGGGGCTGTAGCGCAGCAGGCCCTCAAAGATGTTGCCGGCGACCATCTGCGTCGGGCCGTTCTGGACCATCGCCAGCATCAGGCCCGGCGGCTCGGGCTGAATGACGGCATTGACCACGCCGCCGACCTTCGGCTCCTCCGCTTGCGCCGCGGACAGTCCGCAGCCAATGACCACACCCAGCAGCACCCGTTTCAACATGATGAACTTCCCAAATGTCCTTGCCGCCTGCAATGCATCAAGCGCGCCAACGCGCGGAATCGCCATGCGGCGTTTTGATGCTGCGCTTGCTCTGGGCGCATGGACGCCGGCTTTGTCGCGACCCCGCGCCGAAATGCAGCCTGATCATTTGCCGGATCACCGGCCGGCAAGTTGGCTCGCCGACGGTGCCGTCGCTGCTCAGTATCAGCTAGTTCCGCAGAGCAGAACTCAACGAGGAGCCTATGCGCCACCTGTTCGCCGCAAGATGAAACTCGCGACAGCGTCAGCCCAAAAATTGAACAGGGAAAATCAGCGCCGCAGACGCGCGATCGCGCCGGCAACGATCTGCATGATCACGCCGATGATCCAGCCGACCATGATCAGCGACGTCCAGACGATGTGCGGATCTTCGCGCAGGATGATGATGGCAACGGCGAAGAACGCCGTGAGGGTTGCGAGGAAGGTCCCGACGGCGCTCAGAAATTCGGCCGTGTCGATCTTCGTCTCCGTCGGCGAGTTCTCGTCATGAGGATGAAAAGGCAGTTGCGGCGTGTCGATGCCGAGATAGAAGCCCAGCGCCCCAGACAGCATCATCACGATCAGGAAGCCTTGCGTGGTCAGCAACGGAACGCTGGAGCCGACATGGGCCCCGACGAAGACGCCGCAGGCGGCGCCTGCCAGAGCCAGACCCGAGCGTTCGAGGATATGGGCAAACTTCCTGACGCGAAACCGCATGACCTGCCCCCAGATGTCAGACCCGCCACGCGCATGCAGCGGATTCGACGCCTGGATCCGTCCTAACGGCAAGACCGTCACCCAAACGTCAAATCTGAAGCTGCACTCGCGCGAAAATTTTAGCTACATTTCTTTTGACGCCAGCATTGCCCGAAAGGGAGGGGGAATGCTGGCGTCAAGATACTAGGACGTTACTAGGCGGCCTTGGTCAGGCCGGCATTGAGGTGGCTCAATCTCGGCATCACCTCCTGCTTCAACAGGCGCAGCGAGTTGTGCCAGGCTTCCGGCTTGTGCTTGTAGTCGAAGCCGAACACGCACAGCGTCCCGAAGCCGCCGACCTCGTGCCAGATCTTCTCGATCTTCTCGGTCACCGTGGCCGGCGAGCCGACGATCCAGTTGCGCTTGGCGCAATAGTCCACCGTCACGTCGGAATCCGGCACCTCGGGTGAGTGCTTCAGATAGTCCTTGAAGCCGAAATGGCCGAGCAGTGGCAGGAAATATTCGCCCATCATCCGCCCCATCATGTCGCCGGAGGACAAGCGCCAGGCTTCCTCGTCGGTCTCGGCGACGAACACCTCGCGCACCAGCCGCCAGTCATTGCGGCTGGGCTTTCGCCCGGACTTGGCCGCGCCGGCCTCGACCGAGTCCCAGTGCGACGACACATAGGCCGGGTTGAGGTTGAGGCTCATCGGGATGAAGCCGCGCTCGCCGGCGAGCTTGAGCGTGTCGGAGTTCTTCGACAGGCCGGCGACGCCGATCGGCGGATGCGGCGCCTGCACCGGCTTGATGTGCGGCTTGAGGAAGTCGAACATCACGTCGGGCTTGGTCACCGTCCAGTATTTGCCCTTGTGCGTGAACGGTGCCGGCTCGGTCCACAGACGCAGGATGATCTCCAGCGCCTCGCGCGTCATCTCGCGGTTCTGGCCGCTCATGCCGTCGACGTTGAACATCGCCCAGTCGCTCGGCAAACCGGATGCGGCAATGCCGAAATTGAGCCGGCCGTCGGACAGATGATCCAGCATCGCAACGCGGTTGGCGAGCTCGGCCGGGTGATGATAGGGCAGAAGGAAGCCGCCCGGCCCAAGCCGGATGTTCTTCGTTTCACGGAAGGCCTGCGCCAGAATGAGATCGGGTGCCGGGTGCGGCTCCCAGGGCGCGGTGTGATGCTCGCCGATCCAGGCTTCCTGATAGCCGAGTTCGTCGAGCCACCGCAGGACCTGCAGGTCCCATTCCTGCCCCTCCTTCAATCCGCACTCCGGCGGATGCGAGGGCATCGTGAAGTATCCGATTTCCATGGCGCTTTCCTCTCGCGTTTGTATTGCGGCGCATCTTTGTGATGCGCTCATCGTCACGCGAGACGAAACACGACCAGACGAGTCGGCATCGCCGCACGTGGTCTGCGAAGTCTAGCACTTCGTCCGACAGCGACAATCGTCAGCCGTGTCGCGGGCGGAATGATGACCGCAGAATTTTGCAACGCTGATGCGCAACATTGCGGTCATCAATTGCACGTCAGCGTGCGCCGAACGTCGTCTTGCCGAACAACTCCTTCTGCGTCGACGGCTGCGAGCGCCAATATTGCGGAGGTGCGGCGACCTGTCCGCCGAGCTCCGCTGCCGCGTGCCAGCCCCAGCGCGGGTCATAGAGCATGCCGCGGGCCAGCGCGACCATGTCGGCCTTGCCCGAGGCCACGATCTCCTCGGCCTGCTGCGCCTGCGTGATGAGACCGACCGCCATGGTCGGAAGCCCCGTCGCCTGTTTCACGGCCGCGGCAAACGGCACCTGGTAGCCGGGTCCGAGGGCGATCTTCTGCAACGGCGACACGCCGCCCGAGGAGACGTCGATCCAGTCGGCGCCGCGGCGCTTCAGCTCTTGCGCAAATATGATGGTCTGCTCGAGATCCCAGCCGCCGTCGACCCAGTCGGTGGCCGAGACACGCATGCCGACCGGCTTGTCCGCAGGCAAGACGGCGCGCACCGCATCGTAAACTTCGAGCGGAAAGCGCATGCGGTTCTCCAGAGACCCGCCATAGCTGTCGGTGCGCTGGTTGGCGATCGGCGACAGAAACTGATGCAACAGATAGCCATGCGCGCCGTGGAGCTCGATCGCGTCGATGCCGAGGCGCGACGCCCGTTGCGCTGCAGAAACGAACGCATCGCGAATGCGGGCCAGGCCCGCGAGATCGAGCGCCTCCGGCGCGAGCTCGCCCGCCTTGTGCGGCAAGGCCGACGGCGCCACCGTCCGCCATCCGCCGTCCGCGAGCGGAATCTGCTGTCCGCCATCCCACGGCTTGTGGCTGGAGCCCTTGCGGCCGGCATGGGCGAGCTGCATCGCGACCGCGGCCTTCGAATGTTTGCGAACCGAGGCCAGGATCGGCTTCAGCGCAGCTTCCGTCACATCGTCCCACAGCCCGAGACAGCCCGGCGTGATGCGCCCGATCGGCTCGACATGCGTCGCCTCGATGCAGAACATCGCCGCGCCTGACAGCGCCAGCGTGTTGATGTGGGTGAAGTGCCAGTCATTGGCAGCGCCATTCTCGGCCGAGTACTGGCACATCGGCGACACCATGATGCGGTTGGCGAGTTCGAGACTGCGCAGCTTGATCGGAGTGAACAGGGCGCTCATGCTGAGTTCCAGGTTGTGACGGTTGACGCGATGATCCGATGGCCGCGAGTGTCGATCATGGACGAGCCGCGGTCAACGCGAGCCGCCGCAGCGGTATCGCTGCTCACTCCATCAGCGTGAACTGCAGCAGCAGCGTGCGCTGGATCATCGAGAAGTTGTCGTCGGACACCAGCGTCAGCACGGTCTCGCCGTCCGGCGTGACATGCGCATCGATGCCCTCGAGATTGTCGATCTCCTGGCCGAGATCGGCGGAGAAGATCGCCGGACCATCGACCAGCGCGCCCGGCGCGATCTGCGCTAGCGTCAGCCGGCGGATTCGAATGCCGACCCCGTTGAACAGCGAGAACTTGCGTTCGAGCACCAGAAGATCACCGGACGGCAGCAGCACGGCATCACTGACGTCGAACTCGTTGCTACGGACGATGCTAAACTGTCCCGCGGCCGGTCCGCCGATCAGGAAGGCCAGCAGATTGCCGTTCGCGTCCAGACCGCGCTCGGACAGCGCGATCAGGGTGCCGGCGAGCGGCAGGCCCTTCGGCACGACCACCAACGCCTCCAGTCCCTTGTTGTGGGGCAGCCGTCTGGCGGCCGGCGGCAGCGGCACGATCTCGCCGCGCGCGCCGGTTCCACCCTTGGCGAAGTCGTAGCGCAGGAGCTGGTTGACGCGTTCGAGGCCGACATAGACGATGTCTCCATCGCGCGCGAGCGACTCGGAATCATACCAACCGCGATCGGTGATGGGCCGTCCGTCCGGACCAAGCAGCGGCGCCGCTTCGACGTCGGCGAGCCCCGCGATCTCGCGACCGGAATAGGCAATGCGGCCGGTGAACCAGCCGCCCTTGTCGCTGACCGCGAGGAAGCGTTCACCCTTGGCATCGAGCCGGATGCCGGACAGGCCACCGAAGCCGGGAAAAGACGAGGTCAGCGCCACGCCGCTGCGATATTGCAGCATCCCGAAGCGCAGATGCGTCCGATCACGGAGGTCGAACGAGGGCAGCGGTCGCGCGTTGACCTCGATCTTGACCGCCGATGTGACGGAGTGCTCGTCGATGGTGACGCGTCCGCGGACCGGCGCCGGCGCAAGCTGCGCGCGAGCCGTCCTGGACCATGCGAATGCCGACACTCCGCCGATGGTCAGCGCGAGAAAGCGCCTGCGGTCGGCAATCGCCTGCAGCGACATCGTCAGCGGAGCCCCCTCCCCCACCTCCTCCAAGACGGAGGAGACGCAGCCGGCCGACGGCCGCTTACGAATGCAGCCTGCGCTTTGGTCCCGGCGCAGGCTGCGGTGCCGCGTGGGTCTCCGTGAACAATTCGGCGAGCTTCTCGGTGATGGCGCCACCGAGCTCCTCGGCATCGACGATGGTCACCGCGCGACGGTAGTAGCGGGTGACGTCGTGGCCGATGCCGATCGCGATCAGCTCGACCGGCGAGCGGGTCTCGATCTCCTCGATGATGTGGCGCAGATGCCGCTCGAGATAGTTGCCGGGATTGACCGACAGCGTGGAGTCATCGACCGGCGCGCCGTCCGAGATCATCATCAGGATCTTGCGCTGCTCGGCACGCCCGAGCAGGCGCTTGTGCGCCCAGTCGAGCGCCTCGCCGTCGATGTTCTCTTTCAACAGCCCCTCGCGCATCATCAGGCCGAGATTCTTGCGCGCCCGCCGCCACGGCGCATCGGCCGACTTGTAGATGATATGGCGGAGATCGTTGAGGCGGCCGGGATTGGCCGGCTTGCCGGCGGCAAGCCACGCCTCGCGCGACTGCCCGCCCTTCCAGGCCCGCGTCGTGAAGCCGAGGATCTCGACCTTGACGCCGCAGCGCTCCAGCGTGCGGGCGAGGATGTCGGCGCAAGTCGCGGCCACCGTGATCGGTCGGCCACGCATCGAGCCGGAATTGTCGAGCAGCAGGGTCACCACGGTGTCACGGAAGGTCGCTTCCTTCTCACGCATGAACGACAGCGGTTGATAGGGGTCGATGACCACGCGCGACAGCCGCGCCGGATCGAGGATGCCTTCCTCGAGATCGAACTCCCAGGCGCGGTTCTGCTGCGCCATCAGCCGGCGCTGCAGCCGGTTGGCGAGCCGCGCCACGATGCCCTGCAGATGTGCGAGCTGCTTGTCGAGATAGGAGCGCAGCCGCTCCAGCTCGTCATGGTCGCACAGGTCTTCCGCGGCAATGACCTCGTCGAACTTCGGCGCGAAGGCGTGATATTCCGGCCCGCGCGGCTCGTTGGCGCCGCCGCGGTTCGGACGCGTCGCCTCGCCCGGCGTCTCGTCGTCGCCGAGCTCGCCGTCGTCGAGCGTGTCGGACGCCGAAGCCTGGGCGGCCTCCATCGCGCTCTCCGACATCTCGTCCGACGTCGTCTGCGCCTGGTCTGCGCTCATCTCCTGCGCGGCGTCGGATTCGGGCGAGCCCTCGGCGCCGGACTGGTCGTTGTCGCCGTCGCGGCTGTCGTCGTTGTCCTCGTCCTCTTCGGAATCGGCGTTGCGCTCGTCGCCGAGATCCAGCGCCGACAAGAGATCGTGCACGAGGTCGCCGAACTTCGCCTGATCCTCGGTGAAGCGGCCGAGCTCATCGAGACGCTGGCCGATCCTGTCCTCCAGGAACGGACGCCAGAGATCGACCACCTTGCGCGCCGCGTTCGGCGGCGCCATGCCAGTGAGGCGCTCACGCACCATCATGGCCAACGCATCCGACAGCGGTGCGTCGGCACGGTCGGTGATCTCGTCATATTTGCCGCGATGGAAGTGATCATCGAGCATCGCCGTGAGATTCTTGGCGACGCCGGCCATGCGTTTTGCACCGATCGCCTCGACACGCGCCTGCTCGACCGCCTCGAACACGCCACGCGCCTGCGGATTGCCCGGGATCAGCTTGCGATGGATTTTCGGATCGTGGCAGGCGAGCTTCAGCGCGATCGAGTCGGCATGGCCGCGCACGACGGCGGCGTCGCGCTTGGTCATCTTGCGCGCCGGCTCCGGCAGCCGGGCCTTGCCCGGCGCAAGGCCGGGACGCTCGGCCGCGAAGGAGACTTCGAGCTCAGGCGCCCTGGCGATCGCGCGCAGGCACCCCGTGACCGACCTCTTGAAAGGTTCGGTCGGTGCTTCCTTGACGCCAGGACGGGGCTTGTTGCTCGGTGTGGTCATCTGGTTCCTGCGGCTATCGTCCCGGCGAACGCCAGGCCCGATAACCACCGGCGTTCGTTTGTTCGCACTCGCTCTCCCGCATCACCCCACGAGAGAGGCCGCGGCGTATGGGTCCCGGCCCGAGGCCGGGACCACGCCGTTGTGTCAGCTCAGCGCCACGTTGATGGAGGATTCCGGCAGCTCCGCATTGAAGCAGCGCTGATAGAATTCGGCGACCAGCGGACGCTCGAGCTCGTCGCACTTGTTGAGGAACGTCACACGGAAGGCGAAGCCGATGTCACCGAAGATCTCGGCGTTCTCGGCCCAGGTGATCACCGTGCGCGGGCTCATCACCGTCGACAGATCGCCATTGGCGAAGGCGTTGCGCGTGAGGTCGGCGAGCCGCACCATCTTGTTCACGATGTCGCGTCCCTGCGCGTTCTGATAGTGCTTGGCCTTGGCCAGCACGATCTCGACCTCCTCGTCATGGGCGAGGTAGTTGAGCGTGGTGACGATCGACCAGCGGTCCATCTGGCCCTGGTTGATCTGCTGGGTGCCGTGATAGAGGCCCGAGGTATCGCCAAGGCCGATCGTATTGGCGGTCGCGAACAGGCGGAATGCCGGGTGCGGCTTGATCACCTTGTTCTGGTCGAGCAGCGTCAGGCGGCCCGACACCTCCAACACGCGCTGGATCACGAACATCACGTCCGGACGGCCGGCGTCGTATTCGTCGAACACCAGCGCGACGTTGTGCTGCAGTGCCCAGGGCAGGATGCCGTCACGGAACTCGGTCACCTGCTTGCCGTCCTTGACCACGATCGCGTCCTTGCCGACGAGGTCGATACGGCTGATGTGGCTGTCGAGATTGACCCGCACGCACGGCCAGTTGAGCCGCGCCGCGACCTGCTCGATATGGGTCGACTTGCCCGTTCCATGGTAGCCGGTCACCATCACGCGGCGGTTCTTGGCGAAGCCGGCCAGGATCGCCAGCGTGGTGGCGCGGTCGAAGCGGTAATCGGCATCGACCTCGGGAACGTGCGGGTCGGTCGCTGAAAAAGCCGGCACCTCAAGGTCGCTGTCGATCCCGAACACCTGCCGCACCGACACCTTCATGTCGGGCACACCGGTCATCTCCTGCGCATTGGTCGTAGCGGCGGTCGTCATTCATCCTCCGAGGTCCCGGGCATTCCCGAAACCAGATTTCATGTTTGGCTGCGGTTGAAGGGCTTCGACGTCAGCCTAGCAGAGAGCACGCGCGGGCAGAAGCCTAAGCCTTGATCAAAGTTCCGTCGTTATATCATCGAGATAGGCATGGGTGGCCGTTTTCGGAAGGCTGCCCTGCGAATCGTGCCACCTTTTCGCCCACCGGCTCTTCCCAGGAATCTCGACGTGGCACCCGGGGCCGGGGTTCCTACTTATCGGGAAGTCCCCGCCCCACCCTCTCCACCAACAGGAACCGCGTGGCCCATCTGCTCGACCCACTCATTGCCTTTGTCTCAGCGCATGCGGGACTGGCCTATCTCACCCTGTTTCTGGCCGCCTTGCTGGAGGCGATCCCGATCGTGGGCTCGGTAATTCCGGGCACGACCATCATCCTGGCGCTGAGCGCGCTGATTCCGGGCGGCGAGCTGACCCTGCAATGGGTGCTGGCGACGGCCGTCCTGGGCGCGGTGCTCGGGGACGGCGGGGCGTTCTGGGTCGGCCATCGCCGGCAGCGCGAGATCCTGGCGAACTGGCCATTCTCGAACTATCCGCGCCTGGTGGCGCAGAGCGAGGCCTTCTTCCACCGGTTCGGCACCCTGGCGATCTTCTTCGCCCGCTTTGTCGCGCCGATCCGAGCCGTCGTGCCGATCACGGCCGGCGCGCTCGACATCCCTCCGCTGCGCTTCTACGCCGTGAACATCCCAGCCATCGCGCTGTGGGCCTGCGCCCACGTCCTGCCCGGCGTCTTCGCGGTGCAGCTGTTGCACCGTTATGGCGGGATTCCGCATCATAGCCATATCGCCAAGTCCACCTGGATCATCGCGGCTGTCGCGGGCACGATCGTGGTCTGGCTGGTCCTCAGATTGGTGCGGAAGCGGCGCGAGTCTGAGCTCGCCGCTGGCGTCACGGATTAGAACGCTACAGCGCATCCAACATGGCTCCGCGGCCGGGCGCGGGTCCGATATAGCGAGCACGTGGGCGGATCAGGCGGCCGTGCTGCAGCTGCTCGCAGGCATGGGCGAGCCAGCCGACGCAACGTGCCATCGCGAACAGCGCCAGCTCGCTGCCGGCAGGCAGCCGCAGGCTATGCACCAGCACCGCCAGCGCATAGTCGATATTGACGAACTCGCCGGTCGCCTCGGCGATCCGCTCCGGCACCTCGCGGGTGAATTTGCGCGGCGCGCCGGCGCGCGTCAGCGCCTCCAGCAGCGAGATGGCGCGGGGGTCGCCGTGCTTGTAGACGCCGTGGCCGAAGCCGGCGAAGCGCTCGCCGAGCGCCACCCGCTCGCGGATCAGCGGCGCGACATCGCGATCAACGAGGGTCTTCACCAGTTGCGACGCCAGGACGCCGGCGCCGCCGTGCTGCGGTCCTTTGAGCGCCGCAAGACCCGCGATGACGGCATCGTAGAGACTGAGGCCCGTCGACGCCGCACAGCGGACGGTGAAGGTCGACGCGTTCAGCTCATGATCGGCCAGCAGCACCAGGGTGCGGCGGATCAGGTCCGGCGCATGTTCATGTCCGGGCGCCCAGCTCCGCGCGACCTGAACATGCAGCGGATCGGCTGAGGCGGGCTGGTTCAACATGGTTGCGACCACCAGCCGGACGATGCGCGCGCCGACCAGCGCCCGACCATCGGGAGCGCGGTTGAACGCCGCGGGATCGGCATGTGTCGCCAGCGCCAGCACCGCGATGGCCCGGTCGATCGGCGCCGCACGCCGCGCGGCATCGGCGATGAAACCCATCTCCTCCGACACGGCCGGAAGGTTGCCCGGCGCAAACGGATCGAGCGCGGTCACGTCCCACAGCAGGGTCGCAGCATGTTCCAGCGTGCCGCGCACGGCCAGGTCGACGCAATTGACGCCGCGGTAGATCGGACCGGCTTCGGTGATTGTCGACACGGCGGAATCGAACACGGGGAGGTCCGCATCGAAGCTGCGGAAGGCGCGCGGCTCGGGGGCCGGTGCGCGCCGCTCCTTCAGGGCCCGGATGTCCTCGGCGCGATAGCGGTTGCTGCGCGAATTCGGCGACGGCTCGGAGCGGACCAGTCCGCGGCTGACATAGGCGTAGAGGGTGGCCGGCGAGATCGCCAGTTCAGCCGAAGCCTCCCGGGCAGATAGGTAAAGACCGCTGTCTTTTTTCATATTGATCAGCTTAATCAAGATTGATCAAGTTGTCGACTGAGCGGATCTTGGCAGCGTGACCATTTCTCGAAGGAGACCCGCCATGACCATCCAGCTCGGCAAGACCCCCATCGGCCTCGACGGAATCGCCGCCGCCGAGACCGTGCTCAGCCACGTCGACGGCCAGCAGGGGGAGCTCATCATCGCCGGAGCGCGTGTGGCTGACCTCGCCGCCGCCAGCGGCTTCGAAGGCGTGACTGCCCGACTATGGAGCGCGGCGACGAAGCGCAGCGTCAGCGAGGCGGATGTCCGTGCCAGCCTCGGCCAGGCCCGCGCGCGCGCCTTTACGCGGCTGCCCGAGCTGCTCGCCGCGACCTCCGGCCTGTCGATCATCGACGGCTTCCGCGCCGCCATCGCGGCGCTGCGGTCCGAGCCCGGGCTCGACGACGAAGCCACGATCGTCGGCGCCTGCCCGGTGATCGCCGGCGCCCTGGTCCAGCGCGCACAGGGAGCACAGCCGATTGCGCCCGATCCTGACGCCGGCCACGCCGCAGACACCCTGCGCATGGTCCGCGGCGATACGCCTGCGGCTGGCGAGGTGGCGACGCTGGACACGTATCTCGTCACCGTCAGCGATCACGGCATGAACGCCTCGACCTTCGCCGCGCGCGTCGTCGCCTCGACCCAGGCCGACCTGTTCGCATCGGTGACCGCCGGCTATTGCGCGCTCACCGGCCCGCTGCATGGCGGGGCGCCGGAGCCGGTGCTGGAGATGCTCAACGCGATCGGCACGCGCGAGAACATCAAGCCGTGGGTCGACGCGGCGCTCGGCCGCGGCGAGCGGCTGATGGGGTTCGGACATCGGATCTATCGCGTGCGCGATCCGCGGGCCGACGTGCTCAAGGCCGCGATCGAGCGGCTGGCGGGCAGCGGCGCCGACCTGCCGTTTGCGAGCGAGGTGGAGGCTTACATCCGCCAGGCGCTGCGGCGGAAGAATCCGGAGCGGGCGCTCGACACCAATGTCGAGTTCTTCACCGCCATCCTGCTCGATGCGCTGAAGATTCCGCGCCAGGCGTTCACGCCGATCTTCGCGGTGGCGCGGGCCGCCGGCTGGACCGCCCATGCGCGGGAGCAGCAGCGGACGGGGCGGTTGATCCGGCCGAGCTCGGCCTATATCGGGCCGAAGCCCTGAGACCTTCGACGCAACGCGCGGCAGCCTCACGCGCTGCCGCGCGTCAGCCCTTCACCACCGTCTTCAGGTAGTTGTAGGCCTTGATGATCTCGATCAGGCGATCCTCGGTAGAGCGGTCGCCGCCATTGGCATCGGGATGGTGCTGCTTCACCAGCGCCTTGTACTTGACCTTGACGTCTTCCAGCGTCGCGTCGGGACCGAGGCCCATGACCTGCAGCGCCTTGCGCTCGGCGTTGAACACCTTGCGCGTCTCGGCCTTGGGGGCCGACCGGGGATCCGGGCGCCAGCTGCCGCGGCCGTTGATCTCGGCGAATACGCTGAACGGATCGGCGGCATCGCCGAGATCGCCCTCGGCGCTGCCGGTGCCGCGCTTGGCCGACGTGTTGGCCCCCATCTTCCAGGTCGGGCGGTGTCCGGTCAGCGCATCCTTCTGATAGCGCGCGACCGCCTCGGCGTTCATCCCCGAGAAGAAATTATAGGACTGGTTGTACTCGCGCACGTGATCGAGACAGAAGTGCCAATACTCGCGCGCGTTCTCGCGTCCCTTGGGCGCGCGATGCGAGCCCTTGTTCTTGCAGTCCGGCCACTGACAGGGCTGGGCCTCCTCGCGCACCACCGGCTGCCGCGCAGCCGCCTTCTTGGGCTTGATGCGGATGGAGTCGAAGAATTTGTTTGAATCGATCGGCATGGCGGACTTTGACTACGCAACGCGAAAAGCTTCAAGTCTTGACATTGCGAATACCTCGGGCGGGGACCGCCGATTGACGAAAAATAATTTGATGCGTATTTCCAGAGACCATGCGGACCCGAGATGCTATCATCAAAAAGTTGCGCGAAGCTTTCACGCCTGAAAGCCTCGATGTTCAGGACGAATCACATCTGCATGAAGGCCATATGGGCCATCAGCCGAGCGGTGAGACCCATTTCCGCGTGTATATTGTGTCGCAGGCCTTCGCGGGCAAGAGCCGTGTCGATCGCCACCGCCTGATCAACGCCGCATTGGCAGCGGAACTTGCCGGCTCGGTGCACGCGCTCGCGCTGCATGCGAAGGCGCCGGGCGAGGCTTGATCCCATCGCTTTGTTTGAGCATGATCTCTTCGGAAAACCGGCTTCCACTTTTCCGGATCATGCTCTAGCTAGAACGCCGTGCCTGCACGGCGCGGCCGCGTCTCCTCGGTTTCGCCGCGCGGCACCGGTACGATGCGCAGCGCAGTGATGCGATTGCGCTCCCGGCGCAGCACGCGAAACCGGAAGCCGTGGAACGTGAAGCTCTGGCCGCGCTCGGGGATCGAACGCGCCTCGTGAATGACGAGACCGGCAACTGTCGTTGCTTCCTCATCGGGCAGCGTCCAGTCCATCGCGCGATTGAGATCGCGGATCGGCACTGAGCCATCGACGACGACGGATCCGTCCGGCTGCACGCGCACACCCGCGACCTGCACATCCTGCTCGTCGGAGATGTCGCCGACGATCTCCTCCAGAATATCCTCCAGCGTGACGATGCCTTCGACCTCGCCATACTCGTCGACCACGAGCGCGAAATGCGTCTTGCGCCGGCGGAACGCCTTCAGCTGTTCCGACACGGACCGCATCTCGGGTACGAACCACGGCGGCAGCGCCAGTGAAGCAACGTCGATGTGCGACACGTCGCCCTCGGCGGCGCGGATCGCACGCAGCAGGTCCTTCGCATGCAGCACGCCGATGATGTTCTCCGGCGTGCCGCGCCACAGCGGGATGCGTGTGTATTCGGTGGCGAGCACCTCGCGCACCAGTTCTTCCTGCGGCAGGTCCGCATTCACCATCACCATCTCGGTGCGGTGGACCATGACGTCGGACACCTGCAATTCGCGCAGATCGAGCAGGCCGCCGAGCATGTCGCGATCCTGCTTCTCGACCTTGCCTTCATGATGCAACAGATCGACGGCGCCGCGCAGGCGTTCGGTCGGCGACAGGATCGGCTGATTGGCCCCGACCTTGAAGCCGATCAGCCGCATCAGCCCGCGCACGATCGCTTCGATCACGGCAAGCACCGGACCGAGCACGATCACCGCCGCCCGCATCGGCCTGGCGACCGCGAGCGAGACGCGATCCGGCGCGTTGATCGCGATCGTCTTCGGCAGCACCTCGGCAAAGATCACGACCAGCGCGGTCATCACGCCGGTCGCGTAGAGCACGCCGACCTCACCGAACCAGGCGGTGAAAATACCGGTCGCCAGCGCGGAGGCGCCGATATTGGCGATGTTGTTGCCGAGCAGCAGCGCGCCGATCAGCCGTTCGCGCGTGTCGAACAGGCTCGACACCACGTCGGCATCGCGATTGCCCTGCTTCGACAGCCGCAGCATCGAGGCGCGAGAGGCGCCGGTCAGCGCGGTCTCGCTCAGCGCAAAGAAGGCGGAGGCGGCGAGGAGGAGAATGACGACGGAGAGTGTGAACCAGTCCATGACGCCGATGTCGCTCTGGAGGGAGGCAGCCGATGATCCGTTGGCACTGCTCAATACGGCGTAAAGCCCGGGATCAGCTTCTGCTGCGCAATTTGGCCTGGAGAAAGTCGCGGACCCGCGCCGGATCGACGTCGTTCGCGATGACGGCGCGGCCGATGGCTTCCATCAGGATGAAGGTCAACTTGCCGCGCTTGACCTTCTTGTCCTGCGCCATCAAGGCCAAGAGCCGGTCGGCGTCGCCGATCCCCTCCTGGGCAAAGCCGGCGATGTCCTGCAGGTGGGTCGGCAGACCGGCCGCGGCAAGGTGACGCTCGATGCGCACGACGTCGTCCGGCGGCAGCATCCCGAGCTCGGCCGAGAACTGCGCCGCCAGCACCATGCCGACGGCGACGCCCTCGCCGTGGAACAGGCGATCGGAGAACCCGGTGACGGCCTCCAGCGCATGGCCGAAGGTGTGGCCGAGATTGAGCAGCGCGCGGTCGCCAGTCTCGCGCTCGTCGCGGGCCACGATCGCCGCCTTGGCGCGGCACGAGGTCGCGACCGCGTGCTCGCGCGCGGCGCCGCCTCTGACGATGTCGGCGTGATTGGCCTCGAGCCAGGCGAAGAAGCTGGCATCGCCGAGCAGGCCGTATTTGGCGACCTCGGCATAGCCGGCGCGGAACTGGCGCGGCGACAGGGTATCGAGCACGGCGGTGTCGGCGATCACCAGCACCGGCTGATGGAAGGCGCCGAGCAGGTTCTTGCCTTGCGGCGAATTGATGCCGGTCTTGCCGCCGACGGAGCTGTCGACCTGCGCCAGCAGCGAGGTCGGCACCTGCACGAAATCGACGCCGCGGCGCAGGATGGCGGCCGCGAAGCCGGCGAGATCGCCGACCACGCCGCCACCGAGCGCGACGACCAGATCGTTGCGTTCGATCCTGGCAGCGATCAGCGCCTCGCTGACCTTCTCCAGGCCGGCATAGGTCTTGGAGCCCTCGCCCTCATCGACCACGATCGTGGACGCCGGGATGCCCGCCTCCGCCAGGATCGCCTCGGTCGGCTTCAGCCAATGCGCGGCCACGGTACGGTCGGTGACGATGGCCGTGCGCACGCCCGGCCGCAGCGCCGCGATGCGCTGGCCGAGCGAAGCCAGCACGCCGCGGGCGATGACGATGTCATAGGCGCGCTCGCCGAGCGCGACGTCGACGATGATCGGATCGGAATGCTTCAGAGGTGCTGTCATCGGAGCGCGCCCATCGCGTGCGGAGGATCGGGTTGAACTGGATCGGGTTGCGGTCCGGCCGGCCCCGCCTCGGTCTCCGGTGGCGAGAAGAACGCCTGCAGCGCCTCAATGCAGTCCTCGACAACGCGATCATGCGGCACATCGCGCGAGCAGATCGTGAGATCGGCAAGCTGGTAGACCGGCTCGCGCTCGACGAGCAGGCGAGCGACCGTGCCTTCGGGATCGGCGGTCTGCAGCAGCGGCCGGTCGGCCCGCCGCCGGACGCGGCGCATGATCACGTCGGCATCGGCCTTCAGCCAAACAGAGACCGCCTTCTCATGGATGCGCCGCCGCGTCTCCTCGCGCATGAAGGCGCCGCCACCGGTTGCCAGCACACCGGGCCCGTTTTCGAGCAGCCGGGCGATCACCCGGGCCTCGCCGTTGCGGAAATAGTCCTCGCCGCGCGATTCGAAGATTTCCGGTATGGTCATGCCGGCCGCGGTCTCGATCTCGGTGTCCGCATCGACGAAGGGCAGCCGCAACCGCGCCGCGAGCCGCCGGCCCACGGTCGACTTGCCGACACCCATCATGCCGACCAGCACGATCAGCCGCTTGCCGAGGCCTGCGAGAATAGCGGTCTCCGGAGCGGCTGGGCTTGCAGCGGGTTGGGACGTGTCGGTCATATGAAGGCTTCTAACCCAGCCCCTGCTGCTTTCAAAGGCATCCTGTTCCGCGACACGCAACCGGTTCTCCCCGCGGACGTCGTTCCGGGGCGCGCGCAGCGCGAGCCCGGAACCCATACCCACAGGATGCTGTGTGAGGCAGGCTGGCTGTTGGCATCTCGCCGACGACGTCGTCCCGCGGTGATGGATTCCGGGCTCGCCGCGCTGCGCGCGCCGCCCCGGAATGAGGGAGCAAGCAGAACCGACCTCCGGACGAACGGTGGAGAGCGCCGGACTTGCCAGCCGGGTGCGAACATGTTGGATGAAACTATTCCTTCCCTGGTGGCCCGCGCGACCCCGATGCCCAGCCTGTTCCGCTTCCTGACCGTGATCGCCGTCATCGTCGGCGTGGTCTATGGCGCGATCTACGCGCTGGCGAATTTCGTCAGTCCCAAATCGCGGGAGATGACGGTGACGATCCCGCCGGACAAGTTCCAGAAGAAATGATCCGGCACGCGAGCGCGAACTCAAAAGCCACACGGCATTGATTAAGCATTTTGCGCTTCTCTGAGGTGGCCGGGCGCCGCGATATCGGCCAGATTTGCAGTCACCGCTCGATGTGCCCCGGCGAATACCTCGTAGTGATTCGATCGCCTCGGACGCAGCGGATTTCACGACATGAAGGTCAAGGCCTCCGACGCCAGGCTGATGAGCCTGTTCCTCGACATGATGGCCGCCGAGCAGGGCGCCGGTCAGAACACGCTGGACGCCTATCGCCGCGACCTCACCGATCTCTCCGAATTTCTCGGCGGCAAGGCCAACAGCTTCGCCACGGCCGACACCCAGGCGTTGCGCGACTATCTCGCCGACCTCGATACCAGGGGCTTCAAGTCCTCCAGCGTGGCGCGGCGGCTGTCGGCGATGCGGCACCTGTTCCGCTTCCTGCTGAGCGAGCGCATCCGCAGCGACGATCCCGCCGCCATCCTGTCCGGCCCGAAACGCGGCCGTTCCTTGCCCAAGGTGCTGTCGATCGGCGATGTCGACCGGATGCTGACCAGGGCCAAGGAGCTCTCCGAGGTCGGCGAGGCCTCGCCGGCGCAGCGGCTGCGCGCGCTGCGGCTGTATTGCCTGCTCGAGGTGCTGTACGCGACCGGCCTGCGCGTCTCCGAGCTGGTGGCGCTGCCGCGCACCGCGGCCCGCAACGACGCCCGCATGATCGTGGTGCGCGGCAAGGGCAACAAGGAGCGGCTGGTGCCGCTGAACCAGGCCTCGCGCCAGGCGATGGCCGACTATCTCGCCGCCCTGGATGCGCTGAAGCCTGAGAAGAAGGCCAGTGCGACATTCGGCAAATGGCTGTTTCCCTCGTTCGGCGAGAGCGGCCACCTCACCCGCCAGCACTTCGCCCGCGACCTCAAGGAACTCGCGGTGGCTAGCGGCCTGCCCGCCCGGCTGGTGTCGCCGCACGTGTTGCGCCACGCCTTCGCCAGCCATCTGCTGCACAACGGTGCCGACCTGCGCATCGTGCAGACCCTGCTCGGCCACACCGACATCTCGACCACCCAGATCTACACCCACGTGGTCGAGGAGCGCCTCAAGAGCCTGGTCCGCGACCTGCACCCGCTGGCCGAGACCTGACCTCGCTTCACACCTTCCCGAAACCAAATCCGCCGGCGTGACGCCCGGCCGGCTTGACTTCGCGCCCGTCTGCCCCGAAAGAGCGCCATCCTGCCCGCGATCCCGGCGCGATGCCTGGAGGCTGGGCACCGATCGTACCCTAAGCTCCTGAAGTCGTTCGGCTTCAGGTCCGAAGGCCGAACCGATTTCGTCTCCCAGCGCTCTTCCTTCAGCTCTTCCATGCCGGATCCCATGCGCAGCTACCTCGATTTCGAAAAGCCTGTTGCCGAGCTCGATTCCAAGGTCGACGAACTCCGGGCGATGGCCGCCTCCGGCACCGATATCGGCGAGGAGGTCAGCCGGATCGAGGAGAAGGCCGGCCAGGCGCTGGCCGAGCTCTACGCCACGCTCACGCCGTGGCAGAAGACCATGGTGGCCCGCCATCCGCAGCGGCCGCACTTCACCGACTTCGTGGGCGGGCTGATCACCGAGTTCACCCCGCTCGCCGGCGACCGCAAGTTCGGCGAGGACGCCGCTCTGCTCGGCGGCTTCGGCCGCTTCCGCGGCGAGCCGATCTGCGTGATGGGCCAGGAAAAGGGCGCCACCACCGAGTCCCGGCTCAAACACAATTTCGGCATGGCCCGTCCCGAAGGCTACCGCAAGGCGGTCCGGCTGATGGAGATGGCCGAGCGCTTCGGCATCCCCGTGCTGTCGCTGGTCGATTCCGCCGGCGCCTATCCCGGCATCGGCGCCGAGGAGCGCGGCCAGGCCGAAGCGATCGCGCGCTCGACCGACGCCTGCCTGGCGCTCGGCGTCCCGAACATCGCGATCATCACCGGCGAAGGCATGTCGGGCGGCGCGATCGCGCTGACCACCGCCAACCGGGTGCTGATGCTGGAGCACGCGATCTACAGCGTGATCTCGCCGGAAGCCGCCTCCTCGATCCTCTGGCGCGACGGCACCAAGGCGCAGGAAGCCGCCAACAGCATGAAGATCACCGCCCAGGACATGCTCCGCTTCGGCGTGGTCGACACCATTCTCAAGGAGCCGGTCGGCGGCGCCCACCGCGATCCCGCAGCAATGATCGCGGCGACCGGCGAGGCGATCGCCCAGGCGCTCGACGAGCTGAAGGGCCTCGACGCCGACGCCATCCGCAAGCAGCGCCGGCAGAAGTTCATCGAGATCGGCCGCAAGCTCGGCTGACCGGGCTTGCGCCCGGGCCTCGGCGCTCGCGGTTTTGTGAGTCTTTCCAGCCGTTTGGCCGCATTTCGGCCCCGCCGACGGGGTCTGCTGTTTAGAAGTTGTTGACCAAGGCGGCCGGGGCCAGGTGGCATCGCCGGAGCGCGGGTTGCGAGGCCTGGGGTCAAAGGCTACAATTTTAATCAATGGTTTGACGGCATGACGCAGGGTCGACCCGTGATTTATCCAGCTTTCGGGCCGATCGGGTGAGATGAGACTGGGGTGTTGCGGCATGCGGGGTTTGCGGGGAGCTTTGCTTTGATCAACCGCGCTTTCGTCCGGGTTCTCCTGACCTCGGCGGCGTTGGCCGCCGGTGCGCTGCTGACCGGCTGCAACAGCGATCAGGTCGGACTCGCCACCAACGCCAAGGCCAACCAGCCGGTACCGCCGAAGCTCGTCGCGACGATGGGCGAGAAGGATATGGATCTGCAGTCGCCGATCCTGGTCCGCGTCTTCAAGCAGGAGGCCGAGCTCGAGGTCTGGAAGCAGGACCGCTCGGGCAAGTTCGCGCTGCTCAAGACCTATCCGATCTGCCGCTGGTCGGGCGATCTTGGACCCAAAGTGCGCGAGGGCGACCGCCAGGCGCCGGAGGGCTTCTACTCGATCAATCCGAGCCAGATGAACCCGCAATCGGCCTACTATCTGTCGTTCAACACCGGCTATCCGAACGCGTTCGACAAGGCGCTCGGCCGCACCGGCTCGCAGCTGATGGTGCATGGCGACTGCTCCTCGCGCGGCTGCTTCGCGATGACCGACGAGCAGATCGCCGAGATCTATGCGCTCGGGCGCGAGTCGTTCTTCGGCGGCCAGCGCGCCTTCCAGTTCCAGGCCTATCCGTTCCGGATGACGCCGGTGAACATGGCGAGGCACCGCAACAATCCGAACATGCCGTTCTGGCGCATGATCAAGGAAGGCTATGACGCCTTCGAGGTCACGCGGCAGGAGCCGAAGGTCGACTTCTGCGAGAAGAAATACGTCTTCAACGCCCAGAAGCCGCCGGGCGCGACGCATGATCCGGTGTTCGACGCCTCTGCCAAGTGCCCGGCCTATGTCGTGCCCGACGAGATCACCGCCGCCGTGCGCGACAAGCAGCAGGCCGACGAGGCGGAATATGCCAAGCTCGTCGCCAAGGGCACGCCGGTCGCCAAGCTCAACACCGGCATCGACGGCGGCATGAATCCGATCTTCGCCAGCCGCGTGCCCGGAGCCTCCACCGGCCTGTCCGACGCCGGCGAGGCGCCGGGCCTGTCGCTCGCCAACTTCCAGGCCGCGCCAGGCACGATCCCCGGTCACGTCAACCCGCCGCGCGCGCCCGGCGCCGACGAGGTCGCGATGCCGGCCAGTGCAGCGGAGGCGCCGGTGAGCGCGCCGTCGACCCGCGTGGCGGCCGTCAGCGCGCCCGAGAAGCCGAGCTTCATGTCGAGCCTCGCCCGCAAGGTCGGGATCGGCGGCAATGCGGCGGCTGAGAGCACGGCGACAGCCAAGCCCGCGCCGAGCAAGACCGCAGAGGCGAAGCCCGCCGAGACCAAGCCAGCGCCGAAGCCGGTCGCGGCCAAGCCCGCCGAGACCCGGCAGGCTGCCGCGCGGCCGCCGTTCAAGCCCGCGACCAGCGAGGCGCCGGCCACCACCGCCTCGGCTCCCGCCCAGACCCAGACCGCGCTGGTCTCCGGCGCCGTCCCGGTGCTGCAGTCGAACTCGTTCGACAGCCGGTTTTCGGGATTCAAGTAGGTAGGACGTCGGCGCCGCCGGCTCGGAAGAGCCGATCCGAACGCATGACGCCACCCTCCCCTGGAGGGGAAGCACCGCGTTCGTGGTGCCGTCGTGGTCAACGATCTCAAACTGCATCTGGGGATGCGCGTCTCTGTTCTCGCGGCGCATTCGGCGTCCGAGCGATGCATCGATCTCACCCTCTTCAAGACCGAGGGTGCAGGGAAGGCCGGACCTCGACTGAGGCCCGTGGCCCGCCTGCGAAAAAAATGCAGGCGGCAGGAACCACAGGTCCAGCCGGACGATCCGGCCCTCCCTGCGCGACGGTTTGAACGGCTGCTTCGCGATCTCCCTGGGGACCGGGCTGTCTTGCCCCCATCACCGGCGGGATGCACGAGGCATCATCAGCCGGCTTGACCTCAGCGTCGGGAGGCCAGGACCACGCGACTTGACCGTACGGACCGGTGTTGTTCGTCGGCGCGATCAAGTCACGCTGCAAACCGGCCCGCCCATCACATCCCGCACTCCACGCTTCGTGACGACCGCGCAGCGCCCCTCGTCGATGAGGCGGGATGGAATGAATAGATCACGAATTTCCGAAATTGCGAAGCGGAATATTTTTGCTCACGGGACTGGACAGCCCAAATCAGCCTGAACGCGCAGGCGAAATCCGGTTTTCCGCGCCAGAGACTTTGCGGCGGATCGGGGGAATGAACGCGCCCGCATTCGCGACGAGCCGCAGGACCGAGTCGCCCGACGGGCAGACACGACAGCATCGCCCAAGGCCGCACGAAGGCAGGCCGGTTGACGTTCCGGGCATCATGTCATATTAAAAGTTACATGAGACCCAACAGCCAGTTGTCCGGCATCCTCCATGTCCTGCTCCACATGGCGGAGCACGACGGTCCGGTCACCTCCGAGGCGCTCGCAGCGATGATGCAGACCAACCCGGTCGTGATCCGCAGAATCATGGCGGGGCTCCGGGACAGCGGCTATGTGCGCTCCGAGAAAGGCCATGGCGGCGGCTGGACGCTCGCCTGCGATCTGGCGGCCGTCACCCTGCGCGACGTCTACGATTCGCTCGGACGTCCGTCGCTGTTCGCGATCGGCCATCGGAGCGACAATCCCAACTGTCTCGTCGAGCAGGCGGTCAATGCCGCGCTCGACACCTCCATCCGGGCCGCCGAGACGTTGCTGCTGTCCCGTCTCGGTGCCATCACGCTGGCGGCGCTGAGCGCTGATTTCCACGACCGCCTCGAACGACGCAAGCGACCTCGCAAGGGAGACATTTGTCATGCCGGCTGACATTGCCGACGGCGCTCAGCAGTTCATCCGCGCGTTTTCCGATCCCGAATTCGTCGCGCGCTACACCGATGGTCCACGGCGCTTCGTGCCCGGTCTCGACGGGCTGCACCGCATGACGGCGGTTCTGCTGGCCGAGCGGGCGCCCGACCATGCGCGGGTGCTCGTGCTGGGCGCGGGCGGCGGGCTCGAGCTCGATGCGTTGGCCGAAGCGCACCCATCGTGGACCTTCGTCGGGGTCGATCCGGCGCCGCAGATGCTGCGACTCGCCGAACGCACGCTCGGCGCGCGGATCAGCCGGGTCGAACTGATCGAGGGCACCATCGACGCTGCGCCGGCCGGCCCGTTTGACGCGGCGACATGCCTGCTGACGCTGCATTTTCTGGCAACGCCGGAGCGTTTGCAGACAGTCCGCGCCGTGCACGACCGGCTCCGCCCTGGCGCGCCGTTCGTGGTCGCCCATAGCTGCCTGCCGAAGGAGCCGACTGAGCGGGCCCTGTGGCTGGATCGCTACGCGGCCTATGCCGTTGCGTCGGGCACGGACCCCGAGCAGGCAAGGACGATGCGCGCGACCGTCGATGCCAGCGTCAACATGCTGAGCCCCGAGGAGGATGAAGCGATCTTGTGCGACGGCGGCTTTCGCGATGCCCGTCGCTTCTTTGCCGCGCTGACCTGGCATGGCTGGATCGGCCACGCCTGAACCGCGGCTGAGCATCACACCGATGCCCCCCTGAACGATCGCGATCAGGGCCTGCTAATGAGTTGCCCGGCCTAAGCGGGCATCCACGTATTCCCTCCCTGCGGCCACTGAAGAGGTGGATGGCCTGGCCTTGCGGACAGGCCTCGCGCCCGAGCCCTGCCACCTCTCAGCTTGCGTGACGTCGCGCACGGAGCGCGGGGACGCGATCTGCGACAAACGGCGCGTCACCCGAGGCGAGGTGACGCAACCGAGAGGAGCAGGTCATGAGCTTTTGGGATGATATCGGAGATGCCGTCAGTTCCGCAGTCGATGACGTGAAGGACGTCGCGAAGGATGTGGCGGGTGCAGTCGGCGGCGCGGCGGGTGCCGTGGTCAACACGGTCGAGCACGTCGCCGGCGATGCCGCGCATGCCGTGGGCAGCGTGGTGCACGGGATCGGCGCGCTCGGCGGCGAGGCCATCCATACCGTGGGCGGCGTGCTCGGCGCGATCGGGCATGGCGCCGAGGCGATCGGCGGCGGCCTGCTTCACACCGTCGGCGACGTCGCGTCGACCGTGGTCCATGTCGGCGGCGACGTCCTCCATACCGGCGTCAACGTCGTGAGCGACGTCGCGTCCGGCGTCGGCCACCTGGTGCATGGCGACCTCGACGGCGTCATCAACGACGTCAAGCATATCGGTGGCGACATCGTCGATGGCGGGCTCAAGGTCGGTGGCGACGTGGCGCATGGCGCCCTGGACGTCGCCGGCGACCTGGCGCACACTGCGGTCGGCCTCGGCGAGGCCGGGCTGGAGGCGGCCGGCGCAGTCGGCCACGGCGCGCTCGGCATGGCCGGCACCATCGTCGGAACGGCCGGCGAGGTCGGCATGGACGCGCTGGACGCCGCAGGCGCGGTGGTGAAGGGCGGCTTCGACGCCGGCGTGGCGGTGGCCGACGGCGCCATCGGCGTGGTCACCGACACGGCCTCCGCGGCCGGCCACCTGATCGGCGGACCGATCGGCGAGGCGATCTCCGGCATCGCCCACGGCGCCGATGCGGTCGGCACCGGCATTGTCGATGGCGTCGGCCACTTCGTCGGCGAAGGCCTCAACGGTCTGGCACAGACCGCCGGCGATTTGAGCCACTCGCTGGGGCAGCAGCTCGACGCGATCGGCCACGACTTGGGCTCGCTGGTCAACGACCTCAGCCATGGCGATCTCGGCGCCGCGATCGGCGATATCTTCAAGCTGGCGCAGGACGGCTTGCGCAGTGACGGCATCGCGGTCGCCCATGGCGGGTCCGAGGGCGGCAGCCACGGCGGGTTCTGGGACTCGATCGCCTCGGCGATCCAGCACGCGGGCGACAACGCCCAGGGTGGCGAAGGCTCGGGGTTGGGCTCCGGATTCGGCTCCGGTCCGCTGCACGGCGAAGGCTCGTCGCACAACCCGATCATCGTCGACAATTTCGGCGACCATGGCCACGCCGGCAACACCGGCATCGTGCCGCCGAATTTCGACCACGCGCCGGTGGCCGTCCACGACGCGCCGCACGCCGACTACAGCCACATCGTCCAGATGGACGATTCGCATCACTTCGCGATGCACGGCTGAGGCAAGCAGGACATCCCGCCGTGACCGTCACGGCGGGGTGTCGCGTCAGGACCGATCGGCGCTCTGCTGGACGATGGCCGGTGGCGCGCCGGTCGCCTGCGCGCGATCCCGCGGCAGGTGATCATTCATCGCCGAGAGCGCGCACAGCGCCAGCGACCCCCAGACGGCAGCGCTGAAATACAGCGACATCCAGGCGATCTCTTCCCTCCAGTGCTCGAACTCGTGGGTCACGGTCCAGCGCGTGGCGGAGTCGCGCAGGCCGGCGAGCGGATGCAGCAGCGGCGTGCCGGCGGCGCGCTCGATTCGCCAGCGCTTCACATACATCGGCACATCGATCACGACGAGGAAGGCGAGGTAGCAGGCGATGCCGACGAGGCCCGCGATCAGCAGGCCGCGCACCACGCCATCGAACTCCGGCAGCAGCCGGCCGAGCCCGATGCCGACGAACAGGAAGGCCACCGCCCACAGCGAGTTCTCGATCGCGTTGTAGAGGAAATTCCGGGTGACGACGGCGTACCAGGAACAGATCTCGGCGATGACGATCAGCGGCACGATGATACGGGCCATGTTCACCGCGGTCTCGGCATCGGCGATCGCGCCGAGCTGCGCGAGGATGATGGCCCATTGTGCCGCGAAGGCGATCTCGGCGATGGTCGCCACGGTGCGGCCGACGAACACGCTCGACAGCCAACTGTCGACCAGGCAGATGCGCTGCACGTCGGCGCGCGGCAGCACCGAGCGGAAGGCGCAGCCGAACACATAGGCCGCCGACAGCGCCAGCATCGAACCGGTCTGGGACGCCTGCCCCGCCGAACTGCTGCCGCCGTTGAGCTGGCGGTACAGGATGAACCAGAACACGATGTTGGCGAGGCTGACGAGCGTCAGCATCGCCCACCACAGGGCGACCGGGTTCGACAGGGCTCGCGACTGCGCACGCATCCGGGCACTCCAATTTTCATGTGACTGACATGGGATCGTATTAATTCCGTCACGGAGCGGCAACCCGGTCCGGCCACGGAAGGCGCGCAAAAGGCCGTGTGCCGGGAGGGAGGTCGGCGACCGCGCGGCGGCCCCATCCCGTGCCCTGCACGGCCAGGAACTTCCGCCCTTCCTCGCCGTTCATGACGCGGCTGCGGCGTCGCGCCGCGGCCTGTCATCATCAGCCTGGAGCCGCGCAATGGCCGCAGCCCGCCATCTGCAGCGCGCGCCGCTGCTCACCTTCACCGCGATCGTTGTCGGCCTGATGGGCCTCGCGCTGCTCGCCGGCGGGGCGTGGCTCGCCGCGATCGGCGGCTCACCGTATTACCTGGTCGCAGGCCTCGCGCTGCTGGTCGTCGCGGTGCTGCTGTGGCGGCGGCATGCGGCGGCGCTGTGGATCTATGCGGCGCTGCTGCTGGGCACGATGATCTGGGCGATCTGGGAGGTCGGGCTGGATTTCTGGTCGCTGGCGCCGCGCGGCGACGTGCTGGTGCCGCTCGGCGTCTGGCTGCTGCTGCCATTCATCACGGCGCATCTGGTGGGCGACATGCGCGCGGCGCGCTGGGGGCTCGTGGCCGTGCTTGCGGTGGCCGTGGTCGTGCTCGGCGCCTCCCTGCGCGGCGATCGTTTCGGCGCCGATGGCGCGCTGCCGCAGGCCGCGGCGGCGACGGCCGGCACCGATACCGCGCCCGCCGAGGCGCAGGCGGACTGGATCGCCTATGGCGCGACCAATTTCGGCACGCGCTTCTCGAGCCTGAAGCAGATCACACCCGACAATGTGAAGACTCTCAAGCTCGCGTGGGAATTCCGCACCGGCGACCGCAAAGGGCCCGACGATCCCGACGAGTTCACCAACGAGGTCACGCCGCTGAAGATCGGCGATCTGCTCTACACCTGCTCGCCGCATCAGATCGTGTTCGCGCTCGATGCCGCCACCGGCAAGCAGCGCTGGAAGTTTGATCCACAGATCGAACATCACAAGAATTTCCAGCACATGACCTGCCGCGGCGTGGCCTATCACGAGACCAAGCCGGGCGCGGTCGACGTGTCAGGCGCGGCGGCCCCGACGGAATGCGCCAGGCGCATCTTCCTGCCGACCAATGACGGAAGGCTGTTTGCGCTCGACGCCGACAGCGGCAAGCCATGCGAGGGCTTTGGCGAGCACGGCCAGATCGATCTCAAGGCCGGCAACGAGATCACCACGCTCGGCTTCTACGAAGGCACCTCGCCGCCGGTCGTCACCGACAAGGTCGTGATCATGGCCGGCGCCGTGATCGACAACTACTCCAACAAGGTGCCGTCGGGCGCGATCCGCGGCTTCGACGTCTACACGGGCAAGCTGCTGTGGGCGTTCGATCCCGGCAATCCCGATCCCAACGAGATGCCGTCGGCCACGCATCACTTCACGCCGGGCTCGCCGAACGGCTGGAGCGTCGGCGCGGCCGACGAGGCGCTCGGCCTGGTCTACATCCCGCTCGGCTCGAGTTCGCCGGACATCTGGGGCGGCAACCGCTCGGCCGACAACGAGCGCTATGATTCGGCGCTGGTGGCGCTCGACATCGCCACGGGAAAATTGCGCTGGTCGTTCCAGAATGTGCATCATGATCTGTGGGACATGGACATGCCGTCGCAGCCGAGCCTGGTCGACATGCCCGGCAAGGACGGCGTGGTGCCGGCGATCTACGTGCCGGCCAAGACCGGCAACATCTTCGTGCTCGATCGCCGCGACGGGCATCTGCTGGTCCCCGCGCCGGAGAAGCCGGTGCCGCAGGGCGCTGCGCCCGGCGACCGGCTGTCGCCGACGCAGCCGTTCTCCGAACTGAGCTTCCGGCCGCGAAAGGAGCTCTCGGGCGCGCAGACGTGGGGCGCGACGATGTTCGATCAGTTGGCGTGCCGCATCATGTTCAAGCGGCTGCGCTACGAAGGGCCGTTCACGCCACCCTCCGAGCAGGGCACGCTGGTCTATCCCGGCGATTTCGGCATGTTCGAATGGGGCGGCATCGCCATCGATCCCGTGAAGAAGATCGCGATCGCCAATCCGCAGTCGATCCCGTTCGTGTCGCGGCTGGTGCCGCGCGGCAAGGACAATCCGGCCGAACCCAACGCCGCGCATCCGCCGGGCACCGAGCTCGGCGTGCAGCCGATGTACGGCACGCCCTACGGCGTCTCGCTCGGCATCTTCCTGTCGCCGCTCGGCATCCCCTGCATGGCGCCGCCCTGGGGCAGTCTCGCCGCCATCGACCTCAAGACCAACGCGATCGTCTGGCAGCACCGCGTCGGTACCATCCGCGACCAGGCGCCGCTGCCGCTGCCGTTCAAGCTGGGCGTACCGATGCTCGGCGGCCCGATGGTCACTGCGGGCGGCGTCGCCTTCCTGACCGGCACCATGGACGACTACATCCGCGCCTTCGACGTCAAGGACGGCCGCCTGCTGTGGCAGGACAGGCTGCCGGCCGGCGGCCAGTCGACGCCGATGACCTACGAGGCCGGCGGCAAGCAGTATGTCGTCACCGTCGATGGCGGCCACGGCTCGTTCGGCACCAAGCTCGGCGACTATGTGCGGGCCTACGCGCTGCCCGGCAACGTCGCCAGCAAATAGTCCTGCTTGTTCCAGCTCCGCAAAGAGTCGTGCATGGCGTTGGCAGTTTCGTCACGATGTCCCAGGTTCCATGGCGAAACCCAGCGCCGGCGGCCGGCGGCTTAATCATCGGCTGTCCAACCTCGTGCATGACTCAACGCGGGCAGAGGTGCTGCCCGCGTTGACGCTTCGCTAACCGCGATTCCGCGCGCGCCAAAACCCGTCCCGCCGCGGAGCGTAGCTGGCTGCGTGAGGTAAATTGCCGATGTTGACGATTCTGTCCTGCCTGCCCGCCGATCATGATCTGCGCTACGTCGCCGCCGCGCTGCTGGTCTGCGTGCTCGGCTCCCTGCTGTCGATGCGGCTGCTGGCGCGCGTCCGCCGCAACACCGGCCTGCGACGCTTCCATCTGCTGTTCCTGGCCGGGCTGGTCGCCGGCGGCACGGTCTGGACGACGCATTTTGCCGCCATCCTCGGCTATGACGCATCCGGCAACCGTTCGTTCGAGGCGGGACTCACGTTCGCTTCGCTCGGCCTCGCCGTGGTGTTTTCCTGGCTGGGCTTCTTCATCACCACGCGAACGCAGCGCGGCCCGCTGATCGAGGCCGGCGGCGCCGTGTTCGGGCTGGGCATCGCCGCGATGCATTACACCGGCATGGGCGCGCTCAATCTCGACGGCATCCGAACCTGGCACGCGCCGGCGATCTGGCTCTCGGTCGCGCTGGCGACGGGCTTCGGCGCCGTCGCCGCCAACCGCATCGCCCGTCCCGTCACGCGGTTCTGCAAATATGGCAGCTCGCTGGCGATGGTGCTCGCGATCCTGAGCCTGCATTTCACCGGCATGGCTGCGCTGACCTTGGCGCCGATGGCCGGCATCGACGCGCCCGTGCAATCGCTGTCCGACAGCGTGATGCTGATCAGCATCGTCACCGGCATCGGCCTGATCATGGCGATGGCCGCCTCGGCCTATATGATCGATCTGCAGGCGGCGCAGGAGGCTGTCGAAGGCTATCGGCAGCTCGCGTTGCAGGATCCGCTGACCGGCCTGCCCAACCGCAACGGCCTCGGCCATCGGCTGGCGCCGCTGCTGACCGACGGCGACGAGACGGCGCACCTGGTGGTGCTCGCGATCGACCTCGACCGCTTCAAGGACATCAACGACGCGCACGGCCATGCCGCGGGCGATGCCGTGCTGACGATGATCGCTCAGCGTATTGCATCGACGCTGCAGCCCGGCGAGTTCCTGGCGCGGATCGGCGGCGACGAGTTCGTCGCGGTCAAGAGCGAGATCTTCGCGCGCACCGAGGCGGCGAAGTTCGCCGAGCGGATGCGCACGCTGGTGCTGGCGCCTGTCGAGTGGGAGGAACGCAGCCTCTCGGTCGGCTGCAGCATCGGCATCGCGCTGCATCCCGACCACGGCCTCACCGCCGACGAGCTTCTCACCCGCGCCGACCTCGCGATGTACCGCGCCAAGAGTCTCGGCCAGGGCAAGATCTGCACCTATGAGCCGTCGATGGACGAGGCCAGCCGGCGCCGCGCCGAGCTCGCCATCGACCTCAAGCGCGCGCTGGTGCGCAACGAGTTCGAGCTGCACTACCAGGTGCAGAACGACACGCAGAGCGGCGGCATCATCGGCTTCGAGGCGCTGCTGCGCTGGAATCACCCGGTGAAGGGCCGCGTGCCGCCGAACGATTTCATTCCGATGGCCGAACAAACCGGGCTGATCGTCGACATCGGCGACTGGGTGCTGCGCACCGCCTGCGCCACCGCCGCGAGCTGGAGCCAGCCGTTCAAGGTCGCCGTCAACGTCGCGCCGATGCAGCTCAACCACGACCTGCCGAAGCGCGTCGCCGAGGTGCTGCGCGAGACCGGATTGGCGCCGGAGCGGCTGGAGATCGAGCTGACAGAAACGGGCATCATCGCCGACCGCCAGCACGCGCTACAGGTAATGCAGGCGCTGAAGGCTATCGGCGTCACGGTGGCGATGGACGATTTCGGCACCGGCTACTCGTCGCTGTCGACCTTGCAGGTGTTTCCGTTCGACAAGATCAAGGTCGACAAGAGCTTCATCCAGTCGGTCGAGACCAGCGTGCACGCCGCGGCGATCGTCAAGGCGACCCTGCTGCTCGGGCGCAGCCTCAACATCCCCGTGCTGGCCGAGGGCGTCGAGACCGAGCAGCACCTCGCCTTCCTGCGCGAGGAGGGCTGCAGCAGCGTGCAGGGCTTCCTGTTCGGCAAGCCGATGCCGCAGGAGGCGATCAGCCGGATGATCCGCGACGTGCCGACAGCGCCGGCGCGCGCGCCCGCCAAGAGCGCTGCGGCTGCCTGAGCAGGCGGACGTCTCAGAACGTTCGGATGATCTTGAAATCGAGCCCGTCGGCCGCGGCGAGATGCATCGCCATGCCGGCGCGGCCCTGCCGGATCGTCACCTCGCCGCGCGCGCCGGAATAGACGATGTTGCGGCCGGCGGCAGCGAGCGGTCGCAGGGACAGCGAGCCGGCGCGCTCGGCGGCGGCCTTCAGGAAGCGCAGGCCCTCGTAGTTCGACTGGCCGACCGATCCGACCGGCGGCGCTTGGGCGCCAAACATGGCGGTGTAGCGGCTCATGAACGCGTCATTGGCCTTGGAGCCGATGCAGCTGAAATAGCCGGAAGAGGTATACAGGTTCTCGGTGTTGTCGGCGCCGATGCCGAGCAGCACCGTTTCGTCCACCGCGCCGGCGAGACGCAGGGTGGTCGCGGCGAGGCCCGACTCGCCGAAGGCGCGATTGAAGGTGATGCTGTCGGTGCCGATCAGCGAGACCAGCACGACGTCCGGCTTGGCAGCCCGGATACGCGCCAGATGCGCCTCGTGATCATCCTCGCCGACCGGCACGAACTCCTCGCCGACGACATGCCCGCCGGCCTCGGCAATGTAGGTCTTGGTGGAACGGTGCGACTGCCACGGCCAGACATAGTCGCTGCCGATCAGGTACCAGCGCCTGGCGCCCTTGTTCTCCGCCAGCCAGTGAATGGCGGGACGCGTCTGGCTGTGCGGCGTCTCGCCGATCGCCATCACGCCGGGCGTGCGCTCGCCGCCTTCATAGACCGGCGTATACACATACGGGATGCGGCCGCGGGTGAGCCGGCGCAGCGCCAGCCTCACGGCGCTGATATGCGAGCCCATGACGACGTCGATGCCGTCGAATTCGAGCGCGTCCCTGGCGCGCTCGGCCACCTCGTCCGCCGGCCCGCCGGAATCGTAGAACGACAACTCGATCTCGCGGCCGAGAATGCCGCCGCGGCGGTTGATCTCGGACACCGCGAGCAGCGCGCTGTTGGTCGCAGCCGGCCCCCAGATGCCGGGCGAGCCGGAGAAGGTGAGGAAGTTGCCGATGCGCAGCCTGCTCCGGGAGCCGCGCCGCTGCAGACGGTCGGGATCGAAGGGGGCCAGTGCGGGAAGGCCGGCCCGCCGCGGCGGGCTCCTGAACAGCAGGGACGGCGGCAGACCGAGACGCCCGGCCGTGACAGATCCTGTCGAGAGCACACCCACTCCTTGGCCGCAACCGTGTCTGGTCCATTGTGGACCGGCGGTCATACGCCGTCAAAATCAGCACGCGTTCGGCAAATATCCTATTCGAAAATGTTGAATGTTCAAGAATTGGGATGCATATAGATCGGGCAGCAACTGCCGGACATTCATTCAAGTCGGGACCGCAAGCGAAGTTCATCGTGGCCAAACCGCCCCATCCCAACACCCCCCTCACCGAACACCTCGCCTACCTGCTCGCGCAGGCCAACCGCGAGATCAACCGGCAGCTGGAGACGCGCCTGAGCACCGAGGGCGTGCCCGTCGAGCAGTGGCGCATCCTCAAGGTGCTCTCCGACGGCGAGGGGCACTCGATGGGCGATCTCGCCGATGCCGTGCTGCTGAACCACCCGACCCTGACCAAGATGATCGACCGCATGGTGTCGGACTCGCTGGTCTACCGTCGCCAAGACGCCCACGACCGCCGCAAGGTCCTGATGTTCATCAGCGACCATGGCAAGGCGCTGTGCAAGCGGCTGAACTCGCTGGCGGCCAGCCAGGAAGCGCACATCCTGGAGAATTACGGCGACAAGGCCACCGGCGAGCTGAAGCGGCTGCTCGAGAATTTGATCGACGCGGCGAGCTGAGGAGGCGCTGCTTGAACGATCGATTCGCGGTGCGCGTTAATGCGCCACCTCCCCTTGTGGGAGAGGGCGCTGTATCGCACAGCGCATGGCGGGGCTCGATCCGGGTGAGCGACAGCGCGCTTCTCCCCAACTAACGCTGCAGCGCAGCGTTGCTGCGACAATTCTCCCGGAGTCCCCATCATACCGGGATAGACGCAAGACGAATCCTCGCTCATCCTGTCCTCTCGCGATCGCGACGAACGGGCCGCAGAGCCCGCGCGCGATCACCGGCCGCATCGGCCGGACGAGGACACGACACCGGGAGGACAGGCCATGGGCATTCATCTGCTCGATCGCGCCATCGGCAGCGACTATCCGACATTCGCCAGCACCGCTGACATCCGCGCCTTCGAGCAGACGCCTTATGATGAACGCATCGCCGCGCGGAGCACCTATGAGGCGCTGAAATGCGGCGCGTCTGCCAATCCGGACGCGCCGGCGATCCAGTTTCTGCAGAATGCCGATCCCGCCGATACGCCGGTCGTGATCTCCTATCGCGACTTCGTCGCCAGGGTGACGCAGGCCGCGAACATGTTTCATGCGCTCGGCGTCGGCCCTGACGACGTCGTCAGCTTCATGCTGCCTCTGGTGCCGGACGCGTTCGTCACGCTGTTCGGCGCCGAGGCGGCCGGCATCGCCAACCCGGTCAATCCGCTGCTCGAGCCGCACCAGATCGCCGAGATTCTCGATGCCGCCAAGACCAAGGTGCTGGTGGCGCTCGGTCCCCTGCCCGGCACCGACATCTGGCAGAAGGTGGAGAAGGTGCGCGGCAGCCTCAAGCACCTCAAGGCGATCGTGCAGGTGCATGGCGGCGGCGGTGATCCTGCCAACGGCATTCATGCCTTCAACGATTTGATCGGGCCGCAGCCGAGCGATCATCTGGTCAGCGGCCGGCAGATCAAGGCGAGCGACACCGCCGCCTATTTCCACACCGGCGGCACCACCGGCACGCCGAAGCTGGTGCGCCACAGCCATGGCAATCAGGTCTATCAGGCCTGGGGCGTCAACCTGATCCTGAAGGCCAGGCCCGGCGGCACGCTGCTGTTCGGCATGCCGCTGTTTCATGTCGGGGGATCGCTGACCCAGGCGCTGCAGACGCTGTCGGCGGGCGGCTGCCTCGTCGTGCTCTCTGGCGCCGGCTGGCGCAATCCGAACGCGGTGCGCAACATCTGGGGCCTGGTCGAGCGCTTCAAGCCGGAGACGCTGTCGAGCGTGCCGACCGTGCTGGCGGCGACGCTCGCGGTGCCGCAGGGCGATGCCGACATCTCCAGCCTGCGCTACGCCGCAGGCGGCGGCTCGGCGATTCCGGTCGCGGTCGGACAGGCGATCATGGACAAGCTCAAGCTGCCGGTGATCGAAGTCTACGGCATGACCGAGACCGCGAGCGTGCACACCATGGCCTATCCGGACCAGCCGATCCGGCTCGGCTCGGTCGGCCTGCCCCTGCCTTACGCCAAGGTGCGGATCGTCAAGCTCGACGCCGATGGCCGTTACGAGCGCGATTGCGCACCGGATGAGATCGGAGTCGTCATCATGGCCGGGCCCGGCGTGTTCTCCGGCTATCTCGACGACGTCCACAACAAGGGCGCCTTCGTCCAGGGACATTGGGTGAACTCCGGCGATCTCGGCCGGCTCGATGCCGACGGCTTCCTGTGGATCACCGGCCGCGCCAAGGATCTCGTGATCCGCGGCGGCCACAACATCGATCCGGCGCCGATCGAGGAGATCCTGTTCCAGCATCCCGCCGTCGGCTTCGCCGCGGTGGTCGGCCAGCCCGACGCTTACGCGGGTGAACTGCCGATCGGCTATGTCCAGCTCAAGCCGGGCGCGAGCGTGCAGCCGGGCGAGCTGGAGGACTGGGTGCGCGCCCGCACGCCGGAGCGTGCCGCGGTGCCGGTGCAGATCATCCCGATCGATCCGATGCCGGTCACGGGTGTGGGCAAGGTGTTCAAGCCGCAGCTGCGCTGGGACGCCGCGACGCGGGTGTTCACAGGCGTACTGAAGCAGCTCACGGATCGCGGCGTCGATTGCAGCGTGAAGGTCGGCCCGCATGGCAGCCACGGCAGCATCGCGATGGTGACCTTGCGCAACGTGCCGGCGGAGAGCCGCGAGGCGATCGCGAACGAGGTGCACACGCTGCTGGCGCCGTTCGTGATCCGGCATGAGGTGGTGATGGGTTGAGCTGAGCGGCTCAATCTCGCCGACCGCCCGCAGTCGCGCCGAATCCGGAATGACGAGATGGTCTTCGCGTTCTCAGCTCACGATTCCGGATTCGAGTCCTCCCGGCAAAGCGCTCCGCGATTGCCAAGAGGACTTGCCGCGGAATGCCCCTGCAAGGTCGTTGGCCACGATCACTTGGCTGGCGGCTTCGGTTCGGAGGAGTGCAGATGCAGCATACCACGCAGCTTCACCAGACCTTTTTGCATGGCGACGGAACGCAACAGATCCGGACGATCTGAAATGATGCCGTCGACACCGCCATCGATGAGCCGCGCCATGTCCTCGGGCTTGTTAACGGTCCACACCACGACGCTCAGCCCAAGCGCATGCGCTTCGCCGATCAGCTCCGGCGTGATGTCGGCGAAGTAGGGCGACCACACCTTGCCACCCGCCGCGTGAATCGTCCGCGGCAGCGAGCCGCCGTGATCGGCGGGGTCAAAGCCTGCGGTCCAGCGCGTCGCCTGGGTCAGCGACACGTTCGGCGCCTTGCCGTGCTGTATCGTCAGATACACGGTTGGAATGGCGGGCGCGCGCTGCTGCACCAGCTGCAGGGTGCGCCAGTCGAACGACTGGATCATGACCCGGCCCGAGAACTGCTCTGCATCGATCAGATCGAGCAGCAAAGTCACGAACCGCTGCGGGTCCGGCGCCTCCGCAGGAAAAGCAGGATCGAGCTTGGTCTCGATGTTGAGACGCACATGCTCGTTGCCTGCTCGCCGCACGAGGTCGATGACCTCCTTCAACGTCGGAATTCGCCGTACCGAAGGATTCGTGCCGGACGGGGCCTGCTGCTCCGGAAACTGCTTGGCGTAGTCGCTGCCGGGACGGATCTGACTGACATCGTAGGACTGCACATCGGCCAACGGCAACTCGATCAAGAGCGGTCCGGGCGGCGCGACGTAGTTGCCGGCCGCGTCACGCGCGAGGTCGGGATGGAGCCGCCGCTCGTGCGACACCACGAGGACGCCGTCGCGGGTGACGCCGACGTCGAGCTCGAGCGTATCGACACGCCAGAGCAGTGATGCTGCAAAGGCCTGCAGCGTGTTCTCCGGAAAAAGGCCGCGCCCGCCGCGGTGAGCCTCGATATCGAAGGCCAGCGCCGGGCTCGCGACGCCGGCCAGCAGGAGAGCCGCCCAAAGGCAGAAAAAAAATGAGTGTCGCATGGCACCAGCCTACCACGGCGGCGCGGATTGCCCATTCCCCTTGTCTCCGCCGGCCTTCTGAACTAGGCCTTTTCCCTTCAGACCGGCAGACAATGCCGGCCGTGGATCGAGGGGAGGCGATCCGCGCGCGCTGCAGTGCCGCGCCCGCGTCCCCTTGGCCGTTCTTCGAACCTTGTTTCCCGAGTTCACGCGCGACGGACCATGCCCAGGACCATGCCCATGACCGATCTTCCTGTCATCATCGCCGGCGGCGGCATCGGCGGCCTGGCGACGGCGCTGACCCTGCAGCAGATCGGCGTGCCCTGCATCGTCTATGAGAGCGTGCGCGAGATGCGGCCGCTCGGCGTCGGCATCAATTTGCAGCCCAACGCGGTGCGCGAGCTGTATGATCTGGGCATCGGCGCTGACGATCTCGATCAGGTCGGCGTGCCCGCGCAAGAATGGGCGCTGGTCGGGCTGAACGGCAACGACATCTACTCCGAGCCGCGCGGGCTGCTCGCCGGGTACAACTGGCCGCAATATGCGGTGCATCGCGGCAAGCTGCACATGTTGCTGTACAGCCGGCTGGTGCAGCGGGCTGGCGCTGATTGCGTACGGCTCGGCAGCCGCGTCAGCGGCTATGAGAAGCATGCGGACGGCTCCGTGACCGCACGCATCGAGTATGCCGATGGGTCGCGCTCAGAGCAGCACGGGCGGCTCCTGATCGGCGCCGACGGCATTCATTCGGCGGTGCGCGCGCAGATGCACCCCACGCAGCCACCGATCCATTGGGGCGGCGCGGTAATGTGGCGTGGCGTCACCTGGGCGAAGCCGATGCGCACCGGCTCGTCCTTCGTCGGGCTGGGTACTCACCGCCATCGCGTCGTGGTCTATCCGATCTCGCATCCCGATCCGAAGACCGGACTGGCGCTGATCAACTGGATCGCGGAAGTGACGATGGACAACACCGAGGGCTGGAAGCAGACCGGCTGGTTCCGGCAGGTGCCGGTAGCTGAGTTCGCGCATCATTTCGCCGGCTGGACCTATGACTGGCTCGACGTGCCCGCGCTGATCGCCGGCGCCGATGGCGCCTATGAGAACCCGATGATCGACCGCGATCCGGTCTCGACCTGGGTCGACGGCCCCGTGGCGCTGATGGGCGACGCCGCGCATGCGATGTATCCGACCGGCTCCAATGGCGCGAGCCAGGCGATCGTGGACGCGCGCGTGCTCGGCGCCTGCCTGCTGCTGCATGGCGTGACGCCCGCCGCGCTCGCGGCCTATGACGAGAAACTGTGCGGCCCGATTTCGCAGGTCATCCTGCGCAACCGCGGCGCCGGACCGTTCGGCCTGCTCAATCTGGTGGACGAGCGTTGTGGCGGGACGTTCACCGATATCGATGACGTGATCCCGCCGGCCGAACGCGACGCGTTCATGGCCGGCTACAAGAAGGCGGCCGGCTTTGCGATCGAGCAGCTGAACGCGGCGCCGCGGACGATTGCGGAAGGGGCAAGGGTCGGCGGTCTGGCGACGATCTGAGTCCTGCGGTCAGCGACGTGATCTGAACCGGTGAACCTGAGTCGCCGAAACAGCCGCCAAGCGGGGATCGCCATGCTCCGACGATTTGGTCGACGGTCCCTGGCGGCCGCATTCCTGACGCTGACGGGTCAGACCGGCCTTGCTGCCGACTGCAGCAAGAGACCGGCAACCGCGCAACTGGTCGGCCCGATGATCATGGCCGGTTTCTTCGGGACCAAGACATCGGATCCGGGATTTCAGCAAGTCCTGTCCGATCTCGAGGAGGGGCTGATCGGCGGCGTCGTCATCCTCGGCCGCAACGTCGGAACATCGGACGATCTCACCGCGATGATCGACCGGATCCGATCATGCAAATGCGCGTCTCCTCCGTTCATCGCCATCGACGATGAAGGAGGTACGGTCGAGCGGCTCGGATCGAATGTCGGCCTTGCGGAAACACCGTCGGCCGCAGAGGTCGCTCGCGGCTCCATCACGGCGGCGCGAAGCGCTTACACCGCGCTCGCCGAGAAGCTCGCGACGCTGCACATCAACATAAATCTCGCGCCGGTGGTGGACCTCAACACCAACCCGTCGAACCCGGTCATCGGGCAGCGGCAACGCAGCTATGGCGCCGACTCCGACGCCGTCGTGCGCTATGCGGCGGCGTTCATCCAGGCGCACCGAAAAAAAGGCATCCTGACGGTGCTCAAGCATTTTCCCGGGCATGGATCATCGACCGCCGACAGCCACGCCGGCATTGCCGACGTCACAACCACCTGGTCACCGGCAGAGTTGAAGCCGTACCGGCGGCTGATGAGGCGAGGGCTCGCCGGGGCGATCATGGTCGGACATCTGGCGAATTCCCGGCGATGGGGCGGCGTTGCCACCCAGAGCGACGGACATGCGATCGATCGCCTGCTGCGCCGCGACCTCGGCTACGACGGCGTGGTGATGACGGACGATCTCGCCATGAAAGCCATCCTCGATGCCAAGCCGCCGGCCGCCGCCGCCATCGACGCGGTCAAGGCGGGCGCGGATATCATCATGTTCACCAAATTGAGCGACGCGGATCAGACCTCCGACGTCGGCCGCGAGATCAATCGCGCGCTGACCGCCGCCGTCTGCTCCGGCGAGCTCAAGGCCGGCAACCTGCAACGCTCCGCCGCGCGCATCCGAAAGTGGACGTCGGGCTGGACGCAGCACGGCCGCTCGTAAGCACAGCATCACGCGCGCGTCGCCGTGCGCTGATCTCAGTCCCATGCTGCCAGCAGGTGTGAGGCGGCATGCTGGAGCAAGCAGTGTGCCCAAGCACGCCGGCCTGCGGTTATGGATCCCGGCGTTCGCCGGGATGACGGCGGTGGGTTCGGCGCACAGCTCGATCGACAGCGTCATTGCGAGCGCTGCGAAGCAATCCAGAGTCGCGGACGGGACTCTGGATTGCTTCGCTTCGCTCGCAACGACAATGGAGAGACTGCCGCGCGCAGACCCGCGCCTACGCGTACTTTCCGTGGCAGTGCTTGTACTTCTTGCCCGAGCCGCACGGGCAATCCTCGTTGCGGCCGATCTTGCCCCAGGTGGCGGGGTCGTTCGGGTTGCGCGCTTCGGCCGGGACCGGGGCTGCACCTGACGACGGCACGAGCGACACGTTGGCGAAGGCCATCTCGTCCTCGCCGGTGTTGGGATCCGCGTGGTGCGCCTGCATCGGCGGCAGCACCTGCTGCTGCTCCTCCGGCGGCACGATCTCGACCCGCATCAGCTGCGCGGTGACGGCCTCGCGCAGATGCGCGATCATGGCCTCGAACAGCGTGAAGGCTTCCGACTTGTACTCCTGCAACGGATCGCGCTGGCCGTAGCCGCGCAAGCCGATGACCTGGCGCAGATGATCGAGCATCACCAGGTGCTCGCGCCAGAGATGGTCCAGCGTCTGCAAGAGGATCGTCTTCTCGACGTAGCGCATCACGTCGGGGCCCCATTGCGCAACCTTGGCGGCCATGCGCTCGTCGGCGTGGGTCTCGATGCGCTTGAGCAGCTCCTCGTCGGCGATGCCCTCTTCCTTCGCCCATTCGTCGACCGGCAGGTCGAGGTCGAGCACGCGCGTCAGCTCCTCCTTCAGGCCGGCCACGTCCCACTGCTCTGCATAGGCATGCTCGGGCACGTGCTTGCTGACGAGATCGTCGATGAAGGCATGGCGCATGTCGGTGATCGTTTCGACGACGCTCTCGTCCTGCATCAGCTCGACGCGCTGGTCGAAGATCACCTTGCGCTGGTCGTTCTGGACGTTGTCGAACTTCAGGAGGTTCTTGCGGATGTCGAAGTTGCGCGCCTCGACCTTCTGCTGCGCCTTCTCCAGCGCCTTGTTGATCCAGGGATGGATGATGGCTTCGCCTTCCTTCAGGCCGAGCCGGGTCAGCATGCTGTCGAGCCGGTCGGACCCGAAGATCCGCATCAAATCGTCTTCCAGCGACAGGAAGAACTTGGAGCGGCCGGGGTCGCCCTGGCGGCCTGAACGGCCGCGCAACTGGTTGTCGATGCGGCGGGATTCGTGCCGCTCGGAACCGATGATGTAGAGGCCGCCCGGCTTGGTCACGGTCTTGGCAGGCTTCGAGCCCTTGGCCGGCTCGATCTCGACCGTCTCCTCGGCCTTCAACACGATCTCGCGGAAGCGGGCGATGTCGGCCTTGATCTGCTCGATCTTGGCGGCCTTCTCGGCCTCATCAGTAATGCCACCGGTCTCCTGCTGGATGCGCATCTCCAAGGAGCCACCGAGCTTGATGTCGGTGCCGCGGCCGGCCATGTTGGTCGCGATCGTGATCGCGCCGGGCACGCCGGCTTCCGCCACGATATAGGCTTCCTGCTCGTGGAAGCGCGCGTTCAGCACTGCGAACAGCTTGGCCGGCTTGCCGGCGCGGGCCGCCGCATAGAGCTTGTCGAGCGCGCGCTCGCTGCCGAAATCGATCTGCTTGTAGCCGTGCTGCTTGAGATAGGCGGCCAGCACCTCGGACTTCTCGATCGAGGCGGTGCCGACCAGCACCGGCTGCAGGCGCGAATTCGCGCGCTCGATCTCGGCGAGGATCGCGGCGTATTTCTCCTGCTGGGTGCGATAGACCTCGTCATCCTCGTCGAGACGCGCGACCGGCAGGTTGGTCGGGATCTCCAGCACCTCGAGCTTGTAGATGTCGAACAGCTCGTCGGCCTCGGTGGCGGCCGTGCCGGTCATGCCGGCGAGCTTGGCGTACATGCGGAAGTAGTTCTGGAAGGTGATCGAGGCCAGCGTCTGGTTCTCGGGCTGTACCGGCTGGTGCTCCTTGGCCTCGAGCGCCTGGTGCAGGCCCTCCGAATAGCGCCGGCCCGGCATCATGCGGCCGGTGAATTCGTCGATGATCACGACCTCGCCGTCGCGGACGATGTAGTCCTTGTCGCGGGTGAACAGCGTGTGTGCGCGCAGCGCCTGGTTGATGTGATGGACGACGGAGACGTTCTCGACGTCGTAGAGCGAGTCGCCCTTGAGCTGGCCGGCGTCACGCAGCAGGGTCTCGATCTTCTCCATGCCGGCTTCGGTGAGCGTCACCGTGCGCTGCTTCTCGTCGACCTCGTAGTCGGTCTTGTCGAGCTTCGGCACGAAGGTGTCGATGGTGTTGTAGAACTCCGAGCGATCGTCGAGCGGGCCGGAGATGATCAGCGGCGTGCGCGCCTCGTCGATCAGGATCGAGTCGACCTCGTCGACGATGGCGAAGAAGTGCCCGCGCTGGACCATGTCCTCCAGCCGGTACTTCATGTTGTCGCGCAGGTAGTCGAAGCCGTATTCGTTGTTGGTGCCGTAGGTGATGTCGCAGGCATAGGCCGCCTTGCGCTCGGCATCGTCGAGGCCGTGCACGATGACGCCGGTGGTCAGGCCGAGGAAGCCGTAGATCTGGCTCATCCAGCCGGCGTCGCGGCGGGCGAGGTAGTCGTTCACCGTCACGACGTGGACGCCCTTGCCGGCCAGCGCGTTGAGGTAGACGGCCAGTGTCGCCACCAGCGTCTTGCCTTCGCCGGTCTTCATCTCGGCGATGTCGCCCTCGTGCAGCACCATGCCGCCGATCAGCTGGACGTCGAAATGGCGCTGGCCGAGGGTGCGCTTGGAGGCCTCGCGGACGGTGGCGAAGGCCGGGACCAGGATATCGTCGAGGGTCTTGCCGTCGGCGATCTGCGTCTTGAACTCCTCGGTGCGCGCCTTGAGCTGCTCGTCGGTCAGCTTGGCGAGCTCCGGCTCCAGCGCGTTGATGGCGTTGACACGGGACTGGTAGCCCTTGACGCGACGGTCGTTGGCGGAGCCGAATAGCTTGCGGGCGAGCGCGCCGATCATTGCTGAAATCCTGCCTCTATGGGGTCTGCGTAGCAGCCGTAACTCGTGGTTTGGGTTTGCTGTTCCCGACGTGATGCACCGCAGCACCCGCGCCAGCCTCGACCTTCGGCGCCGGGCGGCGTCCGCCAGATGAGTGGGAGACAGGCAAACCAGGGTTCAACGGCCAAAAACGCAGCAAAATAAGCGCTATCGCCCTTGAAGCGACCGGGGAGAGATATGGCTGGGGGGGAACGTTGTCAACGGCGCCCGACGGCGGGCCGTCGCCGCCAACATGTCGCCGATTTCACGAAATTGACAGACTTTTCGCGTTGCCAAGGCCCGGCGATTGGGCGAGTGTCCCGGCCGCCCTGAGGCCTCCCCCTCGAGCCCCCTCTTCTCAACAAGGATTTTCCATGACCACGTCGTTCCCGGTTACGAAAACCGGCCTGCGCCTCGGCCTTGCCACCGCTCTCGCCGGAAGTCTCGCGTTGTCCCTGCTTGCCGCGCCCGCACGCGCCGCCGACGATGCCAACCCGGTGCTGGCCAAGGTGAACGGCGCCGAGATCCGCAAGAGCGACGTGACGCTCGCCGAGGAGGAGCTCGGACAGAGCCTCGCGCAGATGGATCCGGCGACCAAGGACGAGAACGTGCTGTCGTTCCTGATCGACATGAAGCTGGTCGCCAAGGCGGCCGAGGACAAGAAGGTCGCCGACACCGAGGAGTTCAAGAAGCGCCTCGCCTTCACCCGCAACCGGCTGCTGATGGACAGCCTGCTCGCCACCGAGGGCAAGGCCGCGACCACGCCGGACGCGATGAAGAAGGTCTATGAGGAAGCCGCCAAGCAGATCGGCGGCGAACAGGAGGTCCACGCCCGCCACATTCTGGTGGAGACCGAGGACGAGGCCAAGGCCGTCAAGGCCGAGCTCGCCAAGGGTGCCGATTTCGCCGAGCTCGCCAAGAAGAAGTCCAAGGATCCCGGCGCCTCGGACGGCGGCGACCTCGGCTTCTTCACCAAGGAGCAGATGGTGCCGGAATTCGCCAACGTCGCCTTCTCGCTGGAGCCGGGCAAGATCTCCGATCCGGTGAAGACCCAGTTCGGCTGGCACGTCATCAAGGTCGAGGAAAAGCGCAGCCGCAAGCCGCCGGAGTTCGACCAGGTCAAGGGCCAGATCGAGACCTACGTCACCCGCAAGGCGCAGGCCGACTACGTCGGCAAGCTGCGCGAGGCCGCCAAGATCGAGCGTCTGGACAAGCCGGCCGCCGACGCCGCCAAGCCGGCGGACGCGAAGCCGGCAGATGCAAAGCCGGCCGAGCCTGCGAAGAAGTAAGCGGCATCGTCGCTTGGCTTGAGACGCGACGGCGCCATCTCAAAAGAGAGCCGTCACCGTCGCGTCACAAAAGGTGTCGTCCCGGCGAACGCCGGGACCCCTACCGCGTGATCTGTGGAACAGGCACGTGGCCAGTACCGAGCCTTACAACAACGCCCTGTGGTTATGGATCCCCGCGTTCGCGGGGATGACAGCGGAGTATTGGGAGCGCATCTACTCCCACAACGCCGACTGAGATGATACAGAGCGCTTCCCGCTCATCCCTGCCGGAAGCCTCTCCGATGTCCTCAGCCGTCTCCCCGCTCGCCCCCACCGATGTCCCCGACATGCCGGCGCTCGCCGGCGTCAAGCTCGCGACTGCGGCGGCCGGCATCCGCTACAAGAACCGCACCGACGTGCTGCTGGCGCTGCTCGATCCCGGCACCACGGTGGCGGGCGTGTTCACGCTGTCGAAATGCCCGTCCGCTCCGGTCGAATGGTGCCGCGCCAAGCTGAAGGGCGGCAAGGCGCGCGCGCTGGTGGTCAACTCCGGCAACGCCAACGCCTTCACCGGCAAGACCGGCAAGCAGTCGACGGCGCTGACGGCGGCAATCGCCGCCAAGGCGGTCGGCTGCAAGCAGGACGAGATCTTCCTGGCCTCGACCGGCGTGATCGGCGAGCCGCTGGATGCGACCAAATTCGACGGCGTGCTCGAAGGGTTGGCCGGCACCGCGGCGCCTGAGGACTGGATGGGCGCGGCGCGCGCCATCATGACCACCGACACCTTCCCGAAGGTGGCGACCGCCACCGTGAAGCTCGGCAAGGCCAGGGTGACGATCAACGGCATGGCCAAGGGCGCCGGCATGATCGCGCCAGACATGGCGACAATGCTGTCGTTCATCTTCACCGATGCGCCGATCACGGCCCCTGCACTGCAGGCGCTGCTCAAGGCGGGCGTCGAGGACACCTTCAACGCGGTGACGATCGACGGCGATACCTCGACCTCCGACACCTTGCTCGCCTTCGCCACCGGCGCCGCCGCGGCGAAGGGCGCGCCGAAGATCAGCCGCGCCAGCGACCCGCGCGCCAAGGCGTTCGTCAAGGCGTTCAACGCCGTGCTGGCCGACCTCGCCGAGCAGGTCGCGCGCGACGGCGAGGGCGCCCGCAAGCTGGTCGAGATCATCGTCGAGGGCGCCAAGAGCAAGCCGTCGGCGCGCAAGATCGCCATGTCGATCGCCAACTCGCCGCTGGTGAAGACCGCGATCGCCGGCGAGGACGCCAATTGGGGCCGCGTCGTGATGGCGGTCGGCAAGGCCGGCGAGCCGGCCGACCGCGACAAGCTCACGATCTCGTTCAACGGCATCCGCGTCGCATCGAAGGGCGCGCGCGATCCGTCCTATGACGAGGCGGAAGTCTCCGAGGCCATGAAGGCGCAGAAGGTGCAGATCAAGGTCGCGCTCGGCCTCGGCAAGGGCCGCGACCGCGTGCTGACCTGCGACCTGACCAAGGAGTATGTCGCGATCAACGGCGACTACCGGTCCTGATTCCGCAACCGACCGCAATGGAGAAGCGCGCCGGGCCGGCGCGCTTCCGGGACAAGGCCGATCAGCTCGCGATCCGCGCGTCGGCGACCGCCTTCTGGAACAGCGCCTTCATCGCCTCCGCGATGCCCTGCGTCGGCGACACCTCGAAATAGAATCCGTCCGAGGCGCAGGCCTGCATCTTCTGCGCGATCTCGCTGTTCGGCGACGGACCGAACGGTCCCTTGTTGAAGGGATCGATCCAGCTCATGTACCAGCTGTTGGTCGGCAGCTGCAGATAGGTCGTGTAGAGCACCGCGATCTTGATGCCGCGGTTCTTGAGCGTGGTGCAGAGCGCCGGATTGATCGGCGACTGGCAGCGATTGCCGCTGGCCTTGGGCTTCAGGCAGGACGCGTTGCTTTCGTCCGCGACGCCGTCGGAGACGAAGAACAGGTATTTCAGCGGCGAGCCGGTGGTGCCGTCGCCGGGCGTGGCGATCTCGTTGTTGATGGCCGGGAATACCGCGGTGAACGGCGTATCCTTGTCGGCGGTGTAGGCGTCATTGTTGCCGTAGACGCCCATCAGGTCGATGTTGCCCGCGGCGCTCTTGGCGCTGGACAGGCTCGACGACAGCGAAAACAGCGCCCGCAATCCGATCGTCTTCGACGCCGCGCCGAAATCGTAGATCGCCATGCGGAACTGGTTCGTATAGGTCTGCGTCTGCTGCGCCGTATCCATCAGCTGCTGGGTGGCGTTGCGCAGCACGTCGATCCGGGTGGTGACGTTGAGCGTCTTGGCGAGATTATAGTAGTTGTTGGCGTCGTTGTAGTCGTGGCAGGCGAAGGCGCATTTGTCGGAGGTCGCATTGACCATCTTGGTCACGTCCGCCGGCGTCGCCGCCACGCCCATCGACGGCGAATTGTCGAGCAGCAGATAAAAATCGATGTATCGCGGCATCGAGGCCTTGGCCGTCGACGAGCCCTGCAGGGTCATGGTCTTGAACCCGACGATGTTCATGAACATCATCGGCACGGTGGCCGAGAACGACACGGTGGCGGTCAGCACCGAGCCGGCCTTCTTCACGTCCGGGGTCAGGCTGGTCAGCGTGTAGCCTGATGTGCCGGACATGTTGCCGTTGAAGATCTTCGCCGCGTCGTCGTTGCCGGCGGCAATCACGCCGTCGGAGGTCATCGTGCCCGCGGCGATGAAGGCCGGCGCGGTCCGCGACACTGCGCCGACCGAGGCAGCGTCGACCGCCGCCTGCAGCTTGGCGCGCATCTGGTTGGCGCGGCTGTAGTCGACGCCGCAGCCGACCGCGGTGATCAGCGGAACGCAGACGATCGCGAACGTCACCGCGACGTTGCCGCTGACGTCGCCGCGCAAGCGGCCGAGCAGGCTGGATAAAATTCGCATGAATGATGCCTAACAAACCATGAGGAGGCCACGGCGTTCACCCGTGAAAATACGCGGCCGGCCATTAAGGTTGGCTTATTTCAACCGTGGAAACGGGGCGCGAAACGGCCTAGGTTAAAAATCCCTCAACAGACGCGCGCTGGTCCTCGGACCGGCGCATCCCTCTCGCAACCGATCGGATCATGCCCGACCTGAAACTCACGCTCGTGGTCGCCTGCGCGCTCGTCGACACCGACAATCGTGTGCTGCTGGCGCAGCGGCCGCCCGGCAAGACGCTCGCGGGACTCTGGGAGTTTCCCGGCGGCAAGCTCGAGCCGGGTGAGCGCCCCGAAGCGAGCCTGATCCGCGAGCTCGACGAGGAGCTCGGCATCACCGTGCGCGAGGCCTGCCTCGCGCCGCTGACCTTTGCCAGCCACGCCTATGAGACGTTCCATCTGTTGATGCCGCTCTACATCTGCCGGCGCTGGGAAGGCCTGGTGACCGCGCGCGAGGGCCAGCAGCTGGCCTGGGTGCGGCCGAACAAGCTGCGCGACTACCCGATGCCGCCCGCGGACATTCCGCTGCTGCCGCATCTGATTGATTTATTGATGTAGCTGGGACGGCGCCCAACCTCACTCGTCATGCGCGGACTTGATCCGCGCATCCATCCTCTTCCGAAGACTCTCGAAGAGGATGGATCGCCGGGTCAAGCCCGGCGATGACGAGTCTGCTTACTCGCGATCACCGGCTCCCTGGCTCCGCTTCACCGCGGCCTCCAGGCTCGCTGTCGCCGAGCCCGGCTTCAGCGGCTTCTGCTGGCTTTCGTGCGGCGCCCAGCCGGAGATCCAGATGATGTCGAAAGTGGCGCGGATGCGGCCGTCGGGATCGGCGAAGCGCTCGGCATAGATTTCGGCCATTCGCAGCAAGGTCGCACGACGCAGCGGCGTGCGGCGGCGCTCGACCAGACTGTTGGTCGCGCCCATGCGGCGGAGATCCTGCATCAGGCCGAACGCACTGGCATAGCGCACCACGACCCGGTCGACGTCGGTGACCGGCAGCGCGAAGCCGGCACGCTGCAACAGCCCGCCGACATCGCGCAGATCGGCGAACGGGACGACACGCGGCGACACACCGCCCTCGCATTCGGCCTCGGCGGCCGCGAAGGATTGCCGGAGCTCGGTCAGCGTATCGCCGCCGATCATCGCCGCAAGCAGCAGACCATCTGGGCGCAAGGCCCGGCGAACCTGCACCAGCAGGCCGGGCAGGTCATTGACGAATTGGAACGCCAGCGCCGACAGCGCCAGATCGAGCGATTGCGGCGCCAGCGGCAGCGTCTCATCCGCCGTGGCGGGCGCCGCCAGATGGGCCAGTTGCGCAACACCGCCTGTGAGATGTGGCGCCAAACCGGCGCCGGGCGTCCAGATATCGGCGGCCGCATCGAACGACCGGTTCACCGCGGCGAGGCGGTCCGCGATGTCCTCGGCGACGCGCTCCAGCAGGAACGTCTCGGGCGCGCCCGCAGCCCGCCGCTGCCGCTGCGCAAGCAGGGGACGGTCGAACAGAATGGGAGCTGTCGCGGGCTGGGTCATCGGGGCTGGTTACGCCGATCCTGGTGGCCGGGCAATGCGCCGCTTGAGCGGCGCGGGTTGCGACGCTAGCCTCAACACATGGGCGTGACGTTTGCTCCAATCAGCGTCGGACGACTTCGTGCAGCCGTAGGCGCGCTGCACGGCGGTCTCGCGCATGTCGCGAAGCTCGCACTCGACGTCGCGCTCCCCACACTGTGCATCGCCTGCCGCGCGCCGGTCGACGGCGAGGGCGTGTGCGCCGCCTGCTGGGGCAAATTATCGTTCATCGAGCGGCCGTATTGCCCGAAGCTCGGCATCCCCTTCGTCTACGATCCCGGCCCCGAGCTGCTGTCGATGGAAGCGATCGCGGCGCCGCCGGCTTACGCCCGCGCCCGCGCGGCGGTGCGCTATGACGAGGTCGCACGCACCCTGGTGCATCAGCTGAAATATCAGGATCGCACCGATCTGGCGCCGATCATGGGACGCTGGATGGCCCGCGCCGGCCGTGAGCTGCTGGCCGAAGCCGACCTCGTGGTCCCCGTGCCCCTGCATTGGCGGCGCGGCTTTTCCCGCCGCTATAACCAGTCCGGCGCCCTTGCCCGGGTGGTCGCCCGCTGTAGCCGCGTCCGAATGAGCGGCGATACGCTGCGCCGTGTCCGCGCCACCGAGCAGCAGGTCGGCTTGTCGCGCGCCCAGCGCGCCAGCAATGTGCAGGGCGCATTCCAGGTATCTTCAGACCGCCTGCATGAGGTGCAGGGGCGCCGCATCGTGATCGTCGACGACGTGCTGACCACCGGCGCGACGGTGGATGCCTGCGCCCGCGCTCTGCTGCGCGCCAAGGCGGCCGAGGTCAGCGTGCTGGTCTTCGCCCGGGTTGTCGATGCCCCCCGCGCCCCCATATAATCTGTCGTTCCGAAACAGCTGAGCGCGACATGACCGCTGCGATCGAAATCTATACCCGTCCGGGGTGCGGCTACTGCACGGCCGCCAAATCGCTCCTGACCCGCAAGAACGTTGCCTTTACCGAACACGACGCGGGCAAGGATCCGACGGTTCGGCAGAAGATGTATGATCGTGTCGGCCCGGGCTCGACCTTTCCGCAGATCTTCATCGGCCAGACCCATGTCGGCGGCTGCGACGATCTCTATGCGCTCGATCGCGAGGGCAGGCTCGACGCCATGCTGGCGGGAGACAAGGCGACATCATGAGCAACGACCGCAGCTTTACCGCCGCCATGGTGCAGATGCGCACCTCGCTCCTGCCCGAGCCGAGCCTCGAGCAGGGCACAAGGCTGATCCGGGAAGCGGTGGCGCAGGGCGCGGAGTACGTCCAGACGCCGGAAGTGAGCAACATGATGCAGCTCAACCGGACGGCGCTGTTCGAGCAGCTCAAGAGCGAGGCGGACGATCCCTCTCTCAAGGCCTATCAGGCGCTCGCGAAGGAGCTGGGCATCCATCTGCACATCGGATCGCTGGCGCTGCGTTTCTCGGCAGACAAGGCCGTGAACCGCTCGTTCCTGATCGGGCCCGACGGCAACGTGCTGGCGAGCTACGACAAGATCCACATGTTCGACATCGACCTGCCGGGCGGCGAGAGCTATCGCGAGTCCGCCAATTATCAGCCGGGCGAGACGGCCGTGATCTCGGATCTGCCCTGGGGCCGTCTGGGGCTGACGATCTGCTACGACGTGCGCTTCCCGGCGCTGTATCGCGCGCTGGCCGAGAGCGGCGCCTCGTTCATCAGCGTGCCCTCAGCGTTCACCCGCAAGACCGGCGAGGCGCACTGGCACACGCTGCTGCGCGCCCGGGCCATCGAGACCGGCTGCTTCGTGTTCGCCGCCGCCCAATGCGGCGTGCACGAGAACAAGCGCGAGACCTTCGGGCATTCGCTGATCATCGATCCCTGGGGCGAGATCCTCGCGGAGGGCGGCGTCGAGCCCGGCGTCATCATGGCGCGGATCGATCCCGCGCGGGTCGAGAGCGTGCGCCAGACCATTCCTTCGCTGCAGCACGGCCGCCGGTTCGGCATCGCCGACCCCAACGCGGGTCCGGACTATCTGCACCTGGTGCGGGGCTCGGCATGATTCGCTACGCGCTGCGCTGCGAGCGTGACCACACGTTCGAAAGCTGGTTCCAGAGTTCCTCGGCCTACGATTCGCAGGTGAAGCGCAAGCTGGTGGAATGCCCGGCCTGCGGCTCGACCAAGATCGAGAAGGCGATCATGGCGCCGCGCATCGTCAGCAAGAAGGGCCGCGACGCGGCGCCCGTGCCTGCCGCGCCTGCTCCGGTACCGACGCCCGCCCAGGAGGTCATTCCGCCCGGATCGACGTCGCTGATGATGGCGCAGGAGCGCGAGCTGCGCGCCAAGCTCAAGGAGCTGCGCGACCACATCGTCAAGAACGCCGACGATGTCGGCGAGCGTTTCCCGACGGAGGCGCGCAAGATGCATTACGGCGAGACCGAGCACCGGCCGATCTATGGCGAGGCTTCGCTCGACGAGGCCCGCGAGCTGATCGAGGAAGGCATCGAGGTCGCGCCGATCCCGGTGCTGCCGGACGATCGGAATTGACGGGCGGGGCTCGTCACTCGGCGGCAGCCGGCAGTGATGCGCGCACGATCTCGGCAATCTTTCCGGCATTGCGAGCGCCGCGAAGCAATGACGGTTGAAATGTCTCGACCTCAACTGCGACCTTCCTCCGAGAGATGAGATGTTCCCCCTCTCCTCCTCCTGGCAGCTCTGGGCCCTCCTCTCGGCTCTGTTCGCGGCCCTCACCGCCATCTTCGCCAAGGTTGGCGTCGAGGGTCTCAACTCCGATCTCGCCACGCTGATCCGCACCGCGATCGTGCTGGTGACGCTGGCGCTGATCCTGTTCACGACCGGCCAGCTGACGAGCCCCGGCCCGATCTCGATGAAGAGCTGGCTCTTCCTGACGCTGTCGGCGCTCGGCACCGGCGCCTCGTGGCTGTGCTATTTCCGCGCCCTGAAGCTCGGGCCGGCGACGCTGGTCGCGCCGATCGACAAGCTCAGCGTCGTGCTGGTCGCCTTGTTCGGGGCCGTGTTTCTCGGCGAGCGACCGAGTCCCCAGGGCTGGATCGGCATCGCGCTGATCGCGGCCGGTGCCGTGCTGATCGCGCTCAAGGGTTGACTACACCGCGATCAGCAGCGCCACCCCGGCGACGATCAGCGCGATGCCGCCGATCTCGCGCAGCGAAACCGGCTGCTTGAACGAGTAGTACGACACGCCTTGCGCGAACAGCACCTCGATCAGCGCCAGCGTGCGGACATTGGCGGCCGCGGTCAGCGCAAACGCCAGGAACCAGAATTGCGACGCGAAGGCGCCGACGAAGCCGGCCATCATCGACGGCCGCCACAGCGACAGGATCCCGCGCAGGATGCCGGGGGCGCGCGCCAGCAGATAGACGGTGAGGAGCGCCGTCTGCACGAACAGGCCCCAGACCAGCGTGTAGGACGCCGCCGTGACGAAGGAGACGCCGTCGACGGTGATGATGGCACCGCGGAAGCCGACGGCCGACAAGGCGAACGCGGCGGCTGCGACCAGTCCGGTCACCGTCGGCTTCAACTCTGCGAAGCCCTTCTCGCCACCGGGACGCAGCGCGGTGATAACGACGCCGATGGTGGCGATCAGGATGGCGACCAGCTTCGGCAGCGAGAGCGGATCACCGAGGAAGATGAAGCCGAAGATCGCGGTCTGGATCGCCTCGGTCTTCAGATAGGCGGTGGTGACGACGAACGAGCGATCGGTCATCGCCAGCAGCATCAGCCCGGTGGCGATGATCTGGCTGAGCGCGCCGAGCAGCAGCCACGGCCAGAACACAGCAGGCGGCCATGGCAGATGGTCGCCGGTGGCCAGCAGCACCACGGTCAGGAACACCAGCGAGAACGGAAAGCCGAACAGGAAGCGGATATTGGTCGCACCCCAGGTGCCGAGCTTCGCCGTCAGCGACCGCTGCATCGCGTTGCGCGCGACCTGGCCGGCGGCGGCGACCAGGGTGAAGGGAATCCAGAGGGAGGCGATGGAGAGCATGGGGCACGGAGCGGCTATGAGGGCCGGCCACCGTGACCAGCGCGGAGCGCCCGGTCAACAGCGCACGTGGCGATTCAGCCGCATGTCAGGCTTGCAGCTCTCGCTGGATGGGCGGGCATTTTCGGCGCTTTGTGGTACGCTCGCGCCACAACAACGGTGTCGTCCCTGCGTTCGCAGGGACGACACCGGAATTTGGAGCGGCTACCTGTTGTTCTTCGCGCGCCATGCCGCGAAGTCGGCGGGCGTCTGCGGGTCGGTTGCCGGATAGAGGCCGAGGATCGAGCGGCCCTTGGCAACTTCCTCGGCAACGAAATCCTCGAACGCGGTCATCTCGAACGTCTCGTCCGCGATCTCGTCGGCGAGATGGGCTGGGATGACGATGACGCCGTCGGAATCGCCGAGGATGACGTCGCCGGGAAACACCGGGGCGTCGCCGCAGGCGATCGGGCCATTGATCTCGATGGCATGATGCAAGGTGAGATTGGTCGGCGCGCTCGGGCGCTGGTGGAAGGCGGGGATGCCGAGTCTCGCGATGTCGGCGGCATCACGGAAGCCGCCGTCGGTGACGACGCCGGCGACGCCGCGCTGCTGCAGCCGGCTGACCAGGATCGCGCCGGCCGAAGCAGCGCGCGCGTCCTTGCGGCTGTCCATCACCAGCACGGCGCCGGGCGGACAATCCTCGACGGCCTTGCGCTGCGGATGGCCGCGGTCGCGAAACACCTCGATCGTGTTGAGATCCTCGCGCGCCGGGATGTAGCGCAGCGTGAAGGCCTCGCCGACCATGGTCGGCTGCGCCGAGCTGAGCGGATGGACGTTCTGGATGCACTGGATGCGCAGGCCGCGCTTGAACAGCGCGGTGGCGACGGTCGCGGTCGAGACGGTCTTGAGCTTGTTGCGGGTGGCGGTGCTGAGTCTGGTCATGTCTTGGTCTTGCTCGCTGCGCTCCCTCCCCCTTACGGGGAGGGGTTGGGGGTGGGGGTCCACATCAATGGTGTCGCTTGGGGCTACCCCCTCCCCAGCCCTCCTCCACAAGGGGGGAGGGAGCGCGCCTTTGTTGCGGTGATAGCTCGAATCCCAATCTCGAAGTTCCAGACTCAGGCTTCGCCTGCCTAGGAACGACAATCGCTAACTAATAAATAGCCGGCTCGCCCACCGGCGCGCCGAAGCCGGTTTCCAGGAAGTCGAAGTCGCAGCCATCATTGGCCTGCCTGATGTGGCGGGCGAACATCCAGCCATAGCCGCGCTCGAAGCGCGGCGTGGGCGGCTGCCATTCGGCACGGCGGCGGGCCAGCTCGTCCTCGGGAACGTCGAGATTGATGGTGCGGGCGGCGACGTCGAGCGTGATGAGATCGCCGTTGCGCACCAGCGCCAGGGGACCGCCGATATAGGACTCTGGCGATACGTGCAGGATGCAGGCGCCGTAGCTGGTGCCGCTCATGCGAGCGTCCGACAGGCGCACCATGTCGCGGACGCCCTGCTTCACCAGCTTGGTCGGGATCGGCAGCATGCCCCATTCCGGCATGCCCGGGCCGCCCTGCGGCCCGGCATTGCGCAGGATCAGCACATGATCAGCGGTAACATCGAGATCGGGATCGTCGATCGCCTTCTTCATCGACGGATAGTCGTCGAACACCAGCGCCGGGCCGGTATGCTTGAGGAAGCGTGGCTCGCAAGCCGAAGGCTTGATGACGCAGCCGTCCGGCGCAAGATTGCCCTTGAGCACGGCGAGTGCGCCCTCGCGGTAGATCGGGTTGGACTGCGAACGGATGACATCGTCGTTGTAGACGCCGGCACCAGCGATGTTGTCACCGAGCGTACGGCCGTTGACGGTGAGGCAGTCGAGATGGAGGTGCTCCGTCATCCGGTTCATCAGCCCCGGCAAGCCGCCGGCGTAGTAGAAGTCCTCCATCAGATAGGTGTCGCCGCTCGGCCGCACATTGGCGAGCACCGGCACCTTGCGGCTCGCGGCCTCGAAATCATCGAGGCCAATGTCTGCACCCGCGCGGCGCGCCTGCGCGATCACATGGATGATGGCGTTGGTCGAGCAACCCATTGCCATCGCCACCGCGATCGCGTTCTCGAACGCGGCCTTGGTCTGGATCTTCGACGGCGTCAGGTCCTCCCACACCATCTCGACGATGCGGCGGCCGCATTCCGAGCTCATCCGGATGTGCTCGGCATCGGCGGCGGGGATCGACGAGGCGCCTGGGAGGGTCATGCCGATCGCTTCCGCGATCGCAGTCATGGTCGACGCCGTGCCCATGGTCATGCAGGTGCCGTGGCTGCGGGCGATACCCGCCTCCATCGCATTCCAGTCGGCGTCCGACAGCTTGCCGGCGCGGCGCTCGTCCCAGTATTTCCAGGCGTCGGAGCCGGAGCCGAGCGTCTTGCCTTTCCAATTGCCGCGCAGCATCGGCCCCGCGGGAAGATAGATCGCCGGCAGGTTCATGCTGGTGGCGCCGAGCAGCAACGCCGGCGTGGTCTTGTCGCAGCCGCCCATCAGTACCACGCCATCGACGGGATGGCTGCGCAAGAGCTCCTCGACATCCATCGCCAGCATGTTGCGATAGAGCATCGTGGTCGGCTTCAACAGCGACTCCGACAGCGACAGCGCCGGCAGCTCGATCGGGAAGCCGCCGGCCATCAGCACGCCGCGCTTGACGTCGTCGACGCGGCTCTTGAAGTGCATGTGACAGGGCTGCGCGTCGGACCAGGTGTTGACGATGGCGATGACCGGACGGCCCTTCCATTCCTCCTGGGCGTAGCCCATCTGCATCACGCGCGAGCGATGGCCGAAGGAGCGGAGATCGTCGGGCGCGAACCAGCGCGCGCTGCGCAGCTGATCGGGTTGCTTGCGGTCGGTCATGATTGGGTGCCCCAGGTCAGCACGGTCTTGCGCTCGATGGTCCGGAAGATCAGGTTCTCGACCACGAGACCGATCAGGATCACGGTCAGGAGGCCGGCGAACACCGCCGGGATTTCGAGCAGGTTGCGGTTCTCGAAGATGAACCAGCCGAGACCGCCCTGGCCAGAGGAGACACCGAAGACCAGCTCCGCGGCAATCAGGGTGCGCCAGGCAAAGGCCCAGCCGATCTTCAGGCCGGTGAGGATGGCCCCGAACGCCGCCGGGATCAGGATGCGGATCACGTAGGAGAAGCCGGTGAGGCCATAGTTGCGGCCGACCATGCGCAGCGTGTTCGACACGCTCTTGAAGCCCGAATGGGTGTTGAGCGCGACCGGCCACAGCACCGAATGGATCAGCACGAACACGAGACTGCCGCTGCCGAGCCCGAACCAGATCAGGGCCAGCGGCAACAGCGCGATCGCCGGCAAGGGATTGAACATCGCCGTGATCGTCTCGAGGAAATCGGTGCCGATGCGGGTCGAGATCGCGAGCACAGTCAGGATCGCCGCGAGAACGATGCCGGCGGCATAGCCCATGAACAGCACCTTCAGCGAGGTCCAGACACGCATCGGAATGGTGCCGTCGCGGACCTTCTCCCACAGCGCCGCGATGGTGTCGGAGAAGGTCGGGAACAGCAGGGGATTGTCGAGATAGCTGCCATAGGCCTGCCAGATCGCGGCGAGCAGGACAATGATCAGGGTCTTGCGCACGAAGCCGTCGTTCCACAGCAGCTCGAGCACGCCGAGCTTGCGCGCGACATCTGCAGGCGCGGCGCTCGCGGCCGACGTATCACGCAGGATGATCTTGGCTTCAGCCATGGGCGCCGTCCTCAATGCGTCGTTGCGGGTTCGGAGAACAAGAGATCATGGATCTGCTTCTCCAGGCGTGCCGCGCTGCCGTCCTCGGCCGAGACCTTGTCGACATCGATCACCTCGGCCTTGACCCGGCCGGGATGCGGCGACAGCAGCAGGATGCGGTTGCCGATCTTGATCGCCTCCGCGATCGAATGCGTCACGAACAGCACCGTGAACTTGGTCTCATTCCAGAGCTGCAGCAGCTCGTCCTGGCAGGTCCGCCGCGTCAGCGCATCGAGCGCCGCGAACGGCTCGTCCATCAGCAGGATGTCCGGCTCCATCGCCATGCCCCTGGCAATTGCGACGCGCTGCTTCATGCCGCCCGACAGCGTGTGCGGATAGGCATCGACGACGCGCGTCAGCCCGACCTTTTCGATGTAGGCGCGGGCGCGGCTCTCGGCCTCCTTGCGCGGCATGCGTCGCGCCGTCAGCAGTGGAAACATGACGTTGGCGAGCACGGTCTTCCAGGGCAGCAGCTGGTCGAACTCCTGGAAGATCATCATGCGGTCGGCGCCGGGCCCGGTGATCTCGCGGCCGTTGATGCGCATCCGGCCTTCGCTCGGCTTGATGTAGCCGCCGACCGCCTTCAGCAAGGTCGACTTGCCGCATCCCGACGGCCCCAGCAGCACGAAGCGGTCGGAGCGGTCGACGGAGAAGCCGACCCGCTCCGTCGCGGTGATCACCGCGCTGGAGGTCTTGTAGCGGAGGGTGACGCCATCGACGTCGAGCAGCGCGGACATCAGTTGCCCTTCAGATCATGCGCGACCGGCAGATAATAGTCGGTCCAGGCCTTTGGCTGGGTCTTGATGGTGCCGATCTTGGCGAGATGGGCGGCGAACTTCATCGTGCCCTGCGGCTCCAGATTCCATTCCATCATGCCGGGCTCCTTGAGCCAGGCAAGCAGGTCCTCGACCGAGGTCTTGTCGCCGGTGATCTCCTTGTAGATCTCGACCGCGGTCCGGGTGTCGCTGCGGATCAGGTCCTGCGCTTCCTTGGTGGCGTCGCGCACCGCCTGGATGATCTTCGGATTGGCGTCGGCGAACTTCGTCGTGGTGAAGAACTGCGCCTGGCTGAGCGGCCCGCCCATCACGTCGGGCGAATTCAGCACGACATGCGCGCCGGGCACGTTCTTCAATTCGAGGAACGTGTAGGGCGGGATCGAGAAATGATTGTGCACCTCGTGCTGCGGATTCGATAGCGCCGTATAGGCGTCGGGGTGACCGAGCTGCACGGTGTTGGCGTCGAGCTTGTTCCACTGATCGGCGCCGAACGCCTCGGCGGCCGCGATCTGCAGCACGATGGCTTGGGTCGAGACCTTCACGGTCGGCACCGCGATCTTGTCGCTGGGGCCAAAATCCTTGATCGACTTGATGTTGGGATCGCGGCTGATCAGGGTCATCGGCTGCGCCGAGGTCGCGACGATGCCCTTCACGCCACCGCGGGTGCGATCCCACAGCAGCAGCAGATTGCCGGTGCCGGTGTTGAGGATGTCGACGCTGCCGGACAGCAGCGCATCGGTCTGCGCGCCGCCGCCGGAGAAGGTCAGCCATTTGGTGGTGACGCCGGGCACGCCGAGCGCGGCGGCATGCTTCTCGATCAGCTTGTTCTTCTCGATGATGTGGCTCGGCATGTAGAAGATGCCGGGCTGGCGCGACAGCGAGATTTCGGTCTTCTGCTGGGCCTGCGCGGCGTCATTCCAGGCCGGCGCGACCAGCAGCGCGGCCAGCAGGCCGGCGGCTCGTGCGGCCGAGCGCGCGAACTTCTCGAACATGGGACATCCCTCCTCGCGTGCCGACTCCTTCTTGACGGCCGGCGGAGAGATGCACTAATGCATTAGTGCATCTCTGACAAGGACTGTTCTCCCCCTGCGACATTCGAGCCGGACGTCCGACCCCATGGCGTTGCCTGTGACGCCTGCTGCGGTTCTCCCGCCCGAACGGCTCGATCCGAGCCGGCGCGCGGCACCGCAGGTCTTCGAGCGGTTGCGCGACCAGATCATCGCCCTGGCGCTGCCACCGGGAGCACCATTGTCGCGGCCGGCGCTGCAGGCCGAGTTCGGCCTCAGCTCGACGCCGATCCGCGACGCGCTGATGCGCCTCGCCGAGGAAGGCCTCGTCGACGTGTTCCCGCAGCACGCGACCCTGGTCAGCCGCATCGATGTTGGTCGGGCGCAGCAGGCGCAGTTCCTGCGCCAGGCGCTGGAGCTCGAGATCGTGCGCCTGCTCGCGCTGCGGCCTGCGACGGCCCCGATCGACGAGCTGAACGCGCTGATCGCCCAGCAGCGGCGCTTCGCCAGGGACGGCGACTTCGCGTCATTCACGGTGGTCGACAACGCATTCCACGAGAGGCTCTACACCGCCGCGGACAAGCACGAGCTGTGGACCCTGGTGCGGAGCCGCAGCGGTCACATCGACCGGCTGCGCCGGCTGCATCTGCCGTCCCCCGGCAAGGCGCAGACGATCCTGCGCCACCACAAGCAGATCGTCGACGCGATCGCCGCGGGCCGCCCGGACGACGCGCAGACGCATCTGCGCGAGCACCTGACCGGCACGCTGAGCGACCTCGCGACCATTCGGGGCCGCTGGCCGGACTATCTCAGCGGCTAGTGGCACGCCCATACGAGCAAAACAGGAGCCCTGGCAAATCGTCCATCACCCAGATTAATCGAATGTGAAGCGTTCAGCCCTACAACCACGGCGCGAATGCCTCAAATGCAGGCAAGAACGCCGTTCGAGCACACGCCTCGCTCCCGCAACGCAAGGCGCCCGGATTGTCTCCCGATTGGCGCGTCCGGAACAGCGGTGTCTGCCCGCGTCCCATCCTGCATGTGACTTGCCCGGCGAAACGCTTGCGGCGCGGCGCGAATTGGGCAAAACCTTACAACTGACCGTTGGTCTTGCTGCCAGCCAATCGGGAGATGCGGAGCGTGGCGAAGATTCTGGTCGTGGACGACGATCCGCTCATGCAGCTGACAATTCAGCGCGTGCTCGAACGGGCCGGTCACGCCGTCGGCATCGCCGGCGACGGCCAGAAGGCGCTCGTCCGCTTCAAGAGCGAGAGCTTTGACCTGGTGATCCTGGACATCTTCATGCCGGGCATGGACGGGCTGGAGGCGATGCGCATGATCCTCAGGCACACGCCGGGTGTTCCGATCATCATGACCTCGGGACGTTCCCACACCCCGGCCTCGATGTCTGAGCCCGACTATCTTACCATGGCCACCAAGCTCGGAGCAGTTTCCGCGTTGCCCAAGCCGTTCAAACCGGCAGCCCTCCTGACGATGGTTTCCGAATGCCTGGCATCGGCAGGCGATCGGGCTACTCGACCCCGGCCAGGCCAAGATGCTGTTCCGAAATCCTGACGGCCGAACCGAAGGGCTGCTGCTCAGCAGCGCGCAGCGCGCGAGCGAGGCTCCGCAGTTCGGCGGGCGCCTCACGCTGACGACGCGGCTGGCGATCGCGATGATCCTGCTGGTCGCGATCGCGGTGTTCGCCGTCGGCTGGCTCGGCTATCGCAGCCTCGAGCGGGCGCTGTTGCCGCGCGCGCTCGATCGAATCGAGTCGCATTCGCGCCTGATGGCGACCGAGCTCGAAAACTATGTCGCCAGCGCCCGCAACGACATCAACGGCTATCGCGCCTCGCCGAATCTGGCGACGTTGATACGCACGCTGAAGACGGGGGCTCCCGATCCCCGCGAAGGGCTGCCGGCGCAGTCGTGGCGCGAGCGCGTCGCAACGCGCTACTTCGCCGAGCTGCAGGCCAAGCCGACCTACGCGATGATCCGCCTGGTCGGGATCGAGAACGATTATCGCGAGCTGATCCGGGTCGACCGGCTCGGGCCGGGCAACACGGTGCGGATCGTTCCGGAGAACGAGCTGATCACGCGCGGCGAGCGCAACTACATCAAGGAGACGCTGAGCCTGCCGCCCGGCGGCATCCGGCTGTCGCCGATCATTCTCGACGGCAACACGACCGACCCCAAGACAGGCGTGCCGATGCTGTGCGTCGGCACGCCTGTCTTGGGGGCGGACGGCAAGCCGTTCGCGATCCTGATGATCGATGTCGACATGCGCCCGGTGTTCGCGCATCTGCGCACGGCGGCCCGCCCGGGCGCACAGCTCTATGTCGTGAACGCCCGCGGCGACTATCTCTTCCATCCCGAATCAGACCGGGAATTCGCCTCGAAACGCGGCCGATCGACGCGATGGCAGGACGATTTTCCGACGCTCGCAGGCGCAACCGGCAGCGCCGAGGGTTTCGCGCAGATCCTGCACGACGAGGCCGATCGTCCCGGCGGCGTCGCCTTCGCGCCGGCGCTGCTCGCGGGACAGGAATGGGTGGCGGTGATCGAGACGATCCCGAACACCGCCTTCATGGCGCCCGCCCTCGCCATCCGCAAGACGGCGATCGAGGTCGGCCTGATCGCGATGCTGTGCGCGGCCGCGCTCGCCTTCGTGGTCGCGCGCTCGCTGACGCGGCCGATCAACCAGCTGACCCAGGCCGTCGAGGGTGTGGGGCGCGGCGAGGCGGTGAACATCCCGCTCGAGGCGGTCGGCGAGACCGGCGTGCTGGCGCGCGCTTTCGCCCGCGTGCTGGACGAGGTTCGCACCAAGACCGCCGAGCTCGAGCGCGAGGTCCAGGAGCATTACCTGACCGAAGCGGCGCGCGACCATTTCGCCGCCCGCGAACGGCTCTACAGTGCCGCGGTGGAATCGTCGAACGACGCGATCGTGACGCTGTCGCTGGACGGCACCATCACCGCCTGGAATCCGGCAGCCGAGGCCATGCTGGGCTACTCCGCCGAGGAGGCCGTGGGCCGCCTTGCCGATTTCCTCGTGCCGCCCGAGCGCATGCCCGAGGCCCAGGACTTCCTCGTGCGCGTGGCGCGCGGCGAGCGGATCCAGCATTTCGAGACGGTGCGGATCCGCAAGGACGGTGAGCTGGTCCAGGTCTCGCTCAGCGTCTCGCCGATCAAATCACCGACGGGCCAGATCATCGGCGCCTCCAAGATCGCACGCGACGTCACCGAGAGCCGTCGGACCGAGCTGGCGCTGCGCCAGCAGACCGAGGAGCGGCGGCGCATCTTCGAGACGTCGCAGGACCTGATCCTCATCACCGACCGCAATGGCATCCTGGTTCAGGTCTCACCGAGCGTGGAGGCGATTCTCGGCTATGCGCCGGCCGAGATGATCGGCCGCAGCGGTGCGGATTTCATCCACTCGGACGATCTGCTCAAAGCACGCGAGGAGCTCCGCGCCTCGCGCCTCGGCCTTCGGGCGCGCACCTCCGACTGCCGCTACGTCCACAAGGACGGCCGCGTGGTGACGCTGTCCTGGACCTCGAACTGGTCGGAGCCGGTGCAGCGCCACTTCTTCATTGGCCGCGACATGACCGAGAGCCGGCTGGCGCAGGAGACGCTGCGGGAGAGCGAGCAGCTCGCCCGCAACATCGTCGAGACCGCGCTCGATGCCTTCGTCCAGGTCGACGACAACGGCGCCATTCTCAACTGGAACTCCCAGGCCGAGAAGATCTTCGGCTGGTCGCGCGCCGAGATCATCGGCAAGGACGTCTTCGACGTGATCACGGTCGGGGATGTCGGCGAGGAGCTGCGCGCCGCGCTCGGCCGTATCCTGATGACCGGACAAGCGAGCGCACTCGGGGGCGGCCGCCGACGCGAGGTCATGGTGAAGCGGCGCGACGGCCGCGAGTTCAAGGCCGAGCTCAGCGTGACCGCGCTGAGGACCCGCAACGGTGTCGTGCTGAACGGCTTCTTCCGCGACCTCACCGACAAGATCGCGACCGAGGAGCGGATCCGCCAGTCCGAGAAGATGGAGGCGATCGGCCAGCTCACCGGCGGCATCGCACACGACTTCAACAACATCCTCACCGTGATCACCGGCACGATCGAGATTCTCGCCGCGGCCGTGGCCAAGGAGCCGCAGCTCGCCGCGATCACCAGGATGATCGACGAGGCCGCCGCGCGCGGGGCCGATCTCACCCAGCATCTGCTCGCCTTTGCGCGCCGGCAGCCGCTGCAGCCGCGCGAGGTCGACGTCAACACGCTGATGATCGACACAGCCAAGCTGCTGCGGCCGACGCTCGGAGAGCAGATCGAGATCGAGTCCGTCTTCCAGGATGAGACCTGCGTGGCGCATGTCGATCCGAACCAGCTCGCCACGGCGGTCATCAACCTCGCGCTCAATGCCCGCGACGCGATGCTGAATGGCGGCAAGCTCATCCTGGAGACCGGCTGGGCCGACCTCGACGAGAACTACGCAAGTCTTTACGACGACGTGCGGCCCGGTCGCTACGCGATGATCGCGGTGAGCGACAGTGGCAGCGGCATTCCCGCCGCCATCATCGACAAGGTGTTCAATCCGTTCTTCACCTCGAAGGGGCCGGGCAAGGGGACGGGGCTCGGATTGTCGATGGTGTACGGCTTCGTGAAGCAATCGGCCGGCCACATCAGGATCTACAGCGAAGAGGGCCACGGCACCACGATCCGGATGTACCTGCCGCCGGGCAGCGAAGAAGCGATCACGCAGCCATCGGGCGCCGCGCCGGCGATCCAGGGCGGCCAGGAGACAATCCTGGTGGTGGAGGACGACCGGCTGGTGCGCGGCTACGTTCTCGCCCAGCTCCATGCGCTGGGCTACGCGACGCTGGAGGCGGCCAATGCCGCCGAAGCGCTGGCTATCACCAATGCCGGAGAGCCGTTCGATCTACTCTTCACCGACATCATCATGCCGGGGACGATGAACGGCCGCCAGCTCGCATCCGAGATCCAGCGGCTTCGTCCCACGCAGCGGGTCCTGTTCACCTCCGGCTATACCGAGAATGCCGTGGTGCATCACGGCCGGCTCGACGAAGGAATTCTTCTGTTGCCGAAACCGTACCGCAAATCCGAGCTGGCCAGGATGATCCGCAAGGCGCTCGCCGCGACCGAGGCTTGAAAAGCGAGGCTTGACCAATGCGGCCTGACCGACGCGGCCTGCGCCTGCGATTGCCGCTGCTCCAGAGCGCGGCCACGTGCGGGCGGCCCGGCCATCGGCTCAATTGGCGCGCGACGCCGTCATCACGATGCGGATCAGATCGGCCGCGTTGCGCGCGCCGAGCTTCTTCATGATGTTGGCGCGGTGATCCTCGATCGTGCGCGGGCTGATGCCCAGCGTGCGCCCCGCCTCCTTGTTCGAGGCCCCCGCCGTGAACTGTTCCAGGACCTCGCGCTCGCGCCGCGTCAGCGGCTCGCGGCCGGGGAAATGCAGCGAGCCGATCTTCGGCGAGGCATTCTCCTTCTGCCGCCGCGCGAACGCGCCAATCGCCTCGTTCAGACGGGCCACGATCTCACTGCCGCGGAACGGCTTCTCGATGAAGTCGAGCGCCCCGTTCTTGATCGCATTCACGGCCATCGGGATGTCGCCCTGGCCTGAGATCATGAAGATCGGAGCCGGATAGTCCTCGCCGTGCAATTCCCTGAGAATGTCGAGACCGGACTTTCCGGGGATGTGCACATCGAGCAGGATGCAGGCCGGTGTCCTGCTCCGCGCCACCGCCAGGAGCGCGGCGCCGTCCGCAAAACAGATCACTTCATACCCACCTGCCGACAAGACCATCGAGAGGGTGTCGCGCACGGCTGGGTCGTCATCGACGACAAAAATCTCACCGCGGGAAGTTGTTTGTTCGGCCATGGGCGATTGCTCTTGCAAAGGAGAAGAAACAATGAAAGCGCGTCTTATGATACCATACTCGTCGGGTGCTTTGGGCACCCGTATTTGTACGGTTTATGATCCTAACCCACAAGTAGTAGCTGCAGATCGGTGATCGCCTTCACGAGACCACGATCTGGACACGATCTCAAGGCAGTCGTCTCGAGCAGCATGCTGCCTTGCAAAACACATCAACGCCGACAGCATCATGATCGACATCAAACTCTGATCGCATCAGCGTTGCCGACGTGCACCACGCCGAACAGACATGCTCGGCGCCAGACGCGTGCACGGCTCTCTGTCCACGAAAATCTGCACGGCATTTGACACAAGACGTACAGGCGTCAGCCGGCCTTGCCCTCGTTTTGATCAGAGATCGGCGGGATTTGGACGTTGCACAGGATTGTGCACTCCGGACGGCGGCTTGCGCCGATGCGGCTCTCTCAGGACCGATGCTTCGCGGCAACACTTTCGGCTGCGACGCCGCCCCAGGTGTGAACCACGGGCAGGCCGAGCGCAGTCTTGCCGAGATTGGCCAGGCAGATGCGCAGCGCCGCCAGATCGACTGGCTTCGGCAGGCTCTGCAGGTCGATTCCGAGCGAGCGCGCGAACAGCCGGGCCTCAATTCGCTTGGCCGCGTCCATGCCGCTGATCACGATCACGGAACCGGCGAAGCGGGTATCTGCGATGACCTTGAGGACCTCGGTCCCGTCGCCATCCTCGAGCATGAGATCGAGCGTCACGCAGTCAAAGCGCTTGTTGCGCACCTCGCGGATCGCATCGCTGCACGTGGCCGCGACCGTCACGGCGTGGCCGGCCTGCTTGGCCGCCAGCGCGATCAGCGTCCGCTGCGCGGCGTCGTCGTCGACGACCAAGAGCTGCAGCGCGCGCCGCTCGCCATCATCGGCGCGCTCCGACCGGCTGGATGCAAGTTCCGAACTCATGACCGGCATTGGCCGTCCCTGGAAATTTGACCGACGTCATTGTCATACACGTCCGACCCTGCGGCGACGTAAAGCGGCTCTCCGAAAAGCCGCCACCCGTCCTAGGACTTGCGCAGGACCCGGGCTGGCGCGTCTCCTCGTCGCTCCGCGCGCGGAAGCTTCTCAAGCCGCGGGCGAGCAATGCGCCGTGCCGCCGGAAGGCGAACTAGTTGACGGTCGCTTCCTGGCCGGCGGAGGCGTTGCCGCGCTTCTTCTTGTTCTTTCCCTTGATGAACTGGATGTCCATCTCGGAGCCGTTGACCCGGACCAGCTCGCAGCGGCGGTAGGCGAGCCCCGTCGAGGACAGCAGCAGAAAGAACTCCTTCAGGTTCAATCCCTGGATCGATCCTTCGACCGTCAGCACCGCGTCGTTGTCCGAGATGGCGTTGAGCTGGCAGTCCCTGCGCCAGGTCCCGTCGATGCCCATAATGCAGACATCGTAGCCGCGGCTGAAGGTGACGCGCTCCGTACCTTTGTTGTCGTCAGACATCTTCGCGTCCTGCTCTATTGGGCTGCCGAAACATCTAGTTGCCCGCGGCCGCGATCCTGGGCATTCCCGGAGCCGGCGCCTTCGCCGCGGAAACGATCCCGCTCGGGCGATACAGGCCACGCCGGTCCGTAAGGGGCTTGAACACGTCGGTGAGGCCGACGACGGTCTCCGCGGCGCCGAGAACGAGGAAGCCGTCCGGCTCCATCAACTTGGCGAGCCGGCCGAAAATGTTGATCTTGGTGTCCTGGTCGAAATAGATCAGCACGTTGCGGCAGAACACGACGTCGAACGTGCCGAGCTGGGAGAAGTCGTGCAGCAGATTGAGCTGGCGATGCTGGACCATGCCGCGCACGTCGGAATTGATCTGCCAGAGTTCGCCCGCCTGCTTGAAATATTTGACCAGAAGCTGGATCGGCAGCCCGCGCTGCACCTCGAACTGGCTGTAGAGACCCGCCTTGGACTTCTCGAGCACCTCCTGGGAGAGATCGGTGGCGATGATCTCGATGCGCCATCCACTGAGCGCAGATCCCATCTCCTTGAGCGACATCGCCAGCGAATACGGCTCCTGGCCGGTCGAGCAAGCGGCGCACCAGATCCGGATCGACTTGCGGTTGGCGCGCGCCTTGAGGAGCTCCGGCATGATCACGTCGCGAAAATGATCGAACGGGACCTTGTCGCGGAAGAAGAACGTCTCGTTGGTCGTCATCGCTTCGACGACCTGGCTGATCAAGGCGCTCGACCCGTCCTTCAGCTTCTGGACGAGATCGCTGATGCTGGCCAGGCCGGCCTTGCGCGCGAGCGGAAGCAGGCGGCTCTCGATCAGATATTGCTTGTCGGCAGACAGATCGAGACCCGATTTGTCTCGAAGCAGTTTGCGCAGGAACTCATAATCGGGCTGGTTCACGGGCGGCCTCTTCTGGGCAGACGAAGGGATCAGGCGGATTCGGCTGACAGCGCCTGGATGAGACCGACTTCCTGGAATTTGGCGGCGACGATTTCCTTGTCGAACGGCTTCATGATGTATTCGTTGGCGCCGGCGTTGAGCGCGCGCGAGATGTGATCGATGTCATTCTCGGTGGTGCAGAACACCACCTTCGGGCCTTCGCCGCCCGGCAGCCGGCGCAGGCGCCCGAGGAAATCATAACCGTCCATGACGGGCATGTTCCAGTCGAGCAGAATGGCGTCCGGCAGGCTCTTGGTGCAGATCTCGAGCGCCCGCTCGCCATCCTCCGCCTCGACGACGGAAAAGCCCAGCTCCTCCAGGATACGGCGTGCGATCTTGCGCACGACGCTGGAGTCATCCACGACCAGACAGCTCTTCATTGTTGTCTCCCCTATGGGACGGTTGACGGGCTAGGCGGCGATTGCTGCCTTCGGCAGGAGTTCGAGCACGCGATCGACGTCGAGAATGACCATCAGCTGGCCGTCGAGGCGGTGCACGCCGCCGGCGAATTTCGCCATGCGCGGGTCGAGGTTGACGGGATTCTCCTCCCGGCCCTCCTCGGGCAGCCGCAGCACCTCGCCGATCTGGTCGATCAGGAGACCATAGGACTCGCCGCGCAGATCGACGCCGACCGCCATCGGCGGCTTGCCGTCCTCGGCGCGGGCAAGGCCGAGCCGCGCCCGCATGTCGACGACGGTCACGATGCGGCCGCGCAGGTTCAGGACGCCTGCGATCTCCGCCGATGACAGCGGCACCCGCGTCACCCGCTCCGGCATGAACACGTCCTGGACCCGGGAGATCGGCAGGCCGAACAGCTGGCCGCCGATCATCGCGGTGACGTATTCGACGGCGGCGCCCTCGGTGGTTTCGATCTTGCTGCTCATCGCACGCTACTCCTGTCCGCTTGCTGTCACGCGGCCCGCCGGTTGGCTTCGGCGCGGGCCCGTTCCTCGATCTGTTCCTTCAGCGCCGCGATCAGGCCGGGCCGGTCGAACTTGGCGATGTAGTCGTAGAGCCCCGCCTGGCGGCCGCGCTCGATCGCCGCCGGCGACACCAGCGACGACACCGCGATGACCGGCATCTGGTTCAGGTTCTGGTCGGCGCGGATCGCCTCGGTGAACTCGAAGCCGTTCATCTCCGGCATCTCGATGTCGGTGACGACGATGTCGAAGCTGTGCCCGGAGCGCAGCGTGGCGAGGCCCTCGAGCGCCGAGGCCGCGGTGCGCACCTTGTAGCCGGCCGACTTCAACACCGGCGCCAGCATGTTGCGGAAGAACGGCGAGTCGTCGACCAGCAGCACCGACTGCGTCTGCGACTCGGTGGCCATCTCCTTGCGGATGAACCAGTCGGCGAACGCCATCGGCAGGAAGTGGCCGACGTCGATCACCTCGGTCGCCTGGCCCTTGATCACCGCCGAGCCGAGGATGCCGTCCTTGGCGCCGGAGACCTGGATGTTGAGCCGCTCCTCGACGATGTCGATGATCTCGTCGACCACGAGGCCCATCGCGCGGGTCTCGTCGGCGAACACCAGGATCGGCTGCGAGCCTGACGTCTGCACCGACACGCCTTCCATCTGCACCAAGGGCATCAGCTGGTCGCGGTACTGCACCATGTAGCGGCCGTTGGAGATCTCGATCTTGTCGGCCGCGATCTCCTCGAGCCGCGTGACCAGCGCCAGCGGCACCGCCTTGGGCTGCGCCGTCCCGGCCCGGAACACCAAGAGCGAGGTGAGCTGCTCGCCGCCGATGGCGTGATGCGCGGCGTGCTCGTCGGACACCGCCTGCGAGGCCGAGCCGGCGGCGCCGAGCGCTTTCGCAATGCCGTTCGGATCGATGATCATGATCACGGCGCCGTCGCCCAGGATCGTGTTGCCCGAGAACATGTCGATGTGACGCAGCTTGGTCGACATCGGCTTGACCACGATTTCCTCGGTGTGGAACACGCAGTCCACCACGATGCCGAAGGTCTGGTTGCCGACCTGCGTCACCACGATGAAGCCGTTCTCCGGATCGGTCGACGAGCCGTCGTCGATCTTCAGGAGCTTCTTCAGATGCATCAGCGGCAAGAGCTTGTTGCGCAGGCGCAAGACCGCAGTGTCCTTGATGCGCTCGATGCGGTGCTCGGAGTTGGCGCGCGCGCGCACCAGCTCGACGACCGACAGCTGCGGGATCGCGAAGCGGTCGCCGCCGGCTTCGACGATCAGCGCCGAGACGATCGCGAGCGTCAGCGGGATCTTGATGGTGACCGAGGTGCCCTCGCCGACCACCGACTTGATGTCGATGGTGCCGCCGATCTGGTCGATGTTGGTGCGCACCACGTCCATGCCGACGCCGCGGCCCGAGACCGAGGTGACGGCGGCCGCGGTCGAGAAGCCCGGCTCGAAGATGAACTTGTGGATCTGCGCTTCCGTCATCTTCTCGAGCTCGGCCTCGGTGACGAGGCCGTTCGCCAAGGCCTTGGCCTTGATGCGCTCGGTGTTGAGGCCGCGGCCGTTGTCGGCGATGCAGATGATGATATGGCCGCCTTCATGATAGGCGGAGAGCCGGATGGTGCCCTGCTCGGCCTTGCCGGCCGCGGCGCGCTCGGCCATCGTCTCCAGGCCGTGATCGGCGGAGTTGCGCACCATGTGGGTGAGCGGGTCCTTGATCAGGTCGAGCACCTGGCGGTCGAGCTCGGTGTCGGCGCCGTGCATCTCGAGCTCGATCTGCTTGCCGAGTTCGGTCGCGAGATCGCGGACGATGCGCGGCAGCTTCTGCCAGGCATTGCCGATCGGCTGCATGCGCGTCTTCATGACGCCCTCCTGCAGCTCGGCGGTGACGTTGGACAGCCGCTGCAGTGGCACCTTGAACTCGGTATCCTCGTTGCGGCGGGCGATCTCGAGCAGCTGGTTGCGCGTCAGCACCAGCTCGGAGACCATCGTCATCAGATGTTCGAGCGTGTCGACGTTGACGCGGATCGACTGGTTGGCGACCTTGTCGTTCTCGTGCACCTCGCCGTCGGCATTGGCCTTCGGCCGCGCCGCCTTCTTCGGCTCGGCCTTGGCCTCTGCTTCCGCCTTGGCAGGCCCGGCCTTGGCGACCGGCGCCGGGGCAGCGGGTTTGGGCTCAGGCGCCTTCTCATGCGCGGGCGGCATCTCGATCGCGGTCTCGCGGAAGGCGCGCTCCAGCTCGTCGAGCGACACCTCGCCCGGACGCAGCGGACGCTCCAGCGTCTGGTCGATCAGCGAGCCGTGCGTTACCGCGGGGGCTGGCGGCGGTGCGGGCGGCGCGGGCGCGAGCGGTGGCGCGGCCTCGCCGGCGGCCATGGCCGCCATGCCGCGCTCGACCATGGCTTCGAGCTCGCTGATGAGGTCGCGGTCCTCGCCCTCGGGCTCGGCCTCGTTGGCCTCGAGCTGTCCCAGGATGTCCTTGATGCGGTCGATGGTGGTGAGGATCAGCGTCACGGCCTCGCCGGTGACCGGCATGCCGTCGCGGAATTTGCCCATCAGGGTTTCGGCGGCATGCGCCAGCGCCTCGAGCCGCGGCAGGCCGAGGAAACCGCAGGTCCCCTTGATCGTGTGCACCAGCCGGAAGATGTTATCGAGGATCTTGGCGTTGTTCGGCTCCTGCTCGAACCGCACCAATTGATTGTCGACGGTATCCAGGCTCTCGCTGGTCTCCGTCAGGAACTCACGCAACAGATCGTCCATGAAACTGGCCTTCCAAGAATTGGCGCCGCGGTCACGGGGCGACCGCTGATCCTGTCAGAGCGACGGTCGGTCCCGGCCTTCACCAGCAGCGCGGATCGATACCCGGCCCTCGCCGACTCGGCTGAACAGACTTTCGTCCAAGCCATCGTTAGGTGGGGCTTTTATCCGTCCCGTTAATTTTATCGTCCGTGCTAATACGGACGTAGCACCGACCTCTCAGGCTGAGGTGAGCCCGGCCCCTTTCCGCGGCCGGAATGTCAAGGCATCGCTTCTGCCGGCGCGACTGCGCGATCCTCTCGCTCGATCAGCGCCCTGATCTCCTTCAGCGCCTTGTACAGCGCTCCTTCCGTGACATGGCGATCCACCATCTCGGCTTGGCCGGCGGCTTCCGGAATCGCCCTGCGCAACTCGTTCATACAGGCGAGATAGGACGCGCGATAACGGATCGCGTCGTTCTTCAGATACATCGTCTGGACGCAGAGGTAGAGGCGCTTGGCCGGCGTATCGGCGGTCTCGGCGGTGACGGTGTCACGCTCGCGGAGGATAGGCGCGTCGCCTTCGACGATGAAGCGGGCGCGCGTGTTCGAATTCACGATGACACTGTCGCCGATCACGATGCGCTCGAAAGGCTTCAGCTCGACCCGCAGGGGCATGGCCCAGTCTCCTCTCAGAAGGCTCCTCTCGGGAGTCTCCTCTCGGGAGCGGCGTCGTCGGCAGGCTGCACTCGCGTCGACACGACGTTGCTCTCGTGCTCGCTGTCCGGCTGATCCGGCGCCGCAGCCGAGCGGCGTCAATTTGCGAATAGTCTAGAGCCGAAAACGGCGGGGCAAGCCCCGCCGCCTCCGATATTCGTGGGTGCCGTCCGCGCCTTAGCGCAGCAGCTGCAGCACGCTCGCCTGCGACTGGTTGGCGAGCGACAGCGCGGACACCGCGATCGACTGGCGGGTCGACAGCGCCTGGCTGTTGGCCGCTTCCTCGTTGGTGTCGGCCAGCGTCAGGTTCGACGAACCGGTCTGCAGCACGTTGATCAGGTTCTTGTTGAAGTCCTGACGAACCTGCACGACCGAGAGGTTCGAACCCAGCGTGGAGGCCTCGTTGCGCAGCGTCGAGCTCGCCGAGTTGAGCACGCCGATGACCTTGTTCGCCGAGTTGTTGTCGAGGAAGTCGGTGCCCGAGGTCAACGTCGAGAGGCCGAGGCCCGCCGAGTTGAACGTGACACCGGTGATCGACAGCGTCGACTTGCCGGTTTCGTTGAAGGTCAGCTTCAGCGTGTCGCCGTTCAGCAGGTTGATGCCGTTGAACGAGGCGTCAGCCGCGGTCGTGTTGATCTGCGCCAGCACGTTGTTGTACTGGGAGACCAGGCTCGCGCGCTGCGTCTGAGCAGTCGCGTCCGCCACCGGAGCCGCCGCCGTCAGGCCGTTGAAGGCCTGGCTGGAAGCAGCCGCCGTACCACCGATCGCGCCGATCGTGGCCGAAGCCGCGTCGTTGGTCGTGGTGATCGAGATCTTGCCGGTGGACGAGTCAACGGTGGCCTGCAGGTTGTTGGCTGCGAGCTTGGCGTTGAGATCGTTCAGCGACTTGACCTGCCCTGTCCCGAGGCCGAACGTGATGCTGGTCGCCGTGCCACCTCCTGTGGCGCCGACAGTCAGCGTCTGTCCGGATAGGCCATCGCCGACGGCAGTCAGTCCGAGCTTGGCCAAGGTGCCGGTGCTGCCCGAGAGCGTCAATCCGGACGCCGGCGGCGTCAGGGTGATCGCACCTGCGGTGATCGACGCGGTGACGCCGGTCTGGGTCTGGATCGCCGAGAGCAGATTGCTGACGCTGTCGCCAATGCCGATGTTGGTGCCCGTCGAGGACGTGCCGGTGACGAAGGTGAAGGTGGTGCCGTTGACGACCAGCGTCTCGCCCGAGGTGATGCCGGTGGACAGATCGTTCGACGAGCTGCCCGACGTACCCGACAGCTTGGTCGAGCCGGTGATCGC
>NZ_JAUEUL010000021.1:0-112604 GCF_032487575.1 Bradyrhizobium sp. SZCCHNRI1009 | reverse complement strand
GCCCGCCTGCGAAAAGAATGCAGGCGGCAGGTACCACAGGTGCAGCCGAGAACGCCCGGCCTTCCCTGCGCGATGGTCTTCACGCTTATACGCAGTCTCCCTGGTGCGCCGGGCTTTTTGGCCACCATCACCGCGCAGCGCCTGCGGCGCCATCACGGCTTGATACCAGCGTCGGGGTATCAGGACGCTGCGATTTCACGTCCGCGTCACATCGTTCGTCCGCGCGCCCGAAGACACGCTGCGACATGATCGCGGCCACCGCTCCCCGCCCCGCGTGTCGTGACGATCGCGCGCTACGCCCCTCGGCTTGGGACGGGATGGCGCGATATGATCATAACTTCTGGAAAAACGCAAGATATTTTTGTTTTGCAAAAATCAAGGATCGGAGGCAACGGCGCCTCACCGCTCTCCGCTGTCGTCCCTGCGAACGCAGGGACCCATAACCACCGGCCCTCGTGAGATGAGGACTGCCAGTTATGCCCAACCGACAGATTCCGCGGTATGGGTCCCTGCGTTCGCAGGGACGACACCGCCGTTGCGGCGGGCAGCGTGGCCGACAGCAAAGTGAACGGCCGACAACATCGCATTCAGGGTGCCTTCAAAGCGCGCGCTGTAGAACCTCTACCGTCACCACACTTCCCAATGGAGGGGATCATGGTTTCGCTGAAGACATCTCTCGCAGGCGGCATCGCCGCGCTCGCCGTGACCACCACCCTGCTCGCCGGCGTGGCGCCGGCTCAGGCCCATGACGGCCGCAACGCGGCGCTTATCGGTGGTCTCTTGGTCGGCGCTCTCGTCGGCGGCGCGCTGGCGTCGGAAGCGCAAGCCTATGAGCCCGCGCCGGTCTACCGGTCGCACTATCGCGACGCGGCGTATGACGGCTACGGCTACGAGCGCTACCGTTACGTGCCGGCCCAGCGCTATCGCAATTGCGACCACGGCGGCTATGGCCGGGCGGCGGATTGGGACGACGAGGATTAGTCGCCGGCCTTCCCGAATACGAAGCTGTCGCGACGAACGACCCGGTCAGCCAAGAACTCCGTCATGCCCGGGCTTGTCCCGGGCATCCACGTCGTTCTCCGCAGCCGGAGGACGTGGATGCCCGGGACAAGCCCGGCCATGACGACGTGGAGACAGGCTACCGCCAAACTCAGGCCGCCTGATGCGATCGCACTACGCAGGCCGTGCAGCCTACAGCACCACGTGCACGTCGATGATGACGCGGTCGGCGTGCCGGGCCGCCGAGCCGACGAAGACGTACTCCATCAGCCAGCGATATCTGTCGTGGCCGGTCTCGAACCGCGGGTGGGTGCGGAAGTAGATCAGCTTGGGATCGACCGGCTCGCCGCGCTTGAGCTTCTGCAACAGGTCGACCGGTCCGAAGCGGATGCCGCGGTTCTCGACGTAGATCGTCGCGCCGTCGTCGGTCTCGAAGCCATATTTGGCTTCGAGGTCGATCAGCTCGTTCGGACGGATGACCTGGAAGTCGGCGCCGAAATTGCAGATCCTGCCGCTGATGCCCTCACCGGCGCGGCCGGGGCCCTTCACCTCGCCGCCATGGATCGGGATGATCCGGCGCACGCCGATGCCGGTCTCGCCGGCACTGGTGACGTCGCCGATCATCACGGTGAGGGTGAAGACGTAGCGGGTCTCGAGGATCGGGGTCGTCATCAGCGGGCCATCATCTGTTGCGGCAGCCAGGTGGCCAGCAGCGGGAAGGCGATCAGGATCACCAGGCGGATCAGGTCGGTGACGACGAAGGGCAGCACGCCCTTGAAGATCGTCGAGAACGACACGTCCTTCACCACGCTCTTGATGACGAAGACGTTCATGCCGACCGGCGGATGGATCAGGCCGAGCTCGACGGTCATCACGATGATGACGCCGAACCAGATCGGATCGAAGCCGAGATGGGAGATGACCGGGAAGATGATCGGCACGGTCAGGATGATCATCGCCATCGCATCCATCAGGCAGCCGAGCACGAGATACATCACCATGATCAGCGCCAGCACCCCGTAGGGGCCGAGGCCGAGGCCGGTGAGGAACTCCGTCACCTTCTGCGGCGTCTGCGTCACCGTCAGGAAGTAGCCGAAGATCAGCGCGCCGATCAGCACGGTGAACACCGCGGCCGCGGTGCGCGTGGCCTGCAGCAGCGAAGCCAGGATCTTGTCCTTGTCGAGCCGGCCGGTGAACACGCCTATCAGGAATGCGCCGGTGGCGCCGACGCCGCCGGCTTCCGTCGGCGTGAAGCGCGGCAGGAACGGCAGACCATAGAGACCGCCGATCACGAACAGGAACAGGAGCACCGGCGCCCAGATGCCTTTCAGGCCCGCGATGCGCTCGCGCCACGGCGGCGCCTCGCCCTTCGGGAGAAAATCCGGCCTGACACGGCCGATCACCGTGATGGTGATCATGTACATGGTCATCGCCAACAGGCCGGGGATGATGCCGGCGATGAACAGCTTGCCGATGTCCTGCTCGGTGATGATGCCGTAGACGGCGAGCACGGTCGACGGCGGCAGCATCGCGCCGAGCGTGCCGCCCGCGGCGATGACGCCGGTGGCGAAGGACTGCGGATAGCCGAAGCGGCGCATCTCGGGATAGGCCACCGCCGAGAACGTCGCGGCGGTCGCCACGGACGAGCCGCAGATCGCGGCGAAGCCGCCGCAGGCGGCGACGGTGGCGATGCCGAGCCCGCCGCGCAGATGGCCGACGAAGCCGTTGGCGGCGCGGAACAGCTCGCGGCTCATGCCGGAGTTGGACACGAACGTTCCCATCAGCAGGAACATCGGGATCACGCCGAACGTGTAGTCCGTGACCGTGCGCATCGAGGTCTGGCCGACCAGCTTCAACGCCGCCGTGCCGTTGACGAGATAGGCGAAGCCGGACACGCCGACGAGTCCCATCGCCATGCCGACGGGCACGCGCAGCAGCATCAGCGCAAACAGCGCAACGAAGCCGATGACGGCAACCGCATCCGTACTCATGCGGCACTACTCCGTGGGCTTGACGTGAGGGTCATGAATCTCCTCGGGGTGGAAGATCAGGCGATAGGTCCGGATGGCGATCAGGAGCACCGCCGAAACGTCGCCGATCCAGGCGATGGCGAAGAACGGCCAGGTCGGCATGTGCAGATCGAAGGTGAGGACGTTGTCCTCATAGGTGCCGCGCACCTTGTCGAACAGGGTCCAGGTCTGCACCGTGACGACGAACAGCAGCACCAGCGTTGCGAAGATGTCGATCCAGCGCTGATAGCGCGGGCCGACATTGCCCCAGATCAGATCCACGGTGATGTGGGTGCCGCGATAGGATGTCGCAGCGATGCCCCAGAAGATCAGGATGCCGAGCAGCATGCGCCCGATGTCGAAGGAATCGGGGATCGAATAGTTCAGCGTGTTGCGGAGCAGCACCGACAGGAAGATGTCGAGCGCGACGATGCCGACGAAGAACGCGGCGATCCATTCGATCGCATCGATGATCCGGTCCATGTAGGCGCGCTGCATGGCGTCCCCGTTTGAAATCTGGTCGTAGGCTTGAAGATTGGAGCGCGCGCTGCCGCGCAGCAGGCGGTGCGCCCCCTCGCCCCGCCAGGGCGAAGCGAAGCTTCGCTAAGGCGGGGAGAGGGTTGGGGTGAGGGGGTACAGGTCTAACGGCTCGCACCACCCGTGCGGCTGCCCCTCACCCCGACCCTCTCTCCGTCAGAACGGGGAGAGGGAGCGCACCGTCTGCTGCGCAACAGCGCGATGTAAAGAGCGCTACTGCGCCAGCGCGTTGTACTTGGCGAGCGAGGCCTTCAGCTCGGTCATGGCGGCCTCGGCGTCGACGCCGGTCTTCTTGACGCCGTCGGCCCAGGTCTTGAACAGCGGCTCGGAGGCCTTCTTCCACAAAGCGGTCTGCTCCGGCGTCAGCTTGTAGACCTCCTGGCCGGACTCGGCCTTGATCTTGTCGACGCCGGCGTCCTCGAACTTGCCCCAGGGCTCGCCGACCTTGCCGGCGGTCTCCGTGTTGCAATTGTCGTCGATCGCCTTCTTCTGCATCGCCGACATCTGGTTGTACTTGTCCTTGTTCATGACGAACACGAAGGTCGTCACGTAGAACGGCGCGTCCATGTGGTACTTCGTGACCTTGTCGACTCCGAACAGCACCAGCGAGCCCGCCGGAAAGGTGACGCCGTCAGCGACACCGCGCTCGATGATGTCGCGCACTTCCGGCGCCGACGACTGCACATTGGTGCCGCCGAGCAGGGTGACGAAATTGGCGATCGTCGCATCCGCCGGGCGGATCTTCATGCCCTTGACGTCCTCGGGCACGACGACCTTCTTGGTGCGGGTGTGGAAAGCCGAGGGCGTGTGGACGAAGGCGAGGCAATACTTGACGTCCTTCATCTCCTTCTCGGCATATTTTCGGTACCACGCGTCCAGACCTTCCGAGCCGCCCTTGGCGTCGGAGACCAGGAACGGCAGCTCGCCGGCGCCGATGATCGGGAAACGGCCGGGCTGATAGCCGGGATTGACGTAAGTGACATCGGCGATGCCGTCGCGCGCCATGTCGTAATGGTCGAAGGCCTTGCCGAGCTGCTGGGCCGGGAACACCTTGCCCTTGATGGTGCCGCCCGAGGCCTTTTCGACCGATGCGGCCCAATCCTCCAGCGCCTTCTGCAGCGGATGGCTGGCGGGCACCCAGTGCGAAATCTTCAGCTCGAACGTCTTGTCCTGCGCGAGCGCGGGGGTGGTCACACCGGCAGCCAGCGCCAACGCCAGAAGCGTCTTCCTCATCGGGATCCTCTCCTTCCATCATGGGCCTTCGAGGGCCCTTTGCTTCATTGTTATAGCATATAACCATCATTGCAAGCGTGACGGCAGACCTGCCGTCGCTGCACGCGCGAGCCTGCCCCTATCGCGCCAGCCAACGCAAGTCTGGCAGACGAAAGTTGCAGCCGCGCGACCAATTCATTAACACGTTAAGCATCTTGAGTGCACCCGAAATTGCACGGCTGCGTCGGCACACCGCGAAATTGCCACGAGGGGTCGAGCGGCCCTGCGACATCGTGCGCCATCTCCGCCGGCGTCGGCGCGCACCGTTTCAAACATCGGCGCAAAACACGTTTGAAACTTTGTAGGCGGTGCAAAACGCGCGGAGACGTCGTTGACTGCGGACATCGCCAGCAACGATCGAGACACGCGTGAGCAGCATTCCCGCCGGCTTCGAGCCGCATTTCCGCAAGAGCCCGTTCACCGATCCCTGGGAGCCGCTCTACGCCAGGAGAACCGACAAGGCCGTCATCCTCGGCCTTAGGCTTGCCGTGCCGCACACCAATTCGCGCGGGCTGATCCATGGCGGCCTGATCGCATCGCTGGCCGACAATGCGATGGGCTACAGCTGCGCCCAGGCGCTGGGCTGGGAGGCGTCGCTGGTGACGATCAATCTCGCGGTCGACTACATCGGCAGCGCCGGGATCGGACAATGGCTCAGCGTCGAGAGCGACGTCATCAGGAGCGGACGCACCGTCTGCTTCGTCCAGAGCCTGGTGCTGGCGGATGACGCCGTGATCGCGCGGGCGAACGCGACGTTTCGCGTGGTGCCGAAGAAGGAGTGACGTCGTCAGTCGAAACGCCAGTCGCAGGTTGCGGTGATCAGGTCGATGAAGGCGCGCACTTTGGCGGAGAGCAGGCGGGAGCTCGGAAACACGATGTGGATCGGGAGCGGCGGAGGCTCGTATTTCGCCAGCACCCGCTTGAGGCGGCCGCCGCGCAAGCCGTCCGCAGCCTGATAGGCCATCACCCGTGTCACGCCGCCGGCCGCCTCGGCATACTGGATCGCGGCGTCGGCATTGTTGGTGACGAGCCGCGGGCTGACCGCAATCCGCAGTTCCCGGCCCTCCCTGACGAAGCGCCATTCATCGGCCGGGCCGAACTGGATGGTCTGGTGCTTCGCCAGCGCATCGGGCGTCCGCGGCTCACCATGGACCTTGAAGTAGGCGGGAGCCCCGACCACGATCCGGCGCATGCTGCCGACCTGGCGCGCCACGAGCGAAGAATCGCCGAGATGGCCGATCCGAACGGCACAGTCCACGCCGTCCTCCACCAGGTTGATCTGGCGGTCCTCGAGGCGCAGCTCGGCCGCGACCTCGGCATAGCGGCTCAGATACGCGGCCATGACCGGACCGACATGGAGCCGGCCGAAGCCGACGGGCGCCGAGACCACCAGCCGCCCCACCGGCTGCAGGCGCTCGCTCTCCGCGGCGCGCTCGGCCTCCGCCAGATCAGCCAGAATGCGGCTCGCGCGTTCGAGATAGCGTCGTCCGGAATCGGTCAGGGTCACCGAGCGCGTCGTCCGCTGCAGCAGGCGGACGCCAAGATGCGCTTCGAGCGCGGCGACCAACCGGGTGACCGCCGATGGCGACAGCTTGAGCCGGCGCGCTGCCGGTGCGAAGCCGTTCAGCTCGGCGACGGTCACGAACGCCTGCATGGCATCGATGCGGTCCATCAGATTATTGCAGCATCTGCAACGATCCAATGTCAACTGGCCAGATTATTTCCCTGGGGGATTGGGACCATATTGCCTTCACGGCGGCAGTCACGGCCGCAGCGACAAGGAGTCATTGCGATGACCCAGCCAACCATCCAGGCACCCGGCGACGTCATGTTCTCACCCGCCGTCAAGGCGATCCAGGCCCGCAAGGGGTCGCGCGAGAGCTACGCGCATGTGGAGCAGAGCCGCGGCTTTCGCCACGAGGTCGACGACGATCTCGCCGGCCGCCTCGCCGAGGCCACGAGCTTCTATCTCGCGACCGCCTCGGCCGACGGCCAGCCCTATATCCAGCATCGCGGCGGACCGAAGGGCTTTCTCAAGGTGCTCGACAGCCACACGCTGGCGTTCGCCGACTTCAGCGGCAACCGGCAGTACATCACCCAGGGCAATCTGTCGGAGAACCCGCACGCCTACATCTTCGTCATGGACTACGCGCACCGCCGCCGGGTGAAGATCTGGGGGACGGCGCGGGTGGTCGAGGATGATGCCGCGCTGACGGCCTCGCTGATGCCGAGAGGCTACAAGGCGCGGCCCGAGCAGGTCATGCTGTTCACGATCAGCGCCTGGGACACCAACTGCCCGCAGCACATCCCGCAGAAGTTCGACGCGGCCGACGTCGCGGAAGCGCTGGCCGTGCGCGATGCGCGCATCGCGGAGCTGGAGGCGGAGGTGACGCGGTTGAAGGGCGAGGCCCTCTGACGAAGTCCTCTGCCTTCAGCACTGTGGACCTGTGCTTGGTCGTCATTCCGGGGCAAATCGTTCGTGCGCGGTAGTGCACGGGCGATTGAACCCGGAATCTCGACATGAGTAGAGCGCAAAACAATCTCGAGATTCCGGGTTCAAGGCCTGCGGCCTTGCCCCCGGAATGACGTGGGTGGGGCTTAAGAACTCAGGCGGCCTCGGCCGCCCTGCCCCAATCGAACTCGGGATAGTACTGCGCCATCATGCGCTCGGCATAGGCGACGAGATTGCCGAAGCTTTCGGTCCTGCGGCGGAGCTCGGAGTCGAAGAACGGCGTGAGAATGCCGGCGATGACGGCGAACGCGGTCGCGTCGGTGCCGCATGGACGATCACCCATCAGATAAGGCCGGTCGCCGAGCTGCACCGACAGCGCGCGCAGCGAGCGCGCGGCGAGATCGACGTCCTCGTCCGGCGCGTGCCGGCCGAGCCCGGAGATCAGATAGTTCTCGGCGACACGAAACTGCGCGTCCTCGCGCAGCTTCTCGCGCTTGTCGGCCGGCACGCCGTCGAAGAAATGCGCCGGCCCCTTGGCGAAGTTGACCGGATCGACCCAGCGCGCCCCGACCAGCGCGAAATACAGATGATGCTCGATCATGCGCTCGAACCCCCAGGCCTGCGCCCGCGCGCGCACGTCGAGTCCGGAATCGAAGTCGAAGCCGTATTTGCGCTCGATGTGGGCACGGATGAAGGTCGAATCGGCAATCAGCTCGCCGCCATCGTCGATGAAGGGCAGTTGCCCCTTCGGCGACGCCGGCGGCATCGCCCGCTGCTTCCGATAGTCGAGGCCCGCCATCTTCAATTGCACCTCCGTCTTGGTGACGAAGGGGCTGATCTCCGGCAGGCCGAAGCCCGCGCCCAAACCGAACAATGTGATCATGACAGCACTCCCGACTTCCTGAGCAGACGCCGGACGCTACGAACGTGCTGCTGCCACCATGGTGTCAGCAGCGGCAGTAGCGTGGTGGCCAGGCCAAGGCCATAAAACATCATCATCGACATCACCCCTTCAATCTCGTTGTTGGCCCGGTATAAGGACAGGCTGCTGCCAGCATCCTGTCAGCATCGGCGGGGGTGCTCGCCGCTCGCAGGACACACCATGAGACGCGCCGACCGGCTGTTCCAGATCATCCAGGTGCTGAGACGCACGCGCCGCCCATTGACGGCGGATGCGATCGCGGCCGAGCTCGAGACCTCGAAGCGCACGATCTATCGCGACATCGCCACCCTGATCGGGCAGCGCGTGCCGATCCGCGGCGAGGCCGGCATGGGCTATATCCTGGAGAAGGGTTTCGATCTGCCGCCCTTGATGCTGACGCCGGACGAGATCGAGGCGGCGGTGCTTGGCGCGCAATGGGTCGCGGTCAACGCCGACCCGGTGCTGGCGCGCGCGGCGGAAGACCTGATGGCCAAGATCGCCGACACCGTGCCGGAGCGCTTAAGGCCATTCGTGCTGGAGCCGGCGAGCCGCGCGCCGCGGCCGTGGATGCGCGAGCCGGACCGCATCGACATGTCACGCACGCGCTCGCAGATCCACGAGGGACGCAAGATCCGCTTACGCTATCGCGACGAGCAGGGCCGCGACAGCGAGCGCGTGATCTGGCCGATCGCGATCGGCTATCATGACGCGGTGCGCATCCTCGCCGCCTGGTGCGAGCTGCGTCGCGACTTCCGCAGCTTCAGGACCGACCGTGTCGTCGAGGCGGATTATCTCGACGACAAATATCCTGAAAGGCGCGAGGCGCTGCGCGCCAAATGGCGGCGCAGCCTGGTGTGGGAGGTTCCCAAGGATGTCTGAACCGGTGTCTGGCGAGACTGACAGCAGCCCCTGTCAGAGCTGCGGCGCGTGCTGCGCCTATTCGTCGAACTGGCCGCGCTTCACGATCGAGGAGGATGAAGCCCTCGACCTGATCCCGGCCGAGCTGGTCAACGAACGGCTGTCGGGCATGCGCTGCGACGGCGACCGCTGCTGCGCGCTCGATGGCGAGATCGCGCGCGCCGTCGCGTGCCGGATCTACGCGATCCGCCCTGAGGTGTGCCGCATCTGCATGCCGGGTGACGCCGAATGCGCGATGGCCCGGCGCAAGTTCGGGCTGCCGGTGCTCGCCTGAGCCAAAGGCTAGGAAGACGGGGAGTCAGGCCGTGACCGGCTCGGGGCTGTCGTCGAGATCGTCCTCGAACGGCTTCATCACCGAGAGCGGCTTGGTCGACAGCGAGATCGGCTTGCGGCTCGAGGTCGCGCTGGCCGGACCCGCCCGACCGCCGCGGGACTGCGCATACAGCGCCGATCCGACCCGGCCGCCGAACTGCGACAGGTCCTGCTCGCTGCAGGTGGATGCAATCGCAAGCGCCAGCGGGTGAAGATGCGTGCGCCTGTAACAGAACAGCGCCAGCATGGCCCTCACATCGGCGGAGACGCTCTCGACCAGCGCGGGCAGCCCGTTGGCGTCGGCACGGTAGAGCTCGCCGAGAAGCTCGTCGCCGACCGGGCACGAATCGCTGTCGAACGCATCGCGACTTTGAAGCATCTGTTTGATTGCCATGGCGCGACGATGCGGCGCGAATCGCTAACGTCCGGTTAACCAAACCGAACGGTCGTCCCACCCCCGGCTTGACACGGGGCTGCCGCCGTCGGCGCAGCTTCGCCGCGACGCACCGCGACCGGACTCAGCCGTTCGCGGCCATGAAGATCGAGAGCCCGAATCCGGTGAGGTGATGCAGCGCCTGATCGACGCCGATCAGGGTCCAGAACCATCGGTGCTCGGTGTTCATGCCGAACCGCGACGAGCAGATGCCCTTGATGCGATCGATGGTGATGTGAATGGCGAAGTCGATCACGGCGACGAACCAGAATCTCGGCGCGACGATCAGGATCAGAACCATGGCGACGGCGAGATGGATCAGGCAGTGCACCAACAGCGGCAGCGCCCAGCCCTTCCGTTGGTCCTTGCCATAGGCCATCCAGGCGTTCTGCAGAACGAAGTCGCCAATGATGTGCTTGAAGGTCAGCAGCAGCATCCAGCCGACCAGCGCACCAACCGGAACCTGCGACGACAAAGAAGGAAAAGACAAAGCTGACGCTCTCGCTACGACTAACCCTTGGAACCAACCCTGGGAACCAACCCTTGGACGCACGGGGAACTGGAGGCGTTCAGCGCAATCTGATGAGAATACCCGGCCAATTCGACGCGTATGCGACGCTTATGACATCTCCGGTAGCGAATTGCACGCGAAAGGGAACCTCAAATCGCGCCCTGCTACCCTTCCCGGCAATTCCGCGGGGGGTAAGGTTACCCGCCACCGTGCATCTGCGAACCGGCCGCAGTCGCGGCGTTTCATTCAGCGGCGTCGGTCTTCGGTGCTGACAGCGCCCTCGCCCGGATCTGCGCGATGGCCCGCTTCAGCGCGCCCTGTCCCGGCTCTGCCAGCGCAACGGCGCGCGCCTCGGCGATGGCGGAGGCGAGATCCGAGATCGGCAGCACGCCATCGAAGGTGGGCTTGGCCAGGCCATCGATGATGGCATGCCAATCGGCGAGACCCTGCCGGTAGCCGTCGCCCTGCCCCTGGATCATGGTCGCCGTGCCGATCACGGCGGACGCCGCCGCAGGCTGCTTGTCCAGCGCACGCGCGATCATGTGCAGCCACCGTTCGGCCCAGGCGCGCTCCTCGCCATAGCGCACCGACTGCAGCCGCCAGCGCCGCAGGCCGGCCATCAGCTTGAGACGGCGAATGGCGAGCGGCGATCGAACCGAGAAGCGGACCTTGACCCGGCGCCGGCCCAGCCAGCCGACCTGCTCGAAGGCTGCCAGCAACGATTCCGCCACGGCCTGCGGCAGCACACCGATCAGTTCGTCGAGGCGAAACCGCCGCACGTCATCGCTCTCGCGTCCCCCCGGGCGCTGCCCCATGTCGAGGCTGATCAATCTGAGCTGGGCGATCCGGATCGGATCCTCGTAGGCCATGCGGGCGGCCAGCAGCTGCGCGATCTGAGACAGCATGCCGGCATCGACGTTCGATCTGCGCACGAATCGCTTGATGCGATCGACGTAGAGCTGCGCATAGCTCGCGCCCTGATACTCCATCAGCAGATGGATGCCGTCGCTCACCGTCGGCACGGCGGCGTCAGGCAGGCCCTGAGGCAGAAAAGGCGGCTCGCCATCGTCGTCGCCGATGACGTCGGCGAACAGATATCGCAGCGAGGACCGGACGCTTTCCACTGGGCTTCAGGCTCCCCGGATCACGCCGGCTTGGCGACGGGCGCCGGCGCGGTGGTCTGTTGCGCCAGCCGCCGCTCGAGCGTTTCGATGTTCTGGAACAGCCGGGCGCTGGCGAGGCGCAGGAAGTAGAAGGCGAAGGCGGGGTTCTGGACGTAGAGCTGCTCGACCTGGTCGTAGGACACCGACAGGATCAGCCCGCCCTCGACGCATTCCAAGGTCTGCGTGCGCGTATTGGACGGGGAAATCATGCCGAACTCGCCGACGATCGCGCCCACCGGCAGCTCGATGCCGGATTCGACCAGGCGGAAGCGGCCGCTGACGATGTAGTACATGCTGTCGGCCTTCTCGTCCTTGTAGAACAGCACCTCGCCGGGACCGCATTTGCGCTCGGTCATGAACGGCTTCAGCCATTCCATGGAGAGGTCGCTGTTGACCGACTGCTTCACGTCGCGGACCAGTTGCAGCATCTGGTGGAGCCGGTAACTGTTGAGCGGCAGCAGCACCCCGTGCAGGATCAGGACCGGATAGTTGTGCATCGGCACCGCGGTCGCGATCAGGACGATGTTGGTGAGGATGGCGAAAACCCGCAGCGGAATCATGGTCCGCATCGACAGCGTGGCGACCACGAAGATCGAGGCGAAGAGGCTGCCGGCGGCGCCCGCATGTTCGACCAGGTGTGAGGTATCCATTGGGATCAACCAGACTCTTGGGACGCAGGAGGGCGGACGCTCGGTTCCGGCCTCCTTTTGCCTAATTTAGCGTGTCCATGCCGACCTCTGATATACGGCGAACAGACGACGTTTGAACCGGTATTTGAGCCGACACTCAAAAATTCCCGCTCGAAGTAGGACGGTTTGGACCTGCCGGAGGCACCCGCGCAACCGACCGGCCCGCATCGTTGACGGGATTCCCCCGATCGGGGCACCTTGCCGCCGCCGCGATCTCCTGCGGCTCTGAGATCAGCGACCGACGCCCGCCAGCAATGACCAAACCGCAGCACCCTGCCCTGGCGGCATTCGTCACCGCGCTGGCCGGACGCAACATGACCAAGGCGGCCTTTGCGGCCGTGGCGCTCGGCATGAGCGCCATGGTGCTGTTGACGATGGACCCGGCCTACGAGGCCGGACGGCGCTGGATCATCGCCCTGCTGTGCGGATGCCTTGTCTTTTTCGTCGTCGAATGGGCGGTTCGGGTTCAGCAGGCGGCCCGGGCGCATCGCGTCGCCGCCTACCTCATGTCGGGCCGGGGACTGCTGGACACGATCTCCGCTCTCGCCGTGCCGACCGCGCTGGTCTCGGGCATGGAGGCACGCACGGCGTGGCTGCTGGCGGTCATCTGGGTGCTCAAGGTGATCCCCGGCGTGCCTGGCCTGCGCCGGCTCCGCCGGGTGCTGGTGTTGGAAGCGCGTCCGCTGCTGTCGGTGCTGGTGCTGTTCCTGGTGGTGCTGTTTGTCGGATCGGTCGCCGAATACGCGCTCGAACATGACGAGCAGCCGGCCACCTTCGGCAGCATCCCGTCCGCGCTGTGGTGGGCGGTCGTGACCCTCACCACCACGGGCTATGGCGACGTGGTGCCGGTCACGCCGCTCGGGCGGGTGGTCGCCGCCACGGTGATGATCTCCGGCCTCGGCGTGTTCGGCCTATGGACCGGCATCCTGGCGACCGGCTTCGCCGCGGAAACCCGGCGCGACAACTTTCTCAAGACCTGGGAATCAGTCAGCAAGGTACCGTTCTTCGCCAGCCTCGGGCCCTCGACGATCGCCGACGTCACGCAAATGCTGCGCACCATCGACCTGCCGCCCCGCGCCACCGTGATCCGCAAGGGCGAGCCGGGCGACTGCATGTATTTCATCGCCTCCGGCGAGGTCGAGGTCGACCTTCCCGGCAAGAAGGTCCGGCTCGGCGAGGGCGCGTTCTTCGGCGAGATGGCCTTGCTCGGGAACAACCTGCGCTCGGCCGACATCAGCACGACAGGGCTGTCGAAGCTGCTGGTCCTCGACCTCGTCGATTTCCGCGTGCTGATGGCACGCCACCCCGATCTGGCGCAGAGCATCGCTGCCGAGGCGAGGCGCCGAACCATGGAGAACAGGACATGACGACCGGACGGACCACCCAGGCCGATGACGCGCCGAGCATGCCGCTGCTCACCATCGACGGCGCCCGCGCCACCATTCGGCTCAATCGTCCGCGCCATCTCAACCGGCTCCAGCCGGAGGACCTCGCCGAGCTGCTGGCGCTGTTCGACCGGGTCGAGGCCAACGCCGCCTTGCGCGTGCTGGTCTTGACCGGCACCGGGCGGGCGTTCAGCGCCGGCTTCGACCTTGGCGCCATCGGCGCAACGCCGGCGGATAAGGCCGAGGCTTCCAGCCCGGCATTCGAGGAGGTCGTCGACCGGCTTGAGGACCTCGCTTTGCCGACGATCTGCCGGCTCAACGGCGGGGTCTATGGCGGCTCGACCGATCTGGCGCTGGCCTGCGATTTCCGGATCGGAGTCGATACCAGCGAGATGTTCATGCCGGCGGCGCGGCTCGGGCTGCACTATTACCCCAACGGCATCAAGCGCTACGTGTCCCGCCTCGGCGTCGATAATGCGAAGCGTCTGTTCCTGACGGCGGAGAAGATCGGCGCGGCCGAGATGCTGCGCATCGGCTATCTCACCGGCATGGTGACGGCCGATGCGCTCGATGCGGAGGTCGACCGGCTGGCGACGGTCCTGGCCGGCAACGCCCCCCTGGCCATGCGCGGCATGAAGCGCGCCATCAACGATTTCGCGCGCGGAGCCCTCGACGATGCGACGGCGCGCCGCAGGCATCAGGACAGCATGCGCGGCGCCGAAATCCAGGAAGGCATGAAATCGTTTGCAGAGAAAAGAACCCCGAAATTCTGAGCGCAGCCGCGCTCCGAACTCATAAATTTTGCATGCAAATGTCTGTATCCAGCCGGTGCTCCGACACACGCTCAACGAACTATCGACCTAAATCTCCAATTTGCGGTTGACAGCCTTTTGTCCGTGGCTAGCTTGAACCACGGGCGGAGACTTTCACATGCAAGTGATGGACGCGTATTGGGGACGACGAGCTCTGGAGTACGTCGATGCGATCGAAGCGTCGAAGACCAGCGCGAGCGTGCTCTCCCAGTTCGAGAAGATGATCAGCGACCTGGGCTTTCACGCCTACATCATGGCCGGCGTGCCGACCTCGGGCCAATCGCTGCAGCAAACCATTCTCGCCAACGGCTGGCCGCGGGAATGGTTCGACATGTATGCGCGCGAGCAGTTTCACCGCTGCGATCCGATTCCGCGACACTGCATCTCGACATTGAATCCATTCGCGTGGTCTGAGGCTCCCTATGACCGCGAGGACGAGCCCGGCGCGCATGAGGTGATGATGCGCGCGAAGGACTTCCGATTGAACGAAGGCTTCTGCGTCCCCATCCACTACGACGATGCCGTGGGCGCCGTCAGCCTTGCAGGCGAAAATCCGAATCTCGCTCCGGACGCGCGGGGCGCGCTGCACCTGATCAGCATCTTCACCCACAGCCGGCTGCGCGCGCTGGCGCGCTCGGCCGCGAGCAACCAGGGCCGACGCCTGTCGCGGATCGAGGCCGAGGTGCTGGGCTGGGCGGCGCGCGGCAAGACCGCGTGGGAGACGGCGCGCATCCTCGGCGTCTCCGAACGCAACGTCCGGTGGCATCTGGAAGAAGCGCAGCGCAAGCTAGCAACCAAGAACAAGACGGCGACGGTTGCGACCGCTCTTGTCAACGGCGAGATCTCGATCTGATCTGGCGTTTCTCCCACTGGATCAATTCGAGCGCATCGGCAATCTGCAAACCCCAATTTGATTCAGACGACCGGGGGTTTCGATGCCTGAGATTCATGTCGTTCGAAAAGATAATCGCGCTCTGTACGAGAAATATTTCGATTCGTATTACCGTCTGCGCCACGAGATCTACGTCAAGCAGCGCAAGTGGATGGCGCTCGATCGTCCGGACGGGCGCGAGATCGATCAGTTCGACACCGAGGATTCGGTCTATCTGTTCTGCATCGACAAGGGCCAGTTGATCGGCTCGATGCGCGCGGTGCCGACGCTGCTGCCGACGCTGATGAGCGACATCTTCCCGTATCTGAATCTGCGCGGCCCGATCCAGCGCCCCGACGTCTACGAGCTGTCGCGCATCTTCGTGATCCCGGAGCGCCGCGGCGAGCACGCCGGCCCGCGGGTCGACATGCTGCTGCTCACTGCAATCATGGAATACGGCATCTCGATCGGGCTGACCGGCTTTTCGATCGTGCTCGAAACCTGGTGGCTGCCGCGGTTCGAGAAGTGCGGCTGGAAGGCGCGGCCGCTCGGCGTACCTCACATGATGGACGGGATGTCGGTGATGGCCGTGCTCGTCGACTGCGATGAAACGACATGGAAGTCACTCTGCGAGCAGATCGGCCTGACGCGGCCGACGCTGACGTGGCAAGGGCTCGAAGACGTCAGCCGCCAGGCCCTGCCGGATATCTTTCTTCATCTTCCACCAGCCGCTCAGCCAGCGCAATGAGCTGTTCCCGGTGCCGCTTCAGCCTGAGCTTATGGAAGGCCTTCAAGAGGCGGTGACCAAGGAGCGTCGCCTCATCCACCTCGAGGGCATAAAGGTTGGACGGCGTGTTCATGGAATCCATCGCTGACACTTCAGGTTTCGAGCCGTGACTGAACCTTCAATCGAGAAGATCATCGAGCGTCTGCAATTTTGCATCGTTGACGCTCGGGCGATGCAACTCAAAATGTTAGAGAGAATTTTGTCAATATCATTGCTTGAAGCCCACGAGCTGAAGGAAAAGTGCGCGCCCAATTCGACAAACAGCAGCCATTAGCGCTCCTGCACCGACTCTCGCAACACGTCTGGTCCCCGTAGCAACGCGTCTCGGTTGGCGCATCACAGACACAAACTGTTGATTTCAGGGCGGCTTTCGATGTGAAGGTCGGACAGGAGAGCGCGCGCATCGTTGCCGAAACGCGCTTGCCGAACTCGGACGACACCTCGGCAAAATCATGGCGCCGCCGCCCGAGCTGCTCCTTGTTCAGCAAACTCGGTTTACAAAAATGGACTCGCGGGTCGTCTCGCCCCCTCCGGAGTCCCGGATAACGGAACTCCACCGGCAAACAATACGCGCGCGCGACCCACGGACGGGACGTTATTTGTCGTGAAAGCGGACGGTCTCCGCGACCGTGGCGCGGCGGGTGCGGTAGGAGTTGGCCTTGTCACCGAGATCGGGATGCCCGAACGAGATGCCGCAGACCACCTTGCGGTCGCCGCCGAGCCCGAAGTGCTGCCGCACCACGTCGGAATGAAACGCGAGCGCCGCCTGCGGCACGGTGGCGATGCCGAGCGCCTGCGCCGCCAGCATGAAGCTCGTGACGTAGCCGCCGCAATCGATCGCGCCATAGGTGCCGAGCGCCTCGTCGCTGTGGATGATCGCCACATGCGGCGCGCCGAAGAAATTGTAGTTCTCCAGCGCCTGCCGGGCATAGCCCGCCTTGTCGCCGCGCGGGATGTCGAGCGCGTTGTAGAGCTGGAAACCGCTCTCGCGCCGCCGTTCGAGATAGACACCGGTGTATTCGCGCGGGAAAGGAAAGTCGCCTGACGCCGCCTTGCCGCTGGAGGCCGCCGCATACATCACCTTCCGGAACGCCTCGGTCGCCACACCGGAGGTGATATCGACACGCCACGGCTGGCTGTTGCACCACGACGCGGTTTTCTGCGCCGCCTCCAGGATGCGCTCGATGGTGGCGCGCGGCACGGGCTCGGGCAGGAACCTGCGACAGGAGAAGCGCGCGGCCATCAGCTCTTCGAGAACGGTGATGGGAGTGGCCTGTGCGGCTGCGGCGTCAGCTTTCATTTATGGTTCTCACTACAACGGAGAAACGTCCCTTCATGATGAGGCGCGCAGCGCCGTCTCGAACCATGAGGCCCGGATATCGGCCTCATCCTTCAAGACGCTGCTGCGCAGCTCCTCAGCATGAGGGTTAGCTACGTCCCTTGGTCGGCACCTTGTTGAACGGCACGTCCTTGTCGACCCGGATGTCACCGGGCAGGCCGAGCACGCGCTCGGCGATGATGTTGCGCAGGATCTCGTCGGTGCCGCCGGCGATGCGCATCGAGGGCGAGGTCAGCAGCATCTGCTGAAACTGGCCCTGCGTCACCGCCTCGTCCGCGCCGGTCAGCACGCCGGCGCCGCCTTCGAGATCCATCGCGTAGGTCGCGATATCCTGCAGCATGACGCCGGCGACCAGCTTGCCGATGGAATTCTCAGGTCCCGGCCGCTCGCCCTTGGACAGCGCCGAGATGGCGCGATAGCTCGTGTACTTCAATCCGCTCGCCTTGACCGCCCAGGAGGCGAGCTTCGAACGCGTGGCGCGGTCATCGATCGCCAAACCATTCTCGGTCATCAGGTTGGCGCAGAACTCGAACATCTCCGGGAAGCCCGTGGCGAGCCGCGCGCCGATCGACATGCGCTCGTTCATCAAGGTGGTGAGCGACACGTTCCAGCCGTCGCCGACCGCGCCGAGCCGCTGGCTGTCGGGGATCACCACGTCGGTGAAATAGACCTCGTTGAACTCCTGCATTCCATTGGCCTGCTTGATCGGACGGACCTCGACGCCCGGGCTCTTCATGTCCAGGAAGAACATCGTCAGGCCCTTGTGCTTGGGCACGTTGGGATCGGTGCGCGTGATCAGCAGGCCGTAATCCGAGTAGTGCGCGCCCGAGGTCCATATCTTCTGCCCGTTGATGACCCAGTCATCGCCACGCTTCTCGGCGCGGGTGCGCAGGCCGGCGACGTCGGAGCCGCCCGCCGGCTCGGAGAACAGCTGGCACCAGATCTCCTCGCCCGAGGCGAGCTTGGGCAGATAGCGCCGCTTATGCTCCTCGCTGCCATAGGCCATCACGGTCGGGCCGCACATGCCCTCGCCGATCTGGAACGGCTGCGTCAGCTTGCCATAGACGCCCTCCTCCTGCTGCCAGATCACGCGCTCGATCGGCGTCGCGCCGCGGCCGCCATACGCTTTCGGCCAGTGCAGGCAGGCCCAGCCGGCATCGGACTTCTTCTTCTGCCAGGCCTTGCCGACCTCGACGATATCGGCGTGCTTGAGCCTGATGCGCCCGAGCGAGGAACTCGCGAGTTCGCCCTCCAGCTCCTTCGGCGCGTTGGCCGCGATCCAGGCGCGCGCGGTGTCGCGAAAGGCGGCTTCTTCAGGGGTGTCGTCGAAGTTCATGATCTAACCTCGCTTCGTATGCGGAGGGCGGGTTGGCCGAAGGCGTAACCCGCCGCTTTGATCAGCATTGCACGAGCCAAGGGCGGGTTACGCTGCGCTAACCCGCCCTACGACTCCGCTTGCTAGGCACGTCCCTTGGTCGGCACCTGGTTGAACGGCACGTCCTTGTCGACACGGATGTCGCCGGGCAGGCCGAGCACGCGCTCGGCGATGATGTTGCGCATGATCTCGTCGGTGCCGCCTTCGACACGGGTGCCGGGCGCGCGCAGCAGCATCGCCTGGAATTTGCCCGCAAGCTCGGCCTCGGGACCGCTGAGCACGCCGGCCGCACCCTGCAGGTCGAGCGCGTAGGCTGCGACGTCCTGGATCATCGGTCCGGCGACCAGCTTACCGATCGAGTTCTCAGGTCCCGGCCGCTCGCCCTTCGACAGCGCCGAGATGGCGCGCATGCTGGTGTATTTCAGCCCGCTCGCCTTCACCGCCCAGCTCGCGAGCTTGGAGCGCACGTTGCGGTCCTCGATCGCGGGACGATCGTCCAGCATCAGGTTGGAGCAGAAGTCGAACAGCTCCGGGAAGCCGGTGGCGACGCCGGCGCCGATCGACATGCGCTCGTTCATCAAGGTGGTGAGCGCGACGTTCCAGCCGTCATCGACGGCGCCGAGCCGCTGCGAGTCCGGAATCACGACGTCGGTGAAATAGACCTCGTTGAAATCCGAGTGCCCGCTCGCCTGCTTGATCGGCCGGACCTCGACACCAGGGCTCTTCATGTCCAGGAAGAACATCGTCAGGCCCTTGTGCTTCGGCACGGTCGGATCGGTGCGCGTCAGCAGGATGCCGTAGTCGGAATAATGCGCCCCCGAGGTCCAGATCTTCTGGCCGTTGATCACCCAATCGTCGCCGCGCTTTTCGGCGCGGGTACGCAGGCCGGCGACGTCGGAGCCGCCGGCCGGCTCGGAGAACAGCTGGCACCAGACCTTTTCGCCGGAGGCGAGCGGCGGCAGATACTGCCGCTTATGCTCCTCCGACGCGTAGGCCATCATGGTCGGCCCGCACATGCCGTGGCCGATGATGAACAGGCCGGAGAGCTTGCCGTAGGGCCCCTCCTCCTGCTGCCAGATCACGCGCTCGATCGGCGAGGCGCCGCGGCCGCCGTAGTCCTTCGGCCAATGCAGGCAGGCCCAGCCGGCATCCGCCTTCTTCTTCTGCCACGCCTTGGCAACCTCGAGAATGTTGGCGTTCTTCAGCGCGACGCGGCCGAGCGAGGTCGCGCGCAGCTCGTCTTCATACTGCTTCGGCGCGTTGGCGGCGATCCAGGCCCGCGCCTGGCTGCGAAACGCGGCCTCATGCGGAGTGTCATCGAAGTTCATCGGCAAGCCTCTCATCTCGTAGGGTGAGCAAAGGCGCAACGCGCCGTGCCCACCGATTCAAACCCGCGCCACCGACGGTGGGCACGCTTCGCTTTGCCCACCCTACGGATTCCCATCGTGCGTCACGCCGCATTGCGCTTGCGCATGCGGTCGATCAGCTGGTCCTCCCAATAGGACAGGCTGCCGAGACCGAGCGCGAGCGCGTTGGCGCGGCGGTAGTACATGTGGCAGTCGAACTCCCAGGTGAAGCCCATGCCGCCATGGACCTGGATGTTGTTCTTGGCGCAGTGCTGGAACGCCTGCGTCGCGCTGATGCGCGCCGAGGCCGCGGCTTCAGGCAGCTCCGGGGCGTTGGTCGAGAGCGCCCACGCGCCGTAGTAGGAATTCGAGCGCGCCAGGGTCGCAGACACATACATGTCGGCCAGCATGTGCTTGACCGCCTGGAACGAGCCGATCGGACGGCCGAAGGCGATGCGATCGAGCGCGTAGTCGCGGCCCATCTCCAGCGCGCGGTCGGAGCCGCCGACCTGCTCGAACGCCGTCAGCACCGCGGCGCGGTCGAGCACCTGGGTGATGATGCTCCAGCCCTCGCCGGCGGCGCCGAGCGGCTCCGCCTTGCAGTTCTTGAAGGTGAGCTCGGCCTGGCCGCGCGTCGGATCGAGATTGGTCAGCGCCTTGGCTTCGACGCCGCCCGCCTTGGTGTCGACCAGGAACAGCGAGATGTCGCTGTCGCGGCCGGTCGAGCCGGTACGCGCGGCAACGATGACGAGATCGGCGATGGCGCCGTCGGCGACGGGCTTCTTGGTGCCGTTGAGCACGCCGTTGGCAGCCTCGAGCTTGATCGCCTTCGGCGACGGATTGCCGGTGCCCTCGAACAGCGCCAAGGCGCCGATCGTCTCGCCGCTCGCGATCTTCGGCAGCCAGGCCTGCTTCTGCGCATCGCTGCCGGCCAGCATCAGCGCCTCCGCGGCAAGATACACGGTCGATGAGAACGGCACCGGCGCCAGCGCGCGGCCGACCTCCTCGGCGATCACGCAAAGCTCAAGATGGCCGGCGCCCGCACCGCCATACTCCTCCGGAATGGCGACGCCGAGGAAGCCCATCTCGGCAAAGCCTTTCCACAACGCGCGGTCATACGGCTCCTTGCCGTCGAGCACCACGCGCACCGCCTTGGGCGGGCACTTCTCGGCGAGGAATTTCCGCGCCTGGTCGCGTAGCTGTTTCTGGTCGTCGGAGAAATCGAAGTTCATGGCCTCACCTGCTTCTTGATCGTCATTCCGGGGCGATGCGCAGCATCGAACCCGGAATCTCGATCTGATTCATCTCTGGATTCCGGGTTCACTCGCTTCGCGAGTGCCCCGGAATGACGGTTCTAAAATTCCGCATCACAGCACGATCACGTCGCTGTCGGGCGTAGCCGCATAAAGCCGCTCGACCAGCGCGGCGCGGCGCTCGAGGCCGGCGCGCTGGTTGATGTAGCCCTTGTCGGTCAGCTCGTGCCCGTCGATCGACGGCGGCTCGACCATCAGCATCGCGCGGCCGATGCGCCGGCTGCTCGCGCCTTCGCAGTCCTTGTTGTGCGCCTGAAGGCCGCGGCGGACGCAGTCGATGACCCCGGGATGCTTCACCACATCCTCGAACGTCGCATTGGGATCGCCGACCAACTGGCGGCAGGCGTGCAGGTTCGGCCACGCCAGCAGACCAACATATTCGCGGTCCTGCCCGGTCACCAGTGCATCGTGGATCGCCGGCGTTGCGGCTGCGATCGCATCGGTGCGCAGCGAGCCGACATGGACGAAGGTGCCGGTCGTGAGCTTGAAATCCTCGACGACGCGGCCGGCGAAGATGATGCCTTGCGCCGGATCATTGGGATCGACGAATACGCCGGCGTCGCCGATGCAGTAGAAGCCCTCCTCGTCGAACGCCTTCTTCGTCAGCTCGGGCTGACCGAAATAGCCGGGCATCACGTTGATGCCGCGCAGGCGCAGCTCGTATTTGTCGCCGACAGGCACCATCTTCAGCTCGACGCCGGGGAACGGCAGGCCGATCAGGCCGACGCGCTCGGTGTTCCAATAGGTGCCGGTCGAGGTTGGCGCGGTCTCGGTCGAGCCCCAGCCGGTGTAGAACACGATGCGCTCGCCGGTGGTCTTCACCGCCAGCGCCTGCATGCGCTCATAGAGATCGTCCGGCAGCCGCGCGCCGCCATAGGCCATGATGCCCAGATCCTTGAAGAACGAGCGGCACAGCGCGTCGTCCTTCTCCATCGCCGCCGCCAGCGCCGCATAGCCGGCGGGCACATTGGCGTAATAGGTCGGCGACACCTCGCGCAGGTTCCGGATGGTTTCGTCGAACATGCCGGGCATCGGCCGTCCGTCGTCGATGTAGAGCGTGCCGCCCTCGATCAACAGCGGATTGAACAGCGCATTGCCGCCCATGGTGTGATTCCACGGCATCCAGTCGAGCACCGTGGAGATCGGCGCCTCCGGTCCACGCGGCCGCGTCTGCATCATCATCGCCGCATTGGCGCACATCATGCGCTGGGTGTTGATGACCGCCTTGGGCATGCCGGTCGAGCCGGAGGTGAACAGCAGCTTGCCGACCGTGTCCGGTGTGATCTGCGCAATCGACGCGTCGACCGCGCCGGTGACCGGCGTCGCGGCGAGATCAGCGAAGCTGATGCTCGCAACGCCCTCGCACGGACGCGCGACATGAACGACGGTGACGCCGTCGAGATCGAGCGCCTTCAGCGCCTTCTCGAAGGTCGGGCCGTCCTGCACCATGACCACGCCCGGCTTCACCAGTCCGAACAGGTATTTCAGCTTGAGGTGATCGTGACTCATCAACGAGTAGGCCGGAGACACTGGCGCCGCCGGCGACCGTGCCTGCATGGCCGCGAACGTCATCAGCGCATGCTCGATCGAATTGCCGGAGAGGATCGCGACGGGACGGCCGTCCAGCCTCAAATTGAGCAGGCCCTGCGTCAGCCCATCGACGGTGCGCTTGGCCTCGGCATAGGACAGCTTGCGCCATTGCCGCTCGGCCCCGCTGCGTTGCGCGAGCCAGGTCCGCGTCGGCGCCTCCTTGGCCCAGCGGGCGAGCGGCGCCGCCAGATGCGGCTCATAGGCCTGCAGCGGAATGCGCGACTTGATGACGATGACGCCGTCACCGCGCCGCTCGATATCGATGTCGCGCGCCAGCCAGTTGACCTTGCGGAATGCCGGCTTCTCCAACACCTTCGCTGCCGTCCCGTCCATTTTGCGTCTCCCGAAATATCGTCCTTTGCGGATCTTGATATCTAGCGGTTGGTATAGACCGGCTTTCGCTTCTCGAGGAAGGCTGTAATGCCTTCCTTGAAATCCTCCGAGCGGCTGCACAGCACCTGGTTGCGATCTTCCATCGCGATGACGGCCTCGATCGACGACGCATCGACGCTCATGTTGAGGCATTCCTTCGACAGTCGAAGTCCGACCGGCGAGGCCGTCATCATCGCGTCGACGAACGGCGCGGCCGCGTTCTCGAGCATATCGTCCTCGACGATCTCCGACACCAGGCCGACCATGAGCGCGCGCTCGGCGCCGATGAAGCGGCCGGTGAGGATCAGCTCCGATGCGACGGAGACGCCGACGAGGCGCGGCAGGAAGTAGCTGGTGCCGATGTCGCAGCCCCCCAGGCCGAGCTTGATGAAGGCACAGTTCATCCGCGCCGAGCGCGCGGCGATGCGGATGTCGGCCGCGAGCGCCAGCGCGAAGCCGCCGCCGGCCGCCGCGCCCTGCACCAGCGCAATGATCGGCTGCGGGCAGCGCCGCATCAGCATCACGATGTCGGCGATGCGCCGCTGCGAGTCTAGGGATTCGGTCACGCTCGGCGGCTCGTTGACACCGCCGCGCCGCTGCATCGCAGCCTTGAGATCGAGCCCTGCGCAGAAATTCTTGCCGGCCCCCTTGAGCACGACCACGCGCGTGGTGCGATTGCGCTGCAGGCCTTCGAAATAACTGTTGAGCGCATCGATCAACGCCGGATCGAGCGCGTTCAGGCTCTCCGGACGATTGAGCGTCACCCGGTCAACACCATTGTCGTGTTCGATCAGCAGCGGTTGGGACATGGCGCGCGCTCCAGCCTCAGTGTCATCCCGGCGAACGCCGGGATCCATAGCCACCGGCCTGATTGGTTAGAGCGCGGCGTCTGCCAGAGTGCCTCTCACAGACGCCGCGGAGTATGGGTCCCGGCTCAAGGCCGGGACGACAGCGGAGAATGCCGCCTAGCGCGGGGCCATGCGGATGGCGCCGTCGAGGCGGATGGTCTCGCCGTTCAGCATCGGGTTCTCGACGATGTGGACGGCGAGGTTGCCGTACTCGGAGGCGTCGCCGAGCCGGGCCGGATGCGGCACCTGGGCGCCCAGGCTCTTGCGCGCTTCTTCGTTCAGCCCCATCAGCAGCGGTGTCAGGAACAGGCCGGGCGCGATGGTGTTGACGCGGATCTTCTGGCTGGCGAGATCGCGCGCGGCAGGCAGGGTCAGGCCGACGACACCACCCTTCGACGCCGAATAGGCGATCTGGCCGATCTGGCCTTCATAGGCCGCGACGCTCGCAGTGTTGATGGCGACGCCGCGCTCCTCGCCGATCGGCTCGGCGGTGACGAGGCGCTCGGCGAACAGGCGCAGCACGTTGAAGGTGCCGATCAGGTTGACGTTGATGATGCGCGCGAACTTGGCGAGCGGATAGACGCCGTCCTTGCCAACGATGCGCTGCGAGCCGCCGATGCCGGCGCAGTTGACCAGCACGCGCGCGATGCCGTGGGCGGCTTCGGCCTTGGCGATGCCGGCCTTGACCTGCTCCTCGTCGGTGACGTCGGCATGAATGGCGACGCCGTTGAGCTCGGCCGCCACCTTCTCCGCGTTCTCCTTGCTCTGGTCGAGCACGGCGATCTTCGCGCCCTTGGCGGCCATGGCGCGCGCCGTGGCGGCGCCGAGGCCCGAGCCACCGCCGGTGATCAGAACGGCAACGTTGTTGAGTTGCATGGTGCGTTTCCTCCGTTTGTTTGTTGTTGGCGAATGGCGAGTAGGGAGTAGCGAACAGGGAAGGTAGGGCATCCCCCGATTCGCTACTCCCTATTCGCCATTCGCGCGTTTCAATATGCCGCCGCAGATCAGCGCCTCCATATGGGCGATGTACTGGCGGCAGACGTCATCGGTGACGGGGCCGACGCCGATCGCGCGCGACATGGCGTGGCGGCCGAAGAACAAATGATCGCAGGCGCCGATCAGGCTGGTGTAGAACAGCACCGGGTCGACGGCGCGGAAGTCGCCCTCGGCGACGCCCTCCTCGATCAGCCTGCGATGGAAATCGAGCAGCGGGGCCACGAAGAACTTCGACACCTCGTCGGCCGCTTCGGCGCTGCTCTCGTGCAGCAGATAGTGGATCAGCCGGTTCATGTAGGGAAACCGGTGATAGGCGCGGATGATGCCGCTGATGTGCAGCTTCAGCTTGGCCGTCGGCGGCAGCGGCTGCGCCAGCAGATATTCGAGATTTGCGACCTCGGTCGCGGCGTCACGGGCGAGCAGCGCCAGCAGCAGGCCGTCCTTGTTGCCGAAATGGTATTTGACCAGCGCAGCGTTTGCCCCGGACTTCTGCGCGATGTCGCTGAGCGAGATCTCGATCGAGGACCTCGCGATCATCAGCTCGCTGGCGGCGTCCAGCAGCTTCTCTGCTGTCGCATTCCGCCCCGCGGGAAGTTTCTCCGGCACGCTGTTCTGAAGCTGGGGTCCCAAGACATGTCTCGCGCTTGATCGAGGCAGATAAGCCGAAGCCGGAGTTGATCTCAAGAGTTAATTGATCGATTGACTAAGGCTCAATCGCGCATTTAAATCGCAGCCAATCACGAACACCAAGTCTAGGGAGGACACGTCATGGCGGAAGCCTACATCGTCGCGGCTGCACGCACGGCCGGCGGCCGCAAGGGAGGCCGCCTGGCCGGCTGGCATCCGGCCGACCTCGCTGCGAAGGTGCTGGACGCGCTGGTCGAGCGCTCCGGCGCCGCGCCGGACCAGGTCGAGGACGTGATCATGGGCTGCGTGATGCAGACCGGCGAGCAGTCGAACAACATCGCGCGCAATGCGGTGATGGCCTCGAAGCTGCCGGAGAGCGTGCCTGGCACTTCGATCGACCGGCAGTGCGGCTCGTCGCAGCAGGCGCTGCATTTCGCCGCGCAGGCCGTGATGTCGGGCGCGATGGATGTCGTGATCGCCGCCGGCGTGGAGTCGATGACCCGGGTGCCGATGGGTCTCTCCTCCACGCTTCCGGCGAAGAACGGCTTCGGACACTACAAGAGCCCCGGCATCGAGAGCCGCTATCCGAACATCCAGTTCAGCCAGTTCACCGGCGCGGAAATGATGGCGGAGAAGTACGGTCTCTCCAAGGATGAGCTCGACGAATACGCCTATAACAGCCATCAGCGCGCGATTGCCGCCACGCAGGCAGGCCACTTCAAGGACGAGATCATCCCGCTCGAGATCGTCAGGGCCGACGGCTCGACCGACACCCATCACATCGACGAAGGCATCCGCTTCGATGTCACCCTCGACGGCATCAAGGGCGTCAAGCTGATCGCCGAGAACGGCAAGCTCAGCGCGGCGACCGCGAGCCAGATCTGCGACGGCGCCTCGGGCGTGATGGTCGTCAACGAGCGCGGCCTGAAGTCGCTCGGCGTCAAGCCGCTGGCCCGCGTCCATCACATGACCATGATGGGCGGCGACCCCGTGATCATGCTGGAGGCGCCGCTCCCGGCGACGCAGCGCGCGCTGCAGAAGGCCGGCATGTCGATCGACGAGATTGATCTCTATGAAGTCAATGAGGCGTTCGCGTCCGTGCCGACCGCTTGGCTGAAGACCACCGGCGCGGATCCGAGCCGCCTCAACGTCAATGGCGGTGCGATCGCGCTCGGCCATCCGCTCGGCGGCTCCGGCACCAAGCTGATGACCACGCTGCTGCATGCACTGAAGCAGCGCAACAAGCGCTATGGTTTGCAGACCATGTGCGAAGGCGGCGGCATGGCCAACGTGACGATCGTCGAGAGACTCTAGCTCCTTCCGCACCAACGGTGTCGCCCTCGCCTAGTCGCACGCGAACGCGGGGACCCATAACCACCGAATTGAGTTTTGGGCGAGCTGGAGCCACAGCTCGCTCTCACCACAGGCTCCTGTGGCTATGGGTCCCCGCGTTCGCGGGGATGACACCTTTTTCCTGATCAGCGGTGTGCCCTCATGACCCACCCCTCCATTCACGCCAAGAGCCATCCCGACAAGATCGCCTACCAGATGGCCGGCACCGGCAAGGCCATCACCTATCGCGAGCTCGACGAGCTCTCCAACCAGGGCGCGCAGTTGTTCCGCGCGCTCGGCCTGAAGGCCGGCGATCACGTCGCCTTCCTGATGGAGAACCGGCTCGCCTTCATGGAGATCGCCTGGGCCGCGCAGCGCTCCGGCCTCTACTACACCGCGATCAGCCGCTATCTCACCAAGGACGAGATCGCCTACATCATCAGGGATTGCGGCGCCAAGGTCTTCATCACCTCGCCGAAATGCGCCGAGCAGGTGCGCGATCTCGCGACGGAGAAGGATGGTCCGCTGTTCTTCATGGTCGACGAACCCGAGCCGGGCTTCCGCTCCTGGGACAAGGAGGCCGGCGCCCAGCCCAAGACGCCGATCCCCGACCAGGTCGCCGGTTACGACATGCTGTATTCGTCGGGCACGACCGGGCGTCCCAAGGGCATCAAGAAGGATTTCGAAGGCAATCCGATCGATCAGCCCAACCAGTTCCTGCGCGTGCTCTGCGCCGACATGTGCGGCATGAATGCCGAGAGCATCTACCTGTCGCCGGCGCCGCTCTATCATGCAGCTCCCCTGCGCTTCAACATGATGGTCTCGGTGCTCGGCGGCACCTCCATCATCATGGAGCATTTCGACGCCGAGAAGTTCCTGAAACTGGTCGAGAAATACAAGGTCACGCAGTCCCAGCTGGTGCCGACCATGTTCGTGCGCATGCTGAAGCTGCCGGAGGACGTCCGCAAGAGCTATGACGTCTCCACGCTCAAGGGCGCCATCCATGCTGCGGCCCCCTGCCCGGTCGACGTCAAGGCCAGGATGATCGAGTGGTGGGGCCCGATCCTCATCGAGTACTACGCCGGTTCGGAAGGCAACGGCGTCACCGTCTGCACCTCGAAGCAGTGGCTGGAGCATCGCGGCAGCGTCGGGCGTGCCGTGGTCGGCAAGATCAAGATCCTCGGCGAAGACGATCAGGAGATGCCGACCGGCGAGATCGGCACGGTGTATTTCGCCGACGCGCCGGTGTTCTCCTATCACAACGATCCGGAGAAGACGAAGCGCGCCTACAACGACAAGGGCTGGTCGACGCTCGGCGACGTCGGCTATCTCGATGCCGACGGCTTTCTCTATCTGACCGACCGCAAGTCCTACATGATCATCTCCGGCGGCGTGAACATCTACCCGCAGGAGACCGAGGACGTCCTCATCACGCATCCCGACGTCGCCGATGTCGCCGTGTTCGGCGTGCCGAACGAGGAGATGGGAGAGGAGGTCAAGGCGGTGGTGCAGCCCCACGACATGGCGCGCGCCGGCAAGGAGCTCGAGCAGCAATTGATGCTGTTCTGCCGCCAGCATCTGTCACCGATCAAATGCCCGCGCTCGATCGACTTCGAGCCGGAGCTGCCGCGCACACCGACGGGCAAGCTGGTCAAGCGGCATCTGCGCGAGCGCTATTGGCCGAAGAAAGGCGCGGCTTAGCCCCACCAACGGTGTCGTCCCGGCCTTGAGCCGGGACCCATAGTCACCGTCTTGAGTTTTGCGAAGGCTGGAGCCGCCAGTCAGCCTCACCACATTGTCCTGTGGTTATGGATCCCGGCGTTCGCCGGGACGACGCGAGGAGAGTACACGCCGTGTCTCAGTCTCTTCCCCCGCTCCCTCTTCCCCCGCTCCCCCTTCCGCCCACCATCCGCTCGCGCTTCGTCGACGGCATCAACGGCCTGCGCATGCATGTGCTGGAAGCCGGGTTCGAGACGCCCGGCCGTCCCTGTGTACTGCTGCTGCACGGCTTTCCCGAGCTGGCCTATAGCTGGCGCAAGGTGATGCCGGCGCTGGCGGCCGCCGGCTACCACGTGCTGGCGCCGGACCAGCGCGGCTATGGCCGCACCACGGGGTGGAGCGCGGACTATGACGGTGATCTCGCGCCGTTTCGATTCACCAATCTGGTCCGTGATGCGCTCGGCGTGGTCTATGCCTTCGGCCATCGCCATGTTGCTTCCGTCATCGGCCACGACTTCGGCAGCCCCGTCGCGTCGTGGTGCGCTGTGATCCGCCCCGATGTCTTTCGATCGGTCGTGATGATGAGCGCACCGTTCCCGGGGCCACCCGCAGCGCCGTTCGACATCGCCAGCCAGCCCCTCGCGCCGCAAGCGGATCCGGTGCATCGCGAACTGGCGGCGCTGCCGCGGCCGCGCAAGCATTATCAATGGTACTACGCGACGCGGCAGGCCAATGCGGACATGCATCGCGCCCCGCAGGGGCTGCATGACTTCCTGCGCGCCTATTATCATCACAAGAGTGCCGACTGGTGGAGCAACAAGCCCTATCCGCTGGCGACATGGAGCGCGGACGAGCTCGCCAAGCTGCCGACCTACTACGTGATGGACCTCGGCAAGACGATGGCCGAGACCGCCGCCGAGGAGATGCCAGACGCGGCGGCGATCGCCGCGAATCACTGGCTGCCTGACAGCGAGCTCGCGGTCTATACCGCCGAATATGAACGGACCGGCTTCCAGGGCGCGCTGCAATGGTATCGCTGCGGCACGTCAGGCCTGTTCGAAGCGGAATTGCAGACGTGGTCGGATCGCACCATCGACGTTCCGTCTGCATTCATCTCCGGCCTGCAAGACTGGGGCATCTACCAACGGCCCGGCGTGTTCGAAGCGATGCAATCCCGAGTGTGCACCAACATGATGCTGTGCGAGCTGATCGATCGTGCCGGTCATTGGGTGCAGCAGGAGCAACATGAACGAGTCCATGAGCTCCTGTTAACGTTCCTGAACAGACTGACAGCCTGATTTCGGACGCCGTTTCGAACTATCAGGCGAATCGAGGAACGAACATTCGGGGTTGACGTTTCCGCATCCGGGCAATGCGCATCAGGAGATGATTTATGGATAAGAAGATCGCAGGCTTGTTGGGCGCCGTCGCCGCTGTCGGCGCGCTCGGCACGGTGCAGGCGTCGGCGGCTCCGGCCCCGACCGATGTCCTGAAGGCCAATTCCTACGCCGACCTGCTCGAGCCGATCCCCGATGCCGCGAGGGTGCTGCAGGCGCTCGACGAGCAGGGACCGCCGGCGGCCGAGCCGAAGGTGCAGCTCGCGCAGTGGTACCATCACCATCATCATCATCACCATCACCACCATGGCTACTGGCGCGGCTATGGCTATGGCTACGGCTATGGGCCGCGCGTCTACGTGGTGCCGCGCCGCTACTACCATCATCACCACCACCATCATCACCATCACCACTGGTACTACGATCGCTATTGATCGCACTGCGATAGTGGTCTGGAGGGCGCCGGCCGGAAGGTCGGCGCCCTTCTCGTTCTACCCTTCTCTTTTCATCCGGCCATCACGACTTGCGCGCCTTCTCCTTTGCAGCACGATGCAGATGGCGATAGGTTCCGTCGAACACGGTATCGGTGCTGGACACCCATTCGGTCTCCTTGGCCAGAACAGGCCGGCTGGCATGGATGCGCCGTGACTGCAATTCGCGCTCGGCGGCTTCCTCTGGCCCCATCGGCTCGACGGTGAAATTCGCCTCCTCCGGAATCACGATCACCTGCGCGAACGGCTCGCCCGGACGGAAGATGTGCGTCCGCCCTTCCGCGGGCGCCTTGAAGACGCAGAAGAACAGCATCGGCCAGAAATTGCGCACCAATGCCGGCACCGCGATCGGGCAGGTATCGGTGCGATCGGTGTAGAAGCGCGGATGCGGCTCGGTCCGGATCGCAAAGCCCTTGGGCACCTTGAGATCGAGCAGGATCTGGTAGGTGTAGAAGGTATCGCCGAAATTGCGGAATGGCGGCCATTGCAGGCTCGGGCTCGGCGGCTCGCCCCAGTCGCCGGACAGCTCCAGCTTGCCGTCGCGCGTGGTGACCTGCAGCTCGAAGTCGTAGGGATAAAATAGCTCGATGCCATATTGCGCACCTTCCGAGAATGGTACGCAATGCCAGACCTGCTCATGCGAGCCATTCGCGCGCGGCTGGCGTTCGCCTGCCCAGCCCGGGATATCCATCCGGGTGCGGCGCGGCGCCAACCCTGGATCGTTGAGCCGGTATTTGACGCTGTCCATTGGAACTCCTTAGGTGGCTGAGCGGAACGCGAACGACGGACTATCCTCGCAGTTCCATGACTGGAGCTTGAATGCGGGGTCACGAAAGCGTTCGCGACCAATCGGCGGCCGGAGTTTGACCGCGGTGCGGCAAATCCATATAGACTTTAGAAACGTTCTAAACAGCCGAATGTTGAGAGCGAGAGATCCGGGGACCTTGGAATGAAGAACTTCGCCGACCTCACCGAGCGCGAGATCCTGGCAATCGCGATCTCGGCCGAAGAGGAAGACGGCCGCATCTATATGAGCTTCGCGGAGGATCTGGCGGAACGTTATCCGGATTCGGCCAAGCTGTTCGAGCAGATGGCCGAGGAGGAGAAGGGCCACCGCCACATGCTGCTCGAGCTCTATGAGGAGCGCTTCGGCAAGAACCTGCCGCCGATCCGGCGCGAGAACGTCAAGGGCTTCCTGCAGCGCCGGCCGATCTGGCTGACCAAGAACCTGTCGCTCGACGCCATCCGCCGCGAGGTCGGCACGATGGAGTTCGAGGCCGAGCGCTTCTACGCCAAGGCCGCCGAGCAGGCCAAGGATGTCGGCGTGCGCCGGCTGCTCGGCGATCTCGCCGAGGCCGAGAAGGGCCACGAGAAGGTTGCGGCGAAACTGACCGACAAGATCCTCAGTCCGGACGTCCGGCACAAGGAGGATGAGACGCGGCGGCGCGTGTTCGTGCTGCAATATGTCCAGCCCGGTCTCGCCGGCCTGATGGACGGCTCGGTGTCGACCTTGGCGCCGCTGTTCGCCGCCGCCTTCGCCACGCATCAGAACTTCCAGACCTTCCTGGTCGGCCTTGCCGCCTCGATCGGCGCCGGCATCAGCATGGGCTTTGCCGAGGCGCTGTCCGACGACGGCTCACTGACGGGACGCGGCTCGCCGTGGCTGCGCGGCGCCGTCTGCGGCGCGATGACGACGCTCGGCGGACTGGGGCACACGATGCCCTATCTCGTCCCGGACTCCTGGACCAACGCGTTCTGGATCGCGACCGCGATCGCGAGCCTCGTGGTGTTCTTCGAGCTGTGGGCGATCGCCTATATCCGCGCGCGCTACATGGACACGCCGTTCCTGCAGGCGGTGTTCCAGATCGTGCTCGGCGGCATCATCGTGCTCGGCGTCGGAATTCTCATAGGAGCGGCCTAGCCTCCGCACCCCGGCGTCTTGCAAAACGTCCAGCCGCGAGGCTGATGGCGCCGGACCGATCACAACGGAAAATCGTCATGACGCCACGCTTGCATTACGGCACGCCCGCGAAGATCCTGCACTGGCTGGTGGTGGCGCTGCTCGCCATCCAGTATCCGATCGGCTGGCTGATGCCGGACCTGCATGCCAACACGCCCCCCGGCGCGCCGATGATCCTGCACATTTCGTTCGGCCTCACCATTCTGGCATTGATCGCCGTGCGCTTCGTCTGGCGGCTCACCCATCCGGTCGCGCCGGAGAGTTCGCTGCCGCCCTGGCAGCGGCTGAGCTCGGAGGTCGTGCACTGGATGCTCTATGTGATGGTGATGGCGAGCACCATCACCGGCTGGCTGTTCGCCTCCTTCCGCGGCTGGAGCGTGTCGTTCTTCTACCTGCTTCCGTTGCCGATGCTGGCGGCGCGCAACCCGGCCGGTAACCGCGCCATCGACGGGCTGCACCAGGCATCCGAATGGCTGCTGCTGATCCTGATCGTCGCTCACGTCGCCGCCGCAATCGCGCACGTCTTCATCTATCGCGACCGCGTCATGCAGCGGATGCTGCCGGGCTAGAGGATAGTCCGCAATTTTGGTCAAGTGATCGCCATCCGCATCGGTTAGACTCCCGGCAAACATCGCACCGGGAGGATCGACATTGGCCGCACCGCAATGGACGTTCGCAACCGCCGTCGACACGGCGAAGGCATTGGCAGACCGTCAGATCTCGTCGGTGGAGCTGACCAGGCTCGCCATCGATCGCATCGAACGTCATGACTCCGAGATCAACGCCGTCTGCGTGCGCGATTTCGAGCGCGCGCTCGCTGCCGCTGACGTCGCCGACGCGGCGCTGGCGCGCGGCGAACGGCGGCCTTTGCTCGGCCTTCCGCTCACGGTGAAGGAATCCTACAACGTCGCCGGCCTGCCGACGACCTGGGGTTTTCCGCAGCACAGGGATTTCATCGCGGCCGAGGATGCGCTGACGGTGACGCGCGTGAAGGATGCCGGCGGCATCGTGCTCGGCAAGACCAACGTGCCGCTCGGGCTCGGCGACTGGCAGAGCTACAACGACATCTACGGCATCACCAACAATCCCTACGATCTCGGCCGCACGCCAGGCGGTTCGTCAGGCGGATCGGCCGCGGCCCTGGCCGCCGGCTACGGCTCGCTGTCGCTCGGGTCCGATATCGGCGGCTCGCTGCGGGTCCCCGCGTTTCACTGCGGCGTCACCGCGCACAAGCCGAGCTACGGCCTGGTGGCCTCGCGCGGCCACACGCCGCCGCCATTTCAGCCGCTGCCCGGCGAGGCCGACCTCGCCGTCGTCGGCCCGATGGCCCGTTCGGCCGCCGATCTGTCGCTGCTGCTCGATGTGATCGCAGGCCCCGACCCGCTCGAGGCCGGCAAGGCGTATCGCCTCGACCTGCCGCCGGCGCGTCACGGTCGCCTGCAGGATTTCCGCGTGCTGGTGGTCGCGAGCGATCCGCTGCTGCCGACCGACAGCGCCGTGCGCGGCGCGATCGAGCGGCTGACGGCCGACCTGGCACGGGCCGGCGTCAACGTCGCGACAGAGAGCCCGCTGCTGCCGGACTTCGCCGCATCGAGCCGGCTCTACATGCGCCTGCTGCTCGGCTTCATCGGCGCCACCATGCCGGCGGAGGTCCACGCCGGCGCCAGCCACGCGGCCGCGCAATTGCCGAAGGAGGCGGCGAGCCTCGCGGCCGAGCGACTGCGCGGCATCGCGCTCAGCCATCGCGACTGGGTTCAGGCCGGCGGGGCGCGGGCGCGGCTGCGCGCGCAATGGCGAACGCTGTTCGAGCAGTTCGACGCCGTGATCTGCCCGATCATGCCGACTCCGGCCTATCCGCACGACCATTCGCCCGACCAGGAGCAGCGCCGCATCAGCATCGACGGCGTCGAGCATTGCTACGCCGATCAGCTCGCTTGGCCGGGCATCGCCACCTTGCCCGGACTGCCGGCGACCGCGATCCCGCTCGGCCTCGCCAACGGCTTGCCGGTGGGCGTGCAGATCGTCGGCCCATTCCTCGAAGACCGCACGCCGCTCAAGCTCGCCGACCTGATCGAGCGCGAGTTCGGCGGCTTCGTTCCGCCGCCACGGTTCGCGAATTAGTTAGTGCTTCGACTTCTTCAACAACGCCTCACCAAATTCCGCCGTCCTACATCGTCATGGCCGGGCTTGACCCGGCCATCCATCTTCCAGAGGCTGGATGCCCCGGTCAAGCCCGGGCATGACGAGTGACTAATAGGCAGACCCGCCAAACCCCATCAACTTCCTCACACTCGACCGTGCCCCTCATGCATCGAACATGATCACGCTGCGCAGCGTCTTGCCGGCCTTCATGTTGGCGAAGCCCTCGTTGATCTCCGACAGCTTCAGCTTGGCGGAGATCCAGTCTTCCAGGTGCAGCTTGCCGCGCAGATAGAACTCGACGAGGCGGGGCATATCGACGCGGAAGTGGTTGGAGCCCATCGAAGAGCCCTGGATGCGGCGCTCGCGCAGGAAGTCGAAGCCGTGCAGCTCGATCTTCTGGCCGAACGGGATCATGCCGACGATGGTCGCGGTGCCGCCCGGCGCCAGCATCGCGAACGCCTGCTCGGCGGTCTCCTTGCGCCCAAGCACCTCGAAGGCGTGATGCACGCCGCCCTTGGTGAGCTCGCGCACCTGGGCCACGACGTCGCCCTCAGTGGGATTGATGATGTCGGTTGCGCCCAGTTTCGTCGCAAGCTGCAGCTTGGCCGGATTGGTGTCGATGGCGATGATGCGGCCCGCGCCCGCGATCTCCGCCCCGTTGATCGCGGCCATGCCGACGCCGCCGCAGCCGATCACGGCCACCGTCTCGCCGGCCTGCACCCGCGCCGTGTTGACGACGGCGCCATAGCCGGTGATGACGCCGCAGCCGATCAGCGCGGCGAGGTCGAGCGGCATATCGTTGCGGATCTTCACGATCGCATTCTCGTGCACCAGCATCTGCTCGGCGAAGGACGACAGGTTGAGGAACTGGTGCAGCTTCTCAGCTCTCGCCCATGACAGCCGGTTGGAGGCGCCCGGCGGCATCTTCACCGTGGTGTCGGTGCACAGCACCGGACGTCCCGTGGTGCAGTTGTCGCAGGTGCCACAGAACACCGAGAGGCAGGTGACGACATGATCACCCGGCTTCACATAGGTGACGTCGGCGCCGACCTGCTCGACGATCCCAGCGGATTCATGGCCCAGCACCGCGGGCAGCGGATGCGGATACAGGCCCTCGATGAAATGCAGATCGGAATGGCAGAGCCCCGCCACCGCCGTGCGGATCAGCACTTCCCGCGGCCCCGGCTTGGGCACGCTGACGTCCTCGATGACGAGCGGCTTGTTGACCTCCATCAGCACGGCGGCTTTCATTGGCGTTCTCCCTGTCTTGTTTATTGTGAGTTGTTACCCGGCTGTTTCGACGTAGCCGCTGCGCTCCCTCTCCCCATTCTTCACGGGGAGAGGGTTGGGGTGAGGGGCAGCCGCACGGGTGGTGCAAATGATTAGACCTGTACCCCCAGCCTGTTCGCTCATCACTCGCACAAAGCAGAAGCCATGAGCTCGCGATCCATCTTCGTGACATTCCACAAGACTACGCCGCCGAAATCAGTTCGCCAACCTCGTCCATACCTGCGACGCGATCGCCGAGCAGCAACGTCGCCATCGCGTCGTCCGTCTCGTTTTCCGCGAGCCGGAACGGATCGGACGGCGTCAGACGATGATCGACGACGAGCTTCGCCAATAGCAACCGCCGTGCGTCGCCGCGCATCGCGTGGATGCGCGCGCTTTCCCAGGTCGTCGAGACGGCGCTCGCCACGTGATACAGCAGGCTGGTGGCGCGGCGCGCTTCCGACTCCTTGTCGGCGCGTCCCGCGACCTCGCGCCCAAAGCCCACGGCACGATCCACGAGTCGATGCAGCCGATCGCGCCAGGCCTGCGGCACGGCGGCGCTGTCGTCGAGCCGCGCATGCAGGTCGGCTGCCAGCGCGGCCTCCGCACCGTGCCGGCCCACGGCGCGCTTCAGCGCATCGAGCGCGACGATGTTGCCGGTGCCCTCCCAGATCGAGCCGAGATGGGCATCGCGCAGCAGCCGCGCGGTGACGAACTCCTCGACATAGCCGATCCCGCCGCGCATCTCCAACGCATCGCCGCAGACCTTGCGCGCGTCGCGCGTGGCACGGAATTTCAATGTCGGCGTCAGAATGCGCAGCATCGCCGCGGCATCCTGGCTGCCGGCCTCGGCACGGTCGAGCGCGTCGGCGGTAAGGAAGCTCAGCGACAGCGCCTGCTCGGTCGCGAGCAGGATCTTCAGCAGTTGTCGCCGTCCGAGCGGTAGGTCGACGATGCGTTTTCCGAACACCACGCGGTTGCGCGCGACCGTGATTGCGTCGTGCCAGGCCCGCCGCATCAGCGCCGTCGACTTGACGCCGTTGGAGAGACGCGACGAGTTGACCATCTCGGCCATCTGCACGAAGCCGCGATCGAGCCTCCCGACCGCATAGGCGACGGCGCCCTCCAGCTTGATCTCGCCCGAGGCCATCGAGCGCGTTCCGAGCTTGTCCTTCAGGCGCACGATCCGATAGTGGTTCTGACTGCCGTCATCGAGGAAGCGCGGCATCAGGAACAGGCCGACGCCGCGCGTTCCCGCTTCGGCACCTTGTGGCCGCGCCAGCAGCATCACCACTTTCGCGTCGGCATTGGAGCAGAACCATTTCTCGCCATGCAGGCGCCAATGGTCGCCCTCCGGCACGGCGACCGTCGTCAACGTGCCGACATCGGAGCCGCCTTCCTTCTCGGTCATGAACTGGCCACCCTGGGTCAGCTTTCTCATGTCGGTCTGGGTCAGGCCATCGAGGTACTTGGCCTTGAGCCCGTCGCTGCCGAAGCTCGCCAGCAGCTTGGCGCAGCCGTCGGTGACGTTGATCGGACAGCCCAGACCGAACTCCGCCTGGTTGAACAGGAAGGTGAAGGCGTGCTTGGCCGTGACCGGATACTTGGTCGGCCAGCCGAGAATGCCCTTGCGGATCGACATCGCGTGGATGCCGAACTCGCCAAAGGCGGCGCGCTCGAGCTCGCGATAGGCCGGATGGTACTCGACCCACTGCACGTCGCGGCCGAAGCGGTCGCGCTGGTGCAGCACAGGGCCATGGCGGTCAGCCAGGCGGGCGCATTCGTCGAGATAGGAGCCGGCGAGCTCGCCGAGGCGGTCGAGATGCGGCACGAGGTGCCGAAACAGCGCCTCGGGCAGATGGATGCGCAAGAGATCGGCGAGCGCGGGGTCGGCGCGATAGAAGTTCAGCCCGGTGGTATCGGGCGCCAGCAGCTCCGGCCTCGCGCCGCCGGTCATCACGTCATCGCGCTTCAGGAACTGATGCATGATCGTTAAGCCCTCGTTCGTTTCCGCAAGTCTCTGATGGACTCTTCGACAGGTTGCGCCTGATCGGATACACAACAGGCAGCGGCGTGCGCCGAACCGGGAGCAGATCCATGACCAATCAGCCGACGGAGGTTTATCGCATCTTCGGGGCGGAGATGTCGCCCTATTCGGTCAAGGTGCGATCGTATCTGCGTTACAAGGGCATTCCGCATCACTGGATATTGCGCAACGCGGAAAGCGAGACCGAGTTCGCGCGGCACGCCAAGATGCCGATCATTCCGCTGGTGGTCGCTCCCGACGAGGTGCCGATGCAGGATTCGACGCCGATCATCGATGCGCTCGAGCTCGACTTTCCGCAGCCGACGATTCATCCAGGCGACGCGCTGACGAGCTTCATCTCGGCCCTGATCGAGGAGTTCGGCGACGAGTGGGGCAACAAGTGGATGTTCCACTATCGCTGGGCCCGCGATCTCGACCAGCGCGCCTCAGCCGGGCGCATCGCCCGCATCCGCGCCCCCAAGGCGGACGAGATCGAGGTCGGCGAACTGGCCGAGAAGATCCGCGCGCGCATGGTCGAGCGGCTGTGGTACGTCGGCTCGAACGAGATCAACGCGCCGCAGATCGAGCAGGGCTTTGCCGAAATGCTCGACCTGCTCGAACGGCATCTCTCAGTCAGGCCGTATCTGTTCGGCCACCGTCCGGCCTACGGCGATTTCGGACTGTGGGGCCAGTTCTACGAGCTGTGGACCGATCCGACCGCAGGCGCTTTGATCGAGGGCCGCGCGCCGCATGTGCTGGCCTGGATCCACCGCATGCTGTGGCCGCGCGCCGAAGGCGAATTCGAGCTGTGGCCGGAACTGTCGCTGACCCTGATGCCGATCCTGACCCGCCAGGTCGGCGCGCTGTTCATGCCGTGGACGCTCGCCAATGAACAGGCGCTGGCCGAGAAACGCGATGCCTTTCGCGTCCAGTTCGGCGACTTCACCTGGATGCAGAAGCCGCAGAAATATCACGCGCGCTCGCTGGCGATGCTCCGCGGCAAATATGCCTTCCTGCACGATCGCAGCCGGCTCGATGTCGTGCTGGAGGAGATCGGCTGCCTCGCCGGATTGCAGCCGCGCCCATCCTGAGGGCGCGGCAAAAATGTGGGGACGAGCCGTAGGAAGTCGGCCGCCGGTGCACTAGCTTGATGTCTGCGGACGCTTTGGCCCAAGGACATGCCCATGGACATCCCTGCCTACAAGATCGCCCTCATCGTCGGTGCCGGCGAAGGGCTCTCGGCCTCGCTGGCGCGGCTGTTCGCGCGCGAGAAGATCCGCGTGGCGCTGGCCGCCCGCAAGATCGAGAAGCTCGGAGCGCTCTGCAACGAAACCGGCGCCCGCGCCTACCCCTGCGATGCGACCAATCCGGAGGAGGTCGAGCGGCTGTTCGGCATCGTCGAGCGCGAGATCGGCGCGCCCGATCTCGTGGTCTACAACGCCAGCGCGCGGGCGCGCGGAGCGCTCACCGATCTCGTGCCGGGCGACGTGCAGCAGTCGATTGCCATCAGCGCCTTCGGCGGCTTCCTGGTGGCGCAGCAGGCGGCACAGCGCATGCTGCCGAACAAGCACGGCGCGATCCTGTTCACCGGCGCCTCCGCCAGCGTGAAGGGCTACGCCCAGTCGGCGCCGTTCGCGATGGGCAAGTTCGCGCTGCGCGGCCTAGCCCAGAGCATGGCGCGCGAATTGTCGCCGCAGGGCATCCACGTCGCGCATTTCGTCATCGACGGCGCGATCAGGAGCGCGGAACGCCAGGAGCCGGCGGAGCGACCGAATTCGATGCTCGATCCGGATGCCATCGCCGCGAGTTATTGGAGCGTGCTGCAGCAGCCGCGCAGCGCCTGGAGCTGGGAGATGGAGCTGCGGCCATGGGTCGAGACGTTTTGAGAGCTGATGTCGCTCGGAGCTGTAGCTGTTTCGAGCACCGCTCTCTCACCTCGTCATTGCGAGCGAAGCGAAGCAATCCAGGGCCGAGCAAGGACTCTGGATTGCTTCGCTTCGCTCGCAATGACGTGGATAGGTCGGCGCCTCACAACGACTGTCATCGCCCGGCTGGATCGAGCGATTTTGCAATCGCAACTGATAGCCCAAGACACTGTAACGCCGCGGCGTACGGGATGCCCCGCCTTCGCGGGACATGACGACCGCTATTTGTTGTCGAACATCACGGCTTGCAGCCCGCGACCGATAAGTTGAAAATCTGCACTCGGTGAATCCGCCACCACGCCGCTCAGCCCCTTCTCGAACCTCACCAGCGTCCAGTCATCCGCATGCGGCTGGATCGTGAAACCGGCCTTGCGGGCGAGCGCGATCATCACGTCGTTGGTACGCAGCGCGTCGCCTGACAGCGTGGCGCCGCCGAGCGCGCGGGCGCGCCGCTCGAGATTTGCGATCAGGGCCGGACCGATGCCGTGGCCTTGCCAGCGGTCATGGACCGACAGGCCAAACTCGACACGACCGGTGCCGCGATCGAATGCATAGCGCGCCTCGGCCACGATGCCGTCGACACCGTCATGGTCCATCGTCGCGATCAGGCTGTAGCGGTCGTTGCGGCCGAGCGCGACGAAATCCTCGAGCACCGTCTTCGGCAGCTCGTTGAGCGCGCCGAGGAAACGCTTGTGCCGCGAGCGTTGGCTCAAGGACCGAACATAGCTCTGCAGCGCCTCCGCGTCGTCAGGTGTGACGAAACGCAGGCGCACCTCCTCACCGCGCCGCGTGTGAATGGTGTTGGAGCCGGCAGCGAGATCGGCAATGGCGTGCGTCGGCATGCGCGGCTCCAACGGGGAAGCTTGCCGGCGCCCTCCTTTGCGGAGCGGCGCCGGCGCGGCGGGATGAGTGAGGGGGATCAACCCCGCCAGAAAGGCTTATCGATCTCGGCGGCGATATCGCTGCGGGACAGGCCGAGATCGTGCAGGTCGCGCTCCGACCACTGCGCGAGCTCGTGCCGGGTCTGGTAGCGGAAGCGCCAGGCCGCAAGCAGCTCCACGACGCCGGACCAGAACCCCGGGCCATGATGTTTCGTCATTGACGAGGAGACGTAGACGGACATGAAAGCCTCCTGAAAATTCCTTGAGGCTGCAATATCGAGCGCTTGCGCTTCATCCACAAACGACATTTACTACCGTTTCGGATGAAATAACGTCATGAACCGGGAGGCCGCGAATGGCCCGGCTACCGTCGCTGAATGGATTGCGGGCGTTCGAGGCTGCGGCGCGGCATCTGAGCTTCACCCGCGCGGCCTCCGAGCTGAACGTGACGCAGACCGCCATCAGCCATCAGATCAAGCGCTTGGAAGACGAGCTCGGCATCCGCCTGTTCGTCCGCCAGAACCGCAGTCTCGCGCTGACGCCACAGGCCCGCGACTATCTTCCGCTCGTGCGCGCCGCATTCGACGATCTCCGGCTGGCAACGGAACGGCTGGTTCGCAAGGACAACGCCAAGGTGCTGACGGTCTCGACCATCGCCTCGCTGGCGGCGAAATGGCTACTGCCGCGGCTGACGGCCTTTCAGGAGGCTCATCCCGGCATCGACGTGCGCATCACGACCTCGACCGGCCTGGTCGATTTTCGCAAGGACGACGTCGACGCCGCGATCCGCTATGGCCGCGGCCACTGGCCGGGCGTGCGGGCGGAATGGCTGATGGCCGACGAGCTGTTTCCGGTCTGCAGTCCGGCGCTGCTGCAGGGCGACAAGCCGCTGCGCTGTCCGGAGGACCTCGCGCATCACACGCTGCTGCAGGCCAGCGGAGGTTATGACGACGATTGGCGGCTCTGGCTGACCGCGGCGGGTCTGCCGGTCGAGATGTCGAGGCAGGGCCGGCTGAGCTTCGACCTGTCGCTGATGACCGTCCAGGCCGCGATCGACGGGCTCGGCGTTGCGATCGGGCGGACGGCCTACGTCCAGGACGACATCGCCAAGGGCCGGCTGGTGGTGCCGTTCAAGATGACCCTGCCGAGCGATGCCGGCTTCTATCTGGTGACGCCGGAGGGCCGGACCGATCCGCCGAAGCTGAAGGCGTTCCGGCAATGGCTGAAGGGTGCAGTGCAGCAGAAGTCGGCCGCGGCCAATTCTGTTCAGGCCTAGGGCTCCTTAGGCGCAAAACTATTGGCCGCCAGGGCCTGGCGTGGCAGATTGTCGCACCTTTCCCCTCGGCCGGCGTAGAAATCCTCCGCACGAGCCTCTCGACGGTAGGAGTCTCCCCGCGTGTCCTCAACGTCAATCCCGCAGCCGGCCACGATCCATTCGCGCATCGGCGCGATCCTGCGCGCCACCAGCGGCAATTTCCTTGAGCAGTTCGACTTCTTCCTGTTCGGCTTCTACGCGCCGATCATCGCCAAGGCGTTCTTCCCATCGGAGAACGAGACTGCATCGCTGCTCAATGCCTATGGCGTGTTCTGGCTCGGCGCCCTGATGCGACCGGTCGGCGCTATCGTGCTCGGCGCCTATGTCGACAAGATCGGCCGACGCCAGGGCCTGATCGTGACGCTCGGCATCATGGCGATCGGCACGATCGTCATCGCATTCTGCCCGACGTATGCGACGATCGGCATCGCGGCCCCGATCATCGTGCTGCTCGGCCGGCTGTTGCAGGGCTTCTCGGCCGGTGTCGAGCTCGGCGGCGTGTCGGTCTATCTGTCCGAGATCTCCACGCCCGGCAATCGCGGCCTCTACACCTCGTTCCAGTCGTCGAGCCAGCAGGTCGCGATCTTCGTCGCGTCGGTCATCGGCTACGTGCTCAACCAGGCCATGCCGGCGGACATCGTGGCCGCCTGGGGCTGGCGCATTCCCTTCTTCATCGGCTGCCTGATCATTCCGCTGATCTTCTTCCTGCGCCGCACGCTGGAGGAGACGCCGGCCTTCCTCGCGATGAAGAAGCACCCGACCGCGCGCGAAGTGTTCGCCTCGGCGCTGGAGAACTGGCGCATCGTGATCCTCGGCATGATGATCGCCGTGCTGACCACGACGATGTTCTACTTCATCACCGTCTACGGTCCCGGTTTCGGCAAGCAGCTGAAGCTGTCGGCGTCGGATTCACTGCTCGTCACTTTGCTGGTCGCCGTGACCAACTTTCTCTGGAATCCGGTCGGCGGCGCGGTGTCGGATCGGATCGGACGCAAGCCGGTGCTCGTGACCATCGCGGCGCTGGCATTCCTCACCGCCTACCCGGCGTTGCACTGGCTCGCGGCGGCGCCGAGCTTCGGCAAGCTGCTCACTGTCGAAATGCTGTTCTCGTTCTATTTCGGCGTCTATAGCGGCACCATGCTGGGCTGCCTGGTCGAGATCGTGCCTGCGCATGTCCGCACCACCTGCTTCTCGATCGCCTTTGCGCTGGCCGCTGGGCTGTTCGGCACCGCGACGCCGGCGGTCTCGACCTGGCTCATCAACAAGACCGGCGACAAGGCCTCGCCCGGCTACTGGCTGATGTGCGCCGCCGTGCTCGGCATCATCGCGGCAATGACGGTCTATCGCGGCGGCCGCCAGGCGGTCGCGGCGCGCGAACCCGTGGCCGCCTGATCGGGTTGTCTGTTCACGTCGCGGGCGGCATCATCGGATGCCGCCCATTTTTTTGACGGTGCGGCGGGAGCCGGAGCGAGGTTTGCCATGGATGAACTGATTGCCATCGCCGGTCAGGTCGGCGCGCGGCTGGTCGCACGCAAGCAGACGATCGCGGTGGCGGAATCCTCCGCCGGCGGCCTGATCGCGGCGTCGCTGCTCGCGGTGCCCGGCGCCTCGGCCTATTTCCTCGGCGGCGCCGTGGTCTATACCCGCGACGCGCGTCGGGTGCTGATGGACATTCCGGACGACGCGATGAAAGGGATCCGCTCGGCGTCCGAGCCGTATGCGGAGCTGTTGGCGCGGCAGATCAGGACGCGCTTTGCCACTGATTGGGGAGTGTCGGAGACCGGCGCCGCGGGTCCTGCCGGCAATCGCTACGGTGATGCGGCGGGCCATGCGTGTTTTGCCGTGGCCGGGCCAGCGTCGGCGGTGGTGACACTGGAAAGCGGCAGCAACGACCGCTTCGCCAATATGCGTCTGTTCGCGAAGAGCGCGCTGGAGTTGTTGCTGGAGAAGCTCGGCGAATAGCCTCCGCTGTCGTCCCGGGCAAGCCCGGCGACGCGAAGCGGCGGCGGGCGCCGACCCGGGACCCATACCGCGTGATCTGTCTTGGGGCAGGCTGCGTGTTGCGCCGGTTGCGCAAACCGACTTCCCCCTGTGGCTATGGATCCACGCATTCGCGGGGATGACACCGAAATTGGGGCGCCGCCAGTGGCCACTCAGCGACCGGCCGACGACCTCACTTCTCCCGGAACGCGCGCATCAGCTGGTCGTGCAGTGGCTTCATCAGGTAGGAGATCACGGTGCGGTCGCCGGTCTGGACGAAGGCTTCCACCGGCATGCCCGGGATCAGCTTGACGTCGCCGAGCCGTGCGATCTCCTCCGGCGGCATCGACACGCGGATGGTGTAGTAGCTCTGGCCGGTGCGCTGGTCGGTGGTGACGTCGGGCGAGACGCGGCTGACGACGCCGTTCAGCTCCGGCGTCGTGCGCTGGTTGAAGGCGGACAGCCGCAGCAAGGTCTTCTGACCGACCTGCAGCTTGTCGATGTCCTGCGGGTTGACCTTGGCCTCGACCTGGAGATCGTCGCTCTGCGGCACGATCAGCATGATGGTATCGCCGGCGGTGATGACGCCGCCCACGGTATGCACGGAGGACTGCAGCACCATGCCGTCCTGCGGCGCGCGGATGTCGACGCGGCGGAGCTGATCCTCGGCGGTCACCTTGCGCTCGACGAACTCGCCGATCTTGTCGGTGGTCTCGCGCAGATCCTTGGACACCTCGCTGACCATGTCCTTATCGACCTGGATGATCTGCAGCTCGGTCTCGCTGATCTTGCCCTTGGCCTGCGCCCGCGCCGCGATGAACTGCGCACGCTCGCCGTTGAGGCGGGCGGCGTCGCGCTCCAAGGTGGTCAGGCGCGACAGCTGCACCAGATGCTGCTCATAGAGCTGGCGCACGCCGTCGAGCTCCTTCTGCACCAGCGCGATCTCCTGGTCCTTGGCACTGACCTGCGCCGAGAGCCCCTCGATCTCCTCGTTCAGCTGGGTGACCCGCTCGCGCAGCTGCGCCTTCTGGCCGATGCGGCCGTTGACGCGGACCTCGAACAGCTTGGTCTCGCTCGCCGTCAGGCTCTTGACCTCGGGATCGCTCATGCGCTGCAGCAGCTGCGGCGGAAACAGGATCTTGGCCCAGCCGCGCTGCTCGGCCTCCAGCCGCGCGGCGCGGGCCTGCAGCGCATCGAGATTCTTGGTGACGATGGCGAGACTTGCCTTGGTCACGGTGTCGTCGAGCCTGACAACGATGTCGCCGGACTTGACGACGTCGCCGTCGCGCGCCCGGAGCTCGCCGACCACGCCGCCGGTCGGATGCTGCACCTTCTTGACGTTGGATTCGACCACGATCTGGCCGGGCGCGATCAGCGCGCCGGAGATCTGCTGCGTTGCCGCCCAGCCGCCGAACCCGCCGGCGACCGCGACGACGACGCCCATGCCGATCAGCAGGTGGCGGCGGATCGACTCGCGCACACTTTCCGTCTTGCGGCCGCCAGGAAGTGGACCGGCAATGACCTGACTGCTCATGGCTTCGCCACTCCGGCTTCCGAGACGATCTTGATCGGCGACGGCGCACGCGGCTGCAGCACCTGCGCCAGCACCGTCTCCTTCGGACCGAACGCCTGGGCCCGGCCGTCCTTCATCACCAGCACCTGATCGACCGCCTCGATGCCGATGGGCCGGTGCGCGACGACGATGACGATGGCGCCGCGCGCCCGCGCCGAGCGCACGGCGCGCGACAGCGCCTCGTCGCCCTCGGTGTCGAGATTGGAGTTGGGCTCGTCGAGCACGATCAGGAACGGGTTGCCATAGAGCGCGCGCGCCAGCGCCACACGCTGCGCCTGCCCTGCGGAGAGCGCCGCGCCCTGCTCGCCGATCTGGGTGTCGTAGCCCTCGCGCATCTTGATGATCATGTCATGCACGCCGGCCTCCTTGGCGGCGGCGATGATGCCGTCGGCCGAGGCATTCGGGTCGAAGCGGCAGATGTTCTGCGCCACGGTGCCGGCGAACAGCTCGACGTCTTGCGGCAAATAGCCGACATGGCGGCCGAGCTCATCCGTCGACCATTGGTCGAGCGCGGCGCCATCCAGCCGGACATGGCCGCGCACCGGACGCCAGACACCGACCAGCGCGCGGACCAGAGAGGATTTGCCCGACGCGCTCGGACCGATGATGCCGAGGCCGTTGCCGGCCGACAGCGCGAAGCTGACGTCCTGCACGATCGCCTTCTGGTCGCCCGGGGCCACGATCGAGATGCCCTCGACCGAGAGCTTGCCGACTGGCGGCTGCAGCAGGGTCGGCGCCGGTCGCTGCGGTATCGTCTGCAACAGATGGCTGAGACGGTGCCAGCTCTGGCGCGCGGCGACGAAGCTCTTCCAATGCGCGATCGCGAGATCGACCGGGGCCAGCGCCCGCGCGCTGAGGATCGAGCCGGCGATGATGATGCCGGCGGTCGCCTCCTGGTGGATCACGAGATAGGCGCCGACCGCGAGCACCGCCGATTGCAGCATCATGCGCAGCACCTTGGCGATGGCGCCAAGGCCGCCGGCGACGTCGCTGGCGCGCTGGTTGCCGGCGAGATATCTCTCGTTGGTCTCGCTCCAGCGCGACAGCATGCGCCCGGTCATGCCCATCGCGACGAGGACCTCGGCGTTGCGGCGGCTTGCGGTGACCAGATCGTTGCGGCGCGCGGCGAGCCCCATCGCCTCCTTGGCCGGCGTGCGGGTGAGGAATTCGGTGATCAGCGTCAACGTCACCAGGATAACGGCGCCGACCAGGGCAGTGACGCCGAGCATGACGTGGAAGGCGAAGCAGATCGCCAGATACAGCGGCAGCCACGGCAGGTCGAAGAACGCACCCGGCCCCTGGCTGCCAAGGAAGCTCCTGATGTTGTCGAGGTCGCGCAGCGGCTGCAGCCCCTCGTTGCGGCCGCCCGCCGACAGCGGCAGCCGCACCACGGTGTCGAACACCCGCGCGTTCAGGCTCTCGTCGAGCGCGGTGCCGATCCGGCCGAGAATGCGGCTGCGGATCATGTCGAGTGCGCCCTGGGCGGCGTACAGCCCGGCGGCGATGATGATGAGGCCGATCAGCGTCGGCACGGACCGACTCGGCAGCACCCGGTCGTAGACCTCGAGCATGAAGATCGAGCCGGTGAGATACAGCAGGTTGATGATGCAGCTCATCACCCCGACGCCGATGAAGGCGCTGCGGCAACCGCGCAAGGCATCGCTGAGCTCGGATTGCCTCACGTGAGGTGCGGCCGCCATCACCACCATCTCTTCAATTGATCAAATGAGCTGCATGACCGCCGATCAAAGGCACAAACTGGCGGTAAACAAGGCGAAATATACTGATTCCCGCGGTGAGCGTCCAACGATGCTCACTTTAGCGTAAATTAGTGATGTGTTCGGGTATGTCGCATAGCCCGGTGCAAACGTTCAGCCGCGCAGGATCGCGAGCCCTAGAGCCGCCCGCCGGTCCGCACCAGCCGCACCACCAGCAGGAGAATGATGGCGCCGAGCGCGGAATAGACGATTTCTGAGACGAGGCCGGTCCCGATCCGGATTCCGAGCCGCGGGAAGATCAGGCTCGCGACCAAGGCGCCGAGCACCCCGATCACGATGTCGCCGACCAGGCCGAAGCCGGTGCCGCGGACGATCTTGCCAGCCAGCCAGCCAGCGATCAGACCGACAAACAGGATGACCAAGATACCTTCGTTCGATACGTGCATGGCATGTCCTCAACCGGCGCGGCCGATCGAGGGCGCGCATTGCCGCACCTTAGCGAGGCGACCGCGACGCTTCGACACGCGATGCACAGTTCCGGCCTGGGAATGGAGCGTTTCGGGCCAACCGTTACGTTGCCGCCACACCTGCCGAAGCTTCCGCGAGGATGCAGCGCGCCAGCCGCTGCGGGCCGAGCGCGACGTTCGGCGGCGGCGCCTCCGCGCAGCGCGGCTGCGCCAGGCCGCAGCGCGGTGCGAACGAGCAGCTCCGCGGCGCCTGGTCGAGCGAGGGCGGCGTGCCCGGGATGGTCTGCAGCCGCTCGCCGCGTTTTGCGCCGTGAATGGTCGAAGCCAGCAGGCCCCGGGCATAGGGGTGCACGGGCTGACGGACGATATCGCGCAAGCTGCCCTGCTCCACGATCTCTCCGGCATACATCACGGCAACGCGGTCGCAGATCTCGATGGCGACGCCGATGTCGTGGGTGACGAAGATGACGGACATGCCGAACTCGCGCTGCAGCTCGCGCAGCAGCAGCAGGATCTGGATCTGAACAGTGGCGTCGAGCGCGGTGGTGGGCTCGTCGGCGAGCAGCACCTTCGGCCGGCACGCCAGCGCCAGCGCGATCATCGCGCGCTGCCGCATGCCGCCGGACATCTCGTGCGGGTAGGACTCCAGCCGCCGCTTGGCCGAGGGAATGCGGACGACGTCGAGCATCTCCAGCGCCCGCGCGGAGGCTTCCGCGTAGCTCTTGCCCTCGTGGCGCATCACGGTCTCGGCGATCTGCCGGCCGATCGTATAGACCGGATCGAGCGCCAGCCCCGGCTCCTGGAAGATCATCGACACCGAGCGGCCGCGAAACTGCGACAGCTCGTCATCGCTCATCGCCAGCACGTCCCGGCCCAGCACCTTGACGTGGCCTGCGATCTGGGTGCGCTTCTTCGGCAACAACCGCATCAGCGCCCGCATCGTTACGCTCTTGCCCGAGCCGGACTCGCCGAGCAGCCCGAGCACCTCGCCATCGCCGAGCGAGAGGCTGACATCGTTCACCGCATGCACCGTGCGCTCGCCGGTGAAGCGGATGGTGAGGTTGTCGATCTCGACGAGGTTGGTCATGGCAATCTGATCCTGACAAACTCGGTGTCGTCCCGGGCAAGCACGGCGGCGCAACGCGCCGTCGCGCGCCGACCCGGGACCCATACTCCCGATCCACAATTGCGGCACCATCGCCACTCCGAGCCATCGCAAAACGACGGCCGGTGGCTATGGATCCCGGCTCTGCGCCTGCCGTCGCTGCGCGACGTCAGGCTTGGCCGGGACGACACCGAATGTGAGGAGCGAGCGCTACGCTTCATGGCAGCGTCGGCACCCTGGCGTGGAAATCCGTCGCGCGCTGGAACGCGGCGCCGATGGTCAGGATGGTGGCTTCATCGAAGGAGCGGCCGATCAATTGCATGCCGACCGGAAGTCCCGTCGACGTGAAGCCGGTCGGGATCGCCAGCGACGGCAGGCCGAGATAGTTCACCGGGCGCGTGAAGCGGGTGATGCGCTGGATCACGGCTTCCGCGCCGGGCGCGCCGCCGACATCGCTGTCGGCGATCGACGGCGTCACCAGCGGCGACACCGGCGCGATCACGGTATCGACGCCGGAGGTTGCCGCGACATGCGCCGCCAGGGCTGCACCGCGCCAGCGCAACGCTTCGAGATAGGCGACGCCGGAGACGGCCAGAGCGTTCTGCAGCCGCATCAGCACCTGCGGGCCATAGTCCTGCGGACGCTCGATCATCCAGCGCTTATGGAAGGCCGCCGCTTCGACCGCGAGCACGAGCTGGCAGGCTGCGGTGAGCTGGCGCTGATCCGGCAGCTCGACCTGAACCACATCGGCACCCTCGGTCTTCAGCACCGCGATGGTCGCATCGAGACAGCGCGCCACCTCAGGATCGAGGTCGTCGACATAGAACGCCTTGGGCACACCGATCCTGAGACCCTTGATCGAGGCCTGGGTGGCGGCGACATAGTCCGACACGGGCGCCGCGCTGGCGGTGGGATCCTCGGGATCGGGACCAGCCATCAGCCCGAGAATCAGCGCACAATCCTCCGCCGTCTGCGCCAGCGGCCCGACCGTGTCGAGCGATTGCGACAACGGCATCGCACCGGCGCGGCTGACGCGGCCCCAGGTCACCTTCAGGCCGGTGACGCCGCAGAAATTCGCGGGCATGCGGATCGAGCCGCCGGTGTCGGAGCCGAGCGCCGCGAAGGTCAGGCGCGCGCCGACCGCCGAGCCGGAGCCGGACGACGAGCCGCCGGTGACGTAGCCGAGCTTCCAGGGATTGTGCACCGGACCGTAATGCGCGTTGTGCCCGGTCGGGCCGTAGGCGAATTCGGCCATCTGCAAGGTGCCGAGCCGGATCGAACCGGCATCCTTCAGCCGCTGCAGCGCGGTCGAGGTCGTCGTTGCGACGAAGTCGCGCCGGATCAGCGAGCCGCAGGTCGAGATGTGGCCGGCCTCGTAATACATGTCCTTGTGCGCGAGCGGAACGCCGTGCAGCGGACCCTTGGGGCCGTCCTTGGCAAGCGCGGCATCGGCCTCGGCGGCGGCCTTCAGCGCCGGCTCGGACTCGATCGCCATGAAGGCGTTCAGCTTCGGCTGCCACTGCGCAATGCGATGCAGACAGGAGCGCGTCACCTCGACCGAAGAGAGCTTCCTGTCCGCGATCGCCTTCGCGACGTCCATCAGGGTCATCAAGGCAGGTTCGGTGCTCATCGGCCCACCTTCAGCGTCTGCGCCACGACGTAGCTCGCCGGCTCCAGGTCGAACGGCAGGGTGCCGGCAACGGCCGCGAAGTTGTCGAAGGCCGGTCCGATCGAGTCGGCGATCCGGGTCGCAACCTCCTTGTCGACGGGCAGGCCGGAGGCCTCCGCGATGGCTTGGACTTGCTGGGGCGTGGGTCTGGTCATTGACGCTTCTCGCTGCTGGTGTCCGCTCGTCAGGCGGCCGGCGCCCGGCTGTGTCCCGAGCCGGGGATCGCCATGTGGCAGGCGGCCTGATGGCCCATTGTATCCAGCTCCGTCAACCTTGGCGCGACATTCGCGCATGGCGCCTCGGCAAATGGACAGCGGGTGTGGAAGCGGCAGCCGGCGGGCGGATCGATCGGATTGGGCGGATCCCCGGACAGCGGCGGCACCTCCGTGCGCCTGTCGGGATCGGAGGACGGCATCGCCGCCAGCAGCGCCCGTGTATAGGGATGCGCCGGCTTGGCCCAGACCTGCTCGACCGGGCCGAGCTCGACGACCTCGCCGAGATACATCACCAGCACGCGGTCGGAGATGTAGTTGATGACGTTGAGGTCGTGGCTGATGAACAGATAGGTCAAGCCGAACTCGCGTTTCAAGTCCATCAGCAGGTTCAGCACCTGCGCCTCGACCGACTTGTCGAGCGCCGACACCGCCTCGTCGAGGATGACGAGCCGTGGCGAGAGAGCCAGCGCGCGCGCGATGTTGACACGCTGGCGCTGGCCGCCGGAGATCTCGTGCGGATAGCGGTTGGCGAAGGTTTCGGGCCGCAGCCCGACCTTGCCGAGCAGATCGCGGGCAAGCGCGCGCGCCGCGCCATCCGCCATGCCGTGCACCTTCGGCCCGAACGCGATCGACTCCTCGATCGTCAGTCGCGGATTGAGCGAAGCATAGGAGTCCTGGAACACCATCTGCATGCCGCGGCGCAGCTCGCGCAGGGACATCTCTTGGCCGACCTGCCGGCCGTCGAAGATGATCTCGCCGGCATCGCGGTCCATCAGATGCATCAGGAGCCGCGCCGTCGTCGACTTGCCACAGCCGGACTCGCCGACGATGCCGACCGTCTCGCCCTTGCCGATCGCGAACGAGACATCATCGACCGCGCGCACCGTCTTGCGCGCGCCGAACAGGCCACCGCGCACCGGGAAGTGCTTCGTGAGCCCATCAACGCGCAGCAATGGCTGCGCCTTGCCGCCGAGATCCTCGATCGGGGCAAGACCCATGACAGCTGTTGCTTCACTCATAGCGATAGACCCAGGTAGGTGCGGCAGATGCCGCTGCGCTCCCTCTCCCCGTTCTTACGGCGAGAGGGTTGGGGTGAGGGGCAGCCGCACGGGAAGTGTATGTGGTGAGACCTGTACCCCCTCACCCGGATCGCATCTTGCGATGCGATCCGACCTCTCCCCGCAGGCGGGGAGAGGTGCACTGCCGATGCCGTTCGACCGTTGTTTAAAATGGCCATGCCTATCAGCTCCGGATATCCATCGCACTGCGCAGGCCGTCGCTCAGCAGATTGAAGCAGATCGAGACCGCGAAGATCATCACGCCGGGCAGCGCCGCCACCCAGGGGTTGACGTAGATCGCGGTACGCAAGGTGTTCAGCATCAGGCCCCATTCCGGCTCCGGCGGCTTGGTACCGAGGCCGAGGAAGGAGAGACCGGCGGCGAGGATCATCGACACCGAGATCAGGCCGGTCGCGTAGACGAAGATCGGCCCGAGCACATTGCCGAGCATATGCGCGCGCATGATCGTGAAGGCATTCGCGCCGGAGGCCCGCGCAGCCTCGACAAAGTCGCGGTTTCGCACGCCCGTGGTGACGCTCTCGGCGACGCGGGTGATCTGCGGCACGAACACGATGGTCAAGGAGACGATGGAGTTGGTGATGCCGGCGCCGAGTGCGCCGGAGATCGCGATCGCCAGCAGCACCGAGGGGAACGCGTAGAACACATCGATGGTGCGCATGATCGCGGTGTTGACCCAGCCGCCGACATAGCCGGCGACGAGGCCCAGCATGGTGCCGATGCCGAACGCGAGAATGACCGGCGAGATGCCGATCAGCAGCGACAGCCGGCCGCCATAGACCAGCCGCGCCAGCATATCGCGTCCCAGCTCGTCGGTGCCGAGCGGATAGTTCGGCGTGCCGATGTGGCGCAGGCGCCGGATCATCGAGCCCTGATAGGGATCAGCGAGATGCAGATAGGGCGCTGATAGCGCCGAGAGAAAGATCAGCAGCAGGATCGCGACGCAGACCATGCTGACCTTGTCGCGGACGATCCGGCGACCGACGGTCGCCCAATAGCCGCGTGCGTTCGCGACCGGCGCGGCCTGCAGCGAGGCGTCGTCGATGGCGCCGGGGGGACTGACGCTCATCGTTAGCCTCGCTTGATGCGCGGATCGATCGCGGCCTGCGCGATGTCGACCACGAGATTGAGGATGACGAAGAACATCGCCAGCACCAGGATCGTGCCCTGCAAGAGCGGAAGGTCACGCTGGAAGATCGCCGAGTTCAACAGCAGGCCCGAGCCGGGCCAAGAGAACACCGTCTCGATCAGGATCGAGCCGCCCAGCATGTAGCCGAGCTGCAGGCCCATGACCGCCAGCGCGGTCGGCGCGGCGTTCTTCAGCACATGGCGGAACACCTGGGTTTCGCGCAGGCCCTTCGCGCGCAACGCCTCGACGAAATCCTGGCTGAGGATGTCGCCGGTCAGCGCGCGCACGGTGCGGGTGATGATGCCCATCGGAATCACCGATGTTGTGATCGCGGGCAGGACCAGGAAGCGGATATGGGCCCAGTCCCACGACCATGCGCCCGAACCGGACGGACCGGCGCCGACCGCGGGCAGCCAGTTCAGCTCGACCGAGAAGATGATGACAAGCACCATGCCGAGCCAGTAATGCGGCACCGACACGCCGGCGATCGCGATCGAGGTCGCGACCTTGTCGATCCAGCTGTCGCGGAAATAGCCGGCGACGAGGCCGAAGAACAGGCCGAGCGAGAAGCCGATGATGGCCGCTGCGATCGCCAGGGTCACGGTGTTGGACACCGCGCGCAGCACCTCGGCGAGCACGGGCCGGCCGGTCGCGATCGAGCTGCCGAGATCGCCATTGACGGCGCGCCACAGCCACAGCCCGAACTGCACCGGCAGCGGCTTGTCGAAGCCGTAGGCGACGCGCAGCTGCTGCGCGAGCTCCTGCGACGCGTCGGCCGGCAGCACCGCGACGAGCGGATCACCGGGCGTGATGTGAACAAGCATGAAGCAGACGAGCGCGACGCCGATGATGATCGGGATCGCATAGACCATCCGCCGGGCAGCATAAGAAAGCACGAGTCACCTTACTGAAAGTCTATCGAGCGTCATGCCCGGGCTTGACCCGCCTGCGCGGCCGAAGCCGCTTCGGCGCGGCGAAGGCCCGGGCATCCACACCGCTCCCTCCGCGGGTCAAGCATGGATGGCCGGGTCAAGCCCGGCCATGATGAAGTGTAGATGGTGGATGCTTACGGCTCCACCGAGATCGGCGAGAAGTCGATGAACCAGCTCTTCGGCTGAACCACGCCTTTCACCTTCGGGCTCATCGCGCGCGGACCGACGTCATGCGCCACGTAGAGGAACGCGGCGTCATCGACCGAAGCCGCATGCAGCTCCGCCAGCGCCTTGTCGCGCTCGGCCGGATCGAAGGTCTGGCGCGCCTTCTTCACCAGCTCATCGAACTTCGGATTGTTGATGAAGCCCCAATTGTTGGAGACGGGAGGCGCCATCGACGACTGCAGGAAGCGCACCAGCGCGAAGAACGGATCCATCGCAGCATAGGTCACGTTGGTGGCGTTGGCGCCGTTGGCGGACGGATCCTTAGCGCCGCGCCGCCAGTTGGTGAACAGCGTATTCCACTCGATGACGTCGAGCTTGACGTCGAAATAGCACTCCGCCAGCGCCTGCTGCAGGTATTCGTTCATCGGCAGCGGCTGCATCTGGCCCGAGCCCGACGCCGAGGTCTGGATCTTGACCTCGAGCTTCTTGTTCGGCCCGAAGCCCGCCTCCTGCATCAGCTTCTGCGCGGCCGCCTTGTCGTATTTGATCTCGAAGGTGACGTTGCCGCGCCAGGGATGGCCCTTCTCGAACGTGCCGGTCGCCGGCACCATCAGGCCGGCAAGCAGCCCGTCGCGCAGACCCTCGCGATCGACGCAGAGATTGGCGGCCTTGCGGACGCGGATGTCGTTCCACGGCGAGCCTTCGATGCGCGAGAACTGCCACGGCCAGACATGCGGCTGCTCATTGGCGTAGAGCTTGAAGCCGCGCTGCTTGATCTCGGGCAGCGCATCAGGCGCCGGCGCCTCGACCCAGTCGACCTGGCCGGACAGCAGCGCCGCGGTGCGCGCGTTCGCCTCCGGCATCGGCAGCAGGATCATCTTGTCGGACTTGGGAATGCGTGCCTTGTCCCAGTAGGCCTCGTTCCTGACGAGCTCCAGCCGCTCGCGTGGCGTGAACTTCGCCATCTTCCACGGACCGGTGCCTGAGGCGTCCTTGGCGAAGGCGGCCCAGGCGGCTTGCGACTTCGCCTTGTCGTCGGCGCCGGTCGCGGACTCATAGAGCTTCTGCCACTTCGTCGGGCTCGCCATGAACAGATTGGTGAGGTTGATCGGCAGGAAGCTGTCCGGCTCCTTGGTCGTCAGCTCGACGGTGAGATCGTCGATCTTGCGCGCCGACGCCAGCGTCGGCATGCGCGAGGCGGTGACGCCGACCTGGCTCGGATCGAACTGCGGCGCGTCCTGCTTCAGCACCTTCTCGACGTTCCACACCACGGCGTCGGCATTGAACGGCGCGCCGTCATGGAAGGTGACGCCGGGACGCAGCTTGAACGTCCACTTGGTCTTGTCGGACTCGTCGACCTTCCACTCGCTGGCGAGGCCGGGAATGACGACGCTCGGCTTCTCCGCCGACGACAGGTCCCACATCGTCAGCGCGTCGTACATCGTGAGGCCGGTGAAGCGGTTGCCCTCGAAGCCCTGATCGGGCTGGCCGAGCGTGCGCGGAATATCTGCGGCAGTCATGCCGATGCGCAGCACCGATTCCGCGCCGGCCGTTGCCGGTAGCGCGAGGACCGCTACGGTCGTCATCATCGCGGCCGCAACGGCTGCATGTTTGTCGATTGAAGTCGCAATACGCGAGAGCACGATCTTATCTCCGATCAGCTGGCTAAATTCTGTGCAGCGTTATGCAACGGCTATGCCAGCGCTGCGCCGGACCGTCGCCCTGCGACGCGAGGTCACAACGTTTGTACTCAAATGATCCGTTTTGAGCTTTGGCACCCGGATTGCAGGATTTTGGCATCGAATTTGATCCGGGTCCCCACGGAGCTTCATCCTGATGCGTACTAGATTGTCCCTGCTCGCCACGGCGCTTGCCCTCGGCCTCTCCATGGTTGCCGCGCGCGCCGAAACCGTCCTGCGTTACGGCATCTCGATGGCGGACATTCCGCTGACGACGGGCCAGCCCGATCGCGGCGCCGGCGCCTATCAGTTTACCGGCTACACGATCTATGATCCGCTAGTGGCCTGGGACATGAGCGTCGCCGACAAACCGGGCAGGCTCGTTCCGGGCCTCGCCAGCGAATGGAAGGTCGACGACGCCGACAAGACGAAGTGGCGCTTCACCCTGCGCAAGGGCGTCAAGTTCCACGACGGCAGCGACTTCAATGCCGACGCGGTGATCTGGAATCTGGACAAGGTGCTCAACGATAAGGCACCTCAGTTCGACAAGCGGCAGAGCGCGCAGGTGAAGACGCGGCTTCCGTCGGTGGCGAGCTACGCCAAGATCGACGACTCCACAGTGGAGATCACGACCAAGACGGTCGACTCGTTCTTCCCCTATCAGATGCTGTGGTTCCTGATTTCGAGCCCGGCGCAATACGAGAAGCTCGGCAAGGACTGGGACAAGTTCGCCAGCCAGCCCTCGGGCACCGGTCCATTCAAGCTGACCAAGCTGGTGCCGCGCGAGTTGGCCGAGCTCACGAAGAATTCCGAATATTGGAACAAGGATCGCATCCCGAAGACGGACAAGCTCGTGCTGGTGCCGATGCCCGAGGCGCTGACGCGCACCAACGCGCTGCTCGCCGGCCAAGTCGATCTGATCGAAACGCCGGCGCCCGACGCCGTGCCGCAGCTCAAGGCCGCCGGCATGAAGCTGGTCGACAACGTCACGCCGCACGTCTGGAACTATCATCTCAGCGTGCTGCCGGGATCGCCCTGGACCGACATCCGGCTGCGCAAGGCGCTCAACCTCGCGATCAATCGCGACGAGGTGGTCGGTCTGATGAACGGCCTGGCGAAGCCCGCCAAGGGCCAGGTCGACCCGTCGAGCCCGTGGTTCGGCAAGCCCACCTTCGACCTGAAATATGATCTCGCCGCAGCAAAGAAGCTGGTCGAGGATGCCGGCTACTCCAAGGACAAACCGCTGAAGACGACCTTCATCATCGCACAGGGCGGCACGGGCCAGATGCTGTCGCTGCCGATGAACGAATATCTGCAGCAGAGCTTCAAGGAGATCGGCATCGACATCGACTTCAAGGTCGTCGAGCTGGAGACGCTGTACACGCATTGGCGCAAGGGCGCCGCCGACGAGATGAACGCCGGCATCACCGCCAACAACATCGCCTATGTGACCTCCGATCCGCTCTACGCGATCGTGCGCTTCTTCGCCTCCGACCAGATCGCGCCCACCGGCGTCAACTGGGGCGGCTACAAGAACCCGAAGGTCGATGCGCTGATCAGCGAGGCGAAGCAGACCTTCGATCCGGCGAAGCAGGACGAGCTGATCGCACAGGCGCATGCGCTGGTCGTCGACGATGCCGCGCTGGTGTGGGTCGTCCATGACACCAACCCGCACGCGCTGTCGCCCAAAGTGAAGAAGTTCGTGCAGGCCCAGCACTGGTTCCAGGACCTGACCACGATCGGCGTGGAGTAGCGGTTCGGCGCCGGTTGCCGTCGCACTCGCAAAGAAGCCCGGCCGTCTGCCGGGCTTCTTCTTCAGCACAACAGCCAATATGTCATTTGCCGACGACGAACGCGCCCGAGTCAAATTTGTATGATGCTTGGAGAAAGCCGCCGTACCGCTCGTAGCTGAATGTCGTGGGCGATCCCGGGACGCCCGGGAATTGCGTGGTCCCGGATGTCGTCCGAGCGTACCAATAGCGCCCCCCGAGACCGACGCTGAAGTTTCTCGTCACGTCGTAAGACACGATACCTTCGAGCTGATAGCCCCAGCCGTTTCCGGACTGCGGAAGCGGATTGATGTCGGGCCGCAGCCAATGATTATCGAATCCGCTCAGCCGGACATAGGGCAGAACGGCGCCATCGAGGGTGACGTTCCAGTTCTGACCCAGATGGAAGACGCCGTTCAACCCCACACGAAGCGAGTCCCAGTTCTCGGTCTTGCTGAGCACCAGCACGCCTCCGGCAACCGGAGCGAGACCACAGATGAACGGGTTGGTCGCGACCTGAGTACATCCGTACGCGTTAACGGTCTCATAGAAATGGTTGTAGCCGATGAAGGCGCCGACCTTGAACGCAGGCCCTCTCCAGAAATTGTAGCCGGCGTCGATCGTGCCGTACCACAGCCTGCCGCTGTTCACGTCGCTGACCGTGTTTGAGTATGGAATGACTGCCGGCGGATAGTCTTCGTCGTTGAGCGTGCCGCTGAAGATGTTTCCGCCGCCAGCAAATCCCTTGGCGAAGAAGCCGACATTGTGATCGACCCTGGCGAAGCCTTCGCCGGCATGGCTGTTGAGATTCTTGTAGGTCAGCTGGGAATTGATCTGGCCTGCGACGAAAGGATCACCCAGCGTGTAACGGGTACGGCCCGAACTGTAGAAATAGCGAGCGCCGACCTCGAACTCCCACAGCGAAACCGGCGCCGGCGGCGCCTTGACCGGAAGATCCGCAGCGGACACCCCGCTGGCCCCAAGCACACACGCTGCCGCCGCGATGAGGCTGCCCCAGTGTGGCCGAGTGAAACGATATGGCGGAGCGAAACGCTTGACTGGCCCCCATGCCGGCTTCTCCTTCATTGGAGCAGCCGCACTTGTATCCTCGAAAGACTGCATCAATGCCCCCCATTTGCAGCATTTTGCCACCTTAAGTGGTTCATTATGGTATTGCACGTCTATAACGAGTACAATCCGACGCACATGCTCCCGAATCTTTCCTATCCCGCTGTTGCAGCCGCGCAACAAACGCCAAGCGCTCGACATCTGCTGGATCGCGCCGACGCCGTGCCGATCCTGCAGCGCCGGAGGCGCTTTCGTTCAGTCAAACTCGTTGTCGTCACGCTCGCGCTTGCCGGCAACATCGCGGTGGTGGACGCGCAGACATCCTCCACGAAGCCTGGCAACGTCGTCGCGCCATCGCCGCTGGCGCACGAGGGAGGCAAGCCACCGCGTATCAAACGGAGCCTTCCGCCGTCGCGTCCCGCCCGCCACGCTCCCGGCACGGAGAAACGCAGCACGCGTTGCCCGCCCTATTCGGCCTATGTGATCTGCAATTGATTACCATCGTCGCCGCGCCATGCCCGTCAGCGCGGCCGGGTCCATCCTTCGACGGATTGCTACTTCGTCAACAGCGCGTAGGCGCCGTTCCAATCCTCGGGCGGCGGATCGACCCGATAGTGGCGGATGCGCGCCTCGTAGAGATCGTAGAGCTTAGCCAGCTCCTTCGCCTCGTCCTTCCTCCGCCCTCGTTCGATTGCAGCCAGCGCCTCGTCCCAGTCGCAGTTGCGATAGGCGGCCAGCATCTCGATGGTGAGGTTGCGCAGCAGCTGGAAGCGCTCGGAATGCATCACGTCCTCGCGGCCGGTGATGGCATAGATCACCTCCGGCTCGGTCTTGCCCTTCACCATGATGAAGTCGAGCTCGAGGATGGCGAGCCTGTCCTTGACTGCCATGGCCGTCGCCGAGCCGACGATGATCGGGAAGCCGTATTCCTTGGATTGTCCTTCGAGGCGGGAGGCGAGGTTGACGCTGTCGCCGAGCGCCGAATAGTTGAACTTCAGATCGGAGCCCATGTTGCCGACCACGCCGATGCCGGTGTTGAGGCCGATGCCGACCTTGAGCGGAATGTAGACGTGGCCGCCATGCCCGGCCTCCTGCTCGCGCTCGCCGTTCACCCGGTCGATCCGGTCGAGCATGTCGAGCGCGGCTTCGCAGGCGTTGATCTGATGGTCCTTGTCGGCGAGCGGCGCGTTCCAGAACGCCATGATGGCGTCACCCATATATTTGTCGACATAGCCCTTGCGGGCGATGATGGCGTCGGTGAGCGGCGTCAGGAACCGGTTCATGAGCTGGGTCAAGCCTTGCGGATCGTGCTTGTAGCTCTCCGAGATCGTGGTGAAACCGCGCACGTCCGAGAACATGACCGTGATCTCGCGCTCCTCGCCGCCGAGCTTGGGCGGCGAGTCCGCCAACTGCTCGACCAGAACGGGCGACAGATATTGCCCGAACACGGAGCGCATCTGCCGGCGCTGCTCCTGCTCGCGGACGAAATTGGCGAAGATCAGCGTCAGGTAGACCGCGGTTGTCGACAGCATCGGATAGGTGAAGTCGATCATCAGCCGGTGCTGGGTGTAGAAGTACCAGGAGAGGCCGAGCAGCGCGCTCGCGAACAGTCCCCCAACCATCACCAGGGTGATGGCGCCGAGCTGCGGCGCGAACACAATGACGAGAAAACCGAGCAGGACGGCCCCAAGGAACTCGACCACAACGCCCCAATAAGGCCGTGTCAGAATTGAGCCTGTCAGCACCGACTCCAGCACCTGGGCGTGTACCTCGACGCCCGGCATGGCCGAGTACACCGGAGTGGTCTTGATGTCGTTCAACCCGATGGCGGACGGGCCGATCAGGATCAGCTTCCGCGCAATCTTCTCCGGTGACACGCGGCCTTCGAGCACGTCGATGGCAGAGACATAGATGGATGGATCATGATTGGCGTAGTGCACCCAGATCTTGCCGTTGCCGTCGGTCGGAATCTGAAACCCACGCAGGCCAAGGCTGGTGATGCCGCCCTCCTCAGCCTTGACGAACACCGTGTCCGTGGCGGTCAGAACCCGCAGCATCTCGAAGCTCAGCGCCAGCATCGTGACGTCCTGTGCCCGCATGATCATCGGCACCCGGCGGATGATGCCGTCGCGCTCGGGCGGGATCGTGAACAGGCCACGCCCCGCCGCCGCATGCTCGATCACCGGCACGTTGCGCAGCAGCCCAGGAAACGGCTCCATGAACGGGATCGGGTCACCCAGCATCGCAAAGCCGGTCACGGGCAGTGTCTTGTCCAGATCGGTGCGCTTCTCGAGGCTGGCCGTCTCACCGAGCACGATGCGCGATCTTCGCAAGGCCTCGGCGAACACCTGATCGTTTGACGGCAACGCCTTCAGCTTCTCGCGTGTCACCTCATCCAGACCGGGGAAGGTATCCGCCGCGATAGCCGGATTGAGCCGGTCCGGCTCGGCAAACACGACGTCGAAGGCGATGACAAGGGCGCCGAGCTGGGTCAGTTTCTCGATGATCTCGGCGATGCGCGTCCGCGGCCATGGCCACTGGCCGAGCTTGGGATCAGCGAGGCTCTTCTCGTCGATGTCGACAATGGTGACCGGGCGAACCGTCTTGGGCCGCGGACTGAGCGCCTGGAAATTATCGAAGGTACGAAGACGCAACTCCTGCACCAGGGCCGGATCAGCGACGCGCAGCGCCGCGAACGCGACCAGCAGCAGCAGGCAGATCAGGCGCGCATAGCCAAACCTGCGTGCAAACCACCGGGGAACTGCTCTCAATCGCTTCATGCAGCAACCGATATCACACCGTGGCCTGCAGCCCGAACGCCGCGGACTCAGACCAGGTGAAAGCCGTCGTGATGCGCCTTGAATTGATCCAGCGTCACGCCCTTGAGCGTGAGCGTATCATGCGCCGCATCGGTGATGACGGTGTCGTGGCCGTTGTTGGCCGACTGCGCGGCGGCCACCATCGCGTCCACGCTGGCGAACAGCGAATGATCGAGCTCGACGATGTCCTTGTTGAGATCGAAATCGCCGATCGTGGCGCTGCCGAAATGCGGATTGAAGACGAAGGTGTCGTTACCGCCCTTGCCGAAGATCGTGACACCGCCGCCGACATTGACGAAATCGTCGTTCTGATCGGTGCCGTTGATCGTCGAGGCGCTGTTGCCGGCCAACGTGACGGTCAGTGCCTTGCTCGCAGTGCCGCCGTGGCCGTCGCTGACCTCCGCCTGATAGGTCACGGTCAGCGTGTCGCCGGGATTGAGGAAATCCAGGTTCACGTCGGCCGGATGATACGTCCAGTGCAGGACATCGGCACCGCCATCGGATGTCGCGCTGTCGAAGGTGATCGCGTGGGCATCGGCCAGCGCCTGGACATGGGCATTCGAGGGCAGGCTGAGAGAGCCATTGTATTTGATCACGCCATTGTCGTGCACCGAAGCGGTCAGCGTGTCGCCGACATCCTTGTCGAGCACCGTCAAGGTGCCGGACATGTCGCTCGCCAATTTCACCGGCTGATCGGCGATGGTGCCCGCCGAGACGTTGTCGAGCTCGAACGCATTCTGGCTGCTGGCGAGCACCACCTTGTTGAACGGCGACAGCCCGAGAAACTCGACATAGCCGTTCGAGGCCAGCGACGCCTGCCCGCCATTGGCGAGCAGCGGCGCGACGTCGCTGCCCGAGTAGGACGCCACCAGCTTGTTGCCGTTGTAGAACGAGATGCTGTTGTAGCTGTCGACCGACCCCCAATACAGCCCGAAGCTGTTCTTGGCGCTGTCGAAGGTGATCGTCTCCTGGGCTTGGCTGCCGATGCTGAGATAGTTGGTCTTGTCCGCCCCGTCGACCATGTAGGGCGCTGCAGATACCGGCGACGAGCCGTGCACGATTCCCGCATTGCCGGAGGCCGTGAACGTCGCGTGCAGCGCCTCGCTGTAGAAGCTGCCGTGGCCGCGTCCATTGTCGGAGATCGCGCCTTCCGACACGTGATCGAACGTCTCGGTGGGCATGCCCTCCGTATTCGTTTTGGCGGTACTCGCCAGCACCCTCGCCTGCTCTGCCAAGATGACAGTCTGGACCGGCGGGTTCGTCTCACCGGTGATGACGGGCGCATCCTCGGCACCGTTGACGGTGATGGTGACGGGCACCTCGACCACGCCGCCATGGCCGTCATCGATGGCAACCGTGTAGGTCAGCGTCACCTGCTGGCCGACGCCGAGGTAGTCGAACGCCTTGTCGCCGGCAGCGAAGCTCCAGGCCTGCGACCCCGTCCCCTTGCCGGATTCGGTGAGCGCGCCGAGCGACAGCCAGCTCTTGAGCACGGACATGTCCGACGGCAGGCCGCCGTCGTTACCCGAGGTCGCGACGTCGCCGATCACCTTCAGGACATGCGTGTCGGTGATATCAGCGTCCGTGAAGGTGATGGTGCCGCTCGCGGTGTCGGGCAGGTCCGATCCTGACTTGGCCGTGCGCTCCGCGACGACGGCCGCCTGCGCTTCGCTCGTCACGACCGGCAGATCGTTGGCGCCCGTGATGGTGACGACGATCGTCGACGTCGCGGTCCCGCCTTCATGATGATCGTCGAGCGTCACCGTGGTGGTGACCTTGATGGTCTGCCCGGCGCCAAGAAAATCGAGCTTGCCGTCGGCGATGGCATAGGTCCAGCCGACCTTGCCATTGTTGGCATTGCCGCCCTGGCTCAGTTGCAGCGCCTGCTCGAACGCGGCGATCTGCTCCGGCGTGAGCTGGCTGGACAAGTCGGTGTGCCCATCGGCCGCGACCCATGTCACGCTCTGCGCATGAGGCAGGATCGACGCTGTCGGGCGATCGGTAAGGTCAACGTCGCTGAAATGAATGGTCCCGGTGACGCTTTGCAGATCAGACGAGCCCGTCTGAGCCCCCGTTTCGGTCAACGCACCCGGCTTGCCGGGATCTGTAACCACCGGCACGTCGTCCTTGGCCGTCACCGTGATCAACGTCCCGCCATTGGCGTCTTTGCTGCCGGCGAAATGCAAGTCGCTGAAATCGCCGACGAGGGTCAGAGCGATGCTGTGCCCTTCACCGTCGATCACGGTGAGCACGCCCGTTTCGGCATCATAGGACGCCGTCGTCGCGTCACTCCATTTGATCGTCTGGAGATCGATCTTGTCGTCTGCTCCGAGGCCGGCGAGTTTGGCGGAGAAGCTGGCGCCGTCGATGACGATCTCGCTGCTGCCTTCGCTGCTGAAGTCGATGACCTGGTCGACGTGGCCATCGACGGTCAGCGTCGCGCCGGCATCCACCTTGATCAGCCCCGAGCCGGTGACATCCCCGTTGATCTCGAACGTCCCGGCCGTGATCTCGATCGTGCCGTCGTTGTAGATGGTTCCGCTGAGTCCGCTCGCGCCGCTCGCTGTGATCGTCCCATAGATATAGAGACTGCCATCACCGCTCACCGCAGTGCCGGCGAGATCGAGCGTCGCACCGAGATCGACGGTCATTTTGCCGACATTGTCGACGTCCACGCCCGAAAGGGTCACGACATCGTGGCCGGCAATCTCCAACGTGCCGGCGATCCGAATGTCCAACGTGCCGCCGGTGATCATCGTGCTTCCATCGAGCACCAGGGTCGACGCCACCGGGACCACACCGTCCTCATCGATGATGATCTGGCCGCCGGTGTTGTCGATGGTGACATTGTCGAAGGTCGTCGCCGCCTCGGTCTCGACATGCACGATGCCGTGGTTGATGAGATCGCCGCCGGTGATCGTGCTGTGCTCGATCAGCAGCAGCGCGGCTTCGTCCACCTGGACCGTGCCGAAATTGTCGACGGTGACGCCGACCAGGTTGGCGCTCTCCTCTGCGGCGACCTCGAGCCTCGACCCGTCGCCGATCGTGACGTCGACGCCGGTCAACGACGCGCCACCCTGGACGGTGAGGATGGCCGTCATCTCCGCGAGCGGACCGGTCTCGCCGATCAGCAGCGCGCCGCCCGCGACGGCGCTGCCGTCGATCGTGCTGTCGCCATCGACGGAGACCGTCCCGTCGTTGCTGATAGCGCCGCCGGCGATGCTCGTGCCGGACAGAGACAACGCGCTGCTCACCGCAATAGTGATCGCGGCGGCGCTCGCATTCGTGATCGTCTCGTCTTCGAACGTATTGCCGCTGCCGGACACGGCGACGATGCCGGAATTGTCGAGCGTGCCGCCGATCAGCGCGGCTGCGCCGGTCAGGGCGACGGTTCCACCGGACTCATTGGTCAGCGTGCCGCCGCTGATGCGCGCCTGCGAGAGGGTCAGCGTCGCGCCGTCTTCGACCGTGATCGTACCGTCGGTATTGTCGACGCTGGTGTCGTCGTCGAGCGCGAGCGCGCCATCCGGCTTGATGTCGATCAGGCCGGCGTTCGTGACGATCTCGTTCGAGATGGCATTTCCGGCGCCAGACACATCGATCGTACCGAAATTGGTCAGTTCGCCATTGCTGATCTCGGCCCCGTCTTTCAGGGCGAGCAGGCCGTTGGCTTGCGGTGGCGTCTGCCCACCTTCGTCCAGCGTGCCGATATTCTGAACGATCGGCACGCCATCGATCAGGATGGTGCCGCCGTCGATGCTGCCGCCGTCGAGTGTCAGGGTGGCGCCCAGGTCGACCCTGATCAAGCCGGAGCTGTCCTGATCGGCATTCGCGACGTTGCCATGCACGGTCAGCGTGCCAGCCGACAGCTCGACCGTCCCGGTGTTGATGATGCTGGCCGCAGCCCCGAATACGCCGCCGCCATCCAGCACCACAGCGCCGGCATTGTGCAGCTCGCTCTGGCCCAGCATCTGCGCCGAACCATTCACCGTAATCGTGGCGCCCGAGAAGTTAACGATGCGAGAGTCGGCCTTTGCCGTCAGCGCGCCGCCGATCGTCAGCAAGCCGTGATTGTCGAGTTCGGGGACGGCGCCGCCGCCAAAGTCATTCAGCGTGACCGATTTGGCGGAGGCGTAGGCGCCGTCATCGATCGTCACCGGGAAGGCCGGCGTCAGGCCGTGCAGCTGATCGGTGATGATGATGACGTCATCATCGGCGGTCGGAGCCAGACCGGTTGCCCAGTTCGCGCCGTCGCTCCACAGATGAACCTGCCCGCCGCTGCTCTCGCCAGGCTGCGTCGTGGCAATCCAGACCACCGCCGGATCGTCGGTGCCCGTGATCGTGACCGTGACCGTCTGCGTCGATGTCGCGCCTTGCGAGTCCGTCACGGTCACCGTGTAGGTGAGCGTCAGCGTCTGGCCTGCGGGGATGAAATCCGCGACATAGACCGGCAGGTTGGCGAAGCTCCAATTGATCTTGCCGGTGCCGCTCCCGGTGCTGTCGGAGGCCAGTGATGCCGTCAGCGCCTGTTCGAACAGCGCCAGTGGGGCCGGCGGAATGCTGCCGCCGCCTTCCAGAACCGCGCCGGTCAGCTTGGCCGAGACGGTATGGCTGTCGGTGAGGTCGACATCCTTGAAGGTCAGCGTGCCCGAGGTCGGATCGTCCGAGGTCAGCGGCCCGCCGGGCACGCTGGTGCCGCCCTCGAACGCGATCGTCTGCACGGTTGCGACGATCTCGGGCTTGTCATTGGTGCCCGTCACCGTGATCGTGATCGGCACCACGGTGAATTCATTGGACGGCGCGAAATTGTTGTCGACGCGTACGAGGTAGGTCAGCGTGAGCGTCTCGCCTGCCGCGAGAAAGTCGAAGTAGTTGTCGGGAACGCTGTAGGTCAGCGTCGCCGTGCCATAGTTCTTGTTGTTCGGATCGGGCGTGACCGCGATCTTCACGGCCGTCGCCATGACGTCCTGCAGTTGCAGGGCGTTCAACGAGCCCGTGACATCAGTCTGCTGCGCGCTCTTGTAGGCATAGGACTTGAAGCTCACCGACACCGTCGGCCGGTCGATGCCGTTGATGTCGACGAAATTGATGCGGCTGAGAACGGTGTCGAGATCGGTGCCGTTCCCGGTCTGACCGGCACGCTCCATCAATCCGAAGGCCGTCGTCAGCCGGCCGCCAGCATCGAGAATCCTGACGTCCGGCGGACCTGGGATGTGCGACGGCTGCTCGCCGGTCTGGCCAGTCCCGGTCGTCGGGCCGGAGTCGTCGACCACGCGAACCACCGGCGTTGCGCTGGTGCCGTTGGGCAAGGTCAGCGGCGTCAGCGTCTGCGGCACCCCGATATCGGTGAAGTGGGTGTTCGACTTCGGATTGGTGTTGTCGGTGAACTTGATCGAGAAGACGTCGTTGATGAGCTTCTGGATGTCCGGCGTGAGCGGGACGGCGCTCTGATTCACGATTCCGTTGCTGATCTGGATCTGCTGTCCGGCCTGATTCACCACAGCGATCGGCTGCAGCGTCGTCTTGTCGAACAGGACGTAGGAGCCGGTGTGGCCGTCCGGCTCGACCAGCACCTGGAACTTGGCATCGGGCAGACTGCCCTGCCCCGGCACTGTGAAATCGATCTCGACCAGCACCGCCGTGCCGCGAATGCCCATGGTCGCCACGGGCGTGTCGACCTTCATGTCGCCGTGCTTGGCGGTCTCGCCGGCCACGAACGAGATCGTGCCGGCGACGAGGCTGATCAGCGAGGAATTGTTCGACCCATTGGGGTCGTACACCATTTCATTCAGCACCATCCGCGCATTGGACGACAGGCCGAACACGGTGCCGTCGATGAAGGTGATGCCGAGCGTCGAATCCGATCCCGACTGGACGACGTCGCCCTTCTCGACGTTGTCGCCGTTGTGCAGGAGAATCGAAACGCCGTTGCGGATGACCGTCGCGGTGCCCTGCAGCTTGGTCACATGGCCGATGACCTTGCTCACACTCGCAGCCGCCCCGGCCTGGCTGACCTGCACCGCGCCGGAGAGCGCATTGACGAGGTCGCCGGTCAGATGCGCACCATCGGGTGACGCCAGGGGCGCCCGTTTCTCGCCCCTGAAATAGTCCGGCAGCACCATCTCGCGCCCATCGGACGAGAGGATCAGGTCGAGGCCGGACCGCTTGAAATCGGCGTTGAACAGAAAATGCGCGTCCGGAACGACGATCGCGTCCGTCGGCGCATGGGCGTGCGGCGCCTCCAGTCGCACGTGACCGTGCGAGGAGGCGCCCCGGCCGTCGGAGAAAAGCGCGGCGTCAGAATTGCCAGCGTAATTCACGGGGCCACCGACTATGGTTAATGAATACATAAGAATGAGTGTTCAAGGCGTGCATATCACTGGCAAGTGTCTGGCGGAACCACCTTCAGCTTGTGCTTCAGGTGGCCAAAAACGGCGGCTTCCGCGGGATCGCTACGATGTTGGCGAGTTTCTGCCCTCTTTACAGCTGGCTCCGGGCGGAACCGGCCAAGTCAAAATTCACGTCTCTCCAGAAAATAGAAGTAATTCCAAGTATTCATAGACCAGCCAATACCTTTGCCGACATCGACATCCGCACCGGCTTACCCCTGACAACGGATTTCAAGTGCAGGACTGTGGGTGGGAGAACAAGAATCGACGAATTGCATCAATTTGGCGGGAGCGGCGGCTGAGTTCAAAGCACAACTTCACCGCGAACCCTTCCGACCTTCGCGACCATCGCTCAGCTTTCGCTAGGATTTGTCGCATCGGAGCAACACAACGTTCAGCGTAAATCCTGCGATTTGATCGCCCGCGTGCCGGTTTTAAGCAGAGGCCAAGCCTCCACATCCATGCTGACCGCCAACAAGCATCCGGTTCCGTCAGGCGCTGCGTCGCGCCGGCCGAGATCCGGGCACGGGGCGTCACATGAATTTTCTCGCGCTGATGCGCGCATCGCTGGCGGCCGCGGCCGCCAGCGCCGCCATGTGGATCGGCAGTCCGGCGAGCGCCGGTCCTGTCGCGCGGCCATCGGGGCTCGCCGCCATCGAGGATGCGGAGCCTTTCGCCCTGCCGCGGGTGGTCCTCGATGCCGGCGCGTTGCGCGACAAGTGGCTGGCGCTCGTGCGCAAGCTCGATGACGAGCGCGTGCAGCTTGCGCTGTGCGATGGTGACCGCGAGCGCTGCGTTTCCCCCGCCGCCCTCCGCCTGCTCGCAATCATCGATCAAGGCCGTTTCCGCGAAGGACGGGCACGGCTGGGGGAGATCAATCGCGCGATCAACCTGGCCATCCGCCCCACCAGCGACCTCGCTCAATATGGCCAGATGGACGTCTGGGCCTCTCCTCTCGTGACGTTCGAGCACCGGGCCGGCGACTGTGAGGACTACGCGATCGCCAAGTTCGTCGCGCTTCAGATGGCCGGCATTGCCGCCGACGATCTGCGGATCGTGATCCTGCACGACGAGGCGCGCGGCGAAGATCACGCCGTCGCGGCCGCGCGTCTCGACGGGCGCTGGCTCATGCTCGACAATCAGCGCATGGCGATGGTCCAGGACAGCGACGCGCGGCAGGTACGGCCGCTGTTCGTGATCGACGAGACCGGCATCTCCCGTTATCAGCCGTTGCCGCTGATGGCAGAGGCCCAGGCGCTGTCGCCAGACAGCACGGGTTCCGTGAACCATTGACCATCGCCCGCAGCGGTGCAGCTCTCCAATGGCGCAGGACCACGGCGGGAGCGCGGAACCGGTCGGCACCGCGGGTCCGTTCACCACGCCGCAACGAGTTGCATCCACATTGCAGACGCCAACCGAACGAGGCGATAGTGCCGTCATGATCCCAGGCAGCCCCGCCCTCGCCGTGCGAGGACTGACGAAATGTTTCGAGCGGCCGGCGGTCGATGCGCTCGACCTCGTGGTGCGCTCGGGTGAATTCTACGCACTGGTCGGCCCGAACGGCGCCGGCAAGACGACCACGCTGCGCATGGTCGCGGGCCTGCTGCGGCCGGATGCCGGGCGGATCGAGATCTTCGGCATCGACGCGCTGCGCGACCCGATCGCGGCCAAGCAGGTGATGGCCTGGGTCTCCGACGAGCCCATGATCTACGACAAGCTCACGCCGCTCGAATATCTCGAATTCGTCGCCGGACTGTGGGGCATCGATCCCGCGAGATCAGGTGAGGCGGCAACCGAGCTTCTGGTCTCGCTCGGGCTGGAGCCGCATCTGCACGAGCGCTGCGAAGGCTTTTCCAAGGGTATGCGCCAGAAGGTGGCGCTCGCCGGCGCGCTGATCCACGACCCGCGGCTGATCATCCTGGACGAGCCGCTGACCGGCCTGGACGCGGTGTCGGCGCGGCACGTCAAGGGCCTGCTGGCCGAGCGCGTCCGCCGCGGCGGCACGGTGATCATGACCACGCACATTCTCGAAGTCGCCGAGCGCATGGCCGACCGGATCGGCGTCATCGCCGCCGGACGCGTCGTCGCCGAGGGCACGCTCGCCGAGCTCCGCCAGCAGAACGGGCGCACCGACACCAGCCTGGAGGAGCTGTTCATCGCGCTGGTCGACGTCGAGTCCGCGGCATGACGCGGGCGGCGACGCTCGCCTGGTTCGCCCGTCACGAGCTCCGGCTCGCCTGGCGGGAATGGCTCGGCATGATCACGGCCGGCCGGCGGCGCCGCACGCGGGCCGCCATCATCGGTCTCGTGCTGTTCGGCGCCCTCATGCATCTGCCGGCCTGGGTCGTGGTCGGCCGCTACGCCGATCTCGCGCCGCCGCTCGACAAGACCGCGCTGATCGTCATCACCGCGACCATCATGCTGTCCTGGGCCTTGATGCTGTCGCAGGCGATCGAATCCGTCACCCGCGTGTTCTACGCCCGAGCCGACCTCGATCTCATCATGTCGTCGCCGGTGCGGCTGGCCGAGATCTTCTCCGTCCGGATCGCGGCGATCGCGCTCTCCGTGACCAGCATGGCGCTGCTGCTCGCGACCCCCTTCGTCGACGTGCTGCTGATCGAGGGTGGCGCGCGCTGGCTCGCGGCGTTCGTCGTGGTCGCAGCCGTCGGCCTGTCGGCGGCGGCTATCGCCATCGCCATCACGATCGTCCTGTTCCGCCTGATCGGCCCGGCGCGAACGCGGCTGGTCGCCCAGATCCTGGCGGCCGTGATCGGCGCCGGCTTCGTCATCGTGCTGCAGATCGCTGCGATCGTCTCCTATGGCACGCTGTCGCGCTTCGCCGTCCTCACCTCGGATGCCGCGGCCGCCATCGCGCCCGATCCCGACAGTCTTGTCTGGCTGCCGGCCCGAGCGGCGCTCGGCGACGGCCAGGCGCTGCTGATTCTGCTGGCCACCGGACTGCTGCTGCTCGGCGTCGTCATGATCATGTTCTCGCCGCGTTTCGCCGACACCGCGATCAGCGCCGCGGCCCAGGGCGTCTCCAGCCGCGCCGGCGCACGCGTCAGGTCGTTTCGCGGCGGCTCGCGGCAGCAGGCGCTGCGGCGCAAGGAGTTCATGCTGCTGCGGCGCGATCCCTGGCTGATCTCGCAGACGCTGATGCAACTGCTCTATCTGGTGCCCCCGGCGCTGCTGCTGTGGCGCAGCTACTCGGACAGCTCGCAGGCGGTGTTCCTGATCACACCGGTCGTCGTGATGGCGGCGGGCCAGCTCGCGGGCGGCCTCGCTTGGCTCACCATCTCCGGCGAGGACGCGCCCGAACTGGTGGCGACGGCGCCGCTGCCGGGGACGCGCATCGTGCGCGCCAAGGTCGAGGTCGTGCTGATCACGATCGCGATGATCTTTGCGCCTCTCGTGCTCGCGCTCGGCTGGGTCGCGCCGGCGCAGGCGGTGGTCACAGCGGTGGCCGTGCTGGTTGCGACCGTCTCCTCCACGGCCATCCAGCTCTGGTTCCGGATCCAGGCGCGGCGCAGCCAGTTCCGGCGCCGCCAGACCTCGTCGCGGCTGGCGACCTTTGCCGAGGCCTTCTCCTCGATCGGCTGGGCGGCGACCGCGGCGCTGGCGCTCGCGCTGCCCGAGGCTGCGATCGTCTGCGGCCTGATGACCGCGGGCCTCTTGCTCGCGGCCTGGAAGCTGAGCCCGGCACGGACCTGAAGCGTTCAGCGCAACACCTCCATCACGGCGGCGGCGAACGCCGCCGGCTCTTCCTGCGGCAAATTGTGGCCGGCCCGAGGGATCACGCGATGGCCGATCCGGTTGCTGAACTTCGCAGCATGCGCCTGGCCGTCCGTCGCCGGGATCACGCCGTCGGCGTCGCCATCGAGCGTGATCGTGGGCACCGCGATGACAGGCAGGCTCGCCAGCCGCTGCTCGATGTCCTGATAGCGCGGGTCCCCCTCGGCCAGCCCGTAGCGATGCCGATAGCTGTGGATCACGACATCGACGTGATCGGGATTGTCGAACGCCTCCGCCGCGCGCGCGAAGGTCGCATCGTCGAAGCGCCAGTGCGGTGACCATTGCTGCCACAGCAGCCGTGCAATTTCGGCGCGGTGGGCCGCGAGCCCGGCCCGTCCGCGCTCGGTCTGGAAGTACCATTGATACCAGAACGCGAACTCGCGCGGCACCGGCGCCGGCTCCAGCGCCCGCGCGATGTCCTGGATCAGGTAGCCGTTCACGGAGACCAGGCCCGTGCAGCGCTCGGCCCACAGCGCCGCGCCGACGCAGGCCGCGCGGCCACCCCAATCATAACCGGCGAACACCGCGCGAGGGATCGCCAGCGCATCCATCAGCGCGACCAGGTCGGCGCCGACCGCGGCCTGCTGGCCCGAGCGCGGCGTCGATGCGTCGCGGAAACGAGTGGGTCCATAGCCGCGCAGATAGGGTACGATGACGCGGCAGCCTTGTGCCGCGAGCCGCGGCGCGACCTCGACATAGGAGTGGATATCGTAGGGATAACCGTGCAGCAGGATGACGACGGGACCGTCGGCCGGCCCGCTCTCGACATAGGCAATGCGGAGCACGCCAGCGTCGATCTCCCGTAGCGGCCGCAACACCTGATCCGTCATGCCATCCTCCCGCATCGCGCCGCGCTCTCGAGCCGGGCGCAGCGCCGAGGATAGTTCTGATCGAAATTCCCCGCTACACTCGCACGCGCTGTTGGAGGGGAACTGCCATGCTGCGCTCGCTGGTCTCGCTGCTTGCCGTCCTGGTCGCATTCGCATCGCCCGCGGTGGCGCAATCGGGGCCGCGCACCAGCGAGTGCCTGGCGATGGCCGGCGGCCCGCCGCGCGCCATGCCGGTCAGCCTGCGCCGGACGGCGGCTGCCGGCAACGAGGTGACGATCACCTATGCCGGCCATTCGACCTACTTCATCGACACGCCGATGGGCATCCGCATCGCGACCGACTACAGCGGCGCCTATCAGGTCGGACGGCTGCCCGACGTCATCACGATGAACCGGGCGCATTCGACGCACTACACGCTGGCGCCCGATCCGCGCATCCCGCACGTGCTGCATGGCTGGGGCGACGACGGCAAGCCGGCTCAGATCTACGAGCGGATCGGCGACGTGCTGATCCGCAACATCACCACCGACATCCGGCGCTATTTCAGCGATTCGATCGGCGCCGACATGATCAAGGACGGCAACTCGATCTTCATCTTCGAGGTCGCCGGCCTGTGCATCGGCCATCTCGGCCATTTGCATGTCAAGCTGGACGAGACGCATTTCGCCGCGATCGGCCGGCTCGACGTGGTCATGGTGCCGATCGACGGCACCTACACGATGTCGCTCGACGGCATCTCCGAGATCACCAGGCGTCTGCGCGCCTCGGTGGTGCTGCCGATGCACCGCTTCGCGACGCCGCTCGACGAGTTCATGCGCAGGATTGGCCAGCAGTTCGAGATCGACCGGCGCGGCGAGCGGACGTTGAAGTTGTCGCGCGAGCTGCTGCCGTCGATGCCGACGGTGATCATCCTCGACGGAGTCTAGGCGCCCGCGAGGCTGGTGCCGCGGCGGCCTTCGGGCGTCAGGAACATGCGCTTGAGCTTGTTGATCACGCGCACCGCGAGGCCGAGCACATAGGGCTGCGTCTTCAGGCAGAAGGCGAGCTTCTTGACGTGGCCCTCGACATGCCATTTGGCATGCGCGCCGTCGCGGAAGAAGATCACGTCGCCCGGCCCATAGCGCTTTGCCGGGAGCCCATCGCTCTCCAGCACGATCGCGCCTTCGAGGATCAGGATGGTCTCGTCGAAATCGTAGTACCAGTTGAACTTGCCCTCGGTGCAATGCCAGACGATGGTCGAGCCCAGCCCGTCGCTGCTGCGCGCGATGGTGCAGGAGGTCGCGGTCGGAGTGCCCTCGATGATCCACGACGGCTCGATCGGAGCGGGCGCCAGGTCGACGGTGAGGTTGGCGGTTTCGATCAAGGACGGCGACATCGTGGACCTCAAATGCATGGGACTGAAATGACCGGGCGAACGCCGGCATGAGCCTGCGACCGTAGCCGGTTGCACCTAATGGCTGCTTTCCGCAGTCGTTAAGATTTGAACCAATCGCCGCGACCAGCCGTCGCATCACAACCACGCCAGCGCTATAAACTTCACGCGAACGCCGCAATTTGTTCGCGGCCTCGCCAAACCTGCTGATCTACTGTTTAGCCGCACTGCAAGATGCGGACAGGCGCCCCTCCGGTCGCCCTGCCCATCCTGAGTTGTGCCGTCACCTTTAGAGATTTGCCGCCTTCGCAGAGATAAGGATTTCCCAGGATGCGCCGACTGAGCCTCGCCTTCGCCCTCACGCTGTCTGCCGCCACCCTTGCAACCACCGGCGTCGTCATGGCGGGCGAAACGCCCGCCCCCGAGAATGCCAAGGCCTACTTCATCAACCTCAAGGACGGCGACACCGTCTCCTCGCCGGTGCTGATCCGCTTCGGCCTGTCCGGCATGGGCGTCGCGCCGTCCGGCACCGAGGCTCCCAACACCGGCCACCACCATCTGCTGATCGACGCGCCCGCGCTCGAGGGCGATGCGCTCAACGAGGCGATCCCGGTCGATGCCGGCCACGTGCATTTCGGGAAGGGCCAGACCGAAGCCTCGGTCAATCTCACGCCGGGCAAGCACACCTTGCAGCTCGTGCTCGGCGACTGGAGCCATATCCCGCACAACAAGCCGGTCATGTCGGAACGGATCACGATCGACGTGCAGGCCACCACCGGCAGCGCCAAGCAGTAGGACCGTTCGACCGACGACGACCCCGCCGCGAGCATCGCTCGCGGCCCGCTTCGGGCCGGTGCACGCGTGGCGCCGGCCCGTCATGCGTCAGGCCCACTCGTCCTTCAAGCCCACTCGCCCTTGCGGAACACCGGCACGCGGCGGCCGTCTTCATGGAGGCCGTCGATGTCGGTGTCGGCCGCGCCGATCATCCAGTCGATGTGGATCAGGCTCTGGTTGCCGCCCTGGGCGGCGATCTGCTGCGGCGACAGCGACGTTCCGTTGACGAAGCACTTCGAGTAGCACTGGCCGAGCGCGATGTGCGAGGCGGCGTTCTCGTCGAACAGCGTGTTGTAGAACAACAGGCCGCTCTTGGAGATCGGCGAGGAGTGCGGCACCAGCGCGACTTCGCCGAGCCGACGCGCGCCCTCGTCGGTGTCGAGCACCTTGTTCAGCACTTCCTCGCCCTTCGAGGCCCTGGCCTCGACGATGCGGCCCTCCTCGAACTTCACCTGGATGTTGTCGATCAGCGTGCCCTGATAGGACAGCGGCTTGGAGCTGACGACGTGACCCGACACGCGACGGCAATGCGGCGTCGTGAACACTTCCTCGGTCGGGATGTTGGCATTGCAGGTGATGCCGTTCTTGGCGGTCGAGGCGCCGCCCTCCCATTCATGGCCGTCGGCGAGACCGATCGTCAGGTCCATGCCGGGTCCGGTGTAATGCAGCGCACTGAAGCGCTGGCCGTTGAGCCATTCGGTGCGCTCGCGCAGCACCGCGTTGTGGCGCTCCCAGGCCGACACCGCATCCTCGCGATCGACGCGCGACGCCGCGAAGATCGCGTCCGCGAGCTTCGCCACCGCGACCTCTTCCGGGACATCCGGGAAGACCAGCTTGGCCCAGGAGAGGCTCGGATAGGCGATGATGTTCCAGTTGGTCTCGAAATTCGTGATCTTCTCCAGCGCCGGCTGATAGGCCTTGGAGTTGGCCTTGCTGGCGCGCGCCACCTTGGCCGGATCCTGGCCGGACAGCAGCATCGGATTGTCGCCGACGATGGCGAGCCGCGCGGTGTTCTCCGAGAACGCCTTGGCCATGCCCTGATAGAGCCAGTCGGCGGCGCGATCGAAGCTGTTGTCATGGCCGAAACGGTAGCGCGCCAAGGTCAGCTCCTCGTCGGAGAAGAACGAGGTCACGATCCCCGCGCCGGCCTTGTAGGCGTGCTCGGCGACCTTGCGCACCAGCGGCAGCGCCACCGACGGCGCGGTCAGCAGCAGATCCTGACCGGGCCGAAGCTGCAAGCCGACCTTCACCGCGACCTCGGCCAGGCGGTCGAGCTTCACGGGATCGATGGCGGCATCGAAGTTGCTGAAATGTGCGGTCATCAGGAGGGTCCAGTTCCGTTTCTTTGCAGTGTTGAAGAGATAGGCCAAACGGTCGGGCGGTCAATGGCGAACGGGGGCGACTCCGGCATCGCCTCTCCGCCCTTGTCGCCGCCGAGCATGGCGCTGACAACTGCCGTGAAGGCGTTCGGAGACATGGCTGACACCTCAAAACGGCCCTGTGGGTCCGCACCCGTCGCTTTCCAAAGCTGAGCCCCGAGCTCGGTGCCGCTCTGCCTCGGAGGGCAGGGCTATCACATATGGCGATCGAGGTTTTGCGCTTACCTCTCTCCGCGTCATCATGCTGAGAACGACGTGGATGCCCGGGCAAGGCGGGCATGACGGAGTAACTAACCTGCAGAATCGTTCATCGCGATGGCCCTGTATCTCCATATGCGATAGCCCTGCCCTGGAGGGGGAGGGTCGGCACTGAGCCAGTGGCGCGTCGTGATCAACAATTTTGAGCGGCATATGGGGATGTGCGTCCATGGCCTCGCGGCGCCCCAGGCGTCCGAGTGATACGGTGGTCTCACCCTCTTCAAACGAAAGGGTGCAGGGAAGGCCGGACCTCGACTGAGGCCCGTGGCCCGCCTGCTCAAAAAATGCAGGCGGCAGGTACCACAGGTCCAGCCGGATGATCCGGCCCTCCCTGCGCGATGGCTTTACGGCTGCTTCGCGTTCTCCCCGGTGCGCCGGGCTTTTTGGTCACCGTCACCCACGCGGCGCCATTGGCGCCAACGCAGGCTTGATACTGGCATCGGAGTATCAGGACCACGCGACTTGACCGTGCGAGCCGATGTTGTTCGTCCGCGCGAATGACCACGCTGCAAACCGGCCCGCCCATCACATCCCGCCTCCACGTGTCGTGACGACCGCGATACGCCCCTCGTCGATGAGGCGGGACAGCGACAAACAATCATGATTTTCCGAAAACGCCAAGCAGGATATTTTTTCTGCCGGGACTGGACAGCCCAAATCAGCCTGAACCTGCTCGTGAAATCAGTCTCCAGACGCAGCAGCGATCGAACGGATCAGGGGCTGGAACGAGCTTGTTCATCTCAGCGCGAGGGCATGAGTCGCCCGACGGGCGGCGTTCTCGATCGCGTCAGTCGTCGACGCGCAGCCCACCATCATCAACGTACCAGTCGGCGCGTGACGCCCAGTGCGCGTGGCGATCGGGAACGGTGCCGAGCGGCTCATCGAAGCCGCCGGCAGGAATGATCGCTTCTCGGCCGCTGCGCGTCAGATGCGGCACCGGACTGCCGCACGTGCTGCAGAAGGCCGTGGCGAAGCTGCGCGCCTGCGGCAGGTCGAACCGCGTGACGTTCGTCTCGCCGCCCAGCCAGCGCAGCGCCGCCGCCTTGACGACGACCTCACAGGAGTGCGCCGCGCCGCTGGCCTTGCGACAGCGCGAGCAATGGCAATTGAGGAATTTGTCGAACGGCCCATCGACCTCGAAGCCGACCCGGCCGCAGAGGCAACTGCCGCGGAACGTGGTCATGACGATCTCCTATGAGTGCACTGGAATGTCCAAGAGCGCCGCACGCGTGGAGGATGTTACTTATACCGACTGCATCCTTGCAGCTATCAGGACGACTGAAGGCCCGCCTCGGTCGCCGCATTGTTAGTAGGTAGCATGGTCTTCCCACGCGGAACACTCGACTGTTTGTGAGTCATCCTCGACATCGAGAGTCAATCACTCCTGATGAATTGGAACCGGGATGACCGGACAGCGCTGTCGCGCAAATGCATGGCTCACAGGGGATTCGGTCACTTTGAGGACATGTTTAGAGGTTGATTGGCGCGCGGCAGGGGGATTTCACAGCGTACAGGAGTCCTCCAAATGTACCGCGTTGTTATTGTCGTCGCCGCATTGCTGGCTCTCTCCGTTCAAGCCGAGGCGCGTCCTCGTCACCATCATCATCACTACTCGTACCGTCACCATCACTCCGTCATGGACGCCATGGCCTCGATCCCCGGCGAGGGCCGCGTTGTCGGTGGCCGGCCGTCGGGATGCCCGCATGCCTTCTGCGGCTGCGAAGCGTCGCTCTACACGTTCGGCCGGGTCATTCCCGAGTTGAATCTCGCATCCAACTGGCGTCGCTTTCCACGCGCGGCTCCCGCACCGGGCATGGCTGCGGTCCGCTCCGGCCACGTCATGATCCTGCAGCAGCAGGTTGCGGGCAACATCTGGTATGTGCATGACGGCAATTCCGGCGGTCACGTCACCCGCGAGCATCCGCGCTCGATTGCCGGCTACACGATCGTGAACCCGACTGGCGGTTCCACGATGTTCGGCGCAGCGGCGCGTGTCACGCGCGAAGCCCGTGCGCCGAGATATCAGCGGTTCGCCCGCAATGCACGGACCGACGGCTGGATGGCCAGCGCGGCGCCGATGGCGTTCAACTAGGTCTCGACGCCAGCGCGCGCGGCATGCAGCTACGAAGTCGCGAGCTGCATGCCGCTTCCGCCTACACGCTCCGCGCCTCGCGTCTGAACAGCACGTACAGCGCCGGCAGCACCAGCAGCGTCAGCACCGTCGACGAGATGATGCCGCCGATCACGACAGTGGCGAGCGGGCGCTGGACCTCGGCGCCGGCGCCGGTCGCGATCGCCATCGGCACGAAGCCGAGCGAGGCGACGAGCGCCGTCATCAGCACCGGCCGCAATCGCGCCAGCGCGCCCTCCTCCACCGCCGCGCGGACGGAGCGGCCCTCCTGGCGCAGCCGTTCGATGAAGGCGATGATGACCAGGCCATTGAGCACGGCGACGCCTGACAGCGCGATGAATCCGACGCCGGCCGAGATCGACAGCGGCAGGCCGCGCAGCAGCAGCGCGGCGATGCCGCCGGTCAGCGCCAATGGCACGCCGGAGAACACCAGCGCGGCGTCGGCAAACGAGCCCATGCTCATGAACAGCAGCAGGAACACCAGCGCCAGCGCGATCGGCACCACGATCGTGAGACGCTTGGTCGCCGACACCAGTTGCTCGAACTGGCCGCCCCAGCCGATCCAATAGCCCGGCGGCAGCTTGACCTTCTCGGCGACCGCGGCCTGCGCGTCGGTCACGAACGAGCCGAGGTCGCGGGCGCGAACATTGGCTGACACGACGATCCGCCGCTTGCCGTTCTCGCGACTGACCTGGTTCGGCCCCGGCGCCGAGGCGACCGCGGCCACCGACGACAGCGGCACATAGCGCGGCTGTGTGACCGAGGAGAACGCGGTGCGCAGCGGCGCGGCATTCGCCTCCTCACCCGCCGGCAGCGGAATCGGGATCGCGCGGATCGCATCGAGATTGCCGCGCAGACGCTCGGGGAGCCGGACGACGATGTCGAAGCGGCGGTCGCCGTCGAACAGCTTCCCAGCGGCCTTGCCGCCGATCGCGATCTCCACCACGCTCTGCACCTCGGCCACGCTGAGGCCGTAACGCGACAGCGCCTGACGGTCGATCCTGACGGTCAGGATCGGCAGGCCCGCGACCTGCTCGGTCTTGACGTCGGTGGCGCCATTGACGCCGCGGATCGCGGCTTCGACCTGGCGCGCCGCCCCCTGCAGGATGTCGAGATCGTCGCCGAAGATCTTGATGCCGACGTCGCTGCGCACGCCGGAGATCAGCTCGTTGAAGCGCAACTGGATCGGCTGCGAGATCTCGTAGTTGCTGCCGGGGATCTCGTCGGCCGCCGCCTCGATCTCGGCGACGAGCTGCGCCTTCGGCTTCGCATGGTCGGGCCACTCCTCGCGCGGCTTCAGCATGATGTAACCGTCACCCTGCGACGGCGCCATCGGATCGGTCGCCACCTCCGCCGTGCCGATGCGGGTGAAGACGTCCTTTACTTCGGGGATGCGCCGCAGCCGCGCATCAAGCGCCTTCTGCAGATCGACCGAGAGGGTGAGGCTCGTTCCGGGGATGCGCAACGCCGCGAGCGCGACGTCGCCCTCGTCGAGGCTCGGGATGAACTCGCCGCCCATGCGCGTCGCGGCAAAGCCGCTCGCCGCGACGATCATCACGGCGACCGCCGCGACCATCAGGCGGTGCGCGATCACGCCGCGCAGCAGCGGCGCGTAGATCCGCCGCGCGCCGCGCATGACGAGATTCTCCTGTTCGGAGACCTCGCCGGTGACGAAGATCGCGACCGCAGCCGGCACGAAGGTGATGGAGAACAGCACGGCGGCGGCGAGCGCCATCAGCACCGTCAGCGCCATCGGCGTGAACATCTTGCCCTCGACGCCGGTCAGGGTCAGCACCGGCAGATAGACCACGGCGATGATGCCGGTGCCGAACAGGCTCGGCCCGATCACCTCGCGCGCGCCGCTGACGATGGTCTGCAACCGCTCGGCGGTCGTGAGCCGTCCGCCCTTGCGATGCTGCGCCTGGGCCAGCAGCCGCAGGCAGTTCTCGACGATGATGACGGCGCCATCGACGATGATGCCGAAATCGATCGCGCCAAGACTCATCAGGTTGGCGCTGACCTTGCTCTCGACCATGCCGGTGATGGTCATCGCCATCGACAGCGGGATGATGCAGGCGGTGACCAGCGCGGCCCGGATGTTGCCGAGCAGCAGGAACAGCACGACGACGACCAGCGCGGCGCCTTCGAGCAGGTTCTTCTCCACGGTGCGGATCGTCGCTTCGACCAGATGGGTGCGGTCGTAGAGCGTGCGCGTGACCACGCCCTCGGGCAGCGATTTGGCGATGTCGTCGAGCCGGGCCGCGACGCGCTGCGCCACGGCGCGGCTGTTCTCGCCGATCAGGAGCATCGCCGTGCCGAGGATCGTCTCCTCGCCGTTGAGCGTCGCCGCTCCCGTGCGCAGGTCGCGCCCTTCGCTGACCTCGGCGACGTCGCCGATGCGCACCGGCGTGCCGCCGCGGGCGCCGATCACGATGTCCTTCAGCTCGGCGGCGCTGCCGACCTGGCCCGGCGCACGCACCAGATATTGCTCGCCATTGCGCTCGATATAGCCGGCGCCGACATTGGCGTTGTTGGACGCCAGCGCGGCGATGACGTCGCGGAAGCTGATCTTGTAGGCCATCAGGCGGCCGGGATCGGGCAGCACGTGGAACTGGCGCTCGAAGCCGCCGATGGTGTTGACCTCGATCACGCCCGGCACGCCGCGCAGCTGTGGCCGGATGATCCAGTCCTGAATGGTGCGCAGATCGGTCGGCGAGTAGTCCGCGCCGTCAGGCGTCTTGGCGCCGGGCCTGGCTTCGACCGCATACATGAAGATCTCGCCGAGCCCGGTCGAGAGCGGTCCCATCGCCACCTCGACGCCCGGCGGCAGCTGGTCCTTGATCTGCTGGATGCGCTCGTTGACGAGCTGGCGGGCGAAATAGATGTCGGTGCCGTCCTGGAACACGACGGTGACCTGGCTCAGCCCATAGCGCGACAGCGAGCGGGTGTAGTCCAACTTCGGCAGGCCGCCCATCGCGGTCTCGACCGGGAAGGTGATGCGCTGCTCGGTCTCGAGCGGCGAGTAGCCGGGCGCCTTGGTGTTGATCTGCACCTGCACGTTGGTGATATCTGGCACGGCGTCGATCGGCAGCCGGGTGAAATTCCAGGCGCCGAAGCCGGCCGCGGCGAGCGCGACGAGCAGCACCAGCCAGCGCTGGCGCACGGCGAAGGCGAGGAGCGCGTCAATCATGCTCGGCCTCCCCCTTGCCCATCTCCGCTTTCACCACAAAACTGTTCTCGGCGACGTAGTGTTCACCGGCGGCGAGGCCGTCGCGGATCTCGACATGGGTCGGGTCGGATTCGCCGGTGACCACCGGGCGCGCCTCGATCTTGTCGCCCTCCTCGCGCACGAACACGACGGTCTTGTTCTCCAGGGTCTGGATCGCGCTGGCGCGGACCGCCACGGCGACGCTGCGCTTGGCGAGAACCAGCTGCGCGGTGACGAACAGGCCCGGACGCAGCCGGCCGTCGGGATTGGCCAGCACGACGCGGGCGAGCGCGGTCTGCGTTTCGCTGGCGCCGACCGGCGCGATGTAGGAGACGTGGCCGCGGATCGCGCCGCGGCCGTCATCGGGGTCGATCAGCACCTCGTCGTCGAGGCGGACGCGCCGGAGATCCTGGCGGTAGATCGACAGGTCGACCCAGATCGTGGAGAGATCGGCGACCACGAAGGCCGGCTTCTGCTCGGAGGCGTATTCGCCGAGCGAGATCTGGCGGTCGATGATGGTGCCGCCGATCGGCGCCTTGAGATCATACGCCGTCAGGCTCTGATTGCTCTCGATCGCGGCGAGCAGCTCGTCCTTGGCGACGGTGTCGCCGATGCGCTTCTTGATGGCACGGACGATGCCGGGAAAGCGCGGCGTCACCTGCACCAATGCTTCCTGGTTGGCGCGCAGCACGCCGTTGAACGATAGCGTATCCGACAAGGTCGCGGGTCCGGCTTCGGCGAGCGCGACGCCGGCCGCGGCGAGCTTCACGTCGCTGATGCGGATGCGGTCGGCGCCATGTTCGTCCTGCTCGACATGATCCTTCGGCGCCGCCTTCTCGGCATGATCGGCATGGCCGACCGTTGCGTCGGCATGCGGCTCCGCCTCGCCCAGCAGGCGCGATGCGCCGGCGCCGGCCGCGGCGGCGAGGACGGCAATCAGGATGACGGTGAATGGTCTCATCGCGCGGTCTCCCGTGCCAGGGTGAAGGGACGGCCGACCAGGCCTTCGATCGTCGCCACGGCGACATGGATGTTCTGCAGCGCCTCCTGCTCGCGCAGCCGCGCCTGCGCTACGCTCGCCTGCGCGTCCAGCACTTCGAGCAAAGAGAAGCGGCCGGCGCTGTAGCCCTGCGCGATCTCGTCGGCGGCCTCCTGCGCCTTCGGTATTGCGATCTCGCGCAGCACGGACAATTCGCGCAGCGAGCCTTGCAGCGAATCGTAGGCGCGGCCGGCGATCACCAGCAGCGCGTTGCGGTTGGCCTTGCGCTCGGCTTCGGTCTTGGCGAGGCTTTCCTGCGCCGAGAGGATGTTGCCCTGGTTCTGGTCGAACACCGGGATCGGCACGGAGACGCTGAGCCTGACCGCATCGTCCTGGGTGTCGTTGAAGTGGCGCCAGCCGGCGCCGACGCGGACATCGGGATAGGGCTTGAGCCGGGCCAGCAGCAGCTCGGCATTACGCTGGGCGTAGACCGCGGTCCAGCGGACGAGCTGCGGATTGGCATCGACGGCCGCGATCACGGTTTGGAACGCCGGCGGCTGGCCGGTCGCATCGAAACGGCCGGTGACGGCCGGAAGCTTCGCCGAGCTGTCGCCGATCAGCACGGCGAGCTCGCGGCGCGCGCTCGACAGCGTCGCCTTGACGCGCTCGCGATCGGCCCGCACCAGCGCCGAGGCGACCTCGGCACGGCCGGTCTCCGCCGGCGACGACGCGCCCGCCTCGACGCGACGGCGCAGCAGCGGCGTCAGGCGATCGAGCGCTGCGACCTGATCGTCGAGGATCTGGATGCGCCGCTGCGTGGCGAGCACGGTGACGAAGGCGATCGCGGTCTCCGACAGCACTTCCAGCCGCACCGCCTGGCGCTGGATCTCGGCGACCCGTACGCCGGCCTGGCCGGCGGCGATGCGCGCGTCACGCTTGCCGAACCATTCGAACGCCTGGCTGATCTGCAAGGTGGTCTCGGCCGACCGCGTGCCGCGATATTGACCCGAGCCGAATGAATTGTCCTGCTCATAGGACAGCTCGGGATTGAGCAGCGCGCCCGCCTGCAGCCGCTGGCCGGAGGCGATGCCGATGTCGCGGTCGGCGGCGGACAGCCGCGGATTGGCGGCGAGCGCGCGCGACAGCGCCGCGCGGAGGGTCAGCGTCTGCGCCGCTGACGCGTGCACGGACAGAACGAGCAGGGCCGCGGCGCCGATGGCGCGCGCAGCCATCCCGGGGAATGGCATGAGATGAACCTGTCTGGACGGGCAAGGATGGACGGCGTCGGCCGTCCGGCACGTTGCGTCAGCTCAGGTGTCTTGGCGGCGGAGACTCGGACTCGGGAAGGATGCCTGCACTGAGCAGGGGAACGGCCCAGCCGGTCGCGGCCACGACCTCGGCCGGGACGGCGGCAAACTGCGGCTGCGGCACGGCCACCGAGAAGCAGCCATGGCAATGATGGTCGGCGACGCCGCGCTGATCGGTGTGGCCCGCCCGGTCGAGCAGCGACGCGATCTCCGGCTTGCCGGCGAAGGGATGGGCGACGTCGATGTCACAGGCGCCGTGCAGCGCGCCGGCGAGAACATAGGCGAGCATCAGGCAGGCAGCCACGATCCGGCGCAGCATGCGCGGACGACTCGTGATGTCTCGTTTGCCAATGCTGCGCACCGCGCCCCCTGTTCGGCCAGCGGATAGCACGCGGCCGGCGCGGTTGTCGATCAGCAACAATGTAACAAGAGGAACCGGGAACGGCGCGCCTGGCGCGGCACAGCGTGCATCCGCCGCGATCGGCCGAAGGAGCGCCCGAGTGCCGATTTCCGGAACGCGCGTGGACCCGTGCGATCACCGGCAAGCCGTGGCGCATGAGCGCGCCGTATTGGCGGCATGCAGCGTGCTTGATTGACTCGCCGCCTTCGCAAACTAAGGTTCGCGTCGCGGAACATGCAGGGCGCGAACTCATCGAACACGCGATGCGCCGCGCGAAGGATCGGAAGACAGATGACGTTGGCGATGAGCTGGGACGAGTGGGCCCGGCATGATGGCATGGCGCTGGCGGCGCGCGTTCGCAATGGCGAACTGACGGCGGCGGAGCTGGCGCGGCAGGCGGCTGAAGGCATTGCCAAGGTCGATCCCGCGCTGTCGGGCGTGGTCGAGGTCTTTGCCGACGCCGTCGAAGATCCCATCAAGGCGGGCGCCAATGCCGACGGCGCCTTCGCCGGCCTGCCGTTCCTGATGAAGGATCTCGGACCGACCATGGCCGGGCGGCTGCAGGAGCAGGGCTCGCTCTACATGCGCGGCAACCGCCCCGCCGCCGACACGCATCTCACGGGGAAGATGCGCAAGGCCGGCCTCAACCTGATGGGGCGCACCACGACGCCGGAGTTCGGCGTCTGCAGCTCGGCGGAGAACCCGGCCGTCTACGTCACGCGCAATCCCTGGAACACGGACTACACGACCTGCGGCTCCTCGGCCGGCAGCGCGGCGATGGTCGCCGCCGGCGTCGTGCCGATCGCGCATGCGACCGATGGCGGCGGCTCGATCCGGATTCCCGCCGGCGTCAACGGCAATATCGGCCTGAAGGTCTCGCGCGGCGTGTTCTCGATCGCGCCGCATCTGTCGGATCTCTCCGGGCTGGTCTCGATCCAGGGCTGCCAGTCGCGCAGCGTGCGCGACACCGCGGCGTTCGTCGACCATTGCCGCGGCGGCGCGCCGGGTGAGTTCATGCCGTACTGGACCACGCCGGAGCCGTATGTCGAGCTGATCAAGCGCGATCCCGGCAAGCTGAAAATCGCGCTGTCGCATCAATGGGGCGACTATCGCGCCACCCCGCACATCGCGGCCGAGCTGGCGCGCGTCGGCAAGTTCCTGGAAGGCCTCGGCCATCACGTCGGCTACGCGCTGCCGGACGTCGATTATCGCGCCGCGTTCGCCGCGCAGACGACCTGCTACATCTCCAACTTCGCGATCGTCATCAACAACCTGCTCGCGTCGCGCAAGCTCGAGCGGCCGCCGGCCGAGCTGATCGAGCCGATCAACATCCGCATCTGGGAAGCGGGTCGCGATACGAGCTTTGCCGAGCGCGCGGCGATGCAGGCGGTGTTCAACACGACGTCGCGTACCTTCGGTGCCTTCTTCGAGGATTGGGACATCATCCTCACTCCGATCACGGCCCTGCCGACGCCGAAGATCGGCACCACCGAATATCTGACCATCAGCGACAATCCGTCCGTGCTCGACTGGTTCGAGAACCTGTGGCGCAACTTCGCCTTCACGCCGCTCGCCAATCTCTGCGGCATCCCTGCGATCTCGCTGCCGCTCGCGACCAACGAGCACGGCCTGCCGCTCGGCATCCAGGCGATCGGCAAGCAGGCCGACGACGGCCTGCTGCTGCAGCTCGCAGCCCAGATCGAGCGCGCGATCGACGGCAAGTGGAACGGCGGTGCGACACCCGCCGTGCATGTGACCAAAGCCTGAGCCGCGACCACGGGCCACTGATCCGTCGTTGCCCGTCGATCGTTGCCCAGCGTGGATGGTGCCGGCCGGAGCCGGCGCCGCGCACTGGTCGGCGAGGACGAACATGATGAGCGAACGGATCGCGACCCGTTCCGGCACGGCGGCGGCAAAAGCGGCCCTGGCCCGGCGCGGCACGCCCGTCTCGTGGTGACGCCATGCCGAAGATGCGGCGCAAGGCGGACTTGCCGACCAAACTATGCGCTGCGTGCGGCCGCCCATTTGCGTGGCGGCGCAAATGGGCACGCGATTGGGACGAGGTGAAATACTGCTCGGACCGCTGCCGATCCGACCGCGGCCGGACGGCCGCTGCGATGCCCAGGAGCCGAGGAGAGCTAGCATCATGATGTCCGGCGTCCCCGCTCCGATGCGCATTCTCGGCCTTGCCGGGCTGATTCCATTCGCGAGCCTCGCGGCATTGGTGATCGCAGGTGACGATCCGATCCGGCAGGCCGCGCTGCGCGCGCAGATCGGCTATGGCGCGGTCATCGTGAGCTTTCTCGGCGCGATCCATTGGGGCGTCGCCGTGCAGACGCCGGCCCTGGCCGGCTGGCCGCGCATCAGCTGGGGGGTGACACCGTCTTTGCTCGGCTGGGTCGCGCTGCTGCTGCCGCCGCTGCCCGCTTTGGTGCTGCTCGCAGTCGCGCTGCTGACGGCGCTGATCTCCGATGAGTACAGCTTCGGCGGCGACGACCCGCGCGCCTGGTTCCTGAAGCTGCGGCGGCTGCTCAGCATCGGTGCGATCCTCTCTCTGCTTGCCACGCTGATAGGCATCGTGGTCGAAGGCGCGCCCTGACGGCCACCGTTCTGGACAACGCAGCAATCCCTCGGGCAAGCTCGCATATCCACTCGCGAGGCGCCATGAACATCCTGCTGCTCAATCCCAACATCCGCACCGACATCACCGAGCTGATGCTGCAGGTCGGCCGCGAGGCCGCCGCGCCCGGCACCACGCTGATCCCCTGCACCGCGCCGCGCGGCGTACCCTATATCGCCACCCGCGCCGAAGCGCAGATCGGCGGCGCGGTGGCGCTTGAGATGCTGGCGGAACGCAACGGCACGTTCGATGCCGCGATCATCGCCGCGTTCGGCGATCCCGGCCTGTTCGCGGCGCGCGAGCTGTTCGACGTGCCGGTGATCGGGCTTGCGGAAGCGGCGATGCTGACGGCCTGCATGGCCGGCCGGCGCTTCGCGATCGTCACCTTCGCGCAGGCGCTTGGCCCCTGGTACGAGGAGTGCGTGCGCATGCACGGGCTGATGGAGCGCTGCGCCGGCATCCGCATGCTCGACGGCAGCTTCAAGCAGATCTCCGACGTGCAGCACGAGAAGGAAGAGCTGCTGGTCGAGTTGGCGCTGCGCGCGGTCGAGGAGAACGACGCCGACGTGCTGATCTTTGCCGGCGCGCCGCTGTCGGGCCTTGCCGCGCGCGTCGCGCACCGCATTCCCGTGCCCGTGGTCGACCAGGTGATCGCGGCGGTGAAGCAGGCCGAGGCACTGCTGGCGCTGAGGATGCGCAAGGCCACCGCCGGCACCTTCCGCCGCCCGGCCGCGAAGCCGACGACGGGGCTGCCGGAGGCCTTGGCCGCGCGACTGGAGCATCGCGACGGATAGTTGGGCCGAGCCAATCTTGTTAGCTGGCGCTCGGGGCGAAACTCGTCCTACTCCCCTACCCCCACTTCCACTTCTGTACACAAGCCGCCGCCGCTGCCTGAAAAGGCGGCACGCTTCTTGCTTTTTTAAACGAATAGAGCAGGAAGCCCATGGTCAGCGTATCGGACGCCAAGTCGCTCGTTCTGGATCGGATCACGCATCGCTTCGCCAGCGGAACGATGGCCGTCTCCGACATCAATCTCGACGTGAAAGGCGGCGAGATCATTGCCCTGCTCGGGCCCTCGGGCTGCGGCAAGACCACGCTTTTGCGCATCATCGCCGGCTTCATCGGCCAGAGCGAGGGGCGCGTCATCATCGGCAACGACGTCGTCGACGCGCTGCCGCCCAATCGCCGCGCGGTCGGCATCGTGTTCCAGAACTACGCGCTGTTTCCGCATCTCTCGATCACCGAGAATGTCGGCTACGGCCTCGCCGCGCGCGGCGTCGACAAGGCGACGCGCAACAAGGAGGCGCAGCGGCTGCTCGACATGGTGCAGCTCGGCCCGTTCGGCGAGCGGCTGCCGCGACAATTGTCCGGCGGCCAGCAGCAGCGCGTGGCGCTGGCGCGCGCGCTCGCGATCAAGCCGTCGATCCTGCTGCTCGATGAGCCGTTCGCCGCGCTCGACAAGAATCTGCGGCTGGACATGCAGATCGAGGTCAAGCGGCTGCAGCGCATGGCCGGCACGACCACGCTGATCGTGACCCACGACCAGGAGGAGGCGCTGTCGATGGCCGATCGCGTCGCGGTGCTCAGCCATGGCCATCTCGAACAGTTCGGCACACCGTCCGAGATCTACGACCAGCCGCAGACGCTGTTCGTGAACAGCTTCGTCGGCACCGCGAACAAGATGAAGGGCGTGGTCGTGACGGCCGATGCTAACGGCGTCAAGGTCGCGCTGGAGGCCGGCGGCGAGATCATCGCCCGAGCGCCGCAGCCGGTCCGTGCCTCCGACAAGGTCACCGTCTGCCTGCGTCCCGAGCATCTCACCTTCGTCGGCGATGACTCCGGCTTTGCCGGCGAGATCGGCATGGCGCTGCCGCTCGGCGCCACGGTGGTCCATGAGATCAAGGCGCGCGACGGATCGAGCATCAAGATTTCGCAGGCCCGCACCGGCGGCACGCCTTTGCGCGAGGCCGGCACGCCGGTGCGCGTCGCGCCGCTCGCGCCGGGCCTCGCCACCGTCTTCCCCCAATGAACCAACCGACACATCGGAGTGAAACATGATGCTTGATCGCCGCCGGCTCCTGACCAGCGCGTTGACGCTGGGAGCCATGCACGCCTTCCCCGGTCTCAGCCTCGCGCAGGCGCGTCCGCTGGTGTTCGCGACCTTCACCGGAAGCTGGGAGGAGGCGCACAAGGCGGTGCTGGTGCCCGCCTTCCGCAAGGCCAACGCTGATGCCGCGATCGTGCTCGATCCGATGCTGTCGGTCGACCAGATCGCCAAGGTCAACGCCGCCAAGGCCAATCCGCCGATCGACGTCATGCTGCACGATCCCGGTCCGGCGCTGGTCGCGATCGGACAGGATCTCGTCGAGCCCTACCCGGCCGACAAGAGCACCTATTTCAAGGACCTGATTCCCGAAGCGCAGGACGCCATGGGCCCGGCGCCGTTCTTCCAGGTCGTCGGCCTCACCTACAATCCCGAGACGGTGAAGACGCCGCCGACGTCGTGGGCCGATCTGTGGAAGCCCGAATTCAAGGGCAAGGTCGGCATCACCAATCTGAACTCCACGCTCGGCACCGGCTGGCTGGTCGAGATCGCGCGCATGCGCGGCGGCTCGGAGGCCAATGTCGATGAGGGCTTCAAGGCGCTGGAGGAGCTGAAGCCGAACCTCGCCGCCGTCGCCGCCAATCCGGGCGCGCTGGCGACCCTGTTCCAGCAGGGCCAGATCGACATCTCGCCCGGCAATTTCAACGCCATCCAGATCCTGAAGGCCCGGGGCGTGCCGGTCGAGTTCGTGGCGCCGAAGGAAGGCGCCATCGCCTTCAAGACCACCATCCACATCGTCAAGAACTCGCCGAACAAGGAGCTCGCCTTCAAGCTGATCGAGGCGGCGCTGTCGCCGGAGGTGCAGACGGCGCTGATGAACCCGCCCTACCTGATCGTGCCGACCAACACCAAGGTCGCGATGACCGGCGAGATCGCCAAGGTGCTGGCCAAGGACACCGCGGAGCTGAAGAAGAAGTTCGTGTTCCAGGACTGGAAGAAGATCAACGAGCAGCGCGCGTCCTGGATCGAGAAGTTCAACCGCGACATCAAGATCTGACGCGATGAAGAGCGCGACGGCAGCGCCTGGAGACGTGACCAGCTTCAGCCTGGGGCTTGCGCTGCCCCTGAGCCTGGCATTCGCCATCTTCTTCGTGCTGCCGCTGGCGCAACTTCTTTTTCTCTCGCTGCACAACGACACCGCGGCGACGGTGTGGGGGCTCGGCCAGTACATCAAGTTCCTGACCGACCCCTTCAGCCTCGCCGTGCTCGGCTCGACCTTGCTGCTCGGCGCCGAGGTGACGCTCGCCTGCCTCGTGCTCGGCTATCCCATCGCCTGGCTGTACCAGCGCTCCGGCAGCCGGGTGCAGACGCTCATCATCATGATCGTGCTGCTGCCGCTGCTCACCAGCGTCGTGGTCAGGACCTTCGCCTGGATCGTCATTCTGGGACGGCAGGGCATCATCAACTCCGTTCTGCAATCACTCGGGTTGATCGGCACGCCGCTGCGCATGATCTACACGCAAGGCGGGCTCATCGCCGCGCTTGCGCAGGTGCAGATGCCGCTGATGGTGCTGCCCCTGATCACGGCGATCGGCCGCATCGATCCCAACCTCTCCGACGCCTCGGCCTCGCTCGGCGCCGGCAGCTGGCGCACCTTCTTCAAGGTGATGCTGCCGCTGTCGATGCCCGGCATCATCGCCGGCTGCACATTGACCTATGCTGCGGCGATCACCGCCTTCATCACCCAGTCGCTGGTTGGCGGCGGCCAGATGCTGTTCATGCCGATGTATCTGTACCAGCAGGCTTCGACCCTGCAGAACTGGCCGTTCGCGGCGGCGATCTCGATCATCTTCCTGTTCGCGGTGCTCGCCATCGTCGCGCTGTTCTCGATGCTCGGGCGGCGTGCCCGCGGCTATGGAGAGGCGCGATGAGCAGGCGGCGAAAAAACTGGGAAGCGCTGAGCTTCCAGATCGTGATGACGGTCATTGCCATCATGGCGCTGATCCTGATCGTCTCGCCGTCGCTGGTCGTGGTCATCGTCTCCTTCACGTCCGGCTTCTCGCTGAAATTCCCGCCGCCCGGTTATTCGACGCGCTGGTACGTCGAATTGTGGAACGCCTGGCAACTGCAATTCGCCGCGCGCAACAGCGTCGTCGTCGCGCTGTGGTCGACGGGGCTCTCGATCGTGCTCGGGGTCGCCGCGGCGCTGGCGATCTCGCGCTCCAGGACGCTGACCGCAAAGCTCCTGGACTCCTTGTTCATGTCGCCGCTGGTGCTGCCCGCGCTCGCCTTCGGGCTTGCGGCGCTGATGTTCTTCTCGCTGGTCGGCCTGCCGGTGTCGCTGCTGACACTCGTCATCGGCCACACCATCGTCTGCGTGCCTTACGTCGTCCGCAACACCGTCGCCGCCCTGGCCCAGCTCGAGCCGACCTTGCTGGAAAGCTCGGCGATCCTCGGTGCCAGCAGGCTCTACACGTTCCGCCGCATCGTGCTGCCGCTGATCCGCCCCGGCATCATCTCCGGCGCGTTCATCGCCTTCATGTCGTCGTTCGACAACGTGCCGGTGTCGCTGTTCCTGCGCGATGCCGCCACCGACATGCTGCCGATCCGGATGTGGCAGGACCTCGAAGGCAAGCTCGACGTCACCATCGCTGCACTGTCGAGCGTGCTGATCATCGCCACGATCGCGCTGATGGCGATCATGGAGAGGACGACGGGACTGTCGAAGCGGCTGACGGATTAGTGGCGCGAGGTCGGGGGCCTCATGGATCGAGACGCGCCGCGAGGCGGCGCTCCTTACCATGAGGGTCAAGCGGCGGAGCGGCCGCTGCACACAGGACCATGAACATGCTGTCAGCGTGTTCATGGAGAGCAACCTCATGGAGAAGCGAGAAACCGATCGACCTTGCCGCGGGCGGGACGGCCGTGACTGCGCCCTCGCCCCTTATGGGAGAGGGCATTTACAATAGCGCAACGATCTCGGTCGGGTGAGGGGTCTGTCTCAACGAGTTGCGCTCGCGGAGAGGACCCCTCACCCGACCGAGCCTGAGGATCAGCCGGCGATGCCCTCTCCCACAAGGGGCGAGGGCACTGCATCGCGCAGCGTTGCGGAGGTTGCATCAAAAGACCAGAGATCGGGAAGCGAGAAGAGAGTCCGGCGCCGAAGCTGGAGCTACACGTGAACTATGAGCCGTGTGTTCATGGAGAGGGTGAATATCTCGCCGCGAAATCAGCCCTCATCCTGAGGAGCCCGCCGCAGGCGGGCGTCTCGAAGGACGGCCGCGCGCGACGCACTAGGCCCCACGAAAGATCGAATAGCCCCAGGGCGTGAATTTCAGCGGCAGGTGAAAATGCTCCTCGACCTTGTCGATCGCGAAGCGAAACGGCACAGTGGTGAGGAATTTCGTTTGAGCGTTTGCCCCGAAGAACTCGCCGACATGGAACAGCACCTCATACTCGCCGGCCGTGACGCCCTCGCCCTTGACGACTGGCGCCTGCAGCGTGCCGTCGGCGCCGAGCTGTCCCTCCGCGAGCAAGGTGCGATCCGGCGTCACGCGCCAAATCGCGACGCGCAGGCCACGCGCGGGGCGCCCGTTCGCCACGTCAACCGCATGAACCGAGATCCCGCCGGCCATCACCCACCTCATCCTGTCTTTGCTGCGATGATAGACGCGAAATCGGTCGTCGCGCCAGCCACGCAATGGACTGAGACATCATGTCCGTGACGGCATCCCAGATCGCAAGCGCTGTCCTGGAACGGCAGGCATCGGCCAGAGAGACGGCCGAGCAGGCGCTTGCGCGCATTGCCGCGGCGCGCCACCTCAACGCCGTCGTCACGATCGATCCCGAACGTACGTACGCTGAGGCCGATGCCGTCGACGCGCGTGTTGCAGTCGGAGAGCAGCTCCCGCTGGCTGGCGTGCCGATCGTGGTCAAGGACAACATCTGGGTCGAGGGTTGGCGCATCACGCAGGGCTCGCGGCTGTTCACCGATTTCATTGCGCCAGAGGATGCGATCGCCATCGCGCGGGTGCGGCGCGCTGGCGCCGTCATTGTCGGCATCGGCGCGACCTCCGAATTCGCTTGCAAGGGCGTGACGACCTCGCTCCTGTACGGGCCGACCCGCCATCCGCTGGATCAGCAGCTCACGCCCGGCGGCTCGTCCGGCGGGCCGGCTGCGGCGGTGGCGGCCGGGCTCGTGCCGCTCGCGATCGGCACCGATGCCGGCGGCTCGAGCCGCCGGCCGCCGGCCCATGTCGGCGTGGTCGGATTCAAGCCGTCCTACGGCGCGATCCCCTATGGGCCTGGCTTTGCCGAGCCGTTCTGGCGCATCTCGGTGATCGCGCCGATCGCCGCCGATGTCGCCGATGCCAGGCTTGCGTTCGAGGTCATGGCCGGTGCCGATCCGCGCGATCCCGATGCGTTCGATGTGGCCGCGGCCGATCAGGAGAAGCCGCTTCGCGTGACATTCTCGCCGCGGCTCGGCTTGGATGTCGCCGTCGATCACGAGGTGAGTGCCGGCTTGCAGCAGGCCGTCGCCCGGCTCCGCGCCAGTGGCATGACAATCGAGGACAAGAATCCGATCTGGCCGGCAGGGCTTGCCGAAGATGCGGTGATGCCGCTGCAGCACGCCGGGCTGGCCGCACTCTACGGCGAAGGCTTTCGCAGCGATCCCACGCAGTTCGACCCGGACATCGCCAAACAGATCGAGCGCGGCCTCGGCCTGAGCGGCGCAGACGTGGCGCGCGCGATGGAAGCGAGCACGCAGATCGCGCGCGCGTTTGCGGCGTTCTTCACCGCGGTCGACGTGCTGCTCGCGCCGACCGTGCCCTGCGTCGCCTGGCCGTTCACGCAGCTCGGCCCAGCGGAGATTGGTGGCAAACCCGCCATGCCGCGGGCGCACGCGGTGTTCACGCCTTACGCCAACCACGCCGGCGTGCCGGCGATCTCGATTCCGTGCGGGACCAATTCGCAGGGCCTGCCCTTCGGCCTGCAACTGATCGCCGCACGCGGGCGCGATCGGATGCTGCTGGACGTGGCGGCGCGGGCGGAGAGAGTGTTGCTTGGTTCGTTTGAATGAGCTCACGGCGGTCTTAACCTCGCCCCGCTTGCGGGGAGAGGTCGGATTGCATCGCCAGATGCAATCCGGGTGAGGGGGTACAGGTCCAACAACGAACACCACTCGTGCGGCTGCCCCTCACCCCAACCCTCTCCCCGTAAGAACGGGGAGAGGGAGCCCACCGGCTGCGAGGCGCGCGCACCGAACCAACTAACAGGCGACGACACCAGCCCGCCTGCTCACCCCTGCTCGAACTTCTTCGCCAATCTCGCCCGCGTGATGTGGCCGATCTGGTCGATCGCGTTGGCGATCTCGGTATCCATATCGTTGCCGATGCGGCGTTCCATCTCGGCGATGACCGAGGGACGGTCGGCGTGCAGCGCCAGAGCGACGATCAGCGGCATGCCGAACTTGTCGCGGTAGCGGCGGTTGATGTCGGCGACGCGCTCGAACTCGGCGCGCGAGAGCGCGGTGAAGCCGAGCCGACCCTGCTCGCCGATCGAGTCGTTCGTCATCTCACCCGCCAGCGCCTCGCGGCCGGCGAGCTCCGGATGGGCGCGGATCAGCTTCAGCTTCTCGTCGCGGCTCATGGCGCGGACGACGTTCATGAGCGTCGTATGCAGCGCATCCGCGGCGTCGTCGAAGGCGGACAGGCCGGCACGATAGGCGCGGTCGGCAATCTCCGGGGAGTGCTCGAAGATGTCGCCATAGCGCTCGACGAACAGCACGCGCGACATCTGCGACGGCCGCCATACGCCAGCCGGCGGATGCGTCCGGATCCAGTGCCGGGCGATGTCCAGCCGGGTCGCGACCCAGACCTTGTCATGACCCGTGATGTAGTCGAGGAAGCGCGCCAGCGCGGCCGCGCGCCCGGGGCGGCCGACCAGCCGGCAGTGCAGTCCGACCGACATCATGCGCGGGCTCTCCGCGCCCTCTGCGTAGAGCGTATCAAAGCTGTCCTTCAGATAGGCGAAGAACTGGGCGCCGGAGTTGAAGCCCTGCGGGGTGGCGAAGCGCATGTCGTTGGCATCGAGCGTATAGGGCACGATCAGTTGCGGGCCGTGCGGCCCCGCGATCCAGTACGGCAATTCGTCGGCATAGGAATCGGCGCTGTAGACGAAGCCCTGCTGGTTGAGGACGATGTCGAGCGTGCGCTCCGACGTGCGGCCCTGGTAGAAGCCGAGCGGCCGCTCGCCGGTCAGCTCGGTGTGGAGGCGGATCGCCTGCTCGATATCGGCGCGCTCGTCGGCCTCGGGGACATCGCGGTAGTCGATCCATTTCAGGCCGTGGGAGGCGATCTCCCAGCCGGCCTCCTTCATCGCCGCCACGGCATCTGGATTGCGGGCCATCGCGGTGGCGATGGCGAACACCGTGACCGGCAGCTTGCGGGCGGTGAACATCCGCCACAGCCGCCAGAAGCCGGCGCGCGAGCCGAACTCGTAGATCGACTCCATGTTCATGTGGCGCTGGCCCGGCCACGGCTGGGCGCCCACGATCTCGGACAGGAAGGCTTCGGAGGCAGCGTCACCGTGGAGGATGTTGTTCTCGCCGCCCTCCTCGTAGTTGATCACGAACTGCACCGCGATGCGGGCATCGCCGGGCCAGCGCGGATGCGGCGGCGTGCGGCCGTAGCCGACCATGTCGCGCGGATAGACGTCAGCACTCATCCGGCTCAGCTCCCGCGATAGGTCTGGTAGCTCCAGGGCGTCGCCAGCAGCGGCACATGGTAGTGCGCGCCGGCATCGGCGACGGAGAAGCGGAGCGGGATCAGATCGAGAAACAGCGGGTCGCCCAAGGCGAGGCCATGGGTCTTGAAATAAGCTCCCATATGGAAGGTCAGCATGTAGGTGCCGGTGGCGAAGTCATCGTCCGCCAGCATCGGCTGATCGGTCCGCCCGTCCGCATTGCTCCGCACCTGCTTGACGCGGCGCCAGGAGCCGTCCGGTTCGAGGACATCGAGATCGATCGCGACACCGGCCGCGGGCTTGCCCCTGACCGTATCCAGAATATGCGTGCTCAGCCGCCCCATGCATCGTTTCCTCTCTGCTGCCGGCTCGGAACCCTATCAGCGCCCGGTTAAAGGTTCGAGGCGATTTGCCGTTCAGTTGCAGCCTATGGGCTGGTCACGTCGCGCTCCCTGCCGAACCGCTCGACCAGGAAGTCGATGAACAGCCGCACCTTGACCGAGAGGTGCCGCGTCGGCGGATAGATCGCATAGAGCGCGAGCGGCGGCGCGGCGTAATCGGCGAGGATCGCGGTCAGCGCGCCGCTCTCGAGCGCGTCCGCCGCGATGAAGCGCGGGATCAGCGCAATGCCCTGTCCCTTGATGGCGACATCGCGCAGCACCTCGGCATTGTTGACGCACAACGACCACGCCGGCTGCACCCAATGGTCGCCGTCGCGGCCGGTGAGCTTCCACTGATTGCCGGTCAGCAGGAAGCCGTAGGTCAGCGCGGTGTGGCGGCGCAGCTCCTCCGGACTGCCGGGCGTGCCGTGCCGCGCCAGATAGGCCGGCGCGGCGCAGATGACGCGCTCCACCGGCATGATCCGCCGCGCCACCAGGCTCGACGATTCCAGCTCGGCGATCCGCAAGGTCACGTCGAAACCGTCCTGCACCGGATCGAGCAGGTCGTCGCTAAGCACGATCTGCAACTGCAGCTCGGGATAGCGGGCCATGAAATCGGCCACGACCGGCCCGAGCCGCATGGTGCCGAACGACATCGGCGCATTGACGCGCAACAGCCCACGCGGCGCGGCCTGCGACTGGCTGACGGCCTGATCGGCGGCGTCGAGCTCGGCGAGGATCGAGACTGCGCGCTCGAAATAGAGCTGTCCGGTCTCGGTCGGGCTGGCATGGCGGGTGGTGCGGACGATCAACTGCGCACCGAGGCTCTGCTCGAGCTCGCCGATATATTTCGAGATTGCCGAGCGCGACAGCCGAAGCTGCCGGCCGGCTTCGGCGAAGCTGCCGCTCTCGACCACCTTCACGAAGGCCCGCAGGCTGCTCAGCTTGTCCATGGGATCTCCGGGCCGTCATTGTCGCCAAATCGTAGACAGAGACGTCACAAGAGCACGGATTGTCTCCAAATCAAAGCAGACCAATATGGCGTCCAGGAATTCAAGCGGCCCTTTTGGGCCTACCGACAGGAGATTCACATGCCCGGACTTCACCACGTCACCGCCATCGCCGGCGACCCGATCCGCAATTTCGGCTTCTACACCCGCGACCTCGGGCTGCGCTTCGTCAAGAAGACGGTCAATTTCGACGATCCCGGCACCTATCACTTCTATTACGGCGACGAGACCGGCCGCCCCGGCACCATCCTGACCTTCTTCCCCTGGGCCGGCGTGCGGCCGGGCCGTCGCGGCGTCGGCGAGACCCACCAGACCGCGTTCCGCGTGCCGCAGCGCTCGCTCGGCTACTGGACGCAGCGCCTGACCGAGAAGGGCATCGCCTATGAGGCGCTGGAAAAGCGCTTCGGTGAATCCGTGCTGCCGTTCACCGATCCGGACGGCATGGCGCTCGCGCTGGTCGGCATCCCCGGCGCGGAGAACGAGCCCGGATACAGCAACGGCGACATCCCGGCCGAGCACGCCATCCGCGGCTTCCACGGCGTCACGCTGCTGCTCGACTCCGCCGAGAAGACCGCAGCCGTGCTGACCGACGTGTTCGGCTTTGCCGAGACGGGCCGCGAAGGCTCGGTGATCCGGTTCAAGGCGCCGGGCGATGCGCAAGGCAGCGTGGTCGACATCTACGAGGCCAAGGGCTTTCTACGCGGCGCGCAGGGCGCGGGCTCCGTCCACCACATCGCCTTCCGCGCCGCCGACGACGCCGCACAGGGCGTGATGGCGCGGCGGCTGGTCGATCGCCACGGCCTGCATCCGACCGAGCAGAAGGACCGCAACTACTTCCGCTCGATCTACTTCCGCGAGCCGGGCGGCGTGCTGTTCGAGATCGCGACCGACATCCCGGGCTTCGCGGTCGACGAGCCGGTCGCCGAGCTCGGACAAAACCTGAAGCTGCCCGCTTTCCTCGAATCGCATCGCAAGCAGATCGAGGGCGTGCTGCCCAACCTCGAGGAGGCCGCATCATGACCGCCACATTGTCCTTCACCCACCGCTTCCAGCCCGCAAGCGCGGACGGCGCAGCGCCGCTGCTGCTCCTGCACGGCACCGGCGGCGACGAGAACGATCTCTTGCCGCTCGGCGCCACGCTCTCGCCCGGCGCGGCTCTCCTCTCGCCACGCGGGCAGGTGCTCGAGCACGGCATGCCGCGCTTCTTCCGCCGCCTGGCGGAAGGTGTGTTCGACGAGGACGACGTCCGCCGCCGCGCGCGGGAGCTCGGCGCGTTCGTCGGCGAGGCGCGTCGGCACTACGGGATCGGAGCGCCGGTCGCGGTCGGCTACTCCAACGGCGCCAACATCGCCGCAGCGCTCCTGCTGTTGCAGCCGGAGACGCTGGCGGGCGCGGTGCTGTTCCGAGCCATGGTGCCGCTGAGCCAGCCGCCGGCGGTCAAGCTGACGCGTCAGCCGGTGCTGATGCTGTCGGGGCTGGCCGATCCGATCGTGCCCGCCAGCAATTCGGCGAAGCTGTGCACCGAGCTCACCGAGGCCGGCGCTGACGTGACCCACACGACGCTGCCGGCGGGGCACCAGCTGTCGCAGGCGGACATCGCGCTGGCGCGCGACTGGATCGCCGGACTGCCGCAGGCGATTGCCGCCTGAAGATGCTTGCGGCTCCGGCCGCTCCTGACCAAGAATGTCGTCTCATCACGCATCGGACCGCCCTCGCGCGGCTCCGATGCTGGCGGATGGATGGGAAGGATCTTGGGCATGGCCGTCGACAAGCTGTTCATCAATGCGCGGCTCGACCGCGGCGCGCGCCATACGATCACGGTCGACGGCGGCCGCATCAGCGGCCTTCTCGCCGAGACCGAGCGCCCCGAGGCGCGCGAGGTGGTCGATCTCGGCGGCGCGCTGGTCGTGCCCGGCTTCGTCGAGGGCCACATCCATCTCGACACCAGCTTCTATGGCGATGCGTGGAAGCCGCACAAACCCTGCACCAACGGCTTCGACGTGCATGAGCGCGTCACCTTCCAGGCCCAGAACATGGCCGCGGCCGCGCCGATGGACGTGCGCGCCCGCAACCAGCTCGATCTCTGCATCGGCCACGGCACCACGCGGATGCGCAGCCACGTCATGGTCGACGGCTCCGTCGGCCTCACATCGCTGGAAACGATCCTGCGCGTACGCGACGAGTATCGCGAGCTGATCGAGATCCAGCTCGTCGCCTTTCCGCAGAGCGGCATCCTCAAGAGCCCGGGCACGCCCGAGCTGCTCGACGAGGCCATCAGGCTCGGTGCCAACCTCGTCGGCGGGCTCGATCCCGCGAGCTTCGACCGCGACGTCGAGAAGCATCTCGACGTCGTGTTCGGCACAGCCCAGAAACACGGCGTCGACGTCGATATCCATCTGCACGATCCGGGCATGCTCGGGCTGTTCGAGCTGGAGCAGATCGCGGCGCGCACGCGCGCCCTCGGCATGCAGGGCCACGTCGCGGTCAGCCACGCCTATGCGCTCGGCGACCTGCCCGCCGACCCGCTGAAGAAGATTGCCGACGTCCTGGCGGCGTCTGGCGTCGCCATCATGACCAATGCGCCGGGCGCGCGGCCCTTCCCGCCGGTGGCGCTGCTGCGCGCGGCCGGCGTCACCGTGTTCAGCGGCAACGACAACATCCGCGACTCCTGGTGGCCCTATGGCGACGGCGATCTGTTGAACCGCGCCATGATGGTCGGCTACCGCTCCGGGTTCTATGTCGATGACGAGTTGCGGATGGCCTTCGACCTCGTCACCGAGGCCGGCGCCAAGGTCTTGAGGCTTGCCGATTACGGCCTGCGCGCCGGCGCGCGGGCCGACTTTGTCACCCTCGATGCCGAGCACGTTCCGCAGGCCGTCGTCGCCTTGCCAAAGGGCCGCTCGGTCTACAAGGACGGCCGCCTCGTGGCGCGCGACGGCCGTGTGATCAGGCAACCGATCTAGGCCGGCGTCATTGGGCTGGCTCGACCGGTGCCTGCCGGCGCGGCGGCTCGGCGCGCGACACGGTGGCGGCCTCGATCCAGCGCGTCACCGCCGACAACTGCCCGCCGGACTCGCGATAGGCCTGCAGCTGATAGTCGGCCGAGCTGCCGAACTGCATGATGATGCGGCAGTGCTCGACCTCGGCGAGACATCCCAGCGCCTCCGCATGCGGCGCGACGTCCGCGATCATGCGGTTCAGGATCTCCTGGCCCGTCACCGGACCGTCCTCGGTCACGAACAGACAGTCGGTGCCATAGCGCTGCGCCCGCCACTTGTTTTCGACCGCGATCGCACGCTCGACGTTGCCGACGGCCTCGGCAAGATCGGGGTTCAGGTACAGATGGCGCGCCAAGGCGCGATAGAGCGAGGCAATTGCCACGGCGTCGTCGACCGAGGTGCAGACGTCGGGGGCACGCAGCTCCAGCGTCGGATGCCGCAGCGACGGGCGCATCGCCCACCAGACATGGCTCTCGTCCGGCATCACGCCGGACTTCGTCAGCGCCGCCACATAGCGATCATATTGCTGCTTCGAGGTGAACAGCTCGGGCAGACCGCTGCGCGGCAGCTCGTCGTAGGCGGCGAGCCGATAGCCCTTCAAGCCCGTCTCGCGCGAATTCCAGAACGGCGAGGACGCCGAGAGCGCGATGAACACCGGGATGTAGGGGAGCATCGCCCGCATCACCGCGAAGCGCAGGTCCGGGTCCGGCAACTGCACATGCACATGCATGCCGCACAGCATGTTGCGCTGGCCGACGATGCGCAGGTCTTCCAGCATCTCCGCGTAGCGCGGCTTGGGGCTCGGCAGTGAGCTGCGCCACGTCGCGGTCGGATGCGTGGAGCAGGCCAGGATGGTCAGGCCATACTGGCTCGCCACGCTGGCAACCTCGCGCCGCAGGAATTTCAGCTCCTCGCGCGCATCGCCGACGTCGACATGGACGTTGGTGGCGACCTCGAGCTGGGCCTGCAGCATCTCGCGCATCGCCTGTCCGCCGGTCGACCAGTTGGCGGCCTCGAACAGGTCGTCCGGCGTCCGGATCGCGACATCGCGCGTCTGCGCGTCGACGAGAAAGTATTCCTCCTCGATGCCGAACGAATATTCCGTGACCTCCTCGCTGCCGGTGGCTGAGCGGATCACCAGACGCCGCTCGTCATCGCTCAGGCCGAGCCGCAGCTTCTCCAGGATGCGTGGATCCAATCCCATGTGATCAATCCTCTCCGACGTCAAATGCCGTGAGTCTGCAGCCATGCCTCCAGCAGGGCCGCCTGCCACAACCGCGAATGTCCCTTCGGGCTCATCTCGGCCTCGGGGTGCTGCAACATGTGGTCGATGAAATCGCGTCGGTAGAGACCGCGTGCACGCGCCTTCTCGTCATTGAGCAGGTCGCGGACGTAGTCGAGAAACGGGCCGCGCAGATAGCGCAGCGAAGGCACCGGAAAGTATCCCTTGGGGCGGTCGATCACCTCCGCCGGCACGCAACGGCGCGCCGCCTCCTTGAGAATATGCTTGCCGCCGTTCTTCACCTTCAGCTCGGCGGGCATGCGCGCGGCCAGCTCGACGACCTCGTGATCCAGGAACGGCACCCGCGCTTCCAGCCCGAACGCCATCGTCATGTTGTCCACCCGCTTCACGGGGTCGTCGACCAGCATGATCTCGGTGTCGATCTGCAGAACCTTGTCGATCGCGGAGGCGCCCGCGTGGTCGGCGAAGAAGCGCTCCACGAAGGCTAGGCTGACGTCGTCGCCAAGCATCTCCGGTGCCAGCAGCCGCTGCAGGTCGGAATGCGTCCAGTCGAAATAGGCGTTCTGATATTGCTGAACGGGATCATTGGCCGAGAGGAAGCCCGGATACCAGCTGTAGCCGCCGAATATTTCGTCGGCTCCCTGTCCGCTCTGCACCACCTTGACGCGCTTGGCGACCTCAGATGACAGCAGATAGAACGCGACGGCGTCATGGCTGACCATCGGCTCCGACATTGCAGCAATGGCGCCGGGGAGCGCCTGCAGCGCGCGGTCGCCGCCGATCCTGATCTGCTCGTGATTGGTCCCGAACGTCCGCGCGATGATATCCGAGTAACGAAACTCGTCGCCGGAATGCGCGCCCACCGCATCGAACCCGATCGAAAAGGTGCGGATGTCGTCGTGTCCGAGCTTCGACAGCAGCGCGACCAGCAGCGACGAATCGAGGCCGCCGGACAGCAGCACGCCCACCGGCACGTCGGCCACGCGCCGGCGGTCGACCGCTGTCGTCATCGCCTCGAGCAGCGCCTCCGACCACTCCTCCTGGCTCATGGCGCGATCGGTCGGACGCTGCTCGCCGACCGAGAACCTCCAGTAGCGCTCGCGATGCTGCGTGCCGTCGGGCTCGATCGTGAGCAGAGTGGCAGGCTCGAGCTTCTTCAGGCCGCGCAATATCGTGCGCGGCGCCGGAACGGCGGCGTGGAAGCTGAAGAAGTGATGCAAGGCGATCGGATCGAGCGCCGTATCGACCTCGCCGCCCGCCAGCAGCGCCGGCAATGACGACGCAAAGCGAAAGCCGTGAGGACCATCGGTGTAGTAGAGCGGCTTGATGCCGAGACGGTCGCGCGCCAGCAGAACGCGCCCGCTGTCGCGTTCCCACAGCGCAAAGGCGAACATCCCCTTGAAGCGCTGCACGCAGGATTTGCCCCAGGCATGGTAGGCCTTGAGGATGACCTCGGTGTCGCCGTCGGAAAAGAAGCGATAGCCCTTCGCCTTCAGCTCGTCGCGAAGTTCACGGAAATTGTAGATGCAGCCGTTGAATGCCAGGCCGAGACCTAGCGCTGCGTCGATCATCGGCTGCTGTGCCGCAGCCGAGAGATCGAGAATGCTCAGGCGGCGATGGCCGAGCGCAAGCCCGCCCTGCACGTAGAGGCCGGCCGCATCAGGACCACGCGCCTGCATCGCATCGTTGATGCGGCCGAGCGTGGACAATGAGGGCCTTCCGGAAAAGCTGATTTCGCCACAAATGCCGCACATCGCGGGATCTTTCAGTTCCTGCTGTTCTAAGTACCTCCGACAACCCGTTGTGATCGCTTGCGTTCCGCGGCAAAATCAGCAGTCCCTGCGGCGAATAGCGGAACAATTTCGGCGGGCTTTGCCGCGCGCGCGACCAGCAGGTGGTCCGGCGGCACCTCGATCCAGTCAGACTCCTTGTCATACGGCTCGGAGACCGCGATCACCTGATTGCCGTCTTCGCGGAAATACAGCGAATTGGCGCGGTCATTCTCGGCGAAGCGAAACGCATAGAGATCGTGGCCGTTGGACAGCGCCGAGGTGAAGCGCAGATGCTCACGCAGACCATCCTCATTGACGAGCTCACAGAGTGATCGCAGCACCTTGCGCGTCGCGCCGATCGGGTCCGGATCAATGCCGGCACCGACAATGGCGAGGAACACGGCTTCGGAGTCGGTCGTGCCGAGCCGTGACGGATACAGCGCGTCCGGGATCAGAGCCTCGACCTTGCGCCGCAGCCTGTTCCAGCTGCCGACGAAGCCGTTGTGCATGAACAGCCAGCGGCCGCAGGCGAAGGGATGGCAGTTCTGGCGAGTGACCGCCGTGCCGGTCGCGGCGCGGACATGAGCGAAGAACAGATGCGAGCGCAGATGCCGGCTGAGATAGCGGAGATTCTCATCCGACCAGGCCGGCCGCGTCTCGCGATAAAGCCCCGGCTCTGGATGATCGCCGTACCAACCGAGACCGAAGCCGTCACCATTGGTGCCCGCGGTCGATTCCAGCGCGCGGATGCTCTGCGTCACCAGGGAATGTTCCGGCTCGGTCACATAATGCTCGAAGGCGGTCGTTTCTCCGCGATAGGCGATCCAACGGCACATCCTTGCCCTCCGGTTCAATGAATGAGCTCGAGGCACGCAAAAACGTGTCACGTTCTTTTCGGATCATACGGAAACGCCTTCGGAGCAGAGCTGGTTCCGCGCTGCGAGTCGCGCGCTGTGAGTCAGGCCGTAGGACTGGGATCCCTTGCCGCACGTCTCTCACCGTTGAAGCGACATCGTCGCAGTGATTGCTCAAGCCTCGCCGCGCTCGCGTACCAGCCTCAACCACGCCGCAGCCGCAGGCGACAGATAGGCGCCGCGGCGCCAGGCCATCGCCAATGTCCATTCGGTGCCGGGCTCATCAAGCAGGACGAGACTGATCGGCACCTGCGTGCGCTGGGTCGCGATCATGCGCGGCAGGAAGGCGACGCCGAGACCGGCGCCGGCGAGCTCGGCGATGAAATCGATCTGGGTGCTGCGCGCCGCCACGACAGGTTCGAAGCCGTTGCGGCGGCACGCCTCGCGAAGAATGCGATTGAGCGCGAAGCCGGCCTCGAACAGCACGAACGGCGTCTCGCGCAGCTCTGCAAGGGTGATCGTCTCGCGGCGGGCCAGCGGATGATCGACCGCGACGAGCGCCATCAGCGGCTCGCGGCGCACGATCTGCGCGGCAAACTCGTCGGCGATCGGCGGCAGCAGGCCGGCGAAATCGATGTCGCCTGCAGCCAGCAATTCGCTGAGCCGGTCGCTGCCGTGCTCGACCAGCCGGATCTCGATCTCCGGATAGAGCTGGCGGTAGAGCGCGAACAACGGCGCGAACAGCGTGCTCGATCCGATCGGCGGCAGGCCGAGACGCAGCACGCCGCGCTTCAAGCCGCGCAGCTCGGCGAGCTCCGCCTGCAGATCATCGCGCTCCGCCAGCAGACGAATGGCACGGCGATAGACGATCTCGCCGGCGGCGGTCATGCGGCTCTTGTGGCCGAGCCGGTCCAAGAGCGGCAATCCCAGCTCGTCCTCGAGCTGCTTGACGGCCTTGCTCACGGTCGACTGGGTCGCGAACACCACCTTGGCGGCCTGGGAGAAGCCGCCTTGGCGGACGACCTCGACGAAGGTCCTGAGGGTACGAAGTTCCATAATCAGGCCCAATATTCCATATTCGACTTATTATCATTCATTCAATTCGCTTTCTACATGCTGCGATGCGGCATACATTGCAAGCGCAATCACTTTTCGGACGCCACCGCATGATGCATCGCAGCATTTCCATTGGGGTTCATCGCCTGATCCGCCGCAACCGGCTGGCGCAGATCGGTCTGCTCGGCCTGTTCTGGGCCGTCGGCGAGGCGCTGGTCCGGACGACCGGCCTGCCATTGCCCGGCGGCATCATCGGCATGGCGCTGGCGCTCGTCCTGATCCTGGCCGGCGGACTGAAGGTCGCGAGCATCAAGCGCGGCGCGAACTGGATGCTGGCGGAGATGCTGCTGTTCTTCGTGCCGGCGGTGCTGGCGCTGCTCGACCATCGTGAGCTGTTTGGCCTGCTCGGCCTGAAGATCTTTGCCTTGATCGTCGTCAGCACCACCGCCGTGATGTGCGTGACCGCGCTCACAATCGACCTCTGCTACCGTTGGACCGAGCGTCATGACCCTCGCCGCGCTGTGGCGTGAGCCGCTGATCCAGGCGGCGGTCTGGTCGCTCGCGACGATCCTGCTCTATCTGCTCGCCAAGCGCGTGCACCGGCGCTGGCCGCGCTGGTGGCTGATGCCGCTCGCGGTGGCGCCGGCCCTGCTGATGATCGCGGCGCTCGCGCTCAACGTCTCCTACCGCGATTACATCCGCGGCACGCATTGGCTGGTGGCGCTGCTCGGGCCGGCCACCGTCGCCTTCGCCGTGCCGATCTACGAGCAGCGGGCTCTGATCCGCCGCCGCTGGCCGCTGCTGCTGGCCGGCATGGTCGCAGGCAGCCTCACCGCGGTGGCGACCAGCTGGGCGCTGGCCTATGTGCTCGGCATCGACGGCGAGTTGCGCCTCAGCCTGCTGCCGCGCTCGATCAGCACGCCGTTCGCGATGGAAGTCTCCGGCGAGATCGGCGGCATCCCCGATCTCACCGCCGTGTTCGTCGTGCTCACCGGCATCATCGGCGCGGCCGTCGGCGACGTCGTGCTCGCACGGCTGCCGCTGCGCTCGACGCTGGCCAAGGGCGCCCTGTTCGGGGTCGGCGCGCATGGCGCGGGCACCGCACGCGCCCACCAGATCGGCCGCGAGGAAGGCGCGGTCGCCGGCCTCGTGATGGTGCTGGTCGGGCTGATGAACGTGACGCTGGCGCCGCTCATCATTCAGTTCATGCGGTAGAGCGCTCAGCCCCGCCCGAGCGAGACGATCCAGTTGCTGATCTCGGCCTGCCGCACCCGGTCATTCGCGACGTCCTGATCGAGCCCGAGCCGCCACAGAATGTCGCGCCGGGCGCGGTCATGATGCAGGGTCGCGAGATCGGCGGCGTAGCGCTCGAGCTCCGCCGGATCGGCGAAGAACCCCTCCTCGACCAGCGGCCGGCCGATGCGGCGGATCACCCAGGCGATGTCCTGCAGGCTGAATTCGGGATGATACTGCACGCCCCAGAACCGGCCGCGGCCGCTGCGGATCTCCGCGGCCTGCACCTCGCTCATTGCATTGCGCGCGGTGACCGTCGCATCCGGCGGCAGCCTGGTGACGATGTCGCTGTGGATCGCCGGTGCATCGAACACGGCGCCCCGCGCCGCATGCATCGGATGATCGCGGCCCGCCTCCGTCAGCGCGATCTTGCGCGCGAAGCCGACCTCGCGGCCGGCCGGATTGAGCGAAACCTCGCCGCCGGCCGCAACGCTGGCGAGCTGAAGTCCCCAGCATGAGCCGAACATCGGCACGCCCCGCGCGAAGACCGTGCGCACCAGCTCGATCTGGCGCAGCGATTCCGGCTCGCGCTGATAGATGTTGAGCGCCGATCCCGTGATGACGATGCCCTGATAGGCCTCGATCGGCTGCGGCAGGCGCGCATCGGCATCGGCGGGCGTGGCGATGTCGATCGCCGCCTCTGGCGCGAGCGCGCGCAGCACGTCGGCGTAGCTCTCCGACGGCGTGGCACCTGCGATCTCGGCCCAGCGGCGCCTTCCGTCCAGCGAATTGCCTTCGAGCACGAGCAGTCTCAGCACGTCGTCAATCCTCCGCCCGGCCCATCATGGCTCCAACACGCCGCGCAGGAATCGCGCGCTCCGCTCGTGCACCTCCGGCCGGTTCAGGATCGTATGGACGTCGGCATCGATCACCATCACCTCCGCCTTGGCATCGTCCTTGAGCGCGGCGGCGCAGGAGCCGGTGACGGCGCGGTCCTTGTTCCAGGGATTGGCGGCCGTGAAATACGGATCGCGCGCGGAAATCGCGTTCAGCACCGGCTCGTTCGGACCGATGCCGAGCCGGGGCGCGCTGACGAAGTAGTTGTCCTCGCACGACCACGAATAGATCAGCCGCGCCGCCACGTCCTTGCCGGCGTAGCGGCCGACCGCCACCGCACCCTCGCTGGTGCCCGCCAGCACGATCCGCAGCCGGTCGACCCAGCTCCAGTCGCGCGACGCCTTCAGCGCGTTCTCGAGCTCGGCCAGCCGCAGGGCGTGGACACGCTCATAGGTCGCGACGTCGACCGGCGAGGTGTAGGTCAGCCGGTCGGGAATCGCGAGGCTGTCGGGCGCCACCGACGCCACGCCGAGCTCGTCGGCGAGCCAGGCCTGGAACTCCTTCACGGCCGGCGCCACGCCGCTTGACCCGTGCATCACGATCGCGAGCGGCGCGATCCCGATCACGTCGGGCGCGTCCTCCGCACGGCCCTCCCAGCGCCGTCCGCCGGCGAGCGTCGCCGGCAACACCAGGTTGGCCCCGCTCCACGTCAGCGCCAGATTGGCGGGCGACGGCTCCAGCACCGTGCCTTTGGTCTCGCCGGGCTTGTCGGCCGCGAGGGCGGCGGTCGCGCAGAAAAAGGCGACGGCGATCGGCACGACACGCGCCACGAACATGATCGATCCGTCCTCCTGCGAGGCGAGCCCAGCGAGCCTGGCGCGCACCGTCCGTTTCAATCACGGCATCGGGCTGCAGACAAGCAAGGGGCGACGGACGGAGCATGCAGGGCACCCATGCGGTGATGCGATCAGCGCGCCCGCAGCCGCCGGCGCTGGGCGCGCGGCGATTCCATCGACCGGACGTGATGGCGCGGCGTGGCCGCAGCGCAGAAGACCGCGTTGGGCGCGCCGGCCGGCGCGGCGGCGGCCTCGCGCGCTCCTCCGCAGCCGCTGACGGCGCGAAGCCGTGGCACGACCGGCGACGTGTCCCGCAAGGCCTCCTGCCGTACGCTCACATCGTTCCGGATCTCCACGGGAGAGAGAGCCAGCAGCGTCGCCCGCAAGCCGCGAAGGATGGCGGCCATTGCGCGCGACGGCTGCGCCCAGCGAAACGGCCGGGCCGAACGCTTGGCGCGGCCGCGCTTGGCTCGCCCGGCTCCACTGCCGCGACGGCCGCGCTGATTGGATACTGATCCTTCGTCATCGACCTGCAACATCAGCCGGAACGGCTGTTCCGAGGGGCCGGCCGCGATCAACAACTTGCGCATGCGTCTCACCTTGATCTCGTGACGGCCAAGCGAGCGGCCGCGTTGGTCGAGACCATCGCGCAAGCGCGGTGACCGCAAGCTGTTGCCTGATGTCAGCGACATGTCAGCTCCGCGGCGTCGCTCACAGTCGCTCTCCCAGCCGCGCCATCACCAGATCGAGCACGTCGGCGTCATCGAACGCCGCCGCGGTCAGCGCCGCGCCCGCCGCGATCAGCTCGTCATGAGCGAGATTGGTGCGCATGCCGACGGTGGCGATGCCAGCCGCCGTCGCCGCCGCGATGCCGGCGCGGGAATCCTCGAAGGCGACCGACCATTCCGGCACGGCGTCGATCGCGCGCAGGCCTTCCAGATAGGGCAGCGGGTGCGGCTTGCCGTGCGGCAGTTCGTCGCCGATGATCACGACGCGAAACCGGTCCATCAGCCCGAGCCCGTGCAGGATCAGCTCGGCATTGGCGCGCGGCGCGTTGGTGACGGCCGCCACCGGAATCGCCGCCGCCGCGGCCCGATCGAGCAACGCCATCAGGCCCGGCAGCGGCTGCACCGCGCCGGCGGCGAGGCTGCGAAACACCTCCTCCTTCTGCGCCATGACCGCCGCGCGCCGCTCGGGCGGCTCATCGGGCAGAAATTGGGCGGAGATCGACAAATTGGATCGGCCGAGCAGTTCGCGTGCCGCCCGCGCGCGGTCGAACACATGGCCATACGGCCCGAACACCGCGTTGAAGGCCTGCAGGTGCAGCGCGTCGGTATCGGCGAGCGTGCCGTCGATGTCGAACAGCAAAGCCCGCCGCTTATTGATAACGCCTCGCATCAGCAAATTGACCTCAACTCATCCGGATGTTGACGCGATCTGATCCAACTCTCGACCAGACCGGCTGTCGTTATTCCTCAAACGGCGTGAAACCGCGACGGGGGAAATTGCGATGATCGGCCAGTTGAGCGCATTGCCTGTTTTGACATCGTCGAGGCTCGGAGCGGCCGCCGCGCTGGTCTCGATCATCTGTGTTGCCGCGCCCGGCGCCGCGCAGGCCGGATCCGCCGACATGGTCAACGGCCAATACTGCAACGATCTCTGCAAGGCCTATATGGCCTGGTCCGACCGCATGCTGGCCGTCACCCAGCCCGCGTCCTATTCGCGGCCGCAGGTGCGGGTCGCGGTGCCGCAGAGCATGACGCCGAAAAAGATGGACAAGGCCGAGAAGCCGGACCGGATGGCGCAGCATGGGCCGAAGCCGCATCGGCCGGCGAACCTGAACTCCTTCGCCCAGCTGCCCGCCGGCAGCCACGCCGCGCAATCCGCGATGGAGCCGCCGCCGGGCGACCTCGCCGCGTCCGACGAGCCCCCGCCGGCGACTGGTCGGCCGTTCGCCGCCGACCCGCTGCCCCATTCCGCCATCGCCGACATGCGGCGCGCGACCGACGCTGCCGGCCTGCGGCTGGTATCGATGACCGAGCCCGGCACCGGGCCGGTCACGGTCGGCGAGGCCGGCGGCAGCCCGCGCTCGAAGATGCCCTCGATCTGGATCATGCTCGCCGCAGCCGCGCTGCTGGCCTATTTCGGCCATGGCTGGCTCAAGCGCCGCAACGGCGCGTCGCATCACCTCAACTGAGACGGCTGGTCGGCCGCGCAAAGCCGCGGGAACCATTCCGGACAATTTGACCACCGGCCCTCGTCTGCGACCGGGGCTTTGGTTGAACTCGCAGCGCCGCGGCTCTATGCGTGGGCGATGAACATCGCCCTCACCGCCCCCCCGTTGAGTTCCTGGCCGCGCCACCGCGCCGACCTCAAGCCTGCGCCGTTCCTGCCGATGAGCCGCAAGGAGATGGACGCGCTCGGCTGGGACGTCTGCGACATCGTGCTGGTGACCGGCGACGCCTATGTCGACCATCCCTCGTTCGGCATGGCAATCATCGGCCGGCTGCTCGAGGCCCAGGGGTTTCGCGTCGGCATCATCTCCCAGCCCGACTGGCATTCGGCCGAGCCGTTCAAGGCGCTGGGACGCCCGCGCGTGTTCTTCGGCGTCACCGGCGGCAACATGGACTCCATGGTCAACCGCTACACCGCCGACCGCCGCATCCGCAGCGACGACGCCTACACGCCGAACGGCGAAGGCGGCAGGCGGCCGGACCGCTGCACGCTGGTCTATGCGCAGCGCTGCCGCGAGGCGTTCAAGGACGTGCCGGTCGTGCTCGGCGGCATCGAGGCCTCGCTGCGCCGCATCGCGCATTACGACTACTGGTCCGACAAGGTGCGCCGCTCGGTGCTGGCCGACGCCAAGGCCGACATCCTGATCTACGGCAATGCCGAGCGCGCCGTGATCGAGGTCGCGCACCGCATCGCCAGCGGCGAAGCGCCGAAGGACATCCAGTCGGTGCGCGGCACCGCGCTGTTCCGGAAAGTGCCCGAGACCTACATCGAGCTGCACGCCGACGATCTCGACTCCGCCGATGAAGGCGCGGCGCGCGAGAAGGGCTGTGTCGTGGTCCGGCTGCCGTCCTGCGAGCAGGTCGAGGCCGACAAGGAGGCCTATGCGCGCGCCTCGCGCGTGCTGCACCGGGAAAGCAATCCGGGCAATGCACGTCCCCTGGTGCAGCGTCATGGCGACCGCGACCTCTGGCTCAACCCGCCGCCGATCCCGCTGACCATGGCGGAGATGGATAGCGTCTACGATCTGCCCTACGCCCGCGCGCCGCATCCGTCCTATGGCGACGCCAAGATCCCGGCCTGGGACATGATCAAGTTCTCGGTGACGATCATGCGCGGCTGCTTCGGCGGCTGCACCTTCTGCTCGATCACCGAGCATGAGGGCCGCATCATCCAGAGCCGCTCGGAAGGCTCGATCCTGCAGGAGATCGAGCGCATCCGGGACAAGACGCCGGGCTTCACCGGCGTGATCTCCGACATCGGCGGCCCGACCGCCAACATGTACCGGATGGCTTGCAAGGACCCCAAGGTCGAGGCCGCGTGCCGCCGGCCGTCCTGCGTCTTCCCGGAGATCTGCCCGAACCTCAACACCTCGCATGACGATCTCATCCGGCTCTATCGCAAGGTGCGCGAGGTCAAGGGCGTCAAGCGCGTGATGGTCGCCTCCGGCGTGCGCTACGACCTCGCGGTCGAGAGCCCGGCCTACATCAAGGAGCTCGTGACGCATCATGTCGGAGGCTACCTGAAGATCGCGCCGGAACATACCGAGCGCGGTCCGCTCGACAAGATGATGAAGCCGGGCATCGGCACCTATCACCGCTTCAAGCAGATGTTCGATGCCGCCGCGGCGCAGGCGGGCAAGAAGTACTATCTGATCCCGTATTTCATCGCCGCCCATCCCGGCACGTCCGACGAGGACATGATGAACCTCGCGCTGTGGCTGAAGAAGAACCGCTACCGCGCCGATCAGGTCCAGACCTTCCTGCCGTCGCCGATGGCCACGGCCACCGCGATGTACCACACCGGCGTCAACCCGCTGCGCGGCGTCCGCCATGGCGGCAGCGACAAGGTCGAGGCGATCAAGGGCCTGAAGCAGCGCCGCCTGCACAAGGCGTTCCTGCGCTATCACGACCCGGACAACTGGCCGGTGCTGCGGGACGCGCTGCGCGCCATGGGCCGCGCCGATTTGATCGGCTCGCGCCCGGATCAGCTGGTGCCCGCACATCAGCCGCCGGGGACGGGAAAGGCTGCCGTCACGCGGCGGCCGGTACGGCCCGAGCCGCGCCCGCAGCGGTTCACGACCAAGGGCGTGAAGATCAGGAAGTAGTTGTCGAGCGCGCGCCAAGCTTGATGGCATGGGCACGCACCCGCCTCGTTCTCCGCTGTCGTCCCGGGCTTGACCCGGGACCCATAACCACAGGAAGACGTGTTGGGCACATCCTGAAG
>NZ_JAUEUL010000020.1:0-112763 GCF_032487575.1 Bradyrhizobium sp. SZCCHNRI1009 | reverse complement strand
GCGAAAACCATGGTGTTACCTTTGAAACATTGTCCGCCGAAGTCTTCTCGTCCGATCTCAGAACCAAAAGCCGAAGCTCTCAACCCCGAGACCCGCAAGGACTCCGCCGTCCACGTTTCTCTTTCTTCATCTTCACTTGTCAAACAGCCCGCACTTGTTAGTTCGCTCGAACTACTTAGTGCATCATCTTCGATCGTCTGTTTCGCCGAAGAAGTCCCGATGTCCGGGGCGCTTCACATAGCCGATTTCCAGAGACCGTCAAGAGCATTTCTTGAAGAAAAACTCAGGAGCCAGTCAGACGAAAAGCAACGTCGGTCCCGAAAGTCGGGGGCCTCAGTCATCAGTGATGTCCGGCTGGCGTGGTGGTGAGATAGTGCGATGCCGCATCCCGCGCAAGAACTTTTTGCGACGGCTGTGCAGAAATGTGGATAGCGCTGTCGCCCCCCACGCTCGAACCCCTCACACGCGGTTTCCGTTCCATTTTGGAACGGTGGGCGCGCGCAGCGTCGGGAATTGCCCGCCTTCGGTTGCACCGGCGCACGATACGAGCGCGGCATGGGCATGCAGGACGACATCCTTCCGCCGGACAAGGTTGGTCGAACAGACGCTGTCGAGATTGCGGGTGTCGATTTCGACGGTCGCGATCCCCTCCCCGCCTGCGACGATCGCGGCGCGGACGCGGAAACGCCAATGGTTCCGCACCGAACACGCCGCTGAGCCCGGGATCGAAATTCGCGGCGTCGCACGCATTCGCGAATGCGAACTGGCATTGCTCTCGCCACCGCGAACACCGAAGTGACGCCGGTGATACGGATCGGCGATATCCGCAAAGCCTGGCGGTGACGCGGCCGGGAATTGGCTCGCCGTCTCGGCCGGATTCGGTCAGCCCTGTTGCCGCAAGCTCCGGAAATACCACCAGCCCGGCGCTCTCGCCTTCGCGGCCGCAGCCAGATCAGCGATGCGCGCGACGACGCCGGACGGAGCCGGTCGAGAGCCTCCCCAACGCGACACGTCGTCCGTCCCGCGTCCCAAAAAAACGCCCGTCGGCCGTGAAGCCGAGGGCGCCCTCGCCACCAACCAAACATTCTTCAATCCGCGCGGCCTTGGAAATGGTTTGATCGTGCTCGCGTCTCTGGACTGCCTTGCCCAACGCATGGTCGTTGCGGTCGCTCAGGACGTCGATCCTGTCGAGCGCGTTGTTGCAGCGATGTCTGCATCAATTCGAGTCCGCATGCCGCAAAAGCAGCCGCGGCATTGTTGCTCGGTCGACATTGCTGCTTGGTGACCTGCTGCGTGGTGACCTCCGCGGCGTCGCGCCACGTCGTCCGAGGCCGGCGCGAGACGGCGTCAACGCGACCGCGGCGGCGTGCTGGGGCCGTCAGGAAGCGATCGAGCTCGACGATCGCTTCGGCCTCGCGGGCGCGCCGCAGCTGCCTGGCCTGTTCGATGCCCGGGGGCAGACGTTTCGCCCTGTCTCGCGCCTCGCGCGCCATCTCCAGCAACCGCTCACCCAGCGACATCGTCTGCTTGACACGCCGGCGCCGCTTCTTTTGACCTTCTACTTCCATGCGGGATTGCATCCAGTTTCATTGATGCGCATCGACAACTCTAGATCAGGCGATGCCGCGCGCATCAACATAGGTGAATCGGCCGTGACCAACGTCGTCCCGGACGGCAGACCAGCAGCGGCCGGCCGCGCCGGGAGCATCGACGGTAGCCGCGGTGCCGGCCCGCTCTCGGATCATTTGATATGCGGTGGCCCAGGTTTTCCGGCGGCTCTCTCAGGAACCAATCGAGCCGGTGTATGGTTCAAGGCATTCGACGAAAGGGGGTCTCATGAAGAACAAGCAATTCGCCGCCCTGCCCTTTCGTATCGAGGCCGCGCAGCTCAGCATCCTGCTGATCACCACCCGGCGCAAGCAGCGCTGGTCGGTGCCGAAGGGCTCGCCGATCCTTCGCAAGGGTCCGCATCGGGTCGCGGCGATCGAGGCGTATGAAGAGGCAGGCTTGCGCGGCAAGATCGGCCGCCAGCCGCTTGGCCGTTTCAAGCACAGCAAGCGCAAGGGCAAGCGGAAGATCCCGTGCGAGGTCAAGCTCTACCCGCTGAAGGTGACCAAGCAGCACGGACGCTATCCCGAACGCGGGCAGCGGAAGCTGGCCTGGCTGCCCGCCGCGGAAGCCGCACGTCGCGTGCACCGGGCCAAGCTGCGGCGCCTCATCGAGAGCTTTGCCAGCGGGCACGCCAAGCAGCGTTGATCAAGCCGCTCGATCGCTTGAGCGCTCCAGATCCGAGACCAACGCCGCCGCTCAGGATTGCGTGAACTTGATGGTCGACACCGGCCAGCGCCCGTCATGACCGCTGAGGGTGATGCGCAACCCATGCAGTTCGTCGAGATACACCTGCTCGACGGTTCCCGCCTTGCCGTCGCTCAGGGCCACGCATTTCCCGATCAGCTCGATCTGGGCGCGCTCGAACTCGCACAGAATGGTGAAGGCTCGCGTCTTGACGGCAACCATGATTGAACGGTCTGAGGGCTGATGGGAGCCGCAACGCTGCGGAGACAGGCCGGCGCTGGCGGATAGATCGGCTCGTCCCCGTCCCGGGTCAACCGCTCATCAAGTGATCGTGCACCGTGCAGACGGCATGCACGACCGGTTCAGCGGCACTCGAAATTCGCCGCGTCCTCGAGGCTGCCGCTGCCCTTGTAGGTCAGCACCTTCGGGAACGCGCAGAGATCGCGTGTGCGTCCGGGCCATGGCACATCGGGCGCGCGCCGCGCGGTGGCCCGGATCGCCTCGGGCGCCGCGGCCGTGCCCTCCACCCATCGGTCCAGCGCGGTCAGCAAGTCGAACTGATCGGTGGTGGGTCCGCCGCCGCAATGGTTCATGCCGGGAACCAGGAACAGCCGCGCAAAGCCGTCGGCATCAGGGCCGTATCTGGTCTTGAGCTGATCGACATAGTCGATCGTGTCGAGCGCCGAGAAGATCGGGTCGGCCGTGCCGTGATAGAACAGCATCTTGCCGCCCTTCGCCTTGAAGGCGTCGAGATCGGTCGAGGTCGCGGCCTCATATTCCATGCCGGCGTCGAAGCCGCCGGCGCCCTTCATCACCTTCCGCGGATCGCGGTCGAGATCGAAATTGCGCACCCAGGCGACGAGATCCTCCGGCGTCTCCGGCGGGCTCATGAAATCATAGGCGACGCCGCCGGGAATGAGCGTGAGGTTGCGCGCATTGGGTGGACTCGCCTTGGGCGTACCGAGCTTCCAGGCGCGCCAGCCGGGCGCGGCGAGCCCGGGATCATACGGCCAGCGCGCATAGATCAATCCGCCCATGGAATTGCGGCTGCCGTCGAACATCAGCCTGACGGCCTTCAGCTTGGGAGCGGACAGGCATTGCGCGCTCTCGCCCTCCTTGCAGGCGAGCACGGCCGGATCGAAGCGGCAGGCCATGACATCCTGCACCATGCCGTCCTTGGCACCGTCGGCGCCGTCGCAAGAGGCGGTCACGGCATCGGCGACGAGCTTCAGGTCGTCGTCGGTCAGCGCGCTGCCCACATCGGCCTTGCCGTCAGGTCCCGGAGGCGCGATCGCCAGCAGCGCCTGCTCCTGCGCGATCACGTCGATGCCGGCCAGCGGCACGCGATAGGCCGGCGCACCGGCGATGACGCCGTCGAACAGCTCGGGGAAGCGCTGGGTCACCGCCATCGCCTGCCGGCCGCCGTTGGAGCAGCCAGCGAAGTAGGACCGGCGCGGTGCCTTGCCGTACAGCTTCTCGGCCGCGGCCTTCGCCGCCGCGGCCACCGGCGGGATCGAGCTGTAGCCCTTGTCCCGCCGCGCCTGCGGATCGAGGCCGAACAGATACGGCCCGAGCGGCCCCGGCTCCTCGAGATGGCCCGAGTCGGTCGAGGCGACGGCATAGCCGTTCGAGAGTCCGTTGGGCGGCGTCGCGCCGGTGAGCAGGCCGAGTGCCGGGCGCAGCACGCCGTCGACGCCGCCGCCGCCCTGAAAGACGAACTTGCCATTCCACGTCGCGGGCAATCGCAGCTCGTAGCCAACAGCATAGGGCTTGCCGTCGATGCCGGTACGCTCGTTGATCTTGCCCCGGATCAGGCAGTGATCCGGCGCGGGTGCGGTCGCGCCCGCAGGCGCGGGCGGCGCCAGTTGCACGCCGCCTGCAGCGACGAATTCCGCCGTGACGATGCGGCCGCTGCCGGAGAAGCCTTGCGCCAGCGTGGCGCAGCTCGCCTTGAACTCCTCCGCCTGCGCGGCCGCCATGGCGGACGTCGTCAGCAAGACCGCGGTCAGCGCCGTCACACGGATCGTCATCACGGTCGTCCTCACAGTCGTCCCCACACCTGCGGGCCAAAGCCCGTCACGCATCGTCGTTGCTTCGCGGCGCGCTCGATCGCTTCCGACCATAGCCAAGCCTGCGCCCGCCGCAAGCGGCCGTGCGCAGGGGTGCGATTGAAAACGTCGGCCGAAGCGTGCCATCTGATGGGCGTCGAGGAAGCGCCGAGGGACATCATGGCTGCGGACATCAGGTTGAATGCGTTTGCGATGAACTGCGTGGGGCACCAGTCGCCCGGCCTGTGGCGGCATCCGCGCGACCGGTCCTCCGACTACAATCGCCTGCCCTATTGGCTCGACCTCGCCAAGACCTTGGAGCGCGGCCGCTTCGACGGACTGTTTCTCGCCGATGTGCTCGGCGTCTACGATGTCTATGGCGGCAACCCCGACGCGGCGCTCCGTCACGCCATCCAGGTGCCGGTGAACGATCCGATGATGCTGATCTCGGCCATGGCCGCCGTGACCGAGCATCTCGGCTTCGGCGTCACCTGCACGCTGTCCTATGAGCCGCCCTACCCGTTCGCGCGGCGGATGTCGACGCTCGATCATCTGACCGAAGGCCGCATCGGCTGGAACATCGTCACCGGCTATCTCGACAGTGCCGCGCGTGGCATGGGCAAGGACCGCCAGACCGCGCATGACGACCGCTACGACGTCGCCGACGAGTACATGGAGGTGGTCTACAGACTGTGGGAAGGCAGCTGGGAGGACGACGCCGTCAAGCGCGACCGGACCAGCGGCGTGTTCACCGATCCCACGAAGGTTCACCGCGTCAGCCATCGCGGCGAGAACTACCAGCTCGACGCCATCCATCTCTGCGAGCCGTCGCCGCAGCGGACGCCGGTGCTGTATCAGGCCGGCACCTCGCCGCGCGGCCGCGTGTTCGCCGGCCGGCATGCCGAATGCGTGTTCATGTCCGGCCCGTCGGCCAAGATCATCGCGCCGCGCGTCGCCGCGATCCGCCAGGCCGCCGCCGACGCGGGTCGCGCGGGCAGCGACATCGTCATCTTCAGCATCGCCACCGTCGTGCTCGGCGAAACCGATGGGGCGGCCGAGGCGAAGTTCGCCGACTATCGCCGCTACATCGACCACGAGGCGTCGCTGACCCTGATGTCGGGCTGGACCGGCGTCGACTTCTCGACCTACGACCTCGACCAGCAGGTCCGCCACGTGCTCAACGATGCCGGCCGCAGCGCGATGGACAACGTCACGCGGGCCGATCCGGACCGGGTGTGGACCGTGCGCGAGGTTGCCGAGCATGTCGGCATCGGCGGCATCGGCCCGGTGTTCGTCGGCTCGCCGGCGAAGGTCGCCGATCTCATCGAGAGTTGGATCGAGCAGACCGGGGTCGACGGTCTCAACCTCGCCTTTGCGCTGTCACCAGAGAGTTTTGCCGATGCCGCCGACATGCTGGTGCCGGAGCTGACCAGACGCGGCCGCTACAAGAAGGCCTACCAGCCGGGGACGCTGCGCGAAAAGCTGTTCGGCCGTGCCCGGCTCGCGGCCCCGCATCCCGCGGCGGGCTACCGGCCGTAATGCTGCTGGCACTCAGCCCGACAGACGCGACAGCAACACGGCCACCGCCGCCTCGATCGGCTTGATGATCGGCACGGCGAATTGCCGCTGCAACTGATCGGCGGCCTGCGCCAGCGGCCCGCCGCCGATGATCACGGCCTCGGCGCCGTCCTCGGCAATACAGGCGCGCGTGGCGTCAGCCAGGGCGGCAGCAAGCCGCGCCGGATCGACGGCGAGCGCGGCCGGGTCGCCGTGCGTCAGACGCGTCCCGGTGAACTGCGCGGACAGGTTCAGCCTGTCTGCAAGGCCCGCGATGCTCGCGACCAGCGCAGGCGTCACCGTGGCAACGCCGAAGCGCCGCCCGCCCTCTGCGGCCTCGCGCATCGACGCCTCGCCGATGCCCGCCACCGGCAGCGAGCACTGGCTGCCAAGCTCCGCGGCGCCGGGATCGCCGAACGCCGCGACGATGATGCCGTCGCAAGCATCGCGATGCGCGCGGCCGATATCGACCACTTCCGCCGCCGATGCGGCCAGCGCCTCGGCATCCACGATCATGGCCGGCGCCCGCGTCGCGGTCGCGCCGACCACCTCGGCCCGGCCGGCGCAGCAGGCGGCCGCGATCGAGACCATCATCGCGGTGGTCGTGGCCGAGCTGTTGGGATTGATCAGGAGGATGCGAGGCATGAGGACGGTTGCTCAGATGACGAAGCTCTCCTCGTGAACAATCGTCGGCCAAACGTCAACTCCAGCCCCATTCGCCTATGAGGGTGGCGGGCATCGCCGTTCGCCGCCGCCGGCTCACCCGATCCGCATCGACAATTCGACTTCGTCGCCGAACGGCACCGACAGATAGCCGTTATCAGGCGAACGGACGTAGGCGAGGTAGTCGGGGCTGTGGTCGGCATTGTCAGCGACGATGAACGCGCCGGCGCTGAGCCGGCTCTCGAGCAGCGCCAGGATATCGCCATACAGCGGCTTGGCGCCGTCGAGCAGAACCAGGTCGATCGCGTCCGGGAGATCACCGCTTAGCGTCTGCAGAGCGTCGCCCTGGCGGATCTCGACCAGATCGGCCAGCCCGCCCTCCGCGAGGTTGGCACGGGCACGGGCGACCTTGGACGGCTCGAACTCCGTGGTGATCAGCCGGCCGCCGCCATTGTCACGCAGCGCCGCGGCGAGGAACAGCGTCGAGATGCCGAACGAGGTGCCGAATTCGACGATCGATCGCGCACCGACGCCGCGCGCCAGCATGTAGAGCAGCATGCCGGTGTCGCGCGACACGGGCAACGGAAAGTCCTTGAGCTGCGTGTAGAGCTCGACATGGCCGGACCTGCTGCGCATCAGCTGCGCGCCCCGTTCGGCCATGCCGGCGAAGATCGGGCTCGTCTCCGGCCGCAGCAACGTGGCCTCGGCAAGCAGGCGATCCAGCAGCGGCGCCACCGGCTGGGTGGTCAGGGTGATCATCGATATTCTCCGTATTCTCGATGCGTGTCGTTTGCGTCGAAGTCAGAATACGAATAATCATTCGCATTCGCTAATCGCATTTCGGAACGCTCCATGGCCCCGGCTCGAAAAGCCCCGATTTCCCCGCGAAAACTGCCGCAACAGGCACGCTCGGCCGACCTCGTCGCGGCCATTCTGCAGGCGGCTGTTCAGGTTTTGACCAAGGAAGGCGCGCAACGTTTCACCACGGCCCGTGCCGCCGAGAAGGCTGGCGTCAGCGTCGGCTCGCTCTATCAGTACTTCCCGAACAAGGCGGCGATCCTGTTCAGGCTGCAGAGCGACGAGTGGCAGCAGACGACGAAACTGCTGCACGGCATTCTGGAGGACACCCGCCGTCCGCCTCTGACGCGATTGCGCGCCCTCGTTCACGCGTTCCTGCAATCGGAGTGCGACGAGGCCGCCGTGCGCGGCGCACTCTACGACGCCGCCCCGCTCTATCGCGACGCGCCCGAGGCACGCCAGGCCAGGGCCAGTGGCCGCCGCGCCATGCTCGCCTTCATGCGCGAGGTGCTGCCTGGTGCCGGAGAGGCCGAGCGCGCGCGGGCCGCCGATCTGATCAAGACGACGCTCGGCCAGGTCGGCAAGCGCTTCTCGGAGACACCGCGCAGCCGGGCCGAGATATCGGCCTATGCCGATGCGATGGCCGACATGTTCTGTGCGTACCTCTCCACCGCGAACAAGCCTCACAGGCGTAAGGCCGGGTAGTCCTAGAGCCGGCGTGTCTCCGGTCAAGCGGCCTCTCGGGGTGTTCCCGCCATGGGCGGGCTTGTCCCGCGCATCCACGCCTCTCCCACGCAAACTGGGAACCTCTGCACGGCCACGGGGCGCCGCGACGCTCCGTTGACTTGATGCCGTCGTATCCCAGATCGCCGCCGACTTGATGCAGCGCCGCAGGTCGGGGGTCCGCAGCCAACGACGGACCTCTCATCAGAGTCCGTGATTGTCGGTTAAGGGCGAATTCCGGACACGATGAGGCGTCCAATCAAGTCGCGAATTGACCGATGCTGTCGAAAAAAGTCTTTGTCGCCGCGCGGGACTGCTTCTCCTGGTCTGGTTCGACGGCGAGGCCATTTATGGATCGAGTACCCGCTGCGCCGGCCGATCGCTGGCTGCGACGCTGACGCATAATTGCTCACACGCATACAACTCATACCCGCGCCGGCTCTGGCGGCTTGAGCAGCTTCAGCGCCATTGTCTTCAGGTTCTGCACGATGGCGGCGAGATGGAATTCGTCGCGGGCGCCGGACAGACCTCTCAGGCGCAACCGCTCGAACCCATGGTGGGTCTTCAAATGTGCGAACCGCATCTCGACCCGCTTGCGCTCGTCGCGTGATTTGAGGAACGCTTTCGTCGTCATTTTCCGGCGCGCGACATCTCGGGCGTCTTCGTGGAGATCGCGCGGGATCTGCCGGGCGGGCATGTTTGGGCAACACTGCGCCTTCAGAGGGCAGATGGAGCAATCGTGTTTGCTGGCGCGGAACCGTAGCATCATTCCATCGTGAACTTTGCCGGTGGTGCGAAGTACCTTCCCACTGGGACAGACATACACATTGGCGCGGCTATCCCATTTGAAGTCTGCACGCGAGAAGGTGCCGTCTTCGCGTTTACTTTTATCCCACACGGGGATATGCGGCGTGATCTGCTTCTCCTTGACGAGCCAACCGAGGAACTTGCCTGTGCCATAGGCTGTATCGGCGATCAGTCGCTTCGGCTTCAGATCGAAGCATCGCGCTGTGCGATCGATCATCGTCTTGGTCGCGACGACTTCGTCATAGGTTCGCGCTGGCGTTGCTTCCACGTCGACGATGACCGCATGTTCGACGTCGATCAGGTAATTTAGACCATAGCCGAACTGGACGCGCTTGTTGGCTTTTGCCGTCCACGCAGAAGACGGATCGGACGGCGAGATCACCTTCGGCGCCTTGCGTTCGCTGCGCCGGTGCCGCGGCGTCTCAGGATCATTGTCGGTGTCGTCGGCGCCATCCGCCGCCTCGGTGGGCTGCGCGGCAGCTTCGATCGAAGCAAGATACTCAGCAACGGCGCGCCGCTGACGTTGTGCGTCGGTCCAGTCGAGTTCAGCCGGCGGCTTGCCGTGGTAGCGACTGGCGTTGGCCTCCAGCACGCTGGCATCGACCGCGAAGCCTTCGCCCTTTACCAGCCCGGTCGCCATCGCCGACCAGACGACACGCTCGAAGATGTGGCGCAGCACGTCGCTCTCGCGAAAGCGGCCGAGCCGGTTGACCGAAAATGTCGAGTGATGCGGGAGAGCGTCATCGAGATCGAGCTGGCAGAACCAGCGGTAAGCGAGATGCAGTTCCACTTCCTGGCAAAGCCGGCGCTCTGAGCGGATGCCGTAGCAGTACCCCACGAGCAGCATCCGGATCATGAGTTCGGGATCAATCGACGGTCGCCCGATCTCGGAATAGTGCGGCTCAAGCTCCTTGTGTAGATCGGCGAGTGCCACGGCGACGAACGCATTCATCCGCCTGAGCAGATGGTTCTCGGGGATACGATCCTCCAAGCGAAACTCATAGAACAGGCTGCCCTGATCCCGCTTCCGCCGTCCCATCATCACCGTTCTCCGTCACCGAAGCTCGATCAGATGAAGGAATCAGTGTTCGCCGCGGCTCTCAAGCCTTTTTTCGACAGCATCGGCCCATTGAAGACGTCGCATGGTTCGGTAAATGTGAGGCTCGGAGATATCTCACGACCAACGGAGTGAGAATGAATTTCGTTGCCGTCACTGCTGAATACGGGATCGTCATCCGTCGGCGCGCCTTGACCGAAAGGGGCGTATCGTATCAGGCCGTACTTAATGCCCTTGAGACGGATAAGCCGCGCGGTGCTGATGAGGAGCTACTCTCTTTTGGTCCAAGCTTCGGTCCAGAGGCACTCGCAACTCTGACGCGGAGGCTCATCGATCTGGGCCTCGTCTATTTCGATGACTTCTTCGAAGTTCGCCAGCGACGTCCCGCTGTGGTGCAAGTTTGCCGTGGCGTTTGTGGCGACTAAGTCAACGTGAAACCAGCGCACAGGATGTCTGCTGTTAGTCCGTCGCGGATCTCACGGTCGGTGGTCGTGAAGTCCGCATTCTGGTTTCAACCGGAAGTAAGCCGCCGGAGGGCCGGAGGTCGCTTTGACCCAGAGCGGACCTATGATGGGACTGTTCCCAGTTCACCGCCGGGCGTGATCAGTCAGCTTTTCTCAGCGTGAGATTCTGGCTTTGAATGGCTCTGATACGGCTGATGTTCAATGTATCCTTAAGGTCGACGCAATCAATATACGCTACTGGACGTCCCCCGACCTTCGCTTGGCAACGGCTGGCGCCAAGGACAACGTTCAATGTACTTACTCATTGTCTGTCTAATCATTATAATCGTTAGTGCCCAGATATCATCTCGTTGGGCCTGGAACCTGTTCCGGGACTATGAGCTGGCGAGCCCATCCAAGCGGCTCGCCGCGCGGCGGCGCGCGGTTTTGCCAGTACTCTGCGTGGGAGGTGTGGGGCTTCTTGTCGTCCTGCTACTTCGTGTTTCAGGGCCAGAACTTGGAGCAGCCTTAGTGAATGCTCTGATGGTGGTGGTTTCCATTTTTTTCGGCCTGTTTATTGGCATCATTGGTGCCGTCGGCGCGCACCGTAATTAACAAGCACTACAATGGCCGGCACTTCCGCTTCTGTGAAGGGTTTCGGACGCCGGCCGCATGATTGACGGCGCGGCACATTCGGGCGGCCGGCGTGCCCTACCGCGCGAGCGGTTTAATCCATTGGCCCATCTCCGACCTTCCGGTCTACGCCTGGGATGTCCGCGACGCGCTGAATGCGGACGCCGCCGACTCGATCGCAGAGGTCTGCCTTAGTCACGGGCTGTCCTCCCGAACGTGCCCGCTCCGCGGCTCCTGCCCCCCATGGCTGCTGGCTTGCTGCACCGCGCAAGCATGCGGGCTTCGGCCAAATCCGCTCATGAGCCCCCGCGCTTCATTTCGGCCGGCAGATGCAAGGCAGTTCGATCGGACATGCCCGCCCAGACCTCTGCGGAGAGTCGCTAAGACGTCATGGCCGGGCCGAGGCCCACGGCTGTCCGGTTCAGGCAGGCTGGACAAGGCGCATGGCGTGGATTCTTCTGCGATCTTGAGCATCGCCAAATGTTCGAGACACACGAGGAGGATCCCGCCATGCGCCACCACAATACTGTATTTCACGGTCTGCAGAAGCTCGTTCCGTGGAGGGTTTTTGACCGGCTTGTGGAAACACATGGAGGAGACAAGCGGGTGCGCCGGCTCAGTACCCGGAATCAGTTTTGTGCTTTGCTCTATGCGCAACTGGCTCGCGCTGAGAGCCTGCGTGCCATTGAAGCTGCTTTCGAGAGCCACGCTGCACGGCTCTATCACGTAGGCGCCAAGGTGGTTTCGCGTTCGACGCTGGCCGATGCCAATGCAAAGCGACGGCCCGAGGTCTTTGCCGGTCTGTTGGCAGAGATGATGAAACGCTGTGAGCGGAAGCTGGCAAACGAGGTGGCGGATGCGGTCTACCTGGTCGATTCGACCAGATTTCCCCTGAACTCTCTCAGCGCCAGCTGGGCCAAGTTCAGCAGCGGCATCAACTGCTTCAAGCTGCACATCGTTTATAATCCGGATACCGGAAATCCGGTTACGGCCGACGTGACCGCGGGAAACGTCAACGACATCACCGCGGCAAAATCTCTTCCGATCCGCCCGGGCGCGACTTACGTCTTCGACCTCGGTTACTATGACTACGGCTGGTGGGCCAATCTCAACGAGCAGGGGTGCCGTCTCGTCACCCGTCTCAAGGCGAATACTAAACTCAGAGACGTGACTGAGAAGACAATCCCGGAGGGCTCGTCCGTGTTGTCCGATCGGATCGGCCTGCTGCCTGGCAGATTGGCTGTCTCGCGAAAGAACCCGTTCCAGGATCCCGTCCGTGAGGTCAGAGTTGCCACGGAAACCCGCAAGGTCCTGCGCATCATAACCAACGACCTCGACGCATCTGCCGACGAAATTGCCGACCTTTACAAGCGCCGCTGGCAGATCGAGCTGTTCTTTCGCTGGGTCAAGCACACGCTGAAGATCAGACACTTCCTCGGAACGTCCGAGAACGCCATACGCATCCAGATTGCAGTGGCGCTGATCGCTCATCTCCTGCTGCGCGCGGCCCATAAGCTGCAAAGCAGCGTGGAAAGCCTGCGGACCTTTACCGGCCTGGTCGCGCAAAACCTCATGCACCGCAGGAGGATCGATGGACTGCTCGATCCTCCACAGTCTCTCACCCGAGACGACCGCCAGCTGAGCCTTAGTATATGCTAAAACCTCAACCGGACAGCCGTGGGCCGAGGCCCTGCCATGACGTCGCGGCAGAGGGGCACAAGCTGATTGTGATATGCCGAAGCCCCAGGGCTTGCGTGACGAGCCGATGGCTTCTCCTCGCGCGTGCGCGACGAAGTGGAATTCGCCCGCATTCTCAGGCTGATTTGCCCTGTCCAGTCCCGCGACGAAAAATATTCTTGTTTCTTTTTTTCAGAATTCATGATTGAATAGCGCCATCCCGCCCGATCGAGAGGGGCGCTTCGCGAACGTCACGAAACGTTGGTGCGGGATGCGATGGCCGGTTCTCGTCGCAGCGTGCGTCAAGCGCGCGGACGAACGAGGGGAGCCGGACGGCGAAATCGCGTGGTCCTGATACTCCGACGCTAGTATCAAGTTCGCGAAGATGCTTGCGTGTCTCGCGGATGACGGTGGCCAGAAAGCCCGGCGCACCGGGGAGATCGCGTATAAGCCGTAAGCCCATTGCGCAGGGAAGGCCGGATGTCCGGCTGATCCTGTGGTAACCGCCGCGTGCTTCCTTTTTGCACGCGGGCCATGGGTGTCAGTCGACGCCCGGCCTTCCCTGTGCCCTCTCATCGAAAGAGGGACAAACGGCAGACACATCTCGGACGCCATGCGCGCCGCGAGGATGCGAGCGGCTGTCCACCGGGTCTCTCACGCGCCAAGAAAACAAACTTCTCGCGACGCGGCCACATGAAGAACTTTCCTCTCCATCCGAACCGATCTGCAAAATTGCGCAACACTCCCGATCCTGCGAATGATCCGGGAGAAGTGCACGCCATCGCCTGTTTGGGAGATTTCCGAATGACCCCGTCCTTCAGCGGACTGCGCCGCGCGCGATCCTCGCATCTCGCCCGCCGCGGCGTCCTGGTGATGGCGCTCGCCCTGCTCGGCGCGCTCGCCACGCCGCGAGCCGACGCCGCCGAGACGCTGCGCATCGGCTATCAGAAGTCCTCGACCCTGATTGCTCTCCTCAAGAGCAATGGCGAGCTGGAGAAGGTGCTGGCGCCGCTCGGCATCAAGGTGTCCTGGCACGAATTCTCCAGCGGCCTGCCGCTGCTGGAAGCGATCAACATCGGCAGCATCGATTTCGGCGCCGATGTTGCCGACACCGTCCCGGTGTTCGCGCAGGCCGCGGGCGCGAAGCTCGCCTATGTCGCGGAGGAAGCCGCCTCGCCGTCGGCGCAGGCGATCCTCGTGGCGACGGCATCGCCGACCAGGACGCTGGCCGACCTGAAAGGCAAGAAGATCGCGGTGACCAAGGGCGCGGGGAGCCACTATTTGCTGCTGTCGGCGCTCGCCAAGGCTGGTCTGACCTTCAAGGACATCACCCCGGCCTATCTGCCACCCGCCGACGGCCGCACCGCTTTCGTCAGCAACAATGTGGATGCCTGGGTGGCGTGGGATCCGTTCCTGACCAGCACCATCCGCCAGTCCGGGGCGCGCGTGCTCGCCGACGGCAGCGACGGGCTTGCCAGCTACAAGCGCTATTATCTCGCCGCCGCCGACTATGCCGCGGGGCATGGCGACGCGCTCGACGTCATCTACGGCAAGCTGGTCGAGACCGGCAAATGGGTGAAGGCCAATCCGGCCGCCGCGGCCGGCCAGCTCGCGGCGCTCTGGGGCATCGATGCCGCCACCGTCGAGGAGGCCAACAGCCACCGCTCCTACCAGGTCGGCGCGGTCACCGCGGCCGGCCTCTCGGAGCAGCAGAAGATCGCGGACGCTTTCCTTGCCGAGCGCGTGCTGCCGGTCAAGGTGGACACATCTGCGTTGGCGATCTGGACTCCCAAGGCGCCGTGAGCCACACAGGGGCCGAGGATTGTGCTCCGCAGCGAGGCGCGGCACGAGGCCCGACGACGGGCCTGAACGAAGGAGACCACCGTGACTGCCCATCTTCCCCCGCCGACCGATCGCATCACCGAGCATCCGGCGCATCGCATCTTCGTCGATCGCTGGTCGCCGCGCGGCTTCAGCGACGAGGCGCTGCCCGAAACGGAGCTCCTGACCTTCATCGAGGCGGCACGCTGGGCGCCCTCCTCATACAACTCGCAGCCCTGGCGCTTCCTCTACGCGCTGCGCGGCTCGGCCGAGTTCGACACCTTCCTGGCGCCGCTGGTCGAGTTCAACCGCGGCTGGGCGCAGCATGCCGCGGCGCTCGTCTACGTGCTGTCGAAGAAGACCTTCATCCCGGCGGGCAAGACCGAGCCGGCACCGACGCGGACGCATTCCTTCGATGCCGGCGCGGCCTGGGCCAATTTCGCCAACCAGGCGGCGGTGTCCGGCTGGGTCACCCATGGCATGAGCGGCTTCGACGTCGCCGCCGCACAGGCAGCGCTCGGGGTGCCCGACGGTTTCGCCGTGGAGATCGCGATCGCGGTCGGCCGCAAGGGCGATGGCGACAAGCTGCCGGCCATGCTCAAGGAGCGCGAGAAGCCGAGCGCACGCCTGTCCATCGCCGAGATCGCCTCGGCTGGCCTTTTCCCGCAGCGCTTCGCCGGCTGATCGATGCGTCAGGGGCGGCGTGCCGCGCCGCCCCTGACGGACGGCGAAATCTGTGGCAGAAGACGCGTTCTGCTTGAGGAGAGTTGATCCGCATGCCGCCGCCGAAACCGCCCGCCTTCGAGACCCTGAGCCTGCACGCGGGCCAGCACCCGGATCCCGCAACCGGCGCCCGCGCAGTGCCGATCTACCAGACCACGTCCTACGTGTTCGACGACACCGAGCACGCCGCGGCGCTGTTCAATCTCGAGCGCGCCGGCCACATCTATACCCGCATCTCCAACCCGACCACGGCCGTGCTCGAGGAGCGGCTTGCCGCGCTCGAGGGCGGCGTCGGCGCCGTCTGCACCGCGAGCGGCCAGGCGGCGCTGCATCTCGCCATTGCCACGCTCTTGAATGCGGGCGATCACATCGTCGCCTCCTCCTCGCTCTATGGCGGCACCATCAATCTGCTCGCCCACACGCTGCCGCGCTTCGGCATCACCACGAGCTTCGTCAAGCCCAGGGATCACGACGGTTTCCGCGCCGCGATCAAGCCGAACACGCGGCTGCTGATCGGCGAGACATTGGGCAACCCCGGCCTCGAGGTACTGGACATTCCCAAGGTCTCGGCGATCGCGCACGCGTCCGGCGTGCCGCTCCTGATCGACAACACCTTCGCGACGCCCTTTCTCAGCCAGCCGATCACCCAAGGCGCCGACATCGTGATGCACTCCGCCACCAAATGGCTCGGCGGCCACGGCATCGCGATCGGCGGCGCGCTCATCGACGGCGGCCGGTTCGACTGGCGCGCGTCCGGCAAATTCCCTCAACTCACCGAGCCCTATGCCGGCTATCACGGCATCGTCTTCGACGAGCAGTTCGGCACAGCCGCCTTCATCATGCGCGCGCGCACCGAGGGCCTGCGCGATTTCGGCGCCTGCCTGTCGCCGACCAACGCGTTCCATCTGCTTCAGGGCGTCGAGACCTTGCATCTGCGCATGGAGCGCCACGTCGCGAACACCGCCGCGGTGCTGGCGGTGCTGACGGCCAACAAGGCCGTCGACTGGGTGCTGCATCCCTCGCTCGAGACCCATCCGGACCATGCGCTCGCCAAGGAGCTGTTGCCGCGCGGCGCCGGCTCGATCATCTCGTTCGGCATCAAGGGCGGACGTCCCGCAGGGCGCAAGTTCATCGAGAGCCTGAAGCTGATCAGCCATCTCGCTAATGTCGGCGACGCCAAGACGCTGGTGATCCACCCCGCCTCGACCACGCATCAGCAGATGGACGCAGCCCAGCTCGCCGCGGCAGGGATCGGCGAGGAGCTGATCCGGCTCTCCGTCGGCATCGAGGCGGCCGGCGACATCATCGACGATCTCGGACAGGCGCTGCGCGCCTCGCAGAAGGTGTGAGCCATGCAGCTGTCGATCGGAGATCATGAGGTCTTCGCCGCCACGGGCGGCCGCGAGTTCGATTCGTCCTTGCCCGCCGTCGTCTTCATCCATGGCGCCGGCTTCGATCATTCGGTCTGGGCGCTGCACAGCCGCTGGTTCGCCCATCACGGCTTTGCCGTGCTGGCGCCCGACCTGCCGGGCCACGGCCGCTCCGCTGGCCCGGCGCTGCCGACCATTGCCGCGATGGCCGACTGGATCGCCGCGCTCTTGCAGGCGGTACACGCCAAGCCTGCGCACCTGATCGGCCACTCGATGGGCTCGCTGATCGCGCTCGATGCCGCGGCGCGCCATCCCGATCGCGTGTCGGCGCTCAGCCTGATCGGCACTGCGGCCACGATGACGGTCGGGCCTGACCTCCTGAACGCCGCCGAAGCCAATGATCACGCCGCCATCGACATGGTCTCGATCTGGGGCCTCGGTTTTGCCGCCGAGCTCGGCGGCAGCCGCGCGCCGGGGCTGTGGATGCATGGCGGCGCGCAGGCGACCCTGGAGCGCTGCGCGCCGGGCGTGCTGTTCAACGATCTCTCCGCCTGCAACGCCTATCAGGATGCGCTGGCGGCGGCGGCCAAGATCAAGGTGCCGGCGCGGCTGATCCTCGGCGAGAAGGACATGATGACGCCGCTGAAAGCCGGCAAGGCGCTGGCGGCTGCGATCGCGCAATCGCGCACCATCGTGCTGCCCGGTGCGGGGCATACGATGATGACAGAATGTCCGGATGCGCTGCTCGATGCGCTGATCGCGTAGCTTGCGGTCACGGTTCCCCTCTGGGATGCGACCTCGTGCCGCCGACATGCTCCGTCGCGGCGCGGAACGGAGGACGGCGGCGAGCCGTTGCCCTCCGCATAACGAACAGAAAGGAGCACGCAGATGGATCTGCGCAAACTTTTCACGGTCGCCACCATCGGAACGATGACGCTCGCGACCGCATCGCCGCTCGCCGCCGCGCCGTTGCTGCCGAACCACCCGGCACCGGCCGCCGCCACGCAGGACGCGACCGAGCTGCAGCAGGTGCAGTATCGCCACTGGCGCGGCGGCTACGTTCATCGCCACGGCTATTACGGCCATCGCTACGGCGGGCACGGCTACGGTGCGGGTGCCGCGGCCCTGGGCGGTCTGGCGGCCGGCGCGATCATCGGTGGCGCGATCGCCAACAGCCGCGCCGAGGCCGCCAATGCCCAGGCCTATTGCGCCCAGCGCTTCCGGTCCTACGACCCGGCCTCCGGCACCTATCTCGGCAATGACGGCCTGCGCCATTCCTGCCCGTAACGACACCAGGGTCGATGCCGGTCTCCGGCATCGACCGCCCCCTGGACCAATGGCGCGCGACAAAACGTCCGTCGCGACGACTGCAACGAAGATCGTCTCTTCCGGTTGAGCATGACCCAGAATCAACGGGAGACACCAGGATGGTCACCTTCAAAGCCGCCGCGACGCTCGCCATCGCCGGCGCACTTTCTCTGTCCACGCTGCACTCAGTCTCGGCTGCGCCGCTGACGTCGCTGTCAGCAGCCGCCAAACCGGGCGCCGAAAGCGCGCATGCCGTCCAGGTCCGCTACGGCGGCTGGCATGGCGGCTGGGGCGGCGGTGCCGCGATCGGCGCGGGGCTGCTGGCGGGGGCCGTGATCGGATCAGCGATCGCCGCGCCCTCCTATTATGGCGGCTACGCGCCCTATCCCTATTACGGCGGGTATCGCTACGCCGCCTATCCCTACGGCTATGGCGGCTACTACCCGGCCTACCGCCCCTATTACGGCGGCTATGGCTACAGCTACGCGCCGCGCCCGGTCTATCGCAGCTACGGCTATTCCTATGGCCCGCGGCCGTGGCGGCACAGCTACGGCTATTACCGCGGTCCGGGTTGGGGCCATCATCATGGCTGGCACGGCGGCCGTCATTTCGGACACCGCCACGGCCATGGCGTGATCCGCACCCATCATCGCTGGTGACGTGAGTTCGCCGGTGCGTGGGGCTCGCCCGACGCACCGGCACGTCAATGCGCAACCTCCGCCGCGCGGATGACGGACTCGTCATGATCGCGCCACGGCAAATGCTGCCAACGCCTCATTGCGCCGAGCGCCATCACCCACCAGATCTGCTCGAGACCCATGACCGTGGCGACGAAGTCGCAGACGACTCCAGCGCGGAATTCCTCGGCAGCTCGACGTCCGGATCATCCTCTTCCCGCAGATGGAGCTGCTGAACTTTCGCGTTTTCCTTGATCCGCCCATGCCCATCCCGCCGACCGCAATCGGTGCCGCTGTCTCAGCGCAGGTAACTGGCGAGGTTCAGGCTCTGGATCTTGGAGATGGCGGTATAGCTCGCCGTGAGCTGGGCCTGATATGTCGAGAGCTGGGCGGTGACCGCAGCGACGTCGACGCTGGTCAGGTCGGTCGCCAGGCTCTCGGCATAGCTCTTGTAATCGGTCTGCTGCGATTTCGCGCTCTCGATCCGGGACGCCGCATCGGAGAGCTTGGCCTGCACCGTCGCGACGTCGTCCACCGCCTGATCGGCAAGCGTCAATGCGGAGGTGACGTCGGTTCCGGAGAGGGTCGAGCTGTTGGCGACGAACTTCAGGACCCGCATGACCTCCTCGAACGCCGGGTTGTCGGCGGTGACGCCATAGGTGACCGACTGCCCGTCGGAAACCCGGACCGAGGCCAGCTCGCCGTCGCCCCGATAGTAGCTGCTATCCGTCGTTGTCAGCGATCCCGTGCCGGAGGCGAAGCTCGACGTGTCGACCGCCGCCGTCGCGGTTCGTCCGCCGCCGAACAGATACTGCCCGTCATACTGGGTGTTCAGGATGCCCGCCATCTGCTGCAGCAACTGCTGCGCGCTGCTGATCGCGGACGTGGTTCCCGTGCTGCTGCCGGAGCTCGCAGCACTCAGCGCCGTGCGCAGCTGACTGACGATGTCCGACACCTGTCCCACTGCGGAATACATCACCTGCACCTTGCTGTCGGCCAGGGTCGCGGCATCGATATAGGACTGCGCCCGCGTGACCGACACCTGCAGATTGACGACGTGCTGGGTGTCGGCGCCATAACCGGCGAGATACTCGGTCTTCAGCCCCGAGGCCTCCTGCACCTGGAGGTTGGCCATGGTCGCCTGCGTCCGCAGCGCGCTCGCGATCATCTGGTCGGAGTTCGAGAATGTCGCAATCCGCATCGTCATGATAGGCGCTCCGGACTAGGTCGACTGCACGGCAGTGAGCAGCGACGAGAACATGCTGTTGATCACGGAGATCAGCTGCGAGGCGGCAGCGTATTTGTTCTGCAGCGAGCTCACCCGCGCCGTCTCCTCGTCGAGGTTGACGCCCGACTGCGAGGACAGCGAGCTCGCATAGCTCGACTGGGCCGTCGATTTCGCGGTGTAGGCCGTCGCGGCCTGCGACGCCTTGCTGGCCACATTGGCGACGATCGCCGCGGCATAGTCGGCAAACGAACCGCTCGTTGCGCTCAGGCCGCCGGCCGAGGCGAAGCTGGTCGAGCCGGTCAGCTTGTCGATGAGCGCGTTGATGACCGTCGCCGAGCCGGCCGTCAGCACCTGGCTGCCGGTCGTCAGGGTCGCGGAGCCGTCGAGCGTGCCGGTCGGAAGACCGGCAGCGCCGCTCAGGATGCTACTGTTGACGGCAAAATTGGCCGCGCTCGTGCCGGTGACGAGGTCATTCATGCCGAAATAGCCGGCGAAGCCGCTGCCGCCGATCGCGCTGGTCATGTCGTTGATCGCGATGCCGTTCGACGACGACGTGGCGCTGATCGACAGGTGCCCGCTGGAATCGATCGAGGCGGAGACGCCGGAGATGCCGTTGAGCGCTGTGACCAGATCGCCCACCGTCGCATAGGACGACAGGTCGAGATCCTGATACGAAACGAGATTGCCGCTCTGGTCAGTCACGGCGATGCGGACCGTTCCGGATGCCGCCAGGGCCGTCGTGCTGCTGACGCTCGCCGATCCGGTCAGGGTAGTCGGAGGTGGAACGGCCGACGCGCTATCAGTGATCGAATTCAGCGCCGATTTCAGCTGCGAGGCCAGTTGATCGAGCTGGGTCTGCGCGGCCGGCAGGGTTTCGTCCCGCAACGTGACCAGCGAGCCGATCTTGCCCGACGTGATCTGGGACGTGACGTCGACGCCGTCGACCGTGATGCCGCTGAAGCCGCCGGACGCATAGCTCGACGCCGCCGAGACATTCGCCGAGGCCGTATAGCTCAGCGTGTGCGCCGAGCTGTCGACCAGAGCCCGCCCCGATGAGGTATAGACCTGAAGATCGCCGTTCGACGCCGTGTAGTAGCTGACGTTCATGTAGGACGACAGGTCCTGCAGCGCCGCGTTGCGCTCGTCCTCGAGATCCGCGGTCGATTGGCCGGACGCCGCCATCTTCCGGATCTCGACGTTGAGATCGGCGACCTGCTGCAGGTCGTCGTTGACGCTCTGGACCGACGACGCGATGTCCTTGTCGGCATTGGCGCGCAGCGTCTGCACGCCGCTCGACGTGCTGCGCAGCTGGCTGGCGAAATCGTCCAGCGCGCTGACCACGGCCGATTGCAGCGACACGCTGCTGGGCGAGCTCGCCAGCGACGACAAGGCGGACTCCAGCGAGGCCAGCGAGTTTGCCAGCGACGTTCCCGTCGTCGAGGTGCCGGACGTGGACGCGCTGCCGAACAACTGCTGGAGTTGCGTCAGGTAATTGTTCGTGGTGTCGGCCGCGCCGAGCTCGGAGTTGGCTCCGATCAGGGATTTCAGCAGCAGCTTGTCGACATTGCTCGAAATGCCGGTAATGGAAACGCCGGTTCCAACTCCCCCGGTCACGTTCGTGACCTGGTTGGCCGTCTTCTGCGTATACCCCTTCGTGTCGGCGTTCGAGATGTTCGACGACGCCACGCTGATCTGCAGCTCCGTGGCCGAGATGCCGCTGAAGGCGACCAGCCGTGCTATGTCGAGCGACATTGCCCTACTCCCGCTGCTGGCTGGCCATCACGCCCTCACATTGGTTCCGCACGATGTCGCACGCGCGGTACGACGTCCACCGGCTCCATAGGGGGAGGCATTTGCGATCTGCTCGCGGATCGCCTGCATGACCGCCTCGATGCGACGATTGCTGGCTTCGATCGCGGCCCGCAGCCGCACGAGGTTCTCATCCATCGCGCCACGCAGGTTGAGGATGTGCTCCATGAGCTGCTCGCGCAGGACGCCGTCGCGGACGTCGAGGCTTGCCGTCTGCCTGGCGCATTCGGCCACCCGCTGCTCGAACAACCCGGCCAACCGGTTCTTGTCGTCGAGCTGCTTCGAGCGCGAGGCCGGCAATCCCTTGGCGAGCTCCACATTCTCCTCCGACACCACCGCGATGAGTTCGTCGATCAGCGCGATCAAGGTCCGCACCTCGTCCTCGCTTGCGGGCCGTCGATCGGCCTGAATTGCGTGTTTCATCCTGTCGCTCCCCTCTTACTGTTCACGCTGCGGTCGGCGACTGATTTGCGCGACGCGGGCATAGGTATTCAGCGCCGTCACCCTCACGGTGGCGACCTTGAGTTCCTCGTCGAGCAGCGCACATTCGCGAAGCAGCTTTCGTCGGACCGTTTCGATATCGTCGATCAAGGCCAACAGTTGCACGCGGTCGTCCTTGCCGGCGGTCGCGGCGCGCAGTCTCAGCCGCCGCAGCTTCTTCAGCAGAACCTCGCCCTCGCCGAGCCGCTCCCTCTTGAGGTCGGCCATGATCACCTCATCGACGAGATCAGGGTGTCGTACATCTTGTTGACGGCCGAGATCACCTGCGACGCCGCCGAATAGGCCTGCTGAGCCGAGATCATGCTACTGAACTGGCCCGTGGTATCGGTCGTGCTCGACTCCAGCTCGCTACCGTAAATGGTCCCTGCACCATTCTCGCCGGATGCCTGCAGCGTCGCGTTGCCCGATGTCGCCGTCGACGTGTACATGCCGCTGCTATGCGCCACGAGGCCATTGGGATCGGCGAAGGTCGCCACCGCGATCTTGTAGATCGGAACCGTCTGGCCGTTGGAATAGGTCGCCTCGACAAGACCGTTCTTGCCGACCGAAATGCTGCTCAGCGTTCCGAACGAGATGCCGTCGGAATTGGCGCTGAAATTGGAGACGCTCGGCGTCGTGCTGCCGGACGACAATTGGGTCAGACCGTCGGTGCCGCCGCCGGTGGTGCCGAAGCTGAGCGTGATCGAGCTCGCCGCGGCGCCGTTGTTCCAGGTGATGCCGAGATTGGTCGAGGAGACCGTGCTCAGCGAGCCGTCAGAGTTGAAATCGATCGTATAGGTGCCGCTCGTCACGGTGCCGTCCGACGCCGTGGCAGGCGCGACATCGGCAGTCCATTCGTTCGCCGTCGCCGACTTGGTCCAGGTCACATTGAGCGTATGCGACTGGCCAAGCGAATCGTACACCGTCATCGAGCTGCTGAAGGTGTCTCCGCTCGCAGCATCGGCCGGCAGGTTGGCCGCAAGCGACGTCTTGGTCGTCGCCCCACCATTCGTCAGCGCCACCTTGGTATTGACCGGCTCGAGGCCGTTGCCGACCACGTTGCCGCTCGCATCTGTGCGCCAGCCTTCGAGATAGTAGCCGTCGTTCTCGAGATAGCCGGCATTGTCGGTCGTGAACGCGCCGTTGCGCGTGTAGAAGGTCTCACCCCCGGCCGAAGTCGAGTTGGTCGCGACGAAGAAGCCTGAGCCCTGGATGGCGACGTCGGTTGCGTTGGTGGTGGCGGCCAGCAGCCCCTGCTGCGTGATGTTGGCACGGCCGGAGACCGAGACGCCCCCCGAGGAATAGGCTTTCGAGCTGCTCGATGCCGTCACCAGCTGCTCGAACAGGCCGGACGTGGTCTTGTATCCGGTCGTATCGGCGTTGGAGATGTTGTCGCTGATCATGGCGAGCGACGAGCTCTGCGCGTTGAGCGCCGAGATCGCCGATGACAGGGCTCCAGAAAGACTCATGATTGTACTCCGGGTAATGCGGTCAGGAGGTGACGCCGATGATGTTGCTGGCGCTGACAGGAACGCCGCCGACGGTGAGCGACGGCGTGCTAGTCGAGGTGTCGATGCCGGTTACGGTCCCGGTGACCGTCGTGTAGTTGAGGACCGAGGTGCCCGCGGAGTCCGTCGCCGTCACGGAGATCGTGTACTGGCCGCCATTGCTGAGTTGATTGCCGCTGGAATCGGTGCCGTCCCAGGTGATCGAATTGGCGCCCTTGTTGCCGGTCCCGGTGCCTGTCCAGACCGTGCTTCCGGAGGAATCCTTGATCGAGATCGAAACGTTTGACGCTGCTGACGACAGCGAATAGCCGAACGTCGCCGAGCCGTTCGAGAGGACGGCAGTGTCACTCTTGGCCTCGACGGTGTGGCCGATGTAGTTCACCGAATTCAGCGTCACCAGGCTCGAGAACGAGCCGGCCAGCGAGGTCATGCTGCTGTTGAGCGACTGCTGCGAGGTGAAATTGGCGTAGGACGTCATCTGGTTGATGAAGTCGGTCACGCTGGTCGCGTTGAGCGGATCCTGGTTCTGCAGTTCGCTCACCAGCAGCTGAAGAAAGTCGGTCGAGCTGAGCGTCGTACGCGATGTGTCGCTGGACGATGATGTCGATGAGGTGGTCGCGGTCGACGAACTCGCGGCGGTGACGGTCATGGCAGAACTCCGGCTCGCGCCGCGAGCGGCGGCGGGACACAGCACGACCACGCGGTCGTGAAGGCGTTTGCTGATCAAACGGCCAGAGCGCCGATTCCAGGCGCACAATTAGTCGATCGAATTAGTTGATCCGACGGCAGAATTTGCCGCCGCGCTGTTGCGCAGAGGCGGCAAAAATCGCCTGGTGCGAGGCCCCGATCTGCATCGGCGCCACGGCTCGCCGTCGTCGCACTCGGGCGCCCTCGATTCGCGCGCAAGCGAGCTCAAGAAACTGAGCGAGATGACAGTTGCGATGGTGTTGCGGTTCCAGCGGCGAGGTCCGACCGGCCGAAGCGCAGCCGCGCAAGCGCGGTCCTGGCTAAGGCTCAGCCAGGCTGATGGGCGTCAGCCGGCGGGGTTGCCGCTTCCTCTTGGGCCAGGCGATGGGCCGCAGCAAGGATGCGCGACGTCAGGCCGGCGGGTGCACGAACCGGCGGCGACGACAGCGCCTCACGAACGAGACGTGCCTCGGATAGCAATCGATCGGCTTCGGGAGAGGACGCAAGCAGATCAGCAGCGGATTGACGCTGCTCCGCCGGCCAGCGCGAGAGGTCCTCACCCAGCCTGCCGATCAGATCCTCGAATTCCCTGACGTCCATCGTCCGCCCAATCCAGCGCTTCCAGCTTGGTCATAAAGCATTCAGCCCGCGAACGAAATTGATATCGGCAATTGTGACGATCGACCGCAACCAAGCTCTGGAAACTCCGTACTTTTCGGGAGTCGTATGCACGCGAGGCCGCACTGGATACCGAAACGGGAGACAATGCAGCCCATTTCTGATCGATTTCTCAAGATTTCCGCAGCGCGGCGAGTGCCCGATTCGGCGAGATCTACCGACGGTTGGCCGAATCAGCAGCCGCTCGCTTTCCCCGGGCCGCCACATCGACAGCCTCCCACGCCTGCCGCAGTTCCAGCAGGCTTTCGGTGATCCGCTGGAAATTCTCGCGCATGTGAGGTCGACCATAGGCCCGCAGCGCGGCCACGATCAGGGCGTTGTAGGTTCCGAACAACTGGTCGGCGACCGGTCCGCCGCGCGTGGAATCGAGGTGCAAGCTCAACCCGCGCAGGATCGCCGTTGCCCGGGTCAGGTGGGCATGCCCCTCCTCGAAGCGACGCACCTCCTGCGCCTGCACGGATTTCTGCAGGCAGGTGACCGCGCCGTTGAGCAGCATGATCACGGCCCGCAGCGGCGGAACCGCGACGGCCGTGCCGCGGTAGGCCTGACTTGCAAATTGCGCCATCGAACTCTGGGTCATCAGTTACTCGAACTCGAATTGAGGAGGGCTTTCAGATAGGTCAGCGTATTGTTGGCGCTCTCGATCGCGGCCTGGTACTTGGCGTATTGCGCCGTGAGCTGGGTCTGGAACGTCGCAGCCGAGCTCTTGATGTCGTTGACCTTGGCCTGCATCGTCTCGTCCTGGGACGTCAGATTGTCGATCAAAGTCTGCAACGAGCCGGTGCTGGACGATGCGGTCTTGGCGATCTGGTAGATCTGGGTTGCAAGCCCCTGGGTCGAGGTCACCGTGATCGATTGCGAGGTCGAGCCGGTATAGGTGAAAGCCATGCCGGCATAGATCGTCCCGGAATTGCCCACGATCGTGTTGCCGCTGACCGTGAACAGCGAACTGTCGCCACCGACGGATGCGGCCGAGAGATTCCCCGAGGCATCCACCGTCAGATCCAGGGTGAACGACTGCGGCGACGACCCGGTATTGACGACGCTGAGCTGGCTCGACGAGGTCTTGGTCTGCGCCGACAACAACGTCGTCACACCGCTCAAATTGGTGCTCAGGATCGTCGACAGCGTGCCCGTATCGAGTTCGAGTTCGTTCTTTTCGTTGAACGAGAGACCAAGGTCCGCCATCGTCAGCCCGCCGACGGACGTTCCGAGCACGGCCTGAAGCGAGTTCATGATGTCGCGCATGGTGCCGTCGCCGAACAGCACCGAGCTGGATGAGGCGGTTCCGTCGGAGTTGGTGGTCTGCTGCGCAATCACGGCATCGCGGAACGCATTGTAGTCGGTGACGAAGGTCTGCAGCGCCGACGAGATCTGGCTCGTATCGGCGCCGATGGTGACGGTCAGCGTCGTTCCGGAGGGTGTCGCCTGCAGCAGATCGAACGTGACGCCGCTGAGCACGTCGGTGATGTCGTTTGTGTTGCGGGTCAGGCTGATCCCATCGAGCGTGAACTCCGCGGCCTGGGCCGTCTGCAGCACCGTCGCGAAGGCTCCCGAGCTGTCGGTCACCCCGAGCTTGTTGAGGATGTCGTCCCCGGACGAGCTTGCATAGGTGATGTCGGCGGCATCCTGGGTCCCCGTCAGCACCAGTTGATAGGACCCGCTCGATACCTGGACGATCGACGCCTCGACATCGGTCGTGGAGGTCTGCGCGTTGATCGCGTCGACGACATCCTGCAGCGACATGCCGCTGGTGATGGTGATGTCGGCCGTGCTGCCTCCGGACAGGCCGAGCGAGAACGTGCCGGAATAGCCGAGGGCCGCGGTCTGGCTCGACTGCGTCGTGCCCGTCACCTTGTGCGCCGTGGCGACCTGGCCGATCGTCAGCGTGTGGCTGCCGGTCGCGGCTCCATTGCTCACCGACATCGACAGCGCCGATGAGGCGCTGACGTCGCCGGTCGCGCTGATGGTGGCGGCCCGCGTGGCGAAGGCGTTGGTCGCAAGCGAGTTCACCATCGATGTCGCCAGCGACGACAATCCCGATGACAGTGTCTTCAGTGCGGTCTGCAGCGTCTGGTACGCCGTGATCTTGGCTTCATTGGCGGTGATCTTGGTCGAGATCTGGGTCGCCTGGGTGAGCTTGGCATTGACGGCGGACTCGATCAGCGCGGTCCAGTCGATCGTGCTCGTGGTGCTCGTTCCCGACGTCGTGAGCGAGCTGCTCGAACTCGTCGATGATGAAGAAGACGATGTCGTGCTGCTCGTGCTCGAGGTTGCGCTGCTCACCGTCATCCGTCGTCGTCCTCCGAGGAAAAAGCCGGACCGGCGAGGCGCCGGCCCGGCAGATCACGGCTCAGCCCAGCAGCTTCAGGAGGTACTGCGGGATCTGGTTGGCGGCGGCTTCCGCCGATACCGCGGCCTGGGTCTTCACCTGCGCCGACGACAGCTTCGCCTGCTCCGAGGCGATGTCGACGTCCTTGATGGCGGAATTGGCCGATTGCAGGTTCTGCGTCTGCGTCGAGATCGAATCGGCCGAGAAGTTGAAGCGCGACTCCTGCGCGCCGATGTCGGCACGCGCCTTCGACACGGTGTCGATCGCGGTGTCGAGAGTGGTCAAGGCTGCGGTCGCGCCGGTCTGGGTGCTGACGTCGAGCGACGAGACGCCGAGCGTGCTCGCGGTGAGATCCGACAGCGTGATGTTGATGGTGTCGGACGCGGACGATCCGACCAGAACCGAGACGCCCGACGAGAACGTGCTGGTGCCGTCGAGCAGGCTCTGACCGCTGTAGCGCGTTCCGGTCGCGATCGACGAGATTTCGCTGATGAGCTGCGAGAATTCCGACTGGATGTAGGTGCGGCTGGTTCCGACCGTGGTGCCCGATGCGGACTCGGAGGCCAGCGACTTCATGCGCGCCAGGATGTCGCTGATGTTCGACGCGCCGCCATCCGCGGTCTGCAGGATCGACGTCGCCTGGGCGGCGTTGGTCGCGGCCTGCTGCAGCGTGGTGATGTCCGAGGAGATGCGCGTGGAAATGGCGAGACCGGCCGCGTCGTCCGAGGCCGACGTGATGCGCGAACCGCTCGACAGCTTGGAGAGCGAGCTCGTCTCCTGGTTGGAGTTGATGTTCAAGTAGCGGACGGCGGAGTTGGCGGCGATGTTGGTGGAAATTGCGGGCACGGTGAGGACTCCTGAGTGATCGGCAAAGCACGCCGCATCGTGGAAGGACTGACGGTGCGGATCGGCCCCGTCTGACCGATCAAACGGAAGCGCCTGCGGGAATCAGGCGGGAATTCTCCCGCGCCGGGAATTTTATGGTTAGCAATCGGTGAAGGCGCCGCGAATGTCGCGCTCGTGACGCCGCAGCATGTCGCGCAGATGCTGGCGACCCCGCTTCAACAGCGACTCCACGGCGGCCACTGTCGTGTCCATCACCTCGGCGATTTCGCCGTTGCTCATGTTCTCGTGATACGACAGGATCACGGCGATCCGTTGCTGCTCCGGAAGCCGCTGCATCGCTCCTTCCAGGAGGTCGCTGAGCTCCGCACGCTCGATGACGCTCACGGCATCCGGCTTGCCGTCCGCAACCTCGGGCACCACATCGACATTCTCGGTCCGCGGCTTGCGGCGGATGTCGATGCAGCGGTTGCTGACGACGCGATAGAGCCAGGTCGAGAATTTGGCACGGCCGTGCTGCCACCGCCCGCGATGAGTCCAGACCTTCAGCATCGTATCCTGAACGACGTCCTCGGCGTCGGCGGCATTGCCGACGATGCGCAACGCAATCGCATAGGCGCGGTCGATGTGGCGCTCGACGAGAAGGCGAAATGCGAGCTCCTCTCCGGTGGCCAGCCGGTCGAGCAGATCCTTGTCCTCGTCGAAGACCATGGTCTCGCCCGGCGGCGCAGAGTCTGGAACGGTGCTGACCGACTCGCTCGACGGCAGCACCACCGCGACGTCCGGGGACCCCGGCTCCTTCGAAGATACGCCATCGGCCGGGGCCCAGACGTCCAGCGCGTAGCTCATTTCCGCATCTCCAACCCGCAATGCCGAATGCGGTATTCGCAGACGGCTTCCGATCGTTGAACGCTGTGATCGAGAGAAGCAGGCGAAGATTCTTCGTGATTTTTCAGGTAGTTAGATGGAATGTTTTGCCTAGGGACAGGCAAATTCTGCCGCACGCGGATCGAGCGCTCGACGATCATTGAGAAGGAGAGGCCGATGTTCGGCATGGCGCGGGTTCATTCCGGAAGACGAGTTCAGCAGAAAACGCGGGCTGCAACGCTTACTAACAGCATCCCTGGATGCGGACCGCGCACACCAAATCTGCGGTCGATCAAGATCCGGAGTTCTTGCGAAACGATCATCTCGCCCGGCAATTTTTTCCGAATCACCTCGACGAAATTATCGCATTTTTCGACTCTGTCAGTTTCCGCAGACGCGATTTTTGAATCTCGTGACGATTTTTGCGACAAGGCGCGCCTGATCTGTCGTGCTCGTACGTTGTAGTTGCTGATGGAACGACAAATGAAGCGATCGACGTGATGCGTCGCGCGCCGACGACGCACGCGTAGGTGTCAATCGATGTCTGTAGCGTCACCGAATGTTGCTCAATGTTTCGATCGACGTCGACTTTCGTGAGTATCGTCGCGTTCGATATCTCAGCGCGAAGCGCGCGATCCGCGCCCGCGACTGCTTTTTAATGCCCGATTTCGTACTTCGGCGTCGACCAAGCGCTATCAGATCGAAAGCGAATGCCCGTACGTCTTCTTACGCATCCACGATGTTGATTCATCTGTGCGGGCTTCGCGCGGCGCGCCGGCAACATTGCGAAACGAAGTTCGCGTTTTCCGTGTCGAGAGCTTCGTCCTGCTCGCATCATCGCAAGTGACCGACGCCGGCGCATGCGTGATCGACGCGCCTGATTGGCCGACGTGGTCCGTTTGATTGTGCAGGAGGACCCGGCATGATGCGACAAAACCCGAAAGCCATCGACGACGACCCGACGCAAGCCTTGCGCGCTCGAGGCGTCAGGCTCGGTCAGCAGCAAGGTCTTCGTCTGCAGTGGCTGTCGCGGACATTCGGGCCGCTGGTTCACTGCGACGAACGTCCATCGCCTGGCCGCGGCCGCACGATCGTCCTGCTCGATCCGCCAACCGGCGCGGGTGCGGAGCTGCTGTACGGCACGCTGACCTCGCACGATGCCGTGGCGATCCCTTTCGGCGAAAACCCCGCGTTCGATTTCCTGAAATCCAAGTTGACGGCGTTCGGCACCGTCGGCACCTCGGCCGACGGTCCGCATGAATTGTGGTGGGGCGGCCGCGACTGGCCTGCTCCGGAGACGGCACCCGCAACTACGATGCGTGTCGTGTCCTGCCATCCGACGACGGTCGGCGACTTGCACGTCTATCATCTCAGACGCTCGCTGCAGCGGCTCGGGCTCCCATTCGACATCGAGGCGATCGATTGCCGCCCCGGCGAACGCCTGAGCGCTGCCGACAAGGCCGACTTCGTCGCGCGGATGTGGCAGCGGCACCGCGAGCCGCTGTTGTACGTCGAGGCGGACGTGATGTTTCAAGCCGCCCCGGGCCTTCCTCATCTGGCCGGCTGCGACTTCGCCGTCCATAAGTGGAACGGCTGGGAGATGTCGCCGCGCACTCTCTATTTCGGCCGCTCCAAGGCGGCCGAGACCATGCTGACGACCTGGCGCGAGATTGCCTCGTCATATCCCGATGTCTGGGACGGCTATCTGATCGACCAGGCCTGGAGTGCGGTGACGTCCCAGATCGCACTCGATACGGTCTGGCTTCCCCGCAGCTACCATGCCGTTGCAGGGGAAGCCGGAGTCGGCAACGCGACGATCGTCCACAATCTGAAGCCGACAAACGCTGATCTCGGCCCCGACCCGGACTTCGCCGAAGTGGCACGCTCGCCGCGGCGGGCGGGGCGCGTCGGCGCGCTGGAGTCGCTGCTCGTGGTGCGCTCGAAAGTAAAATCTGGCCGGGGCGTCACGGTCATCCTGCGCGATGTCGAAGGTAGCAGCGCGCGCGCAACGGCCGACAGCATCGAGCGGCTGACGAGCGCCTTCGTCGCCGATTGCGGCGGCTTTGGCCGCCTCGAGCTTTCGCTGTGCTCGTGGGCGCCGGAGGTTCGCATGGCGCGGCGGGCCGCTTTGCTGGCCGACAACATGGTACTCGAGATCGTCCCCGGTCAGGAGCTGCCGGCCGATCTGTTCGCCGCCACCGCCGCCTCGGAAGCCATGCGCCGGCCCGCCAGCTTCAACGCCCATCGCCACTGACGCCAGCCAGGACAAATCATGTTCGACACCATCATTCTTCTCACCGGCAGCCGTGACCAGCAGCTCGCGTTGTCCGAGCTCCTGCGGGCGCACAACCCTGCCCTCGCATTCCGCTGCGCGGTCAGCCTGCAGGACCTCGAAGCCATCGAACGCGACGTGCTCGGCAGATCCCGCCTGCTTGCGTTCACGACCGGCGTCGTCGTGCCTGCCGCCATCCTTCAGGCGCTCGGTTACGGCGCCTACAATTTTCATCCGGGCCCACCGGATTATCCCGGCTGGGCGCCGGCCCATTTCGCAATGTACGACGGTACGAAGCGCTTCGGCGCGACGGCCCACGCGATGGAGACCCGGGTCGACTGCGGCGCGATCGTCGGTGTCGAGCCGTTCGACATCCCCCAAGGCGTGGATGTCCGCGGCCTGGAGCAGATGGCGTTCGTGCGGCTCGCCTATCTGTTCTGGCGGATGTCGCGCGACCTCGCCTGCCAGGCCGGCCCGCTGCCGGCGCTCGGCACCGGTTGGAGCGGCACCAAGAGCACGAGGCAGATGTACGCCGCCCTATGCGACATGCCCGCCGACATCGATCGATCCGAGATGGCGCGCCGCATCCACGCCTTTCACGACGATTTCCGCGGCATTCCACTGACCGTCAACCTGCACGGCACACGGTTTCAGCTCATGCGCGCCGAGGCCGCCGTCGGCGAGCCGATGACGGTTGACGCGCCGGCGTTGGCGCTCGCGTCGTGACCTAGCGCTTGAGCGGCTTGATCACGGTCTGGTCGAGCCGCGTTTCCCAGCCGTGACGTTCCAGCTCGGGATCGTCATGCTCCTCCTGCGGCCAGCCGACGCAGAGATACGCAATCAGGCTCCAGTCCGACGGCAATTCGAGCGCGCGACAGACAGCCTCCGGGTCCAGGATCGACACCCAGCCAACGCCGAGACCTTCCGCGCGCGCCGCCAGCCAGAACGTCTGGATCGCTGCGACCACCGAGTAGCGGAGCGTTTCCGGCATCGTGGCGCGGCCGAGACGGTGCCCGGTGGCAGCGCCTTCGTCGGCACAGACGGCGAGATGGACCGGCGCCTGCGTCAAGCCTTCCAGCTTGAGGCTTGCATAGAGCGCGCGCCGCTCACCATCATAGCCGGCGAGCGCCGCCTGGTTCGCATGCTGGAAGTTCTCGATCACCGTCGCGCGGCGTTCGGCGCTCTCGACGAGCACGAACCGCCAAGGCTGGCAGAAGCCGACGGACGGCGCGTAGGACGCGAGAGCGAGCAACTGCTCGATCAGCTCAAGGGAGACCGGATCGGCGCGGAAACGGCGGACGTCGCGACGCCAGCGCACCAGCTCGGCAAAGCGCTGCCGGAATGTCGCGTCGAACTGCGGAGGGCTTCGGCCTGGCTCGCTCATGCGCCCTCCCCGCTCAGGACGTGCAGGAACGATCCGGTCACCGACCCGCGCCGGGCGCCGCGCTCGGCGATGACGCCGCCCGAGGCATCGCGGCACGCGATCAGCGGATCGTCTGCCTCGCTCAGGATGGTTGCATAATGGAATTCGTGGCCGTGAACGACGGCCCCTCTCGGGCCGAGGCTGCAGTCGACCAAGAGCGTCGCTTGACGATAGCCGAGATGCAGGCGGCGTCGCGCGAACGACGTTTCCAGTGACAGCAGCCCAGCCATCACATGCCGGACACCATGGGCATCTTCGAGTCCCGCGCCTAGCGTCATGTAGCCGCCGCACTCGCCGTGGATTGGCACGCCGCGCGAGGCCATCGCGCGCAACGCGTCCAGGAACGACCGCGCCGAGGCCAGCCGTCCCGCATGCAATTCGGGATAGCCGCCTGGCAGCCACACCGCGTCGGCTGCCGGATCAGGAGCCTCATCGTTCAACGGCGAGAACGGGATGGCCTCCGCGCCCTGAGCGCGCCAGTGCCGCAGCAGATGCGGATAGCTGAACGAGAAGGCCGCATCTGATGCGAGCGCGATGCGCTGTCCGGGCGGTTTGATGCCGAGGCTGGAGCTCTGCGCGGCGAGGCCAGGCGCCCGAATCGGATTTGCGAGAGCAAGCACCGCGTCGAGATCGACCGACCCGGACACGCTTGCCGCAAGACGCTCGAGATGGGCCTCGATGGCCGTGATCTCCTGGGCCTGGACCAGCCCGAGATGGCGTTCGGGCAAGGTCAGTTGCGCGTCCCGCGCCAGCGCGCCGAGCACCTCGATTCCGACGGTCGCAAACGCCGGCTCGATGAGCGCCCGGTGCCGCTCGCTCGCGACCCGATTGAGGATCACCCCGGCCACGTGGACATCGTCGCGAAAACGCGCGCAGCCGAGCGCGACGGCGGCGGCCGTCTCGGTCTGCCCGCTGACATCGAGAACGAGCACGACCGGCCAGCCGGTCAGGGCTGCAAGATCCGCAGCCGAGCCCCTGCCCGCGCGCCCGGGATGCGACGCGCCATCGAACAGGCCCATGACGCCCTCGACGATGGCGATATCGGCGTCGGCGGCGACGCCGCAGGCAAGCCCGAGCAGCTGCGGCGCGGACATCGCCCAGCTGTCGAGATTGTAGCTCGTCCGTTGTGCCGCAGCCGTGTGATAGGCGAGATCGATATAGTCCGGGCCGCATTTGAAGGGTTGCACGCGCGCGCCGCGCCGGCTGAGTGCACGCAACAGCCCGAGCGTGACGGTCGTCTTGCCGGCGCCCGAACGCGGCGCGGCGATGATGATTCCGCTGGGCGCCGCCGTGCTCATGGCCGTAACGCCGCCGAGGCATGGCAAAATGTGCTATGCGAACCGACATGATGGACATCGCGGATCCGCCGAACCGACCGCTGAAGCGTGGCTGGACGACCGGCAGCTGCGCCACGGCCGCAGCGCGCGCCGCCTACGAGCTGCTGATCACGGGCAACTGTCCTGCCATGGTCGAGATCGCCCTTCCGGGCGGACGTCGCGTCGGCTTTGCGATCGCGATGCATGAGGCCGACGGCATCAAGGCCACCGCGGGCGTGGTCAAGGACGCCGGCGACGATCCTGACGTCACGCATGGTGCGCTGGTCAGAGCAACCTTGCGGCGCGGTGCAGACAATTCCGGCGTAACGTTCCGCGCCGGCCCCGGCGTCGGCACCGTGACACGACCGGGATTGCCGCTGCCGCCGGGAGAGCCTGCGATCAATCCGGTGCCGCGCGAGATGATCACGGCGGCGATTGGCGAAGCCTCGGCAAAGCTCGGTGCGACAGGCGACGTGGCCGTCGAGATCTCCATTCCCGGCGGCGAGGAGCTCGCCAGAAAGACGCTCAACCCGCGGCTCGGCATCGTCGGCGGCCTGTCGATCCTCGGCACCACGGGAATCGTGGTGCCGTTCAGCTGTGCTGCCTGGATCCACTCCATCTATCGCGGCATCGACGTCGCGCGCGCGGCCGGCCTGCCGCACATCGCCGGCGCGACGGGAAGCACATCCGAGAAGGCCGTGCAGCGGCTCCATGGCCTGCCGGAGACGGCGCTGATCGACATGGGCGATTTCGCCGGCGGCATGCTGAAATATCTGCGACGGCATCCGGTCGCTCGCGTCACCGTGGCCGGCGGCTTCGCCAAGATGACCAAGCTCGGCCAGGGCCTGCTCGACCTGCATTCGCGCGCCGGCGAGGTCGATCTCGGCTGGCTGGCGAACACGCTGCATGACGCGGGTGCGCCGGCCACGCTGGTCACGAGCGCACGCACGGCCAACACCGCGCTGCAGGTGCTGCAGGAGTCCCAGCGGGTCGGGTTTCCTGCCGGAGAGGTGGTCGCGCTCGCCGCCTGGACGACGGCGCGGCGTGCGCTGGGCGACAACGACATGGCCCTCGACATCGCCGTGTTCGACCGCGACGGCCGGCTGGTCGGACAAAGTCATGGACCGGCTCACTCCCCTCTCCCGCGGAAGCGCCGCTGATAGTCGGCATCGTACAGCGCGCTGTTGCGAAAATCCTTGGTTGCGAGTGCGCGGCCCACCAGGATCAGCGCGGTCCGCTCCACGGCGGAAGCCGCGGCCTGGCCGACGATGGTCGCCAGCGTGCCGGTCAGGACCAGCTGGTCCGGCCAGCTCGCGCGATAGACGATCGCGACCGGACAGTCGTCACCGTAATGCGGCCGCAGCTCCTCGACGACCTTGTCGAGAACGTGGATCGAGAGATGGATGGCGAGCGTGGCGCGCGACTGCGCGAACAGCGAAAGCTGCTCCGTGTCCGGCATGGCCGACGCGCGGCCGGAGGTCCGCGTGAGCACCACCGATTGGGCTAATCCCGGCAAGGTCAATTCGCGACCAAGCGCGGCCGCCGCCGCCGCGAACGACGGCACACCGGGTGTGATCGTGTAGGGAATCCGCAATGCATCCAGGCGCCGCAATTGCTCGCCGAGCGCGCTCCAGATCGAGAGATCGCCGGAATGCAGCCGCGCCACGTCGTCGCCCGCGAGCGTGGCGCGCTCGATCTCGGCCACGATCTCGTCGAGCGACATCGGTGCCGTGTCGACGATACGTGCGCCGGGCGGGCAATGATCGAGCAGCGCTCGAGGGACCAGCGAGCCCGCATAGAGACATACCGGACAGCGCGCGATCAGGTCACGGCCGCGCAAGGTGATCAGGTCCGGGGCGCCGGGACCGGCGCCGATGAAGTGCACCGTCATGGCGCACGCTCCGCATCGATGGCCGCCTCGCCCTCCGCCAGCGCGCAGGTCGCTACGGCGTTTGCGACGCGCGCCAGGACCAGCCGGGCATTCGCGCCGGCGGCAGCGAGCGCCGCCGTCTCGGCAACCGAAGGTACACCCTTCAGGCGCCTGACGCGATCGCTTCGCGTGATCGCGCGATCGGCGACAGCCGTCATGTCAGCAAGATCGACTCCGACGAGCGGACGGCCGAGCCGCTGCGCGGCGGACACCACGCCAGGCTCGCTGACCTTGTCCGCCGCCGTGGCGAGCACCGCCACGTCTGCCGGGGCGAGGCGCGCCAACGAGAGCGCCTGTGCGATGACCGCCTCGATGTCTGCGACGCTGGCGGCGCGGCGGCAACCGATCCCGAGCGCGATCATGGTTTCGTCACCCGCCACTGCGTGATCGGCATGGCCTGCCGCCAACCATGCATGCGGCCGACCGGCTCGATGCGCGAAACCGCGATGCGGATCAGTTCACCGCCATGCTGGCCGAACAACGCGCTCAGCCGCGCCTCGCCTTCGAGCGACACCACGTTGGCGACGAGGCGGCCGCCGGGTTTCAGCCGCGACCAGACGGCTTCGAACACACCCATTTCCGAAATGCCGCCGCCGATGAAGACCGCATCGGGCGCTTCCAGATCCGCCAGCACCGCCGGCGCGCGTCCCATCACCAGCTTCAGCTCGGGAGTGCCGAGCGCCAGCGCGTTGCGCATCGCCCGGTCGGCCCGGTCCTGCCGCGCCTCGATCCCGATCGCGCGCAGCGAGCCGTGCCGCAGCAGCCACTCGATTGCCACCGCGCCCGAGCCCAGCCCGACGTCCCACAGCAGTTCGCCTGGACGCGGCGCCAAGGCCAACAACGTCACGGCGCGCACGTCGCGCTTGGTGAGCTGGCCGTCATGCTCGAACAGGTCATCGGCAAGACCAGCGGTCAGCGGGATCACGGGTGCATCGGTCTCGGCATCGACCTCGACCGCGATCGTCGTCAGCGGATGAATATCAGAGAGATCGAACGCGTCGGCCAGCGCTCTGCGCACCCGCTCATGCGCGCCGCCGATCGCTTCCAGCACCGTCAGGCGCGAGCGTCCCATGCGGCGCGAGGTCAGCAGCGCGGCGAGCCGCGCGGCGGTGGATCCGTCCCAGGCCAGTGCCAGAATGCGCGCGCCCGGCGCGAGATGGCGGATAATCCCTTCGAGCGGGCGGCCGTGCAACGTCACCTGCGCCACATCCTGCAGCGGCCAGCCGAGCCGCGCCGCCGCGAGGCTAAAGGCCGAGGGCTGCGGGACGCAAAGCATCTCGGCGGACGCGAAGCGCTGCATCAGCTGCTTGCCGACGCCGTAGTTGAAAGGATCGCCGCTTGCGAGAACGACGACGGGCTGTCCCCGTCGCGCCGCGATCTGGTCGAACGCGAGCTTCAACGGGCTGGGCCAAGCCAGCCGTTCCCCCGCGATCAACGGCGCGGCAAGCTCGAGATGGCGCGCGCCTCCGACCACGAGCGCCGCCTGCGCGATGAGACGTCGTGCAGATACCGAGAGGCCGTCGACACCATCCTCGCCGATCCCGACGATGGACAGCCAGCGCTGCGCGTTGCAAGTTGCGGCCGAGTTCACCATGGACACTGCCCCGCATGCGTATTCTCATTCTTGGCGGGACGACCGAGGCTTCGGAGCTGGCGCGGCTGCTCGCCGGCGACGACCGGTTCGCAGCGACGCTCTCGCTCGCCGGCCGCACCGCCGCGCCCAGACCGCAGCCGCTGCCGACGCGCATCGGCGGCTTCGGCGGCATCGCCGGACTGGAAGCCTGGCTGCGGGATCATGCGATCGACGCCGTCATCGATGCCACGCATCCCTACGCCGACCAGATCTCGCGCCATGCGGTCGCAGCCTGCCATGCGCTGTCGGTGCCGCTGGCGTCGATCCGGCGCGCGGCCTGGCAACGCCAGGCCGGGGACCGCTGGATCGAAGTCGGCAGTGCCGACGACGCGGCTTCCGCGCTCGGAACGGATCCGGCGCGTGTATTCCTCAGTCTTGGCCGCCTGGAGCTCGCAGCCTTCGCAGCAGCCCCGCAGCACCACTACGTCGCGCGAACCATCGACCCGCCTGGCGACGTCGCGTTGCCGCCCGACATTCGCTTCGTCCACGATCGCGGGCCGTTCGACGAGCCGACAGAGCAAGCCTTTCTGACCCAAGAGCGCATCGCCTTTGTGGTATCGAAGAACTCCGGAGGCGCGGCCACGTATCCGAAGATCGCAGCCGCACGGCGGCTCGCGATTCCCGTGGTGATGATCGCAAGACCCGACAAGCCGCATGGCATCGCGCTGGACGGCGCGCGAGCCGCATTGCAGTGGCTGGAGGCACAACTGACTCATGCGCCGCCCTCGACCTCACGGCGCAGCGTATAGACAAACGGCGACTTTCCCTCGCGCGCGATCAGGCGCGTGGCGGTCGATCCGATCAGCACGAGCGTGCGCATGTCCGCCTTGCCGGGATCGACCTCGCCCAAGGTGGTGATGATCCGCCCGACATCACCACTGCCCGCGGCCCGCACCATGACGACGACGGTCGAAGCCGGCTTGATCTGGCGCAGCAGCGCGAACGCCTCGCCCAGCTGATGAGGCCGCGCCTTGGACAGCGGATTATAGAGCGCAATGACGAAATCGGCCGCGGCGGCCGCCTCGAGGCGGCGACGGATGGTCGTCCAGCTCTTGAGATTGTCGGAGAGCGAGATCGCGCAGAAGTCGCCGCCGAGCGGCGCCCCGACCTCAGCCGCGGCCGCCAGCATGGCGGTGACGCCAGGCTCGACGCGGATGTCGAGGTCGCGCCAAGCCGGCGGTCCCGCCTCGACCGCCTCGAACACCGCCGCGGCCATCGCGAACACGCCGGGATCACCGCCCGACACCACCACGACCTGCTTGCCGTCGCGTGCAAGCGCCAGTGCGTGGCGCGCACGGTCGAGCTCGACGCGATTGTCGCTGGCGTGCCGGATCTGGCCCGGACTCGTCGAGGTCACCCTGTCGAGATACGGTCCATAGCCGATCAGATCGGTCGCGCTTGCGATGGCGGCCGCGGCGGCGGGCGTGATCAATTCGGCCCGCCCCGGGCCGACGCCCACGATGGTCAGCATGCCCGTCATAGCCGTCGCCCCTGCCCGGGGATCAGGATCATCGAGAAATAGGGACCGCGGTCCAGCTCCACCTCGGCCAGCGGCGCGACGCGCTGCGCCTCCATCGTGCCGCGCTCGACATAGAGCGCGCGATCGAGCAATCCGGCGCTGATGATCGCGCGCTTCACCTTGGCGAGGTTGCGCCCGACCTTCATGATCACGGCAGCCTCGCAACGCGTCAGCCGATCATGCAGGACGTCCTCGCCCAACGTGCCCGGCAGCACCGAGAGGACGTCGTCGCCCCAGGTGATCGGAACATTGGCCTTTGTCCAGCAGCCGGACATGCCGGTGACGCCCGGCACCACCTCGACCGGATGATCGTGCTCCAGTCGCCGCCACATATGCATGAACGAGCCGTAGAAGAACGGATCGCCTTCCGACAGCAGACCGACCGATCGCCCCGCCGCCAGATGCGCGGTGATGCTGTCCGACGCGCGCCGATAGAAATCGGCGATCTCTGACTGATAGGACGGGTCGGCGACGGGCAGTTCCTCCGTGACCGGATATTCGAGCCGCAGCTCGTGGCGGCCGGCTTCCATCAAGGGCGTCACGATCCGCCGCGCGTTGCCTTCCATGCCGCGCTTGGCAAAGAACGCCACCACATCGACGGACCGGACCAGGCCGGCGGCGCGCAAGGTCAGATAGCGAACGTCGCCCGGACCGACGCCGATGCCGTACAGCGTGCCGGGATGAGCCGAGCCCGCGATGGTGTCTAAGAGGCTCATTCGACGTCGCTCGCGATGGCATTCACCGCCGCGACCGCCATCGCGCTGCCGCCCTTGCGGCCCTTCACGATCAGATACGGCACCCGGCCATCGGCCGCGAGCGCCTCCTTGGACTCCCGCGCTCCAACGAACCCAACCGCCGTCCCGATCACCGCAGCCGGTCGCGGCGCGCCCTGATCGAGCATGTCGAGCAGATGAAACAACGACGTCGGCGCATTGCCGATCGCCACCAGCGCGCCGCCGAGATGCGGCCGCCACAGCTCCAGCGCCGCGGCGGATCGGGTGGTCCCAAGCTTCGCGGCAAGCGCGGGCACCTCGGGTGCCTCGAGCGTGCAGATGATCTCGTTCTTCTCCCGCAGCCGCGCCCGCGTGATCCCCTGCGCCACCATCTTGGCATCGCACAGGATCGGCGCGCCGCGATCGAGCGCCGCCCGCGCCTCCGCGGCGAAATGTTCGGACATCGCGATGTCGGAGGTGATCTCGACCATGCCGCAGGCATGGACGATGCGCACGGCGATCTTCTCTTCCAGTCCCTGGAAGCGCGAAAGGTCGGCCTCGGCGCGGATGGTCGCGAACGAGCGGCGGTAGATCTCCGCGCCGTCCTTGATGTAGTCGCGGAGCTCAGACATCGGCCTTTTCTTTCGTTTCGAACAACCCGTCGCCGTCGATCTCGGCGGGATCGAGCATGCCGCAGGGCTCGCTCTTCACCGTGCCGTGGCGGACGATGTGATAACCTTTGGCCTCGCCGACCAGCACGATGTCGGCAGCCGCCGACCGTGCACAGCCCTTGGCGCAGCCGGAGACGTGCAGCGTGCCGTTGAATCCCGTCCGGGCCATCGCATCGGCGATCATGCGGGCATGCTGCCGCGTCGCCAATTCCGTGGACGGACAGCAGCCGGCGCCCGAGCAGGCGTCGATGCGCATCAGTGGATCGGCGTCGTCGACGACCAGGCCGAGCCGGGCTGCGTCCGCCACCAATTGCCCTGCACTCACGGCGCCCGCGACGACATATAGCGCGCGCCATGGTGACAGGCGGACCTCGGCGACATCATGTGCCGCGAGCACGGCCGTAAGCCGCGCCAGCGCGTCGCTATCGATGCGGCCGAACGGCACGCCGAGACCGACGGCGCAGGTTTGATCCGTGAGAGCAATGACGCCGCAATGTCGCTGCCCCATGGCGGCTGACGGTGGCGCGATGTCGGAAACGTCAAGGTTCAGCTCTGCGCTGACCGCGGCGATCGCGGACGGCGGCAACGTCGCGGAGCGGCGCGTGGGGCTAAGTTGCAGCACCAGCCGCGCGAGGTGAACGGCCGTCGATGCCGCGTCGATCACGGCTGTCGTTCCGAGCCACACGGGATCATCGGAACCCGCAATGCCGACGGCGACACGCCTCCCCCGAGTGCCGCCACAGGCGACGAGACGAACATCCGCGGCGAGCTCCGTCAGCGGCAGCCGGCCGCCGCCGTCCAGCGCAAAGCCGAACTTGGGCGGCAGCGCATGGAGCGTCTGATCCGAGGCCAGCAACGTCTCCAGCTCGGCCGCGACGGGTCGCATGTCGGCCCGTTCGGCCGGGTCGTGTCCCGCCAGCGGATTGACGACGATGTTGCGGATGGCTTCGCGCTCGGCGCTGTCATCGAGCAGGCCGAGTGATGCCATCAGCTCCCACAGAGGCACGAGCGTCTCGGACGATACGCCACGTATCTGCAGATTGGCGCGGCGCGTGAGGTCGATCTCGCCGTTGCCGTAACGCCGCGCGGCCTCGGCAAGCTCGCGCAGCGTCGACACCGGCAGCGCGCCGCCATGCGGCCGGACGCGAACGATCAACCCGTCGCCGCTCGGCATCGGACGCCGCGCGCCCGGACACCAGCCCTTGATCTCGACCGCGGCGCTCACGACACGCTCTCCTTTTGCGTGAGGCGCGCGCGAGCCTGCACGATCTCGTCAGCGACCGCATTGCGGCGCGGCACCCAAAGCCGCCGGCGCAGCGCATCCTCGAACCGCGAGACGATCGCGGCGACGGCCGCAGGATTGCGCGCGACCATGCCGTCCAGCACAGCTTCGTCACGCAGCAGCGCGCCATGCGCCAGATCGAACAGGTGCTCGGCGACGGCATCGGAGGTGGCCGCAAAGGCATAGAGCGCGTCGACGCCCTGCGCGATCTCGGCCACGCCGCGATAGCCGTGAGCGAGCATTCCGTTGATCCACCGCGGATTGGCGAGACGGCCGCGGACCACGCGGGCAATCTCCTCGCTGAAGCTCCGCGCCGTCGGCGCCTCCGGACGGCTGGTGTCGAGATGCAGCAGCGCGGGCGACGCGCCAAGCGACGCTGCGGCGGCGGCAAAACCTCCGGCGAAATCGGCGACCTCCTCGCCATCGAGCAGGTCGCGCTCACGATCGTCCTGCGGATGCACGAGGGCATCGGCGCTGCGGACGCGGGCGCGAAACGTGTCGGAGGCCGACACGCCGTCATGCGCTCCGCCGAAACTGTAAGCGGTGCTCTCAAGATACGCCTCGCCGAGCTGCGACCGGCTCGTCCAGTCCATCCCGAGCGCGAGATCGGCGGCAACGGCGCCGTAGCTGCCGGGCGCGCCGCCGAACACGCGCGCCAGGCTCTCGCCACGCCGCCGGGCCGCGGCCAGCGGATTGTCGGCATCGTCCTCGTCGAGCGCCGCCACCTTCTGCACGGCGAGATCGAACAGCGCGATCTGCGCTTCGAACAGGTCGCGGAACAGCCCCGAGATCCGCAGCGTCGCATCGATGCGCGGGCGATCGAGCATCGCCAACGGCAGCACATCGACGCCCGTGACGCGATTGGAGTTGAGATCCCAGCGCGGCCGCACGCCGAGATAAGCCAAGGCCTGGGCCAGATCGTCACCGCCGGTACGCAGCGATGCTGACGCCCAGAGATCGAGCATGAGCGCGCGCGGATAGTCGCCATGGTCCTGCAGATAGCGCCGGATCACCTCGTCGGCGGCGCGCTGGCCAACCAGAGCCGCAGTGCGGGTCGGAATCGCGCGCGGGTCGATCGCGGTCAGATTGCGGCCCGTGGGCAGCACGTCGAGACGGCCGCGGCTCGGCGCGCCGGCGGGACCGGCGGCGACGCGCCGGCCATCGAGCGCGGCGAGCAACGCGCTGCGCTCGGCCGCCGCGCTCCCGTCAATCCGGGCTGCGATGTCGGCGCGATCGATAGTTGCTGCCGCCTGTCCCGCGGCCGCAATGATCGCATCGGCCAACAGGCCGGTCGCCGCCGTGTCGGGCGCCTGCCCGAACACGTGCAGGCGGTCACGCACCGCGAGCTCCTTGATGTCGCAGAGCTGCGCATCGAGCTGCGCGATCGCCTCGCGTCCGGCCATGGCACGGTCGAGCCCGCAATCGGCGGCCAAGCCGCTCTGCCAGGCCCGCGCGACGATCTCCTCCTCGAGCAGCTTCAAGCGGCGTTTGTCGAGACCATCCGCCTCGGCATACTCCTCGACCAGCCCCTCCAGCTCCAGCAAGGGTCCGTGCAGGCCGGCATGCGACAGCGGCGGCGTCAGATGCCCGAGCGTCAGTGCCGACAACCGCCGCTTGGCCTGCATCGCTTCGCCGGGATTGTTGACGATGAAGGGGTAGATCACCGGCAACGGGCCCAGCACGGCCTCCGGCCAGCACGCGCTCGAGAGCGCCAGCGCCTTGCCCGGCAGCCATTCCAGCGTGCCATGCGCACCCAGATGAATCAGCGCATCGATCCGCTCGGCCTCACGAAGATGCGCGTAGAGCGCGACGAAAGCGTGCCGCGGCGGCACGCTGGTGTCGTGATAGCCGGACTTGCGGTCGGCGCGATGGCCACGATCCGGCTGCAACAAAATCAGCAGTTTTCCTGTACGCAGCACCGGGAAACGGAACGCGCCATCCCGGAATGCCGGGTCGACATCTGCCTCTCCCCAGGTGTCGTGCAAGGCGCGCTGCAGATCATCCGGCAACAGCGCCAGTGCGGACTGATAGGCTGCGAGCGGCACGACGAGCTCATCTGCCTGGTCCCGCAGCAGCGCTTCGATGTCGTCGGCGATCGGCGCTGCGCGGCCGATGTCGTACCCGCTGTCCGCCAACAGCCGCGCGATCGCGGCCGCGCTTGCGCTGGTGTCGAGCCCGACCGCATAGCCACGGCGGCCGCCGCGCGCCGGATAATCGGACAGCACCAGCACCACGCGCCGTTCGCTGGCCGGCAGCGCGCGCAATTGCGCCCATCGCGCCGCGAGCCGGGCGACGTAAGCAATACGGTCGTGTTGAGGCACATAACGCATCGCGCTGAACTGCAGACGCTCGTCCGCCGGCGCCTCACCCTTGAACGCAATCGGGCGCGCCAGCAGTCGGCCGTCGAGCTCCGGCAGCACGACATTCATCGCAAGGTCCGTCGGCGACAGTCCACGCGCCGAGGAAGCCCACGCGTCCTCGGTGCTCTGCGCCTGGATGATCTGCAGAACCGGCGCGTCCGCGAGGTCGAGCGCCGTTGTGCCGTCCTCGCGCTGCGCCGAGAACGCGGTCGCGTTCAAGATGACCGCAGGACGCCGGTGCCGGACCAGTCGCACCAGCGCATCGTCGATGCTGGGATCCTTCAGGCTGGTTACCGCGACCGCGACGGCCGCCAGCCCTTCGGCTTCGATCGCCCGCATCAATTCTGCAATCCCGGCCGTATCGGCAGCAAGCAGGCTCGCACGGTAGAACACGATCAGCGCAGTCGGCCGCGCATCAGCGTGGCTGCAGAGGTCATCGATGCCGACCGCGCCGTGATCGCGCGTAAAGCCGACGATGGAGCCGAGCGCGAGCGGCTCGCCAAACGGCACGTCACAGCCAAGCAGGCTCGCGAGATAATGCAGCGCCTCGCGCGCATTGCCGACGCCGCCCTCGTGCAGATAGCCATAGAGCCGCGACGTCGCGTCGTGCGGCAAGGTCGAGAGCGCATCGAGCCGGTCGTCGGCGCGATCATCGCCCGGCAGTGCCGCGAACAGAATGTTGCGGCTGCGGCAGGCCGACGCGATGCGCTCCAGCCCGTAGCGCCAATAGTCGAGCCCGCCGAGACAGCGCACGACGACGGCGCGCGCGCCGAGCACGACGCGATCGACATAGAGATCGACCGACATCGGATGCTTCAGCCGCTTCAGGCTGGCGAGGCGCAGGCTGGGCAGCTCGGTCGACGTCGCGGTCCAGGCTTCGGCCAACGCCGACAGGTCGGTGTCCGAGAACGACAGCACGACGATCTCGGCCGGCGACTGCGCAAGATCCACGGCCTGTTCGAGGTCGTCGAGATCCCCGCCCGTTGTCGCCAGCAGGTGCATCGGTGACGCCTACCCTGTGATCAGGCTCTGGATGGCGGCGGCATCGAGGCCGCGCTCGCCGATGATCACCAACCGCCCCTGCCGCGATTCGCCCGAGCGCCACGGGCGCTCGAACTGGTGCTGAATGCGGCTGCCCACGGCCTGCACCAGGAGGCGCAGCGGCTTGCCGGCAACTTCCACGAACCCTTTCACCCGCAAGACATCATGCGCATCGACGGCGGCCGCGATGCGGTCGACGAGCGCATCGGGCGAGGCCTGCGCCGGGACGTCGAGCACGAAGCTCTCAAAATCGTCGTGATCATGCTCGGCCTCGTTGTCGTGATGCGACGGCCGGGCGGCGAGATCATCCTCCGCCGCGGCGCCGAGCCCGAGCAGCACCGACGCCGACAGCCTGCCATGCTCGGTCGCGATCACCTTGACGGCGCGCTGCACCTTGGCGGCAATCTCGGCGGCGACATCCTTGCGCTGCTCCTCGCTCATCAGATCGCTCTTGTTCATCACGACGAGATCGGCGCACAGCAGCTGGTCCTCGTAGACCTCCTCCAGCGGGTTGTCGTGATCGAGCGAGGCATCGGTGGCGCGCTGCGCCGCGAGCGCTTCCGGATCGTCGGCGAAGCGGCCCGCAACCACCGCCGGGCCGTCGACGACCGCCACGACGCCGTCGACCGTGACACGCGTCGCGATCTCGGGCCAGTTGAAGGCCTGCACCAGCGGCTTCGGCAGCGCCAGCCCCGAGGTCTCGATCACGATATGCTCCGGCGGCTCCTTCTGATCCAGCAGGCTCCTGAGCGCGGGCACGAAATCGTCGGCGACGGTGCAGCACAGACAGCCGTTCGACAGCTCGACGATGCGATCCTCCGGACAGTCCGGCACGCCGCAGCCCTTCAGGATGTCGCCGTCGATGCCGACGTCGCCGAACTCGTTGACGATGATGGCGAGCCGGCGGCCGTTCGCGGTCTCGATCAGATTGCGCACCAGCGTCGTCTTGCCGGCGCCGAGAAAACCGGTGACGATGGTGCAAGGCGTCTTGGCGAACGACTTCGTCATGGCGATACGATCTCTCGGTTTCAGCGTGGCGCCGACAGCGCAGGCACGCGCGCGACGGTGTTCTTGCGGATGTATTCCGGGCGCTCGCGCCAGGCCGGCAGGCCCGCATCATGGCGCTGATGCAGCTGCGCGAATGCCAGCACATCCCGCGCATGCAGATCCGGATCGAGCGCGCCGAGCACATAGGTCCATTTGCCCGGCGCTGTCACCGCAACCGTGCACGCACGATTGCAGTTCGACAGGCACTCGACACCGACAACGGTGACGCCGGCGCGCTGCGCGGCCGGCACCGTCTCGATGGCTGCGAGCAAACGGGCACCGGCCCGCGGCTCGTCCGGCGGCGCAGCTTCAGGCGCCTGCGTGCGGCAGGTGACGCAGACGAACAGCGTCGTCTCTCCAGTCGATGCGATCATCAATCAGCCGATCACGCCGGCGGCCGTTGCGGCGGCAACGCCGCCCACCAGCACGATGGCAGCGCCCGCGAGCCGCAGCGCCAGCGGCGCAGCCGCCTTGGCCTTCGCCGACAGCAGCCTGGTGCCGAGGAACGCACCGGCCGCGATGACGGTCTGGATCACGAGCAGCCCGGCGAGATAGGCTCCTAGCGGAGAGTTCTCGGCGCCGACGATCGATTCACCCAGCGCATATCCGTGGACGAGGCCGGTCACGGCGAACAGGCCGGCAACCGGCAACACGCCGAAACGCCCACGCATCACCACCACCAGCCCAACCACGGCGGTGGTCAGGCCGACCAGCAGCTCGGCAGCGGGGATGTTGGCCTTGGCCACATGCAGGCCGACGCCCGCGATCATCGCGGTGGTGAAGGCGAGCACCGGCGCGAAGCCGCGGCCCAGAAGAGCTGCAACGATGCCTGCGCCCACGATCGCCGCGAGATGGTCGATTCCGATGATGGGATGGCCGAGGCCGGACAGCATCCCCTGCGCAAACGTCTGCGGCAGCTTGCCGCCCATCATGTGATGCGCGAAGGCGGGATCGGCGGCGAGCAGCAACAGGCTCGCGGCTGCAAAGGTCGTGGTACGGGTCAACTTCATGGCCGTCTCCGTCGCTTGCCGGCTCCCCAGAGGACCGGACGATGCGCTGCATCCGACGGCATCCCGCCCATCCCGGCGGGATCAGAACCAGCATCGCGACTCCCCGCGCGACGGGTCGGCCAACAGCAATGTCGACGGCAGGTCTCCTGGCTCTCGGGTCGCTGCATCAGGCCACCTTCCCGGTTTCCCAGTGGTGTCTTGGCCTCACACTCGCCGATTACAGTTGCGGGGGCAGCCACGGCCTTGGGTCAAGAACCCGCACCGTGTTCCCTAAATCTCTCCTTTCGGAGAACCGTCATCTGTTAGATACGGGTCGCGCCAAAGCCCGTCAATCGGAATCGTCCCCATGGCCCCTGCCCCGCCGCACCCCGTCCTGCCGCGCCTGACGCTGGTGCTCGGCGGCGCGCGCTCGGGCAAGAGCCGCCATGCCGAGGCGCTCGTCACCGCCCTTCCGCCGCCCTGGACCTATGTTGCGACGGCGCAGGCGTTCGACGCCGAAATGACCGACCGGATCGCCCAGCACAAGGCGCGCCGCACCGAGGGATGGCAGACGCTGGAGACCTCGCATGATCTACCTAGCCTCGTCCGGGCAAGCGGAGATTCGGGCACGCCCATGCTGATCGATTGCCTGACGCTCTGGCTCAGCAATGTGATGCTCGCCGACATGGACGTGCCGGCCAGATGCGCCGAGTTGATCGACGCGCTCAGGAGCGCGAATGGCCCCATCGTGGCCGTGTCCAACGAAGTCGGGCTGGGCATCGTGCCGGACAATGCGCTGGCGCGCGCCTTTCGCGACGCCCAGGGTCGACTGAACCAGGACGTCGCGGCCGTGGCCGATCGCGTGATCCTGATGGCGGCAGGACTGCCGCTGACTTTGAAGTGACAAGGAGAACATGCCCGTGACCGAAAGCGCCGACGATTCCCGCCACAAGGCGAAGATGGAGAACCGCAAGGCGGTGCAGGATGCCGAGGTCGCCTCCAAGACCGTGGAGAAGGGCCTGCTCATCGTTCACACCGGCAAGGGCAAGGGCAAATCGACGGCGGCGTGGGGCCTGATGCTGCGCGCGATCGGCCGCGGCTTTCGCATCGGCGTCGTGCAATTCGGCAAGGGCGCGTGGGAGACCGGCGAGCGCAAGGCCATCGAGACGTTCGGCGACCAGGTGTCGTGGCACACGCTCGGCGAAGGTTTTACGTGGGAAACCCAGGATCGCGCGCGCGACGTCGCCGCGGCCGAGCGCGCCTGGGCCAAGGCAAAGGAGCTGATGGCGGATCCGTCGATCCGGCTGCTCGTTCTCGATGAGCTCAACATCGCGCTGCGCTACGATCATCTTGATATCGCCGACGTCGTCGCCACGCTCGCAGGGCGCCGTCCCGATCTGCACGTCGTCGTCACCGGCCGCAACGCCAAGCCGGAGCTGATCGAGGCCGCCGATCTCGTCACCGAGATGAACCTCGTGAAGCATCATTTCGCGGCCGGCGTGAAGGCGCAGGAAGGCATCGAGTACTAGGCTCATGAGCGCGCGCGCCATCATGTTCCAGGGCACCGGCTCCGACGTCGGCAAATCGCTGATCGTCGCTGGGCTCGCGCGTGCGCTGACCTTGCGCGGCCTGAAAGTGGCGCCGTTCAAGCCGCAGAACATGTCGAACAACGCCGCCGTCACCACGGATGGCGGCGAGATCGGCCGCGCCCAGGCGCTGCAGGCGCGCGCCGCGCGGCGGCCGATGACGGTGCACATGAACCCGGTGCTGCTGAAGCCGCAGAGCGAGATCGGGTCGCAGGTCGTGGTGCAGGGCCGCGTCATCGGCAACGCCAAGGCGTCGGCCTATCAGGCGATGAAGCCGCAATTGATGAAAGCGGTGCTCGAGAGCTTTCACCATCTGGCTGCTGATGCTGACATCGTGCTGGTCGAAGGCGCCGGCTCCGCCTCCGAGATCAACCTGCGCGCCGGCGATATCGCCAACATGGGCTTTGCCCAGGCGGCGCAGATTCCGGTGGTGCTGATCGGCGACATCGACCGCGGCGGCGTCATTGCGAGCCTGGTCGGCACCCAGGCGGTGATCGCGCCCGCGGATGCCGCACGCATCGCGGGTTTCCTCGTCAACAAGTTCCGCGGCGATCCGGCGTTATTCGCGTCGGGCATCAACGAGATCGCGCAGCGGACGGGCTGGACGTCGCTCGGGCTCATTCCGCATTTTTCCGATGCGCGCCGCCTGCCCGCCGAGGATGCGCTCGGACTGGCTGAACGCGGATCATCGGAAGGACGCAGGCCGAAGGTCGTCATCCTCGCCTATCCGCACATCTCCAATTTCGACGAGTTCGATCCGTTACGGCTGGAGGACGGAATCGACCTGCAGTTCCTGCGCCCGGGCACGCCGATTCCTGGCGACGCATCCATCGTGATCCTGCCGGGCTCGAAGGCGACGATCGCCGATCTCAGCGCCCTGCGTGACGCCGGCTGGGACATCGATCTCATCGCGCATCTGCGCCGCGGCGGCCGCGTGCTCGGCATCTGCGGCGGCTATCAGATGCTCGGACGCATGATCAGCGATCCCGACGGACACGAGGGGGCATCTGGTTCTGTCACGGGACTTGGGCTGCTTGACGTCGAAACGACCCTGACCGACGACAAGGCGTTGCGCGAGGTCCAGGGCACGCTGATGGACGGTCAATTGTCGTTTCACGGCTACGAGATGCATATCGGCCGCACCGAGGGACTGGCGACACAGCGCCCCTTCCTGACCTTCTCCGATGGCCGGCGCGATGGTGCCATCACGGCCGATGGCCTGGTTGCCGGCTGCTACGTACATGGCCTGTTCGCCGACGACGGCCTGCGTAGCCACTGGCTGCGCGGCCTCGGCTCGACGACGAGCGGCCTCTCTTATGAGACCGATGTGGACACAACGTTGGATGCACTCGCGGCGCATCTCGAGCGCTACGTCGACGTTGATCGTATCCTGGCATTGGCGAGCAAACCCGCGCCCCCCGTGGCGACTACAGGATCCTGACCAGGACGAGGCCTGCGACGACCGCCGCCTGAACCAGACACGCCAGCCGATACAGCCGCAGGGCACGCCGGATGTCGGACGCGTCGAGATCGGCGCGCCCGTCTCCCATCCAGGCGTCGGTGACGAGATGCCCGTGATAGACGCGCGGTCCTGCCAGGCGCAATCCAAGCGCACCGGCCATCGCCGCTTCCGGCCAGCCGGCATTGGGCGAACGATGCTTCGATGCATCGCGTGCAACGTCTCGCAGTGCGGCCGAAGCCGAGGCGTTGGGGATGCAGACCGCAGCGGCTGCGATCCACAGCGCGGACAGGCGCGAGGCCGGCAAGTTGACGAGATCATCGAGCCGCGCCGCCGCCCAGCCGAATGCGCGGTGACGGTCAGAGAGATGACCGATCATGCTGTCGGCGGTGTTGAGAGTCTTGTAGATCAGGATGCCTGGAAGACCGCCGATGACGAGCCAGAACAGCGGCGCAACGATACCATCGGAGAAGTTCTCAGCCAGGCTCTCGACCGCAGCCCGCGCGACGCCGGCTTCATCCAGCCGCTCGGGATCGCGGCCGACAATCATCGCCACGGCCCGGCGGCCGCCGTCGAGTCCCTGCTGCTCCAACCCCTCTGCGACCGCGGCGACATGCGTATCGAGACTGCGCTGGGCCAGCAGGCTGCTTGCCGCCACACCAAGGATGATGGTTGCAACCGGCTCGCCGACGAGCGCCTGCACGACCCATGTTGCAATGAGGCCGGTGGCCATCATCCCGACGACGAGCAGGCACACGAGCGCAATGCCGCGCGCGCGTCGTGCGGCAAAGCTGTCTGCTGCCCTGTTCCAGCGGCGGTCCCCCCATGCTATCAGCGCGCCCATCCACATCACGGGATGTCCGATCCGCTGCACCAGCACCTGGGGATAGCCGACCGCCGCCTCGACGAGGAGCGCCGTGAGCGCGAGAGAGACGAACATCGATCTCCGCTGAAGGAAAGGCATGTAAAGGAACGAGATGGACGACAGAGCGACTAGCACGCATAAGGATGAGCCGGAAGCGATCCTTCACGGCGGCGATCTCGCTGCGGTCAGCCGTCTCTACCCGGACGCACCGCTGCCGTGGATCGATCTGTCGACCGGCATCAATCCGATCCCTTACCCCGTGCCGACGGTCCCGGCTGAGAGCTGGACACGGTTGCCCAGCAAGCCCGACGAGGACGCGCTGCTGTCCGTTGCCGCTGCACGGTACCGCCTGCGGACACCCGCATCGATTGTTGTGGCCGCAGGCACCCAAGCGCTGCTGCAGATTCTGCCGCGCCTGCGCGCTTCAAGTTCGGTCGCTGTGTTTGCGCCGACCTACGAAGAACATGAGCTCTGCTGGCGCCGCTGCGGTCACCGAGTGCGTTTGGTCGACAAGGTCGATGCGCTGGCGGAAGCAGACGTCGCCATTGTGGTCAACCCGAACAATCCCACTGGACGATTGCTGCCACGCGCCACGCTCCACTTGCTCGGCGTGACGCTCGCGCGTCGCAACGGCCTGCTTGTGGTAGACGAAGCTTTTGCTGATTTCTGTCCCGTGGAGGCGAGCCTGATTCCGAACTTGCCACCAGCCACTCTGGTGTTGCGATCGTTCGGAAAGGCTTACGGCCTGGCAGGATTGAGGCTCGGCTTTGCCATAACTTCCCAGGACCTGGCCGATCAATTGCGCCGTGCGCTGGGTCCATGGGCCGTGTCTGGACCTGCGCTTGCGATAGGTTCGATTGCTCTGGCTGACGACCAATGGCTGCGGGACGCACGCGTGAGGCTGGTGTCCGACGGACAACGGCTCGATACGATGCTGACCGCGTCCGGCTGCCAAATTCACAGCCTCGGTTCCAGGGCTCTTGGCGGAACACCCCTGTTCAGGCTGGTCGAGAACGCGAATGCTGCCGCATTGGCCGAGCGGCTCGCCCGGCATGGCATCCACGTCCGGCGTTTTCCGGCTCAGCCAAACTGGCTGCGTTTCGGCCTTCCAGGCGACGCGTCCGAATGGCAGCGGCTGGCGCAGGCGCTCGGCGGCGCCTTCTAGCCGAGCACGCAGGCGGCAAGCAGCAGCGTTTCCGTGACCTCGATGCTGGCGCCATGGCAATCACCAGTGATGCCGCCGAGCCGCCATTGCCAATAGAATGCGACCGCCGGCAGGAGCACGATGGCGAGCAGCGTCGGGACCGCGCCGGCCAGCGCGGCGATCACGAGCACGCCGCCCCACGCGATAATGACATTCCAACCGACGCTGTTCGCGACGCTCGCGCCGAGCCCCGGCTTCAGCGACAGCAGCGTCTTGGTGCAGACCAGCGTTCCCAGCCGTGCCCAAGCCGGGATCAGCAGCAGCACCCAGGCCGTCGGGCCCGTGGCCAGCTCGGCGATCAGCACCAGCTTGGCGGCGATCTGAAGCGATATCGCGACCACGGCGAAGCTGCCGGCATGGGGATCGCCGAGCACGGCGATGAAGCGTTCAGGCTTGCCATGCGCGGCGCCGAACGCATCAGCGACGTCGCCGAGCCCATCGAGATGCAGCGCGCCGGTGATCCAGATCCAGGCGACCAGCACGGCCAGCGCGACGATCCACGGATCGGCCTCATGAAAAAGGCGGGCGATCAGCGCCAGACAGGCGCCAATCACCAGTCCCGCGGCCGGAAACCAGACCGACGCCCGCGCAAGATCGTCCGGTCGCGACTCCGCGACGCGTGGGGTCGGCAGCCGCGTCAGGAACTGCAATGCAATCCAGAATTCACGAAGCGTCATGGCTGAATGATCTCGACGATTTCGCCCCAAGCTACACCATCATCGCCCTGCCCGGCTTCGAGCGTGATCCGCGTGCCGGGACAGATACGGAGGCTCCATAGCTGGCGCAGCGGCCAGCCAAGCAGATGCGACAACGCGGCACGCATGGCGCCGCCATGCGTCACCACCAGAACCGGCGCAGACTCGGACTTTGCCAGAATGCGATCAGTCGCGCGCGTGACACGCGCTCGCAGATCGACCCAGCTCTCACCGCCCGGTGCCCGGACTGTGGGATCGGCATGAAAGGCGTCGAGCAAGCCTTCACCCCCGGACTCGGCGGCGATGTCACGGCGGCTTCGCCCGTCCCAGCGCCCGAAATCGAACTCGCTCCAATCCGCGTCGATGTTCAGCGCGCAGCCGGTCTGACGCGCATAATCCTCCGCTGCCGCACGTGCGCGCGCCAACGGCGAGCTGACGACGCTGCGCCAGATCCGGCTCTGCGTCTGCCGCCGGAATTGATCCCAGCCGGATTCGCTGAGCGGCGGATCGGTGCGGCCATCGAGATGGCCATCCCGCCCCGTCGTCCCGTGCCGCAGCAGATCGATCCGCATCAGGACTTGGCTCCCGAGACGGCGGCCTCCGCGAAGGTCGCCATGCCCCCGTGGAGCGCGCAGGCCAGCCGGATGATCGGCAGCGCGGTGGCGGCGCCCGAGGCCTCGCCGAGCCGCAGATCGAGGTCGATCAGAGGACGGGCGCCGAGCACGTCGAGCACGATGGCGTGGCCGCGTTCGGCCGAGCGGTGCGAGAACAACAGCCACGGACGGCAGGACGGATTGAGGCGGACGGCAACCAGCGCCGCGACCGAGACGATGAAGCCGTCGACCAGCACCGGCCAGCGCCGCTGCGCGGCGGCTACGATCGCGCCGGCCATCGCGATGATCTCGAAGCCGCCGACCGCTTTCAGGATGTCCGCGACGGCCGCTCCCGCCGTGAGCCCGTGTCGCCGCAATGCGTCGGCGATCACCGCGGCCTTCCTGGCCCGCCCGTCGGCGTCGAGCCCGGTGCCGCTGCCGACGGTGTCCGCAGGCGCACAGGACAGCAGCGCTGCGGCGATCGCTGCCGCCGACGTCGTGTTGCCGATCCCCATCTCGCCGAAGATCACGAGTTGCGGCGCGTGATCGGCCTGCCGCAGCACCGCGCGCCGTCCGGCTTCCACCGCGAACGCAACCTCCTCCGGCGTCAGCGCCGCCTCGGTGCTGAAATCGCGGGTGCCGCGCCGTGGCTTGTCGACGACGACGCCGGGCACCGGCTCATGCGCCAGCGTCCCGACGTCGACCACCTCAAGCGGGCAGCCCAGGCTGCGCGCCAGCACCGAGATCGCCGCACCACCGGCCGCGAAGTTGTGCAGCATCTGCACCGTCACTTCCGGCGGATAGGCCGACACGCCCTGCGCCGCGATGCCGTGATCCCCTGCGAACAGCACCACCGGGACCCTGTCGGCCCCCGGCCGTTCCAGGGCCTGCAGCGCCGCCAGTTCGACCGCCACCTGCTCCAATCGCCCAAGGGCGCCAAACGGCTTGGTCAACTGCGCCTGGCGTTCCAGCGCCGCCTGCCGATGGAGTTCGGACGGGGCCGCACAATCAAGGCTGATCCATTCAGGAAGCACCGCGGATCCTTTCAGCGTCACTCGGGTTCGGGACGATTGCCACCGCGAGACGGCCGAGACAAGCTCCGTGAGTGCCCGATTGTCATTGAACCGTCATCGAACGTGACGACAGGTGGCTGCCCCACCCAGCCCGAAAGACGCTCATGGATTACTTCCGCCGCTTCACCTTCCTGTTCGCCGCGCCCGTGTTCGAGACCGACGATCTCGCCGGCGTCCGCTTCAACCAGATCATTGAGGAGATCCAGCGCTCGGGCTTCGAGGTGGTGCGCGCCCGCAAGCTGGAGGACGCCGAGATCGCGGTGCAGACGGATGCCGCGATCGGCTGCATGGTCGTCGATTGGGGCAAGAAGGGCCTGGAAGGCAAGACGGCGTCGCTGATCAACCTGATGCGCCGGCGCGGTCTGGACTTCCCGATCATCCTCCTGATTCGGCGCAAGCGCTTCGAGGACCTGCCGGTCGAGGTGCTCGATTTCATCGACGGCTATGTCTTCCTCTCCGAGGAGACGCCCGCCTTCATCGCCAAGAACCTGATCAGCCGGCTGAAGCAATATGCCGAGACGCTGAAGACGCCGTTCTTCGGCACGCTGGTCGACTATGCCGAGGAAGGCAACCAGCTCTGGACCTGTCCCGGACACAATGGCGGCGTGTTCTACAGCCGCAGCCCGATCGGCCGGATCTTCGTCGAGCATCTCGGCGAAGCCGTATTCCGCGACGACCTTGACAATTCCGTGCTCGATCTCGGTGATCTCCTGACCCATGAGGGACCGGCGCTGCGCGCGCAGAAGGAAGCGGCGCAAATCTTTGGCGCCGAGAAGACCTATTTCGTCCTCAACGGCACCTCGACCTCCAACAAGGTCGTGTTGGGGGCCTTGGTCACCGATGGCGACCTCGTGCTCTTCGATCGCAACAACCACAAGGCCGCCCATCATGGCGCGCTGCTGATTTCGGGCGGCGTCCCGATCTACGTCCCGACAGTCCGCAACCCCTGGGGTCTGATCGGCCCGATGCGCTGGGACCTGCTCGACGAGGAGCACCTGCGGCAACAGATCCGGGACAACCCGCTGGTCAAGGATCCCGACGCCTGGCGCAAGCCGCGCCCGTTCCGTGTCGCAGTGGTCGAGCAGTGCACCTATGACGGGACGATCCACAGCGCCGAGATGATCCTCAAGCGGATCGGGGATCTCTGCGAGTACATCATGTTCGACGAGGCCTGGGCAGGCTTCATGAAGTTCCACCCGCTCTATGCCGGCCGCTTCGCGATGGGCCTGTCCGAACTCGGGCCGGACGCGCCGGGCATCATTGCCACGCAATCGACCCACAAGCAGCTCGCGAGCTTCTCCCAGGCCTCGCAGATCCACGTCAAGGACCGCCACATCAAGGGGCAGCGGCGGCGGATCGAGCATCGGCGCTTCAACGAGAGCTTCATGCAGCACGCCTCGACATCGCCGTTCTATCCGCTGTTCGCCTCGCTGGACGTCGGCGCGCAGATGATGAAGGGCCGCTCCGGCGAGGTGCTGTGGGACGACACGATCCGGCTCGGCATCGAATTGCGCAAGAAGATCCGGGCGATGCGCAGGGAATTCGAGGAGAAGGAGAAGGATCCGGCACGGCGCTGGTTCTTCGAGCCGTTCGTTCCGGATCGCGTCTCGATTCCCGATGCGGCCAATCCCGGAGCCAGCCACGATGTGGCCTGGGAGGCGATCTCGACCGACCAGCTCGCAACCGACGCGTCCCTCTGGCAGCTCGCGCCCGGGGCGGCATGGCACGGCTTTCCGGATCTCGCCGCCGGCTTCACGATGACCGATCCGAACAAGCTGACCCTGCTGACCCCAGGCTTCGATCGCGCCACCGGAGGCTATGCCGACCACGGCATCCCGGCGCCGATCGTCGCGCAATATCTGCGCGAGAACCGCATCGTGGCGGAGAAGAACGACCTCAACTCGCTGCTGTTCCTGCTGACGCCGGGCGTCGAGGCCAGCAAGGCCGGAACCCTGATCAGCGGCCTGGTCGCCTTCAAGCGGCTCCACGACGACAACGTGCTGCTGGAGGACGCCATTCCGGAGTTCACCCGGAAGCGCTTTGCGCGCTACGGCAAGCTGCGGCTGCGCGACCTCTGCGGCGAGATGCATCGGTTCTATCGCGAGGCCGAGGTGAGCGCGCTGCAGGCAAAGCAGTTCCAGCCGCAGCATTTGCCGGAGATCGCGATGTCGCCGCGCGAGGCAGCGCGTGCACTGATGCGCAACGAGGTCGATTACCTGCCGATCGACCAGATCGCCGGGCGCGTTGCGACGACGCCGTTCGTGGTCTATCCGCCGGGCATCGCTACCATCGTTCCGGGCGAGCGGCTCTCCGCGCGCGCCCAGCCGATGATCGATTACCTCAAGATGTTCGAGCGGGCGTTCAACGCCTATCCCGGCTTCGACGTCGAGATCCAGGGGCTGTACAAGGAGCTCGACGAGTCCGGCCGGATCCGGCTCCATACCTATGTCTGCGCAGAGTAATTCGAACCATGGACAGCACGATCACGGCTGGCGATACCGAGCCGCCGGTCCTCGTCAGGCCGTCACGCGACGAGGACGTCGAGGCCATGCTCTCGATCTACCGGCGGCATGTCCGCCGCGGGGTCGAGGACAGCGCCCCCGGTTCCGGCGCGCCGGAGCCGGACGATCTCAAGCAGCGGCGCAAGAATCTGCGCAATCATCGCCTGCCGCATCTGGTTGCGACATTCCGCGGCGAGGTCGTGGGCTATGCCTATGTCGTCCTGTTCAGGAAGCGGCCGGCCTATCGGTTCGCGGTCAAGCATTCGATCTATGTCCACCATGAGCATCTCGGCCGTGGTGTCGGCCGGCTGCTGATGCAGGCGCTGATCGATGCTTCCGCCGCGGCGGGATATCGGCAGATGATCGGCTATATCGACGCCGACAACGTCGCCTCGCTCGGCATTCACGAACGCTTCGGATTCGCCAGAGTGGGGCTGCTGCCGGGCGTCGCCTACCGCTACGGCCGCTGGTGCGACACCGTGATGGTGCAGCGCTCGCTCGGCCCCGGGGCCCGCGATGCACCGGCTGGGCTGAGCCGCTGAGCCGCAGCTCAGGAGGGAAAGTCGGCCGCCTTCACCTCGATGCGGTCGGCGTGCAGCGACCAGTCGCGCAGCTCCTGCTGTTCGCAGAACCTGGACTTTGCGATTTCTGCGGCTTCGCCTTCGCTGTCGGCCTCAACCTCCAGCGTGCTCTGGCAAATCTCGCACTGGCGGCCATTCTCGCCCAGCACGTCCTTCAGGAAATGGATGACGTAGCGCGACATGCAACCTCCTGCCTCTCACGCAGTGATCGAGGAGATGTTAGCGCGCTTCTCCATCCGCTGTTGACCGATATCAAGCGGCCGCCGCAAATATTTGACGCAGCTCGTGGAACCGGCGCTCAGGCTCCGACCGAAGGCAGGCTTGCGGCGGCAATCGCGACGAACTGCGAGACGGCGCGACGGACGCGGCCGTGGGTCGACTTCAGGATGGCGTTCAGCCGGCGCATCGGACCAGTTTCCCTTCCGCGCCGAGCGAAAAAAATGGCCTAAGCTCATGGCGCCTCTGGAAAAATGATCAGCCGCCGCCGGGCTGTCGAGACGGCGCGGAAAATAGCAATGTCCACGTCGCCGCAGCCGCCCGGGAGAGAAGATTCATTACCACCCCGCGGCTTGCGACGCATGAAATCTTCTCCCCGCAACTCCCCCTCTCCCGGCTAGCCCGGCGCCAATCCGAACGCCTCGCGGAAACGGGCGCTGTAGCGCGGCCAGGCCTCGGGATTGATCAGGCGCGGCGGCCGGCCGCCGTCGAGCGCGGCGAGCAGTTGCTCGGCCGCGATCCGGCCCATGTTCTGCCGCGCCTCCCGCGTCACGCCGGCGGTGTGCGGGCTCGCCAGCACGTTGTCGAATTGGAGCAGCGGATGATCCGGCGGCGGCGGCTCCTTGGCCCAGACGTCGAGCCCGGCGCCGGCGATGCGCTTTTCGCTCAGAGCAGCGAACAACGCCTCCTCGTCGTGGATGAAGCCGCGGGCGGTGGTGACGAAATAGGCATGCGGCTGCATCAGCGCAAACTCCCGGGCACCGATCATGCCGCGGCTGTCTCTCGTCAGCGGGCAGTTGATGGAGACGAAATCCGAGCGCCGCATCAGGTCATGGAGGTCCACCTTCTCCGCGCCGCGGGCCGCGATCTCCTCCGACGCCAGATACGGGTCATAGGCCAGCACCGTCATGCCGAGGAGGCCGCGGCACAGCTCGGCAACCCGGCGGCCGACATTGCCAAGTCCGACGATGCCGATCGTCCGCCCCTGCACCTCGTTGCCGATCAGATCGTTGCGGTTGACGTCCGCCTCCCGGCGCAGCCGGCGGTCGGACTGGATGATGCGCTTCGACAGGGTCAGCATCATGCCGAGCGTGTGCTCGGCCACCGAATGCGCGTTGCCGCCGGACTGGTTGACGACGAGGACGCCGGCCGCGGTGCAGGCCTCGACATCGACCGGGTCGTATCCCGCCCCGTTGCTCGACACGACGAGAAGGTTCGGGGCGCGGCGCAGCAGGTTTGCATCGACATGGAAGCGCGGCGCGAGCTCGTCCCGGGCCGCCCCGATCTGGTAGGCGTGGGCCGCCGCGAGGATCGGCGCCGTCTCGGCCTCGGAGCTCTCGTTCTCCAGCCGGTCGAGCCGGACGTCGGGGCGTGCGGCGAGCAGCTCGCTGAAGATCGGGTGCGCGAGATATTTGACGTAGAAGACGCGCTTGGAATTCGCGGCCATGAACAGGCGACCTCCTGGTATCTTGGTTCTTGATTTCCGACTTGAAAGGCGGATGCCTGACCGGCCGGGCCGGCATGTTGACAATCGTCCCGGTGCCGTCAAGCTCGGCACCAAACAGAGCCCCATCAGGGATGACCGGAGGAACAGCAATGGCCGCCGATGCCGACGCGGCGCGATCCGCAGCCGCTGTGCCGAATTGGCACGAGATCGTGCTGCAGACGTTCAAGCGCAACGACGTCGATCTCATCCCCTACGTCCCCGACCGCGTCCTGACGCCGCTGATCCGGAGCCTGCACGACGATCCGTTCTTCACGACGTTTGCGACCGCGCGCGAGGAGGAAGCGGTCGGCATTCTCGCCGGCGCCTGGATGGGCGGGCGGCGCGGCGCGCTCCTGATGCAGACCTCGGGCTTCGCGACCTTGCCCAACGTGCTGGCGTCGCTGGTCGTGCCCTGCCAGATCCCGCTCATCATGCTCGTGTCGGAGCGCGGCACGCTCGGCGAATTCAACTACGGCCAGTCGCTGGTGTGCCGGACCATGCGGCCGGTGCTCGATGCGCTGGCGATGGAGCATCACACCATGACGCGGCTCGACGAGCTCGACTTCATCGTCGACCGCTCGATCAAGCAGGCGGTCGCGACGCAGGCGCCGGTGGCGCTGATCCTCTCCCCGCTGCTCACCGGCGGAAAGGTGTTCGCATGACCGCGCCGATCCTCAACACCAAGATCATGAACCGCCATGACCTTACCTGCCGGCTGGTTGCGAAGCTCAAGCATGAGGAAGCCGTCATCGGCGGCATCGGCAACACCAATTTCGATCTGTGGGCGGCGGGCCCGCGGCCGCAGAACTTCTACATGCTCGGCAGCATGGGGCTGGCCTGCCCGATCGCGCTCGGCGTCGCGCTGGCGCAGCCGCAGCGCCGGGTGTTCGCGCTCGAAGGCGACGGCTCGCTGCTGATGCAGCTCGGCTGCCTCGCCACGATTGCGACGCTGGCGCCGAAAAATTTGGCCATCATCGTCATGGACAACGGCGTCTACCAGATCACCGGCAGCCAGCCGACCTCGGCCCGGCAGGCCGACGTCGCAGCCATTGCCGCAGGATGCGGCATTCGCGCCAGCCATTGGGCCGCAGATGAGGAGGATTTCGAACGCCTCGTCGATCTGGCGCTGGGAACCGCCGGCCCGGTGCTGATCGCGGCCCGCATCGACGACAAGCCCGGCGTCGGCGCCACCCGGCGCGATCCCGCGCAGATTCGCGAGCGCTTCATGCAGGGGTTGGGCGTGCGGCAGCCGATCTGAAAAGCCCGGCGACGGCGCCGCGCGGTAAGATGAGACGCCATGAACCTCGGCCCGCGCCGCGTTAACTACACTAGGGGCTCAAGCCGCTGTGAGCCCGGCCCTCAGCCCGGATCGTGCTAAGCAGAGCTCATGAAGATCGTATTCCGCCTTTCGGCCTGGCTGCTCGCCGCAGCCGTCGCCTTCGCGACGCTGGGCCCGCCGAACTACCGGCCGCATTCCCATCTCGGACAGGACGGCGAGCACGCCCTCGCCTTCGTCCTGATCGGCCTGGCCTTCGGCCTCGCCTATCGCAGCCATCGGCTGCTGACCACAGGGATCGCGGTCGTCCTGATCGGGGCGCTGGAGCTGGCGCAATTCCTGGCGCCCGGGCGTCATGCGCGGCTGGAGGATTTCATCGTCGACGCCACCACCGCCTGCATCGGCTTCGGCCTGGCCGCCGCGCTCGACTGGCTCGCGCGCCAGATCCGCACCCAGACCACCTGAACGCAGAAAGGCCCCGCCACGGTTTGCGGCGGGGCCTTCCGGCGCGATGATGTCAGATCACTCGATGATCTTGATGACGCGGCGGGTGCGCGGATCGACGATCACGCGGCGATCGTTGACGACCGCATAGCGATACTCGGTGTAGCGCGGTACCGGACGCAGTTCGACGGTGGCGGGCAGCGGCTCGCCGACCACGACGCGCTCATGCACCACGACCGAGGGCGCACGCTCGGCATCGATCGACGTGATCACCGCATTCGGGATCTCCACCGCGGCGCCAACGGCCGCACCGACCGTACCGCCGACCATGGCGCCGACCGGACCGGCGACCGCGCCGCCAGCCGCCGCGCCATTGGCGGCGCCTTCGACGGTCGTGGACTGGGCAAACGCGGCGGTCGACGCCAGCAGCGAGGTGGCGATCAGCGTAACAGCAAGACGGGTCCTCATCATTCTCTCCTCCAGTGCGTTCAAGGTGCCCGCTCAACACCGAGAGAACGCCCGCGGTTCCGGTTCCAAATGGCCGAAACTTCATCATTCCCTTGGGAACGGAAACCGAAGCTCCGCACCGGGACATGACAAAGATCGCTCGAGGTCTCTCCACGTTTCAAACAGCGGCGCAGGTTCGCGATCTCGCGGCGGATCACGCCCGAGTCCTGCGATTGATCGCCCTTCGATGAGATCGAGAGGGCGCAGGGAATGCCGGGTGAAGGCCTCACCCATGGCCCGCCTGCTGAAAAAATGCAGGCGGCAGGTACCACAGGCAAAGCCGATCAACCGGCATTCCCTGCGCGGCGGTCTTAACGCTTCCTTCGCGCTCTTGTGTGTTCGAAACCTGCCAGAATGTGCGAACGGGCGGTTCTGACCAACCGCCCGTCGCTGGATCTGAGCCCGATCGTGCTCAAAGGCCCTAGAGCCTGTCGGGGAGCGTGGGACAGGTCCGGTGTCTTCCTTCAACCCGAACAGTTGCACGGGCTTCGAGCCCGCACCTTGCAAGGAAGGGAGCTGGATGATGGCACAGAATGATCTCGTTGTCGCGGGTGTCGATGTCGCCAAGGATAAGGTCGATGCTTGTACCCGAGCGCCCGGGTCCAAGCAGATGTTTGAAAGGACGAAGGAAGGCCAGCGCGACTTCGTGGCGTGGCTGCGCCGGCACGGCGTCACCAAGGTCGTGATGGAGGCCAGCGGCGGCTACGAGCGGGAGTGGGCCAAACTGGTGCGAGCCGCCAAGATCGACGTTCGTATCGTCGATCCAAAGCGGGTGCGGAGCTTCGCTCAATCGGCCGGGCGCCTGGCCAAGAACGACAGTATCGATGCGGACACGATCGCCTGGTTCGCCGAGACCTTCAACGAAGCTGCGGTGCAAGCCTACGATGCCGCCCGAGAGAAGCTTCAGCAGATGGTCAATGTGCGCCAAGCGACGAAAGATATGCTGGTCAGACTGAAGAACCAGGGCGAGCATAAATTGCCTGTAGAAGTACAGCGTCTGCATACGCGCATCGTCAAGGCGATCAGCGCCGAGCTGGCCGAGCTCGAGGCAGAGATCTCCGCCCTGATCGAAAGCACGCCGCATTTTGCGGAGCTCGCCGAGATCATCGAAAGCGTTCCGGGCATCGGCCGCACGACGTGTGCTACGCTGATAGCAACCATGCCGGAGCTCGGCCAGACCAGCGACAAAGCCGTCGCGGCGCTGCTGGGTGTTGCGCCGTACGATGATGACAGTGGCCGGCGTCGCGGGGATCGGCACGTCAAGGGCGGACGCCGCAGAACTCGCAACACATTCTACATGGCCTGCGTGGGCGCCGCGACGCGGTGCAATCCAGTCCTGAAGGCCTTCTACGAGCGCCTGCTCGCCCAAGGTAAGTTGAAGAAGGTCGCGCTGACCGCCTGCATGCGCAAGCTGATCTGCATTCTCAACGTCATGGTCAAACGCCGCCAAAAGTGGAATCCGGCGCTCCACGTTGTGAACGGGTCGAGCGCCTCATAGCCGCTCGGGCTCCGCCCGAGCGCACGCCAAGCCAACAGACCGGCGAGCGGACGGGGTCAAGGCCGTCAGCCGCCGAAGGCGGTGGCGCGCCTTCGCGCCAGCCTTGAGGCCGGCCGATCACCGGTCTACAAAAAAGACAGTTGCTCCTCGGGGACCGGCTGATTGACCCCGTCGCTCGCGCGAGGGCAAGAGCCCTCGTCACGCGCTTGACCTCGGCACCGGGAGGCCAGGACCACACGACTTCGCGTCCGTGATGTGTCGTTCGTCCGCATGCGCAATCACATGCTGCGACATCTCACGGCCACCGCATCCCTGCCCCACGTGTCGTGACGATCGCGCGCAACGCCCCTCTCGGCGGAACAGGATGCGCGCATCATGCATGATTTCTGGAAAAAAGAAAGCGCTTTTTGTCTCTTTGGCGACGCGCGCGACATCGGATTGTTTCGACTAAAGAATTTCGACCTACATCGATGGCATGTTTCGTGCGCCGCGAGCGTCGCGTGCGATGGCGAACGCAAACGATCGTCGGTGATTTGCCCGACGAGCACGTCAACGGCCGCCACGTGGGTGGTCCAAGGCGCGTCGCCAGCGCCAGTGCCATGAAGCACAGACACCACCTGACCATGTTCGGCCCGAGGGGAGATACAAGCAGACAATGCAAAGCCGGGACGCGTGCGCATTGGCAGCTCGATCCACGGACGTTTTCACCCGAGCGGAGATCAGGGATCCTTAGGTCGGATAGCCGATCTCGGCGAGATCGTCGCGGAGCGAAGCGAGACTGCACTTTGGGTTGAGAGAAGCAACGATTCGTTTGGCCCAAAGCCGACGTCTGGGCCCGACCGACGGATCCGGTCCTGACCCTTGGCTGACCGAATACGACCACGACTGACTTGGGCCTGTGGTACGTTATTTTGCGGATGCGATTGTCCTGAGCCGCCTTCGGGCAAACCGAGCCAGAAGGAAAGACGCGCCCGTCGAAGCCAACATCAAGATCGAGATGGCGGCCACCCTTGAGCCGAGATCGGGTACCTCTCGACTAGAGAGGACAACTGCTCAAGCCAGGCTGGCCCCGATGCCACAACAGAAGCCAAACACCGCCAGAACCAACATCGTTCGGTAGCGAAGGGTCGCCGTCATCCGGCAGCTAAGAATTGCTGTCATCTCGTTCTCCAGGACCGCCTCAGCTCGCAGCGTCTTTCATATCAGGCGAGAAACGGAATGTCGGCCAATGACTCAAAGGACCTCGGGGAGCTTTAGGACCGCCCCTGCACAGCCATTCGCCTTTGTGAACTCGCCGAGGGTGGGGGAACATTGCGCGCCGAGACCTGTTCCCCCAAGTTCCCATAGCGCTTGTAACCCTGCAGGCGGTTGCTCTCAGAGGGTCTGCCGATGTCATCGCTCGATCCCGTCAAAAGTGCTCACGATGGTCGTCAACGAAGGTTGCTGATCGTGTTGGCTTTGGGATTCGTTGCGTTTGGCGCCGCCGCGGCGGCCCTCTTCTACGTGTTGCAGCCCGAGACCCTCCGGATCGCCGTTGGACCGGCCGGCAGCGACGACCACCGGGTGGTCCAAGCCATGGCCGACGCTTTCGGCGAGGAAAGCAGGACCGTCAGGCTCTCCCCGATCACGACCGGGGGAGCCGCTGAATCTCTCGCACTCCTGGCCGCCGATAAAACTGACCTCGCGGTCGGCCGCGGCGATCTCAGCATGCCGCCCGATGCGCAGACATTGGCGGTCCTGCGGAAGAACTACGTCGTCCTGTGGTCTCCCTCGGGACGGCGCGGCAGCGATTCCAAGAAGAAGGGTACCGGCACTATCAAAGAGATCGCCGGTCTGGCGGGTCATAAGGTCGGGATTATCGGGAAGACCGGGGCAAATGTCGCAGTCCTCCAGGCCATTCTGGAGGGCTCCGGCGTGCAGCCTGACAAGGTGGCCACGGCGCAATTCGGGACAGATGAGATCCAAAAGCTTGCGCAAGATCCCACCCTCGATGCGTATCTCGCAGTCGGTCCGCTCGACAGCAAGATCACCGCGGACGCAATCACCGCCACCTCCCGAGGGCGCGGAGCTCCCACGTTTCTTCCGATCGATGCATCCGAGGCTATTGCCCTGAAGCACCCGCGCTACGAGGCCGAGGAGATCCCGCCGAGCGTCTTCAGCGCGAGACCGGCCTGGCCGGAGGACAAGATCGACACTGTCAGCGTCAGTCATCTGATCCTGGCAAGAAAGGAACTCTCCGAGGCCAAGGCGGCGGCGTTCTACCGGCAGCTCTTTGCGGTCCGCGACACGATCACGCAAGGCACAGCCGGCGCTTCGCGCATCATGAAGCCCGACACGGAGAAGGAGACCGAACCTTCCGTGCATCGGGGCGCCGCGGCAGTGATCAACGGCACGGAGCGAACCTTTCTGGACAAGTACAGCGACTACTTCTGGTTTGCCTTGCTTGCGCTTTCCGGCATCGGCTCGGCCGCCGCCTGGCTGCGTCGCTATCTGAATCGGGACGAAACGAACGACAGCACCAGTTGCCGCAGCCGCGTTCTCGAGGCCATGTCGGAGGTTCGCAATGCCGGGTCCGAACAGGATCTGCTGACATGGCAACGGGAGGTCGACGCGATCATCGGCGAAACTCTCAAGGGCTATGACGATGGAGCCATCGAGCCAGAAGACTTGTCCGCATTCGGTCTCGCGGTTGAATTGTTCAACCATGCCATTGCAGAACGGCGAACGACGCTGCAGGGCGGTCCCACCGATCAACCACGGACGATGGGTAACCCTCGGCTCTCTTCGATAGGCGCGCCCGGCCAATGAGTCCTCATCGGCGCCTCGGGTTGCAGCGAGCGCTGCAAGTTCCTGCCCCATTGGGCGCCCGATATGTCCGTTCAGGGAGCGAGCGGACGTAAGCGGCCCGACAGCCGAATGGCCGTCACTGCCGTCCATCGTCCCCACTATTCAGCTTCAACATAGCGAATGATGCTCTGGTTCTGAACGTTTGCGACCAGCTCGTCGGCGCGCGACAACAGCCGGCGGAGCAAGGGCGACTGGTTTGACCGATTGTATCCCAGGGCCAAATCGACCGTCGGGGTGCCGCCCTCGAGCGCCCGCGCGACGACGTTGGGGGCGAGCATGTTCTGCGCATAGAGCGGAACGAGGCTAATGCCGCCGGTCGATGCCACCAGCGACATCGCGGAAGATATGTTCTCGCCCGCATACTTTGCCTCCAGGGTGATGCCGACCCGCGAGGCATAGTCCTGGATGACCTCCTGCAACACGGGGGAGGTCCGCGCCGAACTGACATAGATCTCGCGGGCGAGATCCTGCGGCCGGATCTTCTTGCGCGAGGCCAGACGATGATCGGCTGGCAGCACCGCGATCAACGGCTCCTTCGCCAGCACCTTGAAGACGACACCCTCGTTGTCTTTCTCGGGACGAAGGAAGGCGATGTCCAGCTTCCCCCGCATCAATGCCAGCGCGAGCTCCGGCGAGGATTGCGTGCTGAGCGTGACCTCGACGTCCGGGGCTTCCTCGCGCAGGATGCGCAACAGCTGCGGAAGCCACATGACCTCCAGCCCAACGAGGAATCCCATCGAGAGGAGAGGCTTTTGCGGGCGAGCCGTCTGCCGGGCCCCCTCGGTCGCCGCCTCGACCTGAAGCAGCGCCAATCGCGCGTGATCGAGAAACACGCGTCCGGCGGAGGTCAGCGCCACGCCGCGGGCCTGGCGCTCCAACAGCGGAACGCCGACTTCGGATTCGAGATCGCGGATCTGCCGGCTCAGGGAAGGCTGTGAAGTGTTGAGGCGCCGCTGGGCAGCGGTCAAAAAGCTACCTTCCTCCGCAACGGCAACGAAATATCGCAAATGCCGCAGTTCCATTCGCCCTCAATATGCTTCCAAGGCATAGATCGAAGCCTACAAGGTATTTGTAGCTGACGGAAGCAAGAATTACCTTCGCAACGGCAACGCGTTGGCGGACAGGTGTTGCCAACGCAAGGGCCTGCTTGGGACTCGACTCCAAGCTCGGCCAGCGAACCTGAGTAACACGTCGCTCAATGGATCAAATTGATCGGCGTCCTGTGAAAATATCTGACAGCACGGATGGAGCGGCACGATGCCCACGATGACGACTGACGATGGCGTCAACATCTACTACAAGGATTGGGGATCAGGTCAGCCGATCGTCTTCAGCCACGGATGGCCGCTGACCGCGGACGACTGGGATGCCCAGATGACGTTCTTCCTTCATCACGGGTATCGGGTGATCGCCCACGACCGTCGCGGCCACGGCCGGTCCGACCAGCCAAGCACCGGCAACGACATGGACCAGTGGGTTGCCGATCTCGCGGCGCTGACCGAACATCTCCAGCTGCGCGACGCGATCCACATCGGCCATTCCACGGGTGGCGGCGAGGTGGCTCGCTATGTCGCGCGTCACCAGGAGCGCGTTGCGAAGGCAGTGCTGGTCGCTTCACTGACGCCGAACATGTACCGGAGCGAGGACAACCCGTCAGGGCAGCCGCCGGAGTGGTTCGAAGCAATCCGAGCAGGCGTGTTGGGCAACCGGTCGGAGTTCTACCGTTTCGTTCCAGAGAATCCGTTCTACGGATACAACCGCGATGGGGCCAAGCCTTCGGAGGCAGTCATTGCGAACTGGTGGCGCCAAGGGATGGCCGGTGGTGCTCTCGCCCACTACGCGACCGTCGACTCTTGGCTTGAAGATTATACCGAGGACCTCACCAAGATCACCGTGCCGGTGCTTGTGATGCATGGCGAGGCCGATCAAGTCGTTCCGTTCGCAAGTTCAGTGCCGCGTGCGGTCAACCTGCTCAAGAACGGGGCGCTCAAAACTTATCCGGGCTACCCCCATGGCATGCTCACCACGCATGCGGACGTCCTCAACCCCGACCTGCTCTCCTTCATCAGGTCTTGACGGCATATCTCCTTGAATGTCGCCTTCCCCCGCACAAAGGAGATGCCGCTCGCAAGGCGGCCTCTTCTTCCAATTCAAGACAGCCGCTTCCTATCGTTTCGGACTCTCCCATCGTCAACCGCGATGCGTGCTCTCGGGACGAGCCGGAAGAGAGCTGTCGGACCGAGTGGCACCCACGAACCTCAGCCCGCCGGAACGACCGCGTAGTCCGCCAGCCACCCCAGCCCGTCGACGGTCCCTGCCCGCGGCTTGTACTCGCAGCCGATCCAGCCGGAATAGCCGATGGCGTCGAGGTGGCGGAACAGGAAGGGGTAGTTGATCTCGCCGGAGCCCGGCTCGTGGCGGCCGGGATTGTCGGCGAGCTGGATGTGGGCGATGCGGGCGAGATGCTTCTGCATCGTGCGGGCGAGATCACCTTCCATGATCTGCATGTGGTAGATGTCGTACTGCACGAACAGATTGTCGGACTCGACATCTGAGATCAGCTGCAGCGCCTGGGCAGTGCGGTTGAGGAAGAAGCCGGGGATGTCGGGCGTGTTGATCGGCTCGATCAGCAGCTTGATGCCCTGCGCCTTCAGCGCTATCGCGGCAAAGCGCAAATTGCGCACCAGCACCTGGTTGAGCTCGCGCGGATCGGCATCGTCGGGCGCGATGCCGACGAGGCAGTTGAGCTGGCGGCAGTCGAGCGCGCGGGCATACTCGATCGCGCGGCGCACGCCGTCGCGGAAATCGTCGACACGATCGGGCAAGATCGCGATGCCGCGCTCGCCGGCCGCCCAGTTGCCGGCGGGCAGATTGTGCAGCACCTGGGTCAGGCCGTGGCGCGCGAGCTGCTCGCGCAGCTCGGCCTTGTCGAACTCGTAGGGGAACAGATATTCGACGCCGCTGAAGCCGGCGGCCTTGGCGGCGGCGAAGCGCTCCATGAACGGCAGCTCGTTGAACAGCATCGTGAGGTTGGCGGCAAAGCGCGGCATGGCGTGATCCTCGATGATCGGAGTGCGCTGAGATCAAGCCGGCAGCAAAGTGCGCGCCGGCTCCGCCGGCGTCTCGTCGACCGGTAAGTCGAGCACCTCCTCGAACTCCACGACATTGTCGATCTCGGTACCCATCGCGATGTTGGTGACGCGCTCGAGCACGAACTCGACCACGACGGGCACCTGGTACTCCGCCATCCATTCGCGCGCGGTCGCGAACGCCGCCTGGGCGTCGCGCGGATCGGTGACGCGGATCGCCTTGCAGCCGAGGCCCTGCGCGACCGCGACGTGGTCGACACCGTAGCCGCCGACCTCCGGCGCGTTGATGTTCTCGAACGACAGCTGCACCTGGTAGTCCATCGAGAAGCCGCGCTGCGCCTGGCGGATCAGGCCGAGATAGGCGTTGTTCACGACGACGTGGATGTAGGGCAAATTGAACTGGGCGCCGACCGCGAGCTCCTCGATCAGGAACTGGAAGTCGTAGTCGCCCGACAGCGCGACGATCTCGCGCTTGGGATCGGCGGCGCGGACGCCGAGCGCGGCCGGCAGGGTCCAGCCGAGCGGGCCCGCCTGCCCGGCATTGATCCAGTGGCGCGGATGGTTGACGCTGAGGAACTGCGCGCCGCCGATCTGCGACAGGCCGATGACGCTGACATAGCAGGTGTCGCGGCCGAACGCCTTGTTCATCTCGTGATAGACGCGCTGCGGCTTGATTGGCACCTGGTCGAAATCGCTGCGCCGGAGCATGGTGCGCTTGCGATCCTGACATGCGGCCGGCCACGCTTGCCGCTCGCGCAATTTGCCGGCCTTTCGCCACTCGCGTGCGACCGTGATGAACAGCTCCAGCGCGGCCTTGGCATCGGAGACGATGCCGAGGTCGGGATTGAACACGCGGCCGATCTGGGTCGGCTCGATGTCGACATGCACGAAGCTGCGGCCTTTGGTGTAGGTTTCGAGCGAGCCGGTGTGGCGGTTGGCCCAGCGGTTGCCGATGCCGAGGACGAAATCGGACTCCAGGAAATTGGCATTGCCGTAGCGATGGCTGGTCTGCAGGCCGACCATGCCGGCCATCAGCACATGATCGTCGGGAATGGCGCCCCACCCCATCAAGGTCGGCACGACCGGCACGTTGACGGTCTCGGCGAAGGTGACGAGGAGATCGCTGGCGTCGGCGTTGATGACGCCGCCGCCGGCGACGATCAGCGGGCGCTCGGCCGCATTGAGCATCTCCAGCGCCTTCTCGATCTGCTTGCGGCTCGCCGCGGGCTTGTAGACCGGCAGCGGCGTATAGGTCTCGTCGTCGAACTCGATCTCGGCGAGCTGCACGTCGAGCGGCAGGTCGATCAGCACCGGTCCCGGCCGGCCCGAGCGCATGATGTGGAAGGCCTGGCTGAACACGCGCGGCACGAGGCCAGGCTCGCGCACCGTCACCGCCCATTTCGTCACGGGCTTGGCGATCTGCTCGATGTCGACAGCCTGGAAATCCTCCTTGTAGAGCCTGGCGCGCGGCGCCTGGCCGGTGATGCAGAGGATCGGAATCGAATCCGCGATCGCCGAATACAGCCCGGTGATCATGTCGGTGCCGGCCGGCCCCGAGGTGCCGATGCACACGCCGATATTGCCGGCCCTGGCGCGGGTGTAGCCCTCGGCCATGTGCGAGGCGCCCTCGACGTGACGGGCGAGAATGTGGCGGATCGAGCCGCGGCGTTGCAGCGCGGAATACAGCGGATTGATCGCCGCCCCGGGAACGCCGAAGGCGCAGGTGACGCCCTCCTTCTCCAAGATCCGCACCGCAGCATCGATCGCCCGCATCTTCGCCATCTCGCGCCTCCCGCTTGTTTGATGCGCGAGGATCGCTGCTGCGGGCTGCGATCTCAATTCAGTCGTCGATTTTTCCCACGATGCGGCATGCTCGGCAAAACAGCGGCGGCCTCAATTAGTTAGGACAGAACGACACTGACATGTCCTAACAGGATGAGACGCGAGTAGTTATTCGAACAGCGGCGCCAGTTCCATCTGCGGCACGAGCACGAGGCCCTTGTCGGTGATGCGAATTTCCGGAATGACCGATAGAGGAATCAAATTGAAGCCCATGTAGGGAATGGTGCAGCCGGCTTCCGCCCACTCTTTCTTCAACAGCTTTACCTCCTCGGCGACCTCGGTGACGCGCTTGTCCGACAAGAGTCCCGCGATCGGCAAGGGAACCGTCGCCCTCACCTCGCCGTCGGCGACCACGCAGACGCCGCCCTGGTGCTGGCCGATCGCGGCGACCGCGGCCTGCATGTCCGCCTCGTTGGTGCCGGCGACGATGATATTGTGGCTGTCATGGCCGACGCTGGAGGCGACGGCGCCGCGCTTCAGGCCAAAGTCCTTCAACAGGCCATGCGCGACGTTCCCCGCCGACTTGCCGTGGCGCTCGATCACGGCGACGAAGCAGAGACCATGGCGCGCGAACAGCGTCTCCCAATCGTTGGCCGGCTCGATCGCGACCTTGTCGTGGATCAACGTGATGCCCGGCAGCGCCGTCTTGATCGCGTTGACGGTGCAGGCCTTGGTGGGAAGCTGCGGCGTCAGCGTCATCTGCGCCGGCAGCTTCACGGTCGCATAGGCCGCCTTCGGATATTGATAGCGCTGCGACAGCGCCTGATCGAGCCGCGCGGTGATCTTGCCGTTGTCGACGACGAGCTCGCCGCCATACCAGGTCGATTGCGGCTTCAGGCCGTCGTTGAGCAGCACGAGGTCGGCGCGGCGGCCGCCGCCGAGGCCGCCGATCTCGCCGTCCAACGCGAAGCGCGTGGCGCCGTGCAGCGAGCCCATCGACCACGCCTGCTCGGGCGACATCCCGGCCTTGACTGCCTCGCGCACCACCCAGTCGAGGCCGAACAGCATGAGATCGTCGGCATCGCGGTCGTCGGTGCAGACAGCTGTGCGCTTGTGCGACGCGCCGAGCTCGGTGATGGTGCGGATCGCCTGCGGCAGGCTGTGCCACGGCGTCGTGGGCGGACCGCCGCGCAAAAAAATCCAGACGCCGGCATCGAGCAGATCGTCGGCGATGTCGCGGTCGATCGCCTCATGCGTGTCGGTGACGCCGCTCGCGGCATAGGCCGCGACGAACTCGCGGCCATAGACATGGCCCGACACCGGCCGCCCGCGCTGCAGGGCCGCAGCGAGAATGGCATGGCTGCGCTCGTCGCCCATGCAGACCGGCACGAAATCCATCTTCTCGCCGAGCGCCACTGCCTCCGGCCAGCGGTCGAACAGGCCGGCGATCTTGTCCGGCGTGAGGTCGCCGCCGGCGGTCTCCAGCGCGGCCGACGTGGCCGGCACCGTCGAGGGCACGGTGAGGAAGATCGACAGCGGCGCCTGCCGCGCGTCCTCCAGCATCGCCTCGACGCCGGCGACGTCCATCACGTTGCCGATCTCATGGCTGTCGCAGAAGATCGTCGTGGTGCCGTTGAGCAGCGCGGCCTCGGCATAGGCGCAGGCCGTCACCATCGAGGATTCGATGTGGATGTGCGGATCGACCAGCCCCGGCGCGATGATGCCGCCTGCGGCGTCGTAGACCGCAAAGCCGCTGGGAAGTGACTTGTGAGCACCCGCCGGCTTCACAGCCGCGACGCGTCCGCCGGTGATCCAGAGCTCGCGGTTGGGGAGAATGCGCTCCGAATAGGTCGACAGCACCCGCGCGCCGGTGATGACGAGATCGGGCGCGACCCGGCCCGAGGCGACGTCGGCCAGCCGCCGCGTCATGCTGTGCAGGGGGGCGACGGAGAAGCGGGTGAGTTTGGACATGGCACAACTCGCTGGACGTGTTCGGGGGATCCGCCACGATCGTTGCGCGCGATGCGCAAGACGGCAAGCCCAAATAGGTCGGCGCAGCTGACTACGGCTTGGGCAGCGAAGCTGGCTGCCGATCTCCCGCTTCAGCGGCAGCGCGGCGCCACGGTCGCTTTGCAGCCATCCGTCGCAGCGACCGCCTGCGGCAGGTCTGATGACGAGGCGTGCTCGGGCAATCGGACTGCGCGAAAGCTCTCCGCCTGCTGATGCCCATGCAAGCTCGGTCGCCCGCAGGCGCAGGACGATGACAAGGACTGACCTGCAGCGTTCTTCTTCCGGTTGATAGAGATCAAAACCACACTTTGGGATTCTAGTGTTATTTTGTCGAGACCAGAGCGCGTTCGGCGACCGCTCGGACGAGCGCCTGCCGAGGAGGCGTCCATGCGCAACACCATCTTGATCCTGGCCTGTTCCATTCTCGCCGCGAGCGCCACAGGGTCCGCAGCGCGCGCCGGCATGATCGCGCATTACGAATGCACGGTGGTCGGCTTCCCCTTTCCCGAGCCGGTCGGCGATCGACCCGATCACAACCTCCTGACGGTCGAATATTCCTGCCTCGGCACCGACGGCGTGCTGAAGGGCGCTGTGTATACGGCCTCGAACACGGTCGAGTGGGATGGTGCCAAAGGAACGTTCTTGATCGGCGGCGGCGTCCACCGCATCCCCGGCGGGCGCGCGGTGACGCAGGCGACCGAAGGGACCGCATCGCCGGTGATGCGGGACGGCAAGCCGGTGGGCAACGAGACCTCCGGAACAGGCATCATCAAATTCGCATCGGGCTCGCTGGCGGCGTTGGCCGGCAAGACGATCCATTTCGTGACCAAGCCCATCAGCCCGATCCGCTTCACCATCGATTTCACCGACTGACCTGACTCAGTCTCGCTCGGACCACATCGCGATGCGTGGACCGGCCATCCCGCCACAGCGGCTGGTTTCCCCTTGTCGGCTGCTGCGCCGATCTCGCACGCATCTGCCGCTGTTGCTGCATCACTCCGCAAGGTCAGCCGCTGGCTTGGGACCGCCCAGCGCCACCGTCAGCTCCGCCGCAATATCCCGCACCATGCCCCCGACCACAGGCACCCGCTCCTCGGTCAGCCGGCTCGCCAGGCCGGACACCGAAATCGCCGCCAGCGGCTCGCGGCAGGAATCGTGAACGACGGCGGCGATGCAGCGCAGGCCGAGGCGGGCTTCCTCGTCGTCGACGGCGTAGCCCTGGCGGCGGATGGTCTCCAACTCGCGGAACAGGTCGCTGGCGCGGATGATGGATTTCTCGGTCAGGCGCGGCATGCCCTGGCGGTGGATGATGCCGTTGACGTCGTCGTCGGAATAGGTCGCGAGCACCGCCTTGCCCATGCCGGAGGCGACCATCGACAGGCGGCCGCCGACCTTGGTCAGCGAGCGCATGATCTCGCGGCTGTCCAGCCGCAGCAGCACCATCAGCGATTCATCGTCGACGACGGCGAGATTGGCGGTCTCGCGCGACTGGTCACGCAAGCGGCGCAGATAGGGAATGGCGAGCGCGACGAAATTGCGGCGGCGGGTGAAGGTGGCGCCGACCGCGAAGCTCTGCGCGCCGACATGCCATTTCGATTCCATGCGGTCGAACTGGACAAAGCGGCGCTTCTCCAAAGTCGTCAGCAGGCGATGGACGGTGGAGGTGGAGAGCCCGGCACGGATGGCGAGATCGCTCAGGCGATAGCCTTCGTCGTCCTCAGCGAGAATTTCCAGAATTTGGAGAGCGCGGCCGACGGATTGCACGCCGCCGTCGCGGGGCTCGGCCGCGGCATCCGGGCGTGGCTCGATCGTCTTGCGACGGATCACGTGGCGCCTCTCTGCACCGCCATTACAGGCGGCGTCGTTGCAGGACGGACGGATCTTGCTTGGTCACGCTAGCAAAGAAAGTGCCGCCCCGGCGAGACGCCGGAGCGGCATTCGCATCACTATGACTTAGAGCAGGCCCGCGCCGCGCGCCCACTTGTACTTGGCGCCGAGCACCTCGACCGGCAGCTCGGTCGAATAGGCATAGGCCGGGATGCCGTTCTGGTAGAGATATTCGGCGGCTTCCTCGACCTCGACGTCGCCGGCGAGCGAGGCGACGATCGGCTTGACGAAGCCCTTGGCCTCCATCTCCTTCTTCACCTCGACCATGTTGCGCGCGAACACCATCGGCGGCGTCACGATCGTGTGCCAGTAGCCGAGGATCAGCGCGTGGATGCGGTCGTCCGACAGGCCGAGCTTGACCGTGTTCACATAGGTGATCGGCGGCTCGCCGCCGGTGATGTCGACCGGATTGCCGGCGGCACCGAACGGCGGGATGAACTTGCGGAAGGCGGCATCGAGGTCGGCCGGCATGGCCATCAGCGACATGCCATTGTCGACGACGGAGTCGGACAGCAGCACGCCCGAGCCTCCCGCACCGGTGATGATGACGACGTTCTCACCCTTCGGCGTCGGCAGCACCGGCACGCCGCGGGCGAACTCGAGCAGCTGGCGCAGCGAGCGGGCGCGGATCACGCCGGACTGCTTCAGCACGTCCTCATAGATCTTGTCGTTGCCGGCGAGCGCGCCGGTATGCGACGAGGCGGCCTTGGCGCCGGCCGAGGTGCGGCCGGCCTTGAGCACGATGACCGGCTTCTTCTTGGAGACGCGCTTGGCGGCTTCCGCGAAGGCGCGGCCGTCCTTGAGGTCCTCGCAGTGCTGCGCGATCAGGTTCGTGTTCGGATCCTGCTCGAAGAAGGCGAGCAGATCGTCCTCGTCGATGTCCGACTTGTTGCCGAGGCCGACGATCGCCGACACGCCCATCTTGGCCGAGCGCGAGAAGCCGATGATCGCCATGCCGATGCCGCCCGACTGCGACGACAGCGCGGCGTGGCCCTTGACGTCATAGGCGGTGCAGAAGGTCGCGCAAAGATTGGCCGGCGTGTAGTAGAAGCCGTAGATGTTCGGGCCCATCAGGCGGATGTTGTACTTCTTGCCGACCTCGACGATCTCGGCCTGCAGCTCCGGCGCGCCGGCTTCGGCGAACCCCGACGGGATCAGCACCGCGCCCGGAATCTTCTTCTCGCCGCACTCGGTCAGCGCCGCGGCCACGAACTTCGCGGGGATCGCGAACACGGCGGTGTCGATCACGCCGGGCACGTCCTTGACGCTCTTGTAAGCCTTGTAGCCGAGGATCTCGGAGGCCTTCGGGTGGATCGGATAGATCTCGCCCTTGTAGCCGCCGTTGATCAGGTTCTTCATCACGGAGTTGCCGATCTTGCCGTCCTCGGCGGAGGCACCGATCACGGCGACCGCCTGCGGCTTCATGATCCGGTTCATCGCCGTGACGATTGCCTCGTTCGAGCGCGGCGCCGGACGGGGCTTGTAGTCGAAATCGACGACGATGCGGACGTCGGCGGCGATGGCGCCGGTCTTGGTGGCGAACACCGGGTTGAGGTCGAGCTCGACGATCTCAGGGAAATCGCTGACCAGCTGCGACACCTTGACGATGACGTCCGACAGCGCCTCGCGGCTGACCGGATCGCCGCCGCGCACGCCCTTGAGCATCTCATGGGCCTGGATGCCGTCGAGCATCGACAGCGCATCCTCCTTGGTCGCGGGGGCGAGACGGAATGTCACATCCTTGAGAACTTCGACCAGCACGCCGCCCAGGCCGAAGGCCACCAGCTTGCCGAACGAGCCGTCGGTGATCGAACCGACGATCACCTCGGTACCGCCGGTCAGCATCTGCTGGACCTGGATGCCTTCGATCTTGGCGTCGGCCTTGTACTTCTTCGCATTCGCGAGAATGGTCTCATACGCCTTCTGCGCGTCGTCAGCGGTCTTGACGCCGACGATGACGCCACCGGCTTCCGTCTTGTGCAGAATGTCCGGCGAGACGATTTTCATGACGACCGGAAAACCCATATCTCCCGCGAGCTTGGCCGCCTCGGCGGCCGATTTCGCCAATCCCTCCTTCGGCACCGGAATGCCGTAGGCATCGCAGACGATCTTGCCTTCGGGCGCGGTCAGGCTGGTGCGTTTATCCGCCTTCACACGATCGAGAACGTCTCGGATCGTAGCCTTGGCATTCGGGATGGCGTCAGACATCGGGCTTCCTCCTGGGGATTGCTGATCGTTTATGGCATTTGGTATGCCAGAAGCAAACTTTGTCAAGCGCGACGAAGATGTGGAAACGCTGAAAAAGCACGCAGCTTGACAGTCTGGCATCTGGTATGCCAAAAATCTTGGACGCAAAATGCTGTAAACAATGATCTCCCAAGGAGAGGAGATCGGTCTTGTCTACAGAGAAAACAAACAAGGCATTGCCCATCATGGCCGAGGCCGACATCGCGATCGCTCGCATCGCCCCGGAGACCAGCTTCAAGAATAAGGCCTACGAGGCCTTGAAAGAAGCCATTCTGAAGATGGACATCTACGCCTCGCCCGAGCCCGTGATGCTCGACGAGCGCGCGCTCTCCGAGCGCCTCGGTGTCAGCCGCACGCCGATCCGCGAAGCGATCGCGATGCTCGAGCAGGACGGCTTCGTGAAGACCGTGCCGCGCCGTGGCATCGTCGTCGTCCGCAGGACGAAGAGCGAGATCGTCGACATGATCCGCGCCTGGGCGGCGCTGGAGAGCATGGCCGCGCGGCTCATCACCACGATCGCGCGCAAGAAGGACATCAGCGCGCTGCGCGACTACTTCAAGGACTTCGGCAAGGATCGCCCGCCGCAGGAGCACATCGAGGAATATTCCAAGGCGAACATCGCGTTTCATCAGGCGCTGATCTCGCTGTCGGAATCGCCGGTGCTCGTCGACATGACCAACGACATCCTGCTGCACGTGCGCGGCTATCGCCAGCTCACGATCGGGCGCACCGACCGTATCGCGGCCTCCCTGCCCGAGCATCTCGCGATCATCGAGGCGCTGGAGGAACGCAACACCGAGCTCGCCGAGAAGCGCGCGCGGGATCACACGCTGGGCCTTGCGAGCTATGTCGAGACGCACGGCCAGGAACTATTCAGCTGACGGGTTCAAACAGAAGAAGTCGCCGCAAAGCGCCTTCGTAGACGACCAGGGAGAGAGGCGCATGGCGCAGACTGCTGTTAAGACCGAGGCACCGGACACGCACGAGGAGCTCACGGACGGTTTCCATCTCGTCATCGACGCGATGAAGCTGAACGGGATCGACACGATCTACAACGTGCCGGGCATTCCGATCACCGATCTCGGTCGCATGGCGCAGGCTGAAGGCATCCGCGTGCTCTCCTTCCGTCACGAGCAGAACGCCGGCTACGCCGCAGCGATCGCCGGCTTCCTCACCAAGAAGCCGGGCGTCTGCCTCACCGTCTCCGCTCCCGGCTTTCTGAACGGCCTCACCGCGCTGGCGCATGCGACCACGAACTGCTTCCCGATGATCCTGGTCTCGGGCTCCTCGGAGCGCGAGATCGTCGACCTGCAGCAGGGCGACTACGAGGAGATGGATCAGCTCGCGATCGCCAAGCCGCTGTGCAAGGCGGCGTTCCGCGTGCTGCACGCCCAGGACATCGGCATCGGCTTCGCCCGCGCCATCCGCGCCGCGGTCTCCGGGCGTCCCGGCGGCGTCTATCTCGACCTGCCGGCAAAGCTGTTCGGCCAGGTGATGAACGCGCAGGCAGGCAGCGCCTCGCTGGTCAAGGTAATCGATCCGGCGCCGGCGCAGATCCCCTCGCCCGACTCCGTCAAACGCGCGCTCGATCTGTTGAAGAACGCGAAACGTCCGCTGATCATTCTCGGCAAGGGCGCGGCCTATGCGCAAGCCGATGAGGCGATCAAGACTTTCGTCGAGAAGAGCGGCGTGCCGTTCCTGCCGATGAGCATGGCCAAGGGCCTCTTGCCCGACCTGCATCCGCAATGCGCCGGTGCCGCGCGCTCGACCGTGCTGAAGGACTCCGACGTCGTGATGCTGATCGGCGCCCGCCTCAACTGGCTCTTGTCGCACGGCAAGGGCAAGAGCTGGGGCGAACAGCCCAAGAAGTTCATCCAGGTCGACATCGAGCCGAAGGAGATGGACTCCAACGTCGAGATCGCCGCCCCCGTGGTGGGCGACATCGGTTCGGTCGTCACCGCCTTCTCCGACGCGATGGGCAGCAACTGGGCCAAGGCGCCGGCCGAGTGGCTGAGCGCGGTGCAGAAGAAGCGCGAGGACAACGTCGCCAAGATGGCGCCGCGGCTGATGAACAACAACTCGCCGATGGACTATCACGGCGCGCTCGGCGTGCTCCGCACCATCATCAAGGAGCGTCCGGACGCGATCCTCGTCAACGAGGGCGCCAACACGCTCGACCTCGCCCGCGGCGTGATCGACATGTATCAGCCGCGCAAGCGGCTCGACGTCGGCACCTGGGGCGTGATGGGCATCGGCATGGGCTCGGCGATCGCCGCCGCGGTCGAGACCGGTAAGCCGGTGCTGGCGATCGAGGGCGACAGCGCCTTCGGTTTCTCCGGCATGGAGGTCGAGACCATCTGCCGCTACAATCTGCCGATCTGCGTCGTCATCTTCAACAATGACGGCATCTATCGCGGCACCGACCAGAACGCGGCGGGCGACGATCCGGCCACCACCGTGTTCGTCAAGGGCGCGCGCTACGACAAGATGATGGAGGCCTTCGGCGGCGTCGGCGTCAACGCGACCTCGCCGGACGAGCTGAAGCGCGCCGTCAACGCGGCGATGGATTCCGGCAAGCCCACCTTGATCAACGCCGTGATTGATCCCGCGGCCGGATCCGAGAGCGGCCGTATCGGCAACCTCAATCCGCAGAGCGTGCTGACGAAGAAGAAGTAAGGCCACCCGCAAGACATCACCTGCCCGCGCCATGCGGGATGACCAATCGTTACGGAGAGCAAGACATGACCAAGGCGCTCGAGGGCGTTCGCATTCTCGACTTCACCCACGTCCAGTCCGGACCGACCTGCACGCAACTGCTGGCCTGGTTCGGCGCCGACGTGATCAAGGTCGAGCGTCCGGGCGTGGGTGACATCACCCGCGGCCAGCTGCAGGACATTCCGAACGTGGACAGCCTCTATTTCACGATGCTGAACCACAACAAGCGGTCGATCACGCTCGACACCAAGAACCCGAAGGGCAAGGAAGTCCTGACCGAGCTGATCAAGAAGTGCGACGTGCTGGTCGAGAATTTCGGCCCCGGCGTGCTCGACCGCATGGGCTTCCCCTGGGAGAAGATCCAGGCGATCAACCCGAAGATGATCGTCGCCTCGATCAAGGGTTTCGGCCCCGGCCCCTACGAGGACTGCAAGGTCTACGAGAACGTCGCGCAGTGCACCGGCGGCGCCGCTTCGACCACCGGCTTCCGTGACGGCCTGCCGCTGGTCACCGGCGCGCAGATCGGCGATTCCGGCACCGGGCTGCACCTGGCGCTCGGCATCGTCACCGCGCTCTATCAGCGCACCCACACCGGACGCGGCCAGCGCGTCACGGCTGCGATGCAGGACGGCGTGCTCAACCTCTGCCGCGTCAAGCTGCGCGACCAGCAGCGGCTCGAGCATGGTCCGCTCAAGGAATACAGCCAGTTCGGCGAGGGCGTGCCGTTCGGCGACGCCGTGCCGCGCGCGGGCAACGATTCCGGCGGCGGCCAGCCCGGCCGCATCCTGAAGTGCAAGGGCTGGGAGACCGACCCGAACGCCTACATCTACTTCATCACCCAGGCGCCGGTCTGGGAGAAGATCTGCGACGTGATCGGCGAGCCGACCTGGAAGACCGACCCGAACTACGCCAAGCCCGCCGCCCGCCTGCCGCGCCTGAACGAGATCTTCGGCCGCATCGAGCAGTGGACCATGACCAAGACCAAGTTCGAGGCCATGGACATCCTGAACGAGTTCGACATCCCCTGCGGTCCCATTCTCTCGATGAAGGAGATCGCCGAGGACGAGTCGCTGCGCAAGACCGGCACCTTGGTCGAGGTCGACCACCCGACCCGCGGCAAGTATCTCTCGGTCGGCAACCCGATCAAGCTCTCGGACAGCCCGGCCGACGTGACCCGCTCGCCCCTGCTCGGCGAGCACACCGACGAGGTCCTCCGCCAGGTGCTCGGCTTCAGCGACCACCAGGTCGCCGAGATCCACGACTCCGGCGCGCTGGATCCGCCGCGGAAGGAAGCTGCGGAGTAATCGAGCGCCAGAGACGATCGGCGGCGCGACCGCCGAATGTGAAGCTCCTCGACATCAAGCCGCCGGCATCAGCCGGCGGCTTTTTCATTCTCACGTTCCCGTCTATTTCCCGCGCCCAGCGCACATCGACGATGACCTTGGTCCGGCTACGGCCGGCGATCGCACCTGTCGAGAATGTCTGAAATATGGGATGTACGGAGCAGTTGTCGCCGACCCGATTGCTCGTGACCCACAGCCTCGATTGCTACGATCTTTGATGTTTTGTCCCGCGGATGATCGAAAATCACGATATGCAGCCAGAGCGGACGCGAACCGCCCCCGAAGAGCACACTGGCATAGCCCTGCCCACTCGCAGACCTCCGAGAAACATTTCGTTTTGATCCAGAGCAAGGTCCTCTCGCGCTTCGATGTGCATTCTGCGAGGGCTCCCGTGGAGGTGTGCAGCGATGCGTCCCAACTTCACACTGCCGGAGCTTGAGAACGCGTTGGAACGCGGCGTATGGCGATTGTGGTGTGATGGAGGGATGTCTTGGTAAGTCCAATCAGGAAGCCGCCGATCCTGGGGCACCCTCCCGTCCAACTCGAAACGTCCGTGCCGAAGGGCGGAACCAAGACCCCAAACATCGTCCACCCGGACGGCCACGACACCGCGTTCTCGATCCCCGCCGGCAAGACATTCGTGGTAACCGATGTCTCCGTTCAGCGGCTGTCCGTCCTTGGTACGGCGATGTTGTTGGAGGTCTCGCTGACGCAGGATATTCCCTCCAGCGGAGGAACGACAAATCGCTGGAGCTTCGTCGGGGAGACGACAGCCAATGTCGAGCGGACCTTCAGCACCGGAATTGCTTTCTCGACGCCGTTCGTGGTGAGAAACGGCAGCCAGAGCGGCGACACGGTTGTGGTTCGACTTTGGGGGTTCTTCCGATAGCGATCGAGCTGGCGCGCGCCAATTCTGGTCCGGAGGTCGCCTCCAGCAGCTCCTGATCCGGCCCCGCTTCGGCCGGGCTTTCATATCGCCGCCGTCGGCAAGCGCAGGGCGTCGAGAAGACGAAGGCCGCTTCAGCGGGCAGGTCCTACGGTAGAAATTGCCTCGAGCGTCTTCCGACTCTTTGAAGATCTGACGAGCTACCTGCCGAATATTCCGCCCACCACACGGTGCATCGCGCCGCCGATCGCGCCGATGGGACCTCCGACATTCCGCTGATGTCGCGCGCGCCCTGCGCTGCGGCGGGGTTGACGGTCGGGTTTGGCAGCCTCGGTGGCTGCGTCCATCAGGACCTTGTGCTGAGCGGCGTTGAGGAAGCCGGTCGTGGGATAGCCGCGCTCCTCCTGCCAACGGGCGATGACGGCGCGGGTCTGCTCGTCGAACGTCCCGTTGATCCTGGTGCCGAACCCGAGCCTGGTCAGCCCCCGTTGCACGGCCCGACGCTTCGCCTTGGTGAGGCCGATCTGATTCTCGGTCTCCTGATTGGCTTCCTGGGCGGCGATCACCGTATCGGCGGGTGCCGACGCTTCACGCGGTGCGCTGCTCAGACCAGCGTGAGCGACCTGCGCGCTTCCGGCGATCGCCAGGATGGACAGTGCCACGATCAAGGCGCGCATGGCCTTATCCTTCGCCCTCAGGTCTGCCGATGACACGTTTCGAGGAATACAGCGCGACGCACTGAACGATCAACATCCGGCGACGCCACTCCGCTTCGTTGCAGAGTAACTGCGGCCCGGGCAGCACAGTTCCCTCACCTCGGGCCGATCGTTCCGTCGCGTTGCACGCGCGGGATCGGCGCACGGGATGGCAGATGTCGGCAGTCGCCGAGATACCCGGAGTTTGCCGGCTCGGTCCGCCGAGGAGGGATCGAGACCGACCGGCGCCTCGGTTGGGCGGCTCTTTCCATATGAAAATGCCGTTCTCGATAAGAAACCCCAATCGTAACATTCCTGCCGCATCGCAAAATGCTCATGCCGCTATGCAATATCGATCGTTGTATCTGGCATCTGGTATACGTAAATTCTCCTCAGTCAGAACGTCATACCGCCTCACTGAAGGAGACAAACCATGGCCAAGACCGTTGCCCTCCCCCTCGTTCAGCCCGTGTCCCTGTTCGGCCGCTTCCTCGCCGCCCTCGACCGCGTGCTGATGATCAGCGCCCGCGCTGCCAACCGCAACGGCGACCTGCCCTATTTCGGTCTCTGAGGCCGAAGGCGCTTCCGGCGCGCAGCCAGCACCGAAGCCCAACCAAGAGCCCCGGACCTCCGGGGCTTTTGCTTTTCGCGACACCCCACCGCCTGCGACAAATTGGCCTGCCAGGCATCCCACCCAATCTCCTCAATTGCGGTCGGTCACCTCTTCATACCAAAATCAAATCGGTCGATTGGCTGCGGATGCACCTCTTGCTGCCTGATCCCGACTGCCAACACAACTTTTGGCTGCATGGGCATCGCAGGGGAGTCCGGAGCTGACGACGGCCTGAAGCGCGGCACGGCGGAAAACGCCACCGGCCGGGCTCGACGGGTCAGTGGTTCGATTGGGCACAGCGGCCGCAAGAAGCCGTGCGTTCCGGGAATGAAGGGGAGAAAGCGTGATGAAGCGTTCCGTGTGCGTGGCCGTTATGGCCGGCATCGCCCTGATGGCAGGGCATATCCCGGCTCTGGCGGGATGGGAGCCCGTCCGGCCGGTCGAGTTCATCGTTCCGGCTGGCACCGGTGGCGGTGCCGATCAGATGGCCCGGACCATCCAGGGCATCGTCACCAAGCACAATTTGATGAAGCAGCCGCTGGTCGTGATCAACAAGTCCGGTGGCGCCGGCGGCGAAGGCTTCCTCGACGTCAAGGCGTCGGCCGGCAACCCGCACAAGATCATCATCACGCTGTCGAACCTGTTCACGACGCCGCTCGCGACCGGCATTCCTTTCAACTGGAAGGACCTCACTCCCGTCGCCATGCTGGCGCTCGACGAGTTCGTGCTCTGGGTCAACGCCGAGAAGCCCTATGCGACCGCCAAGGACTACATCGATGCGGTCAAGCAAGGCGGCGGCACCTTGAAGATGGGCGGCACCGGCTCGAAGCAGGAAGACCAGATCATCACGGTGGCGATGGAGAAGGCGACCGGCGCGAAGTTCACCTACATCCCCTACAAGGGCGGCGGCGAGGTCGCGGTGCAGCTCGTCGGCAATCACGTCGACTCCACCGTCAACAATCCGATCGAGGCGGTGGCGCAGTGGCGCGGCGGCAAGGTCAGGCCGCTCTGCGTCTTCGACGACAAGCCGATGGGCTATGACGAGCCGATCACCGACGGCAAGGCCTGGAAGGACATCCCGACCTGCAAGTCGCAGGGGCTCGACATCGAATATCTGATGCTGCGCGGCATCTTCATGTCGCCACGGGCCACCAAGGACCAGATCGAATACTACGTCGACCTGTTCAAGAAGGTGCGGGAGACGCCGGAGTGGCAGGAGTTCATGAAGACCGGCGCCTTCAACACCACCTTCATGACCGGCGCCGATTATGCCAAATGGGTAGAGACCGAAGAGAAGCGGCACGAGCTCCTGATGAAGGAAGCCGGCTTCCTGGCCTCGAACTGAGCGCCCTCGCATGAGCCGTCAAGGTGGATCCGCCGGCCCGAGCCACAAGGCGGTCGAGGTCGGCGTCACGCTCGCGATCGCGCTGTTCGGGATCATCGTAATCCTCGGCAGCGTGAAGGCCGGGATCAACTGGGGAGCCGAAGGACCGCGGGCGGGATTCTTCCCATTCTACGTCGGACTTTTCATCGTGGCGGCCAGCGCGATGAACTTCCGCAGCACGCTGCGCGAGGATGACGGCCGTATCTTCGCTGAATGGGGGCAGCTGCGCCAGGTCATGAGCATGGTGGTGCCGACGGCGATCTATGTCGGCGCCCTGCCTTTCACCGGCCTGTACGTCGCCTCCATGATCTTCATCGCATGGTTCATGCGGTGGCTCGGCAAATATGGCTGGCTCACGGTGGCAGTGGTCGCGATCGGCATGCCGGTCGTGACCTATCTGATCTTCGAGCGCTGGTTCATGGTTCCCCTGCCCAAGGGGCCGGTCGAGGAATGGCTCGGACTCTAACAAGAAAACTCATCCGCTGAGGGTTGCAGGACCAAGCCGGCATGGAAGAACTCGCCAATCTGTTTCACGGCTTCGCCGTCGCCCTCCAACCCTTCAACATCATGGTGATGATCCTCGGGATCGTCCTCGGGGTGATCATCGGCGTGCTGCCGGGATTGGGCGGCGCCAACGGCGTCGCGATCCTGCTGCCGCTGACCTTCAGCATGCCGCCGACCTCGGCGATCATCATGCTGTCCTGCATCTACTGGGGCGCGCTGTTCGGCGGCGCCATCACCTCGATCCTGTTCAACATACCCGGCGAGCCATGGTCGGTCGCGACCACCTTCGACGGCTATCCGATGGCGCAGCAGGGCAAGGCCGGCGAGGCGCTCACGGCAGCATTCACCTCGTCCTTCGTCGGCGCGCTGTTCGCGGTCATCATGATCACGCTGATCGCGCCGCTGGTGGCCGGCTTCGCGCTTCAGTTCGGCCCCGCCGAGAAGTTCGCCGTCTACTTCCTCGCCTTTTGCAGCTTCGTCGGCCTGAGCAAGGAGCCGCCGTTCAAGACGATCGCGGCGATGATGATCGGCTTCGCGCTTGCCGCCGTCGGCCTGGATTCCATCACCGGCCAGCTCCGGCTCACCTTCGGCATCACCGAACTGCTCAACGGCTTCGACTTCCTGATCGCCGTGATCGGCCTGTTCGGCATCGGCGAGATCCTGCTGACGATGGAGGAAGGACTAAGCTTCCGCGGCGGCAACGCGCAGATCAATCTGCGCGTGGTGCTGCACACCTGGAAGGAGATGCCGGCACACTGGCTCACCGCGCTGCGCTCATGCCTGATCGGCTGCTGGATGGGCATCACCCCCGCCGGCGCCACGCCGGCCTCGTTCATGAGCTACGGCATCGCCAAGCGCCTCTCCAAGCGCGGCAAGAAGTTCGGCCATGGCGAGATCGAGGGCGTCGTCGCGCCGGAGACGGCAGCCCATGCGGCGGGCACGGCGGCGCTGCTGCCGATGCTGTCGCTCGGCGTGCCCGGCTCCCCCACGGCGGCGGTGCTGCTCGGCGGTCTCTTGATCTGGGGCCTGCAACCGGGGCCGATGCTGTTCGTCGAGCAGAAGGAGTTCGTCTGGGGCCTGATCGCCTCGATGTATCTCGGCAACCTCGCCGGCCTGCTCGTCGTGCTGACCTGCGTCCCGGTGTTCGCGGCGATCCTGCGCATTCCCTTCAGCATCATCGCGCCGCTCATCCTCGTGCTGTGTGCCATCGGCGCCTATTCGGTGCACAGCAGCACGTTCGATGTGGTGCTGATGCTGGTGTTCGGCGTGCTCGGCTATCTGTTCAAGAAGTGCGGCTATCCGCTCGCGCCGCTGGTGCTCGCCATCGTGCTCGGCGACAAGGCCGAGGAGGCCTTCCGACAGTCGCTGCTGGGATCCCAGGGATCGCTCGCGATCTTCTTCTCCAACGGGCTGGTCGGCACCATCATGGCGCTCGGGTTGATCGCGCTGTTCTGGTCGGCGATCCAGCAGGGCTACAACCGGTTGCGGGCGTTCGCCGCATGAGCCCGTTCTTACTTCGATAGTTGAGCTACAAATATCCTCTGCTGCGTCGTATTGTCGCTGCAGCGATTTGCCTTGCTTCTGCAGGCTTTTTTCGTCGATCGCAGGTCTACCAGCGCCCGCCTGCTCGATGAATCCGCTTGTCTATTGGCATATCATATACCAAACTCCCGCATAGCTGTTAGGACAAAAATAGACAGCAAATAGACAGCCTGGAGGAAACATGACGGACTTGGCTCACGCGGGGGCGCCCGCATCTGCAAGAGTAAGCGATGCCTATCGCTGGACGCAGCTCGCGGTTGGCGTCCTGGCGATGGTGATGATCGCCAACTATCAATATGGCTGGACCTTCTTCGTCCCGGATATCGCCAAGACCTTCGGCTGGGATCGCGCCTCGATCCAGTGGGCCTTCACGCTGTTCGTGCTGTTCGAGACCTGGCTCGTGCCGGTCGAAGGCTGGTTCGTCGACAAATACGGTCCGCGCATCGTCGTGCTCGTCGGCGGCGTGCTGTGTGCGATCGGCTGGATGATCAACGCCTACGCCACCTCGCTCAACGGCTACTATCTCGGCATGATCATCGCGGGCATCGGCGCCGGCGGCGTCTATGGCACCTGCGTCGGCAACGCGCTGAAGTGGTTTCCCGACAAGCGCGGCCTCGCGGCCGGCATCACCGCGGCCGGCTTCGGCGCCGGCTCGGCGCTCACCGTCGCACCGATCCAGGCCATGATCCGCGACTCCGGCTTCCAGACCACCTTCCTGTATTTCGGTCTCGGCCAGGGCATCATCATCGTCATCCTCGCCTTCTTCCTGTTCGCGCCTAAGGAAGGCCAGGTGCCCGCGGTCACTCAGAACACCAACCTCGTCCAGAGCCGCCGCAACTACAACCCGACCGAAGTGATCCGTCAGCCGATCTTCTGGCTGATGTACTTCATGTTCGTGATCGTCGGCGCCGGCGGCCTGATGGTAACGGCCAACCTCAAGCCGATCGCCGGCGACTGGAAGGTCGACAACATTCCGGTGACGCTGATCGGCATGACCATGACGGCGGTGACGTTCGCAGCCACCATCGACCGCGTTCTGAACGGCCTGACACGTCCGTTTTTCGGCTGGATCTCTGACATGATCGGCCGCGAGAATACGATGTTCATCGCCTTCGGCATGGAAGGCATCGGCATCTGGGCGCTGTACATGCTGGGGCACGATCCGGTGTGGTTCGTGATCCTCTCGGGCTTCGTGTTCTTCGCCTGGGGTGAGATCTACTCGCTCTTCCCCTCGACCTGCACCGACACGTTCGGCACCAAGTTCGCCACCACCAATGCCGGCCTGCTCTACACCGCCAAGGGCACGGCAGCGCTGCTGGTGCCGATCGCGAACTACATGCAGCAGTCCTCCGGCAATTGGGACCGCGTCTTCATCATCGCGGCCGGCGCCAACATCCTGGCGTCGATCCTCGCGATCGCGGTGCTCAAGCCCTGGCGGCGGGTCGTGGTGCAGAAATCAACGCTCTGACGCGCCCTTCGCGCTGCAGCAAAAATAAAAAAGAACGCTTCCAGATTGACGACGCTCGGCATTTTGCCGAGCGTTTTCTTTTGCTTGGCGGACGATTTCGGTGTCGCTGCAAAGCAGCATGTCGCACCCTGTGTCGCAGGCCATATTGCAGACTGGAATATGTTATACCAGAATGCCTCGATGCGCAGATGAGGAGCGCGCTCGCAGCGGCATCCTCCAACAGAGCGCGTTTGGGAGGACACATGGTTTCCAGCACAGAGGCAACACCGCCTGTCCAGGCACAGTCCAGCGGCTTCCGCTGGCTCCAGCTCGCGATGGGCATCATCTGCATGGCGATGATCGCCAACCTGCAATATGGCTGGACATTGTTCGTCGATCCGATCGACGCGAAGTTTCACTGGGGTCGCACGGCGATCCAGCTGGCCTTCACGATCTTCGTCGTCACCGAAACCTGGCTCGTGCCGGTCGAGGCGTGGTTCGTCGACAAATACGGCCCGCGCCTCGTCATCATGTTCGGCGCCGTCATGATCTCGCTGGCGTGGGTGCTGAACTCCTACGCCGACTCGCTCACCCTGCTCTACGCCGGCGCCGTCATCGGCGGCATCGGTGCCGGTGCGGTGTACGGCACCTGCGTCGGCAATGCGCTGAAATGGTTTCCCGACCGCCGCGGCCTCGCCGCCGGTGCCACCGCCGCGGGCTTCGGCGCCGGTGCGGCGCTGACCGTGGTGCCGATCGCCAGCATGATCGCCTCGAGCGGTTATCAGAGCGCCTTCTTCACCTTCGGCATCGGCCAAGGGCTGGTCGTGTTCGTGCTTGCGATCTTCCTGCGGCCGCCGACGGTCGCGGGGCCGGCCCGCAAGAAGCAGCTCAACCTGCCGCAGAGCAAGATCGACTACACGCCGCCGCAGGTGCTGCGCACGCCGATCTTCTGGATCATGTATCTGGTGTTTGTCATGGTGGCCTCCGGCGGCCTGATGACCGCCGCCCAGATCGCCCCGATCGCCCACGATTTCAAGATCGCCAACGAGCCGGTGTCGCTCGCCGGCTTCCAGATGGCGGCGCTGACGTTCGCGATCTCGCTCGATCGCATTTTCGACGGCTTCGGCCGCCCCGTGTTCGGCTGGATCTCCGACACGATCGGTCGTGAGCACACCATGTTCATCGCCTTCGGCACGGCCGCCTTGATGCTGCTGACGCTGTCGAGCTACGGGCACAATCCGATCGTGTTCGTGCTCGCCACCGCCGTCTATTTCGGCGTCTTCGGCGAAATCTACAGCCTGTTTCCGGCGACCTCGGGCGATACGTTCGGCAGCAAATACGCCGCGACCAACAACGGCATGCTCTACACTGCGAAGGGCACCGCCTCGCTCTTGGTCCCGCTCGCCAGCATCGTCTCCGCAAAATATGGCTGGCAGGCCGTGTTCGTGATCGGCGTCGCGCTGAACGCGACGGCCGCCTTGATGGCGCTGTTCGTGATCAAGCCGCTGCGCCGGGCCTTCATCCTCGGCAAGGAGCCGGTCACCGAGCCGGTGACGCAGGACGCCAGGATGGCGTGACGCCACGGTTTCTTCCCGCGACTTCAGGAGGCGCACCAGCGGTGCGCCTCTTTTTTTTGCGCCAGGGCGGGATGCCCCGGTCATATCCGGCAGTGTCGCTGACGTGTTTTTTCGGTGGCCTCGCGCACGAAAAGCCATCAAACCCGATTGACTTCTGGCATAACGTATACCAGACTTCCTCCCGTTCACTACCAACCAAACGGGAGGGTGCCATGAAGGTCGGAGACATCCTGCGCAACAAGAAGGCGCGCGTGATCACGGTGCGAATGAACGAGACCGTCGGCGTCGCGGCGCAGCTGATGCGCGCCAGCAATGTCAGCGCCCTCGTCGTCAAGGATGTCGTCCGCACCGAGGGCAACACCGCGGCCGGCATGTTCACCGAGCGCGATGTCGTGCGCGCCATCGCCGAGCATGGCGCCGCCGGCGTCAACCTGAAGGTCTCGCAATTGATCTCGCCGCAGCGGCTGATCTCCTGCAGCACCGAGGATACGCTCGAACACGTGCGGCACCTGATGAACGTGCACCACATCCGCCACCTCCCGGTCATTGTCGACTTCGCGCTGGCCGGCGTCATCAGCATGCGCGACGTCTCCTCGGCCTTCGACGAAGCGGAAGCTCCAGTCGCCGCCTGACGCATCCAGCCCGGTCAGCGGAACCGGTTCAATCCTGAGAGAACCTTGTCGGAGCTGCGCGCCGCCTGTTAGGCGGTGCGCAGAGAGGAGCGGCACAGTAAGGTCGCCGTTCATGCTGACCCGACAGGATTCCTTGCGATGAAAGCCTATGTCTACGGCGCCCAGGGCGCCGCGATCACCGATATCGCCAAGCCCGCGCCGAAGGGCACGCAGGTGCTGGTGCGCGTGCGCGCCTGCGGCCTCAATCGCGCCGATCTCGGCATGACCAAGGGGCATGTGCATGGCGCCGCCGGCGGCGTCGGCACCGTCCTCGGCATGGAATGGGCCGGCGAGGTCGCCGAGCTCGGGCCCGACGCCAGGGGCGTGAAGATCGGCGACAAGGTCATGGGCTCGGGCAGCGCGGCGTTCGCCGAATACACCCTTGCCGACCATGGCCGGCTGTTCCACGCGCCGTCGAACATGAACTTCGACGAGGCCGCCACGCTGCCGATCGCGCTGACCACGATGCACAACGCCGTCGTCACCAACGGCGCTTTGCAGCCGGGCCAGCGCATGCTGGTGCAGGGTGCGAGCTCCGGCGTCGGGCTGATGGCGATGCAGATCGCCAAGCTCAAGGGCGCCCGGCTCGTGATCGGCTCCTCGACCGATGCGATGCGCCGCGGACGGCTCAAGGAGTTCGGCGCCGATCTCGCCATCGACTCCAGCGATCCTGCCTGGGTCGACCAGGTGCTGCAGGCGACCGACGGCGAGGGCGTCGATCTGATCATCGACCAGGTGTCCGGCAAGGTCGCCAATCAGAACCTCGCCGCAACCAAGGTCCTCGGCCGCATCGTCAATGTCGGCCGGCTCGGCGGCACCCATGCCGACTTCAACTTCGACCTGCACGCGGCGCGCCGCATCACCTATGTCGGCGTCACCTTCCGCACCCGCTCGATCGAGGAGATCCGCGCGATCTTCGACGAGGTGAAGAAGGACATCTGGGGTGCGGTCGAGCAGCGCACGCTGCGGCTGCCGATCGACCGCGTCTTCGCCTTCGACGACATTGGCGCGGCGTTCGCGCACATGGAGGCGAACAAGCATCTCGGCAAGATCGTGGTGACCTTGTGAACGCAACCTTCTGAGATTTAGAAGCACTCGAAACAGCGCGCGGTCCACGCACATGGACCGCGCGATCCCGGCTTTCATGGTGCGGCCTCGGCTGCTACATCCGCCGCCATGAGAGACGCCGCCTCCCATGTCGATTCCGGGAAAACCCGTGTCGCCGCGATCTCGATCGCGGCGAGCGCCAGCATGGCCGCGGCGAAGTTCATCGTCGGCATCCTGATCGGCAGCCTCGCGCTCGTCTCCGAGGCCCTGCACAGCGCCGTCGACGTCGTCGCCACCGTCATCACGTGGATGGTGGTTCGGGTATCGGACCGGCCGGCCGACGACGAGCATCATTACGGCCACGGCAAGCTGGAGAGCCTGTCGGCGCTTGGCGTCATCGCCCTGCTCTACGTGCTGGCCGGCGGCGTGCTGGTCGAGTCCGTCAGCCGGCTGCGCGAGGCGGCGGCACCGCCGTCGCTGTCGGCGATTCCGTTCGTGGTGCTGCTGATCGACATCGCCGTCAATTTCTGGCGCGCCCGCGCGCTGCACCGGGCCGCGCACGAGACCCACAGCCAGGCGCTCGCCGCCGACGCTCTGCATTTTGCCTCCGACGTGCTCGGCTCGATCGCCGTCATCGCCGGCCTGGTCCTCACCGCGTTCGGGTTCTGGTGGGGGGATTCCGCCGCCGCGGTCGCCGTCGCCCTGATGATCTCGATGCTCGGCCTGCGGCTGGCGCGCTCCACCGTAGAAACACTGCTCGACCGCGCGCCGGAGGGCGCGGCCGAAAAGGCGCGCGCCGCGATCCGTTCGATCAATGGCGTCGTCGATGTCGAGCGGCTGCGGGTGCGGCTCGTCGGCGCGACGCATTTCGTCGACGCCACGGTGCAGGTGCCGCGCACCTATCCGATCGACCGCGTGCACGAGATCAAGCGCGATGCGCAGGCCGCGGTCGATGCCAGCCTGTCCGGCGCCGACGTCACCTTCACGACGGTGCCGGTCGCGCTCAGCAATGAGAGCGTGCGCGAGCGCATCATGGTGATCGCGCGCAATTCCGGCCTCGCGATCCATCACGTCACCGTCCATGATGTCGGCGGGCGCCTGATCGTCGCGATCGACCTCGAGGTCGACGGCGACATGAGCCTGTTCGCGGCACATGCGATCGCGCACGAGCTGGAACGCTCGATCCGCGACGAATTCGGCGCCGATGTCGAGGTCGACACCCATATCGAGCCGCTCGAGCCCGAGCTGCCGTTCGGCGTCGACGCGCCGGCGCAGCGGATCGCCGAGATCGCCGCGGCCCTGCAGCGCCTCGCAGCCGAGACCGACATGTACGACGTGCACAATGTCCGCGTCCGCAACACCGAGGCCGGCGAGATCGTCAACTTCCACTGCCGCGCAGCGCCGTCGATGAGCGTGCTGAAGGTGCACGACAATGTCGACCACATCGAGCGCGGAGTGCGTCGCGCCTTCCCGAGCGTCAAGCGCGTCATCAGTCACGCCGAGCCGCCGCACGGTTGAGGCCTGAACGTCACGCTGCGTTCCCGCTTCGGACTCACTCTGCCGGCTTTTCGCCATGGCAAATCCGCATTGGATAAGATTTATTAGCTTTTGCCAAATCGTTGACTCTCGACAGCCCGAGAAATCTGGATTCAAATCAACTTGATTCGGAAGCGGCTGGGGCTCTTTCGAAATTCGGGTATCCAAGAAGTTTCGGGGGTCTACAGCATGACGCGTGCGCATGCCGCGAACGCGTGCGTCCAATCTTCTGATTCCATCAAGGGGTTGGCGCAATCGATCGCGAAACCGGCCTATCAAAGGCTGCTGACTGCTGAGCCGGTATTGCGTCGTGCTGTCCCTACTTTGATCATCGCCTTTCTCGTCACCATCTGCCTCGGCGCTTTCGTCCAGGTGCTCGACCAGAGCCGTCAGAAGCGCGGCGCGACCAAGCGCGACCTGGCCGCGATCTCCGACCTGCTCGCCGACCGCATCGGCAATCTGGCGATGCGCCCGGACCGCATCGCCCATATCGAGCACCTGCAGAGCCTGCTGCCCGACCTGATCCCCGCCTGGGGCGCAGCGCCCGGCCGCCACGTGATCGTGACCGGCGCCGACCACCGCATTCTCGCCCGGGTTCCGGTCGACACCGGACTCGGCGAGAACGACCGTATCCTCGATTTGATCTCCACCGCGCAGCTCCTGGCGACGCCGGGCCTGCAGGGCGCGGTCACCGAGATCACGCTACCGAACGGCCGTCCGGCCTTCGCGGTGTCGCAGTTGATCAAGGCGCTGCCTGGCCGCGTCGTGGTGATCCAGGAGAAGCTCGAGCCGATCTGGGGCTCGGACGCCGCACTCTCGGTCACGCTGTCGGCGACGACGGGCTTCGTCGTGCTGATCCTCGGCTTCGCCTTCCACTGGCAGTCGACCCGCGCCCGCGAGGGCGACCTGATCAACGACGCGGTGCGCGGGCGCATCGACACCGCGCTCAATCGCGGCCGCTGCGGGCTGTGGGACTGGGACCTGTCGCGCGGCCGCATCTTCTGGTCGAACTCGATGTTCGCGATGCTCGGCCTCGAGAACCGCACCGACCTCCTCACCTTCGGCGAGGTCAACGCGCTGGTGAACTCCGATGACATCGACCTGTTCGAGATCGCCGACCAGCTCGTCGCCGGCGACATCCACCAGATCGACCAGAGCTTCCGGATGCGCCACACCGAGGGCCACTGGATCTGGCTTCGCGTGCGCTGCGAGCTCAGCCAGGGCACCTCCGATTCCGGCCTGCACCTGATCGGCATCGCGGTCGACGTCACCGAGCAGAAGAGCCTGGTCGAGAAGACCGTCGAGGCCGACCTTCGCCTGCGCGACGCGATCGAGACGATCTCGGAAGCCTTCGTGCTGTGGGACGCCAACAACCGGCTGGTGCTGTGCAACTCGCATTTCCAGAAGCTGCACAAGCTGCCGGACTCTGCCGTGATCCCCGGCACCTCCTATGAGACCGTCATCGAGGTCGGCAAGATGCCGGAGATCCGCACCCGGCTGCACGACCACAGCCAGCAGGCGCCCGGCGGGCGCACCTTCGAGGCGCAGCTCGACGACGGCAGCTGGCTGCACATCAGCGAGCGCCGCACCAAGGACGGCGGCTACGTCTCGGTCGGCACCGACATCACCCGCATCAAGGAGCACGAGCAGAAGCTCGTCGACAACGACCTGCGCCTGCGCGCCACCGTGATCGACCTGCAGCGCTCGCAGAGCGCGCTGGAGCGCCAGGCGATCGAGCTCGCCGACCTCGCGGAGAAGTACTCGCAGGAAAAGACCCGCGCCGAGGAAGCCAACCAGACCAAGTCGAAATTCCTCGCCAATATGAGCCACGAGCTGCGCACGCCGCTCAACGCCATCATCGGCTTCTCCGAGATCATGGGCAGCGGCATGTTCGGCTCGCTCGGCTCCGAGAAGTACCAGGAATACTGCCACGACATCCTGACCTCCGGTCAGTATCTGCTCGAGGTGATCAACGACATCCTCGACATGTCGAAGATCGAGGCCGGCCGCATGAAGCTCGACATGGAGCCGCTCGACCTCGCCAAGACGCTGGCGGAATCGCTGCGCGTCGTCTCCGGTCGCGCCCTGGACAAGAGCCTCGTCCTCGACGCCGACATCGGAGGCAGCATCCCCGTCGTCGCCGACCGTCGCGCCACCAAGCAGATCATGGTCAACCTGCTGTCGAACGCGGTGAAGTTCACCCCCGAAGGCGGCCGTGTCACGATGCGGAGCCGCGTGTTCGAGGACAAGGTCGTGCTCATCATCGCCGACACCGGCATCGGCATCCCCGCGCAGTCGCTGGCGCGGCTCGGCCGCCCGTTCGAGCAGGTCGAGAGCCAGATGACCAAGACCTATCACGGCTCCGGCCTCGGCCTCGCCATCGCCCGCTCGCTGGCCCAGTTGCACGGCGGCTCGATGCGGCTGCGCTCGCGGCTGGAGTGCGGCACCGTCGTCCGCGTCACCCTGCCCCGCGACGCGTACAAGGCGACGGCGAGCATCTCGGTCGCGGCCTGAGCGCGGCGGCCCCGGACTGCCGTAGCGTGGGCAAGGTGCACCCAGCTCGTTGTAGTGAACACGGCCTCCGCGCGGCGGATGATGCCCAGGGGATGCGATCGGCTTGCCCTTCAGAAGGGCAGCGCGGGCTCCATGACGCAGGGGGATGACGGCATCACGACATCGCTTCGTACTTGGTAAGCAACATTGGCGGAACATGGTATTGACGCACCTACGCATGGGCAACTAAGGCAATCGCTCCGAAAACTGGAGTACCGCGTGTGATCATCGCCTTTATCGTTGCCGCCTTCGCCTATCGCTTTGCCATGCTCGGCATCTCGATCCGCAACGAAAAACGGCTGCGCACCGACGGCGCCGTCGAATACGGCGCATCCGTGTCGCGCTGGCTGGCCATCGCGCATGTCGCTTTCTATCTCGCCGCGACGGCCGAGGGCCTCGTCCGGGATGCACCGCTCGACGCCGTCAGCATCATCGGTTTCGTGATCTATCTGTTCGGCGCGGTGATGCTGCTCGTGGTGTCGCAGTTGCTCGGTCGCCTCTGGACCGTCAAGCTGATGCTCGCGCGCGACCACGCGCTGGTGACCCATCCGCTGTTCCGGATCGTGCGCCACCCGAACTACTTCCTCAACATCCTGCCTGAGCTGATCGGCTACGCGCTGACGCTGCACGCCTATGTCACGCTCGTGGCCGGCCTGATCATCTATGCCGTGCCGCTGACCTTGCGGATCCGGCAGGAGGAGAAGATCATGCGGGAGCAATTTGCGGCCTACTGAGCGGAGGCAGCCGCTCCGCGAGTTCGCAGCGCGGACCGCAACTTTCACCAAGTCCGGCGCCCGACGCCCGTGCAAGGGTTCGGTGACCATCATCGGACCCAAGGGAGCATCGCGATGCTGAAGCGGATTTGGCACGGCTGGACCAGGGCGGTGGATGCCGATGCCTATGAGGAGCTGCTGCGGTTGACGATCTTTCCAGCCATCGTCGATCGGGCAATCGAAGGATTTCTAGGCATCGAGCTGCTGCGCAGACCGCTGGAGGCCGAGGTCGAATTCGTGACGATCATGACCTTCGCCGATCAGGCGGCGGTGGTTCGCTTTGCGGGTCCAGCCCATGACGCGGCGGTGGTTCCGCCCGCGGCGCGGAAGCTGCTCAGCCGCTACGACGGCCATGCTGCGCATTACGAGCTCCGGGCCACGCGCCACGCGCAAGGCCGGAGCTCCGCGACCGCATGAGAGCCCGAAGTCCGCCGATGACGCCGGCGAGGTCGGGTGACGGTGCCGACATGCGCCTCACGCCTGCAGGCTGGGCGCGACCTCGCGCGCCACCTGCACCAGGGCCGCGATCAGCGGCGTCATCGGGTCGCGCTGCGGGATGACGAGGCCGATCTGGTAGTTGATCACGGGATCGACGATCGGGATCGAGCGCACCTTGTCGGCGAGGCCGAGCGTCTCGGCAAGCTTGGCCGGCATCACGCTGGCCCAGCGGCCGGTCTTTACATGGGTGTAGAGCACGAGCAGCGAGTTCGAGGTGAGCGTCGGCGTGACGTCGTTGCCGGCGGCGCGCAGCGCGCGGTCGATGATGCGGCGGTTCTGCATATCGGGCGTCAAGAGGCACAGCGGCACCTGCCCGACATCCTTCCAGGTCACCTGCTCGCGATCGCCGAACATGGCGTCGGGCGCCGTCAGCAGGCGGTAGCTCTCGTTGTAGAGCGGGATGGTTCTGACACGGCCGATCGGCTCGTTCTCGATGTAGGTCAGTCCGGCGTCGACCTCGAGGTTCTCCAGCAGTCCCAGCACGTCGGCAGAGGTGCACGACATGATGCGGAACCGGACCTCCGGATGCTTGGCGCGGAACGGCGTCGTCAGCGACGCAACCATGCCGAGCACGGTCGGCACCGCCGCGATGCGGATCTCGCCGGACAGCTTGTCCCTGAGGCCATTGATCTCCTGGCGCATCGCCCGGAAGTCGCCGACGATCCGGCGCGCCCAATCCAGTGTTCGCTCGCCTTCGGGCGTGAACCCCTGGAACCGCGAGCCCCGCTGCACCAGCATCACCCCGAGGATCTCCTCGAGCTGCTTGATGCTGGTCGACATGGTCGGCTGGGTAACGCCGCACGCCTCCGCCGCCCGGCCGAAATGACGCTCCTTGGCCAGCGCCAGCAGCAGTTCGAGCTTGTCGATCAAGAGGTCGGCCTTCCAGCGGTTGAACGGCCCGGTTCCACGCGTTTTCGGCGGCTGCCGGCCAGGGTGAAACCTATCACGACGAGGGTGTCGCCGACACGGTAAAACGCGGCCGCAAGCCGGTCGCGCGAAGGCCCGTTTTTCGTCAACTTCTAGCTATCTCTCGATTGCGTTTCGCTATCGCAGCACGGGACTGCTTTATTGATATCTTGAGCAATTCCAATTTGGATGTGCGAAACGCTTGCAACGCAGAATCGGGATCAGGATGACGCCGGTGTACGAAAGTTGGGACGCGGCGCGCGGCGCCGAGATCATCGCCGAACATAGCAAGATGGAGGGAGCAACCTTGCCCATCCTCCATGCGTTGCAGGAGACGTTCGGCCACGTGCCGGAGGATGCCATTCCGATGATCGCATCCGCTTTGAACCTCTCGCGCGCCGAGGTTTACGGCGTGTTCACGTTCTACCATGATTTCCGGGCCAAGAAGGCCGGTCGTCACGTGCTCAAGCTGTGCCGCGCCGAGGCCTGCCAGGCCGCTGGCGGCGACGCCCTCGCGGCCCGCGCCGAAGCCAAGCTCGGCATTGCCATGGGCAACACGACGGCCGATGAGCGCGTCACGCTCGAGCCGATCTACTGCCTCGGCCTGTGCGCCACCGCGCCATCGGCGATGCTCGACGGCCGGCTGGTCGGCCGGCTCGACGAAGCCCGGATCGATGCCCTCGTCTCGGAGGCCCAGCGATGAGCGTGCGTCTTTTTGTCCCGTGTGATGCCGGCGCACTCGCCGTCGGCGCCGATGAGGTCGCCCACGCGCTGCACAAGGCGGCGCTGGAGCGGAAGGTCGATATCGAGATCGTGCGCAACGGCTCGCGTGGGTTGTACTGGCTGGAGCCGCTGGTCGAATTGGAGACGGCGCAGGGCCGGTTCGGCTTCGGACCGGTGACAGCAGACGACGTTCCGTCCCTGCTCGACGCTGTTATCGCCGACAAGTCGCACAAGCTCTCGCTCGGCCTGACCGAGGAGATCCCGTGGCTGAAGCGGCAGACCCGCCTCACCTTCGCCCGCTGCGGCATCATCGATCCGCTGTCGCTCGACGACTACCGCGCCCATGGCGGCTACAAGGGCCTGACGCGCGCCCTGTCGCTGACGCCTGACGCCGTGATTGCCGAGGTCACCACCTCCGGCCTGCGCGGCCGCGGCGGCGCCGGCTTTCCGACCGGCATCAAGTGGAAGACGGTGGCGCAGACCGCAGCCGACCGCAAATACGTCATCTGCAACGCCGACGAGGGCGACAGCGGCACCTTCGCCGACCGCATGCTGATGGAAGGCGATCCCTTCGTGCTGATCGAAGGCATGACCATCTGCGGCATCGCGGTGGGCGCCACCAAGGGCTACATCTACACGCGTTCGGAATATCCGCACGCGATCGCGACCATGACCAAGGCGATCGACATCGCCAGGAAGGCCGGTCTGCTCGGCGACAAGATCGCCGGCTCGAACTATACGTTCGAGCTCGAGGTCCGCACCGGCGCCGGGGCCTATGTCTGCGGCGAAGAGACCGCGCTGATGGAGAGCCTCGAGGGCAAGCGCGGCATCGTGCGCGCCAAGCCGCCGCTGCCCGCCCATCATGGTTTGTTCGGCAAGCCGACCGTGGTCAACAACCTGCTGTCGTTCGCCGCGATCCCGTTCATCCTCGACGAGGGCGCCAAGGCCTATGCCGATTTCGGCATGGGACGCTCGCGCGGCACGATGCCGATCCAGATCGCCGGCAACGTCAAGTTCGGCGGCCTGTTCGAGGCCGCGTTCGGCATCACGCTGGGCGAACTGGTCGACGACATCGGCGGCGGCACCTTCACCGGCCGTCCCGTTCGTGCGGTGCAGGTCGGCGGTCCGCTCGGCGCCTACTTCCCACGCGCCCTGTTCGACACGCCGTTCGACTACGAGGCGTTCACCGCCAAGGACGGCCTGATCGGCCATGGCGGCATCGTCGTGTTCGACGACACCGTCGACATGTCGAAGCAGGCGCGCTTCGCGATGGAGTTCTGCGCCATCGAATCCTGCGGCAAGTGCACGCCCTGCCGCATCGGCTCGACGCGCGGCGCCGAGACCATCGACAAGATCCGCCGCGGCGAGCGCGTCGCCGAGAACATCGCCCTGGTCGAGGACCTCTGCGGCACTATGAAGCTCGGATCGCTCTGTGCACTCGGCGGCTTCACGCCCTACCCTGTGCTCTCGGCGCTGAAGCACTTCCGCGAAGATTTCGGCCCCCAGCAGCCGCGCCTGCAGGCTGCGGAATAAGATATCGGGAACAAGGACACCGACCATGTCGCTCATCCACGAAACCGATTACGGCACGCCGCTCTCCAAGTCCGAAAAGATGGTCACGCTCACCATCGACGGCCAGAGCATCACCGTTCCCGAGGGCACCTCGATCATGCGCGCGGCCATGGAGGCCGGCACGCAGATCCCGAAGCTGTGCGCGACCGACATGGTCGACGCGTTCGGCTCGTGCCGCCTCTGCCTCGTCGAGGTCGAGGGCCGCGCCGGCACGCCGGCCTCGTGCACCACGCCGGTGGCCGCGGGCCTCGTCGTGCACACCCAGACCGAGCGGCTGAAGAAGCTGCGCAAGGGCGTGATGGAGCTTTACATCTCCGACCATCCGCTCGACTGTCTGACCTGCGCCGCCAATGGCGATTGTGAGCTGCAGGACATGGCCGGCGCGGTCGGCCTGCGTGACGTGCGCTACGGCAACCAGGGTGAGAACCACGTGTTCGCCGACGCCTGCGGCGAGGCCAATCCGGCCTGGCTGCCGAAGGACGAGTCCAACCCCTATTTCACCTACGATCCCTCCAAGTGCATCGTCTGCTCGCGCTGCGTCCGCGCCTGCGAGGAGGTCCAGGGCACGTTCGCGCTGACCATCTCCGGCCGCGGCTTCGACAGCCGGGTCTCGCCGGGCATGAGCGAGAGCTTCCTCGGCTCGGAATGCGTCTCCTGCGGCGCCTGCGTGCAGGCCTGCCCGACCGCGACCCTGACCGAGAAGAGCGTGATCGAGATCGGCCAGCCCGAGCACTCGGCCGTCACCACCTGCGCCTATTGCGGCGTCGGCTGCACCTTCAAGGCCGAGATGCGCGGGGAGGAAGTGGTGCGCATGATGCCGTACAAGGACGGCAAGGCCAATCGCGGCCATTCCTGCGTCAAGGGCCGCTTCGCCTGGGGCTATGCGACCCACAAGGAGCGCATCCTCAAGCCGATGATCCGCGAGAGCATCGACCAGCCCTGGCGCGAGGTCTCCTATGACGAGGCGTTCAAATTCGCCGCCGACAAGATGCGTGGCATCCAGGCGAAGTATGGCCGCGACTCGATCGGCGGCATCACCTCGTCACGCTGCACCAACGAAGAGACCTATCTGGTGCAGAAGCTGATCCGCGCCGGCTTCGGCAACAACAACGTCGACACCTGCGCCCGCGTCTGCCATTCGCCGACCGGCTACGGCCTTGCCACCACCTTCGGCACCTCAGCCGGCACGCAGGACTTCGACTCGGTCGAGGACAGCGACGTCATCATGGTGATCGGCGCCAACCCGACCGACGCGCATCCGGTATTCGGCTCGCGCATGAAGAAGCGGCTGCGCCAGGGCGCCAAGCTGATCGTTGTCGATCCGCGCAAGATCGATCTCGTGAAGTCGGCGCATGTCGCGGCGGACTACCATCTGCCGCTGCTGCCCGGCACCAACGTCGCGATCCTGACCGCGATGGCGCATGTCATCGTCACCGAGGGCCTCGTCAACGAGACCTTCGTGCGCGAGCGCTGCGATTGGAGCGAATTCCAGGATTGGGCCGAGTTCGTCGCGCTGGAGAAGAACAGCCCCGAAGCGGTCGCAAAGATCTCCGGTGTCGATGCGGAAGCGATCCGCGGCGCCGCCCGGCTCTACGCCACCGGCGGCAACGGCGCGATCTACTACGGCCTGGGCGTCACCGAGCACAGCCAGGGCTCGACCACGGTGATCGCGATCGCCAACCTCGCAATGGCGACCGGCAATATCGGCCGCCGCGGCGTCGGCGTGAACCCGCTGCGCGGCCAGAACAACGTGCAGGGCTCCTGCGACATGGGCTCGTTCCCGCACGAGCTGCCGGGCTACCGGCATATTGCGGGCGACGCGGTGCGCGAGCAGTTCGAGGCGATGTGGAACGTCAAGCTCAACCCCGAGCCGGGCCTGCGCATCCCCAACATGTTCGACTCGGCGATCGAAGGCACCTTCATGGGCCTCTACGTGCAGGGCGAGGACATCCTGCAGTCCGATCCGAACACCACGCATGTGGTGCAGGCGCTGTCGTCGATGGAATGCGTCATCGTGCAGGACCTGTTCCTGAACGAGACCGCCAACTACGCCCACGTGTTCCTGCCCGGCTCGACCTTCCTGGAGAAGGACGGCACCTTCACCAATGCCGAGCGCCGCATCCAGCGCGTGCGCAAGGTGATGACGCCGCGCAATGGCATGGCCGACTGGGAGGTCACGATCGGTCTGGCCAAGGCGATGGGCTTCGAGATGACGTACAACCACCCATCCGAGATCATGGACGAGATCGCGGCGCTGACGCCGACCTTCACCGGCGTCTCCTACCAGAAGCTCGAGGAGATGGGCTCGGTGCAGTGGCCCTGCAACGAGAAGTATCCCGAGGGCTCGCCGATCATGCATGTCGACGGCTTCGTCCGCGGCAAGGGCAAGTTCGTGGTCACCGAATATGTCGCGACCGACGAGCGCACCGGCCCGCGCTTCCCGCTGCTACTCACCACGGGGCGCATCCTGTCGCAGTACAATGTCGGCGCCCAGACGCGGCGCACCGACAACGTGGTGTGGCATGGCGAGGACGTGCTGGAGATCCATCCGCATGACGCCGAGCAGCGCGGCATCCGCGACGGCGACTGGGTGCGGCTGACGAGCCGCGCCGGCGAGACCACCTTGCATGCGCTGATCTCGGAGCGCGTGGCGCCGGGCGTGGTCTACACCACGTTCCACCATCCGCTGACCCAGGCCAACGTCATCACCACCGATTACTCCGACTGGGCGACCAATTGTCCGGAGTACAAGGTCACGGCGGTGCAGGTGTCGCAGTCCAACGGTCCATCGGACTGGCAAAAGGCTTATGACGAGCAGGCCCGCAACTCGCGCCGCATCGCCCCGGTCGTGGAGGCGGCGGAGTAGCATGACCGATGCAGTGCGCATCGCGGATCGTCTGGTCTGGCGCGACGGAGCCCTCACCGAGGGCCACCGCCGCGTGCCGGAGGAGACCGCGGTCGCGCTGACCTACAATGGCGGCACCCAGGCCGTCATGATGGCGACGCCGCAGGACCTCCGCGACTTCGCCATCGGCTTCAGCCTGAACGAAGGTCTTGTCACGAGCCGCGACGACATCATCTCGCTGGACGTCGTCGAGCTGGATGACGGCATCGAACTCAGGATGTGGCTGCCCGACGCTCTCGCCGAACGCCTGGCCGAGCGCCGCCGCAACATCGCCGGCCCCACCGGCTGCGGCCTGTGCGGCATCGATTCCATCAGCGAAGCGGTCCGGCCGGCAGCGCATGTCCCCGACGGCCGGCGTTTCACGCCGCGCGACGTCATGGCGGCCCTGGCGGCGATCGAGCCGCTGCAGAAGCTCAACCACGAGACCCGCGCGGTGCACGCCGCCGCCTTCTGGACGCCAGCGCGCGGCATCGTCGCGCTCCGCGAGGATGTCGGCCGCCACAACGCCCTCGACAAGCTCGCCGGCCACCTCGCGCAAGCGCGCTGTGCGGCGAGCGAGGGCCTCGTGATCCTGACGAGCCGCGTCTCGGTCGAGCTGGTGCAGAAGGCGGCTGCCATGGGCGCACCCATCATGATCGCGGTGTCAGCGCCGACCGCGCTCGCCATTCGCATGGCGGACGCCGCGGGCATCACGCTCATTGCCGTGGCCCGCAACGACGGCTTCGAAATCTTCACCCATCCCGACCGGATCGTCGCGGGCGCCGAGACCGGCGCGCGACCAACACAGACGGACAACACCCATGTCGCATAACCCCTCCGAGCGCCTCGTCTACATGGCCAACCAGATCGGCAAGTTCTTCCAGAGCCAGGGGCAGGAGAAAGAGGTCGCCGGCGTCGCCGAGCACATCAAGAAGTTCTGGGACCCGCGCATGCTCAAGACGATCTATGCGCACCACGATGCCGGCGGCGCCGGCCTCGACCCGGCGGTGAAGGAAGCGATCGGCCGGCTGAAGCAGGCGGCGGTCGCCAAGGAAAAGGCATAGGCGGCCGTCCGACCGCGCTCCCGGTCAGGTCATCCCTCCACGAGGGCGGTGAACACGCGCCGCACCTCGGTCTGCGTCTCGCGCAGCCGCGCCTCGAGCGCCGAGAAATCCGGCGCGTCGCCTGCGCGAGCCATCACCCGCAGCAGGTCCTCGCCGGCCTGATCCGGCTTGAACTTGTCGCTGACGCACAGCCGCACGATCTGCGTCAGATCGTGATACAGCCGCGCGGCCTGGCGCAGGATCACGGCTTCGGCCCGCGGCAGAACGCCGAGCCGCTCGGCATTGTCGAGCACCGCAAGCGTGCTGACGTCGAGGATCTCCGGCGTCGTCGCCGCATGCACGAGCTGCAGATATTGCGCGACGAAGTCGATGTCGACCATGCCGCCGGCGGCGTGCTTGAGATCCCACAGATCCGCCTCGCCCTTCTCGGCCGCGATCGCGCGGCGCATGTCGGCGACATCGCGCGCGATCGCACTCCTGTCGCGCACCCGCCGCAGCGCAGCCTGGATGATTTCCTCGATCCGAACCCGAAACGCCGGCGAAGCCGAGATCACCCGCGCCCGCGTCAGCGCCATGTGCTCCCAGGTCCACGCCTCCTGCTCCTGGTAGTGCGCAAAGGAATCGATGTGCGAGGCGAGCGGGCCGGCGCGGCCCGAAGGCCGCAGCCGCATGTCGATGTCGTACAGCACGCCGTAATTGGTGCGCGACGTGAACGCCGAGATCAGCCGCTGCGTGAAGCGCGCGAAGTAATGCGCGCCCTGCAGCGAGCGCTCGCCGTCGGAATCCGGGGCATCGCCGTCGAAGTCATACAGCAGGATCAGGTCGAGATCGGACGAGGCCGTCATCTCGCGCGCGCCGAGCCGTCCCATCGCGACGATCGCGGTCTCCTGGCCCTTGATGCGGCCGTGCTGGGCGGCGAAGCGCTCCGTCACGAGCCCATGCACGGTGTGCACGATGCCCTCGGCCACGTCGGCGAACGCGGTGCCGGCCTGCTGCGCCGACACCGTGCCGGAGAGGATGCGCGTGCCGATCAGGAACAGGCTCTCCTGGCCGAACAGCCGGAGGCGATCGAGAAACTCCTCGTAGGTCCCGGCATCCTGTAGCGTCGATGCCAGCCGCTCCGACAATTCGCGCCGGTCCGGGATGGCGCCGAAGAAGCGCGGATCGATCAGGCCGTCCATCAGCCGCGGCTGCCGCGCCAGCATGTCGCCGAGCCGCGGCGCAGCGCCTAGCACGAGCGCGACGAGCGCAACGAGATCACGGTTCTGCCCGAGCAGCGTGATCAGGCGGCCGCCGAGCTGCAGCGCCTGCAGGAAGCGGTCGAAGGCCACGACGGCGCGATCCGGCTCGTCGGCATGGGCGAGACCATCGATCAGCGCGGGCAGGAAATCGGTGAACGCGGTGCGCGTCGCATCAGCACGGAACACGCGGTACTCGCCCGCCAGCCATTGCTGCAGGGTCTTGGCGACCATCACCGGATCGCGGAAGCCCAATCCGGCAAGATGCTCCATCAGGCGCGGCTCGTCAGGCCCGGCGCCATAGTTCACCGCGGGCAGGCTGACGGTGCCGGTCGGATCGCCCTCGAACAGCCGCGCGTAATGTCCCTGCACGATGTCGAGATGGAACAGCAGATCAGCCGCGAACCGCTCGCGGCTCTCATAGCCGAAGAAGCATGCGAAGCGGCTCACGCCCTCGACATCGTCGGGCAGGCTGTGGATCTGCTCGTCCGCCATCATCTGCAGGCGGTGCTCGACCCGGCGCAGGAACTCATAGGCCGTGGTGAGCTCGTCGCGCGCCTGCTCCGTGATCCAGTTGCTGGCCGTGAGCACGTCGAGCGCCTGGAGCGTCGGGCGCACGCGCAGCTCGGGATGACGGCCGCCGGCGATCAGCTGCTGGGTCTGGGCGAAGAACTCGATCTCGCGGATGCCGCCGCGGCCGACCTTGACGTTGTGGCCTTCGACCGCGATCTCGCTGTGGCCGCGATAGACCTGCATCTGCCGCTTCATGTCGTGGACGTCGGTCAGCGCCTGGAAGTCGAGATGCTTGCGCCACACGAACGGCGACAGCTCGGCCAGCATCGCCTCGCCCGCGACGACGTCGCCGGCACAGACCCGCGCCTTGATCATCGCGGCGCGCTCCCAGGTGCGGCCCTCGCGCTCGTAGTAGTGCAGCGCCGCCTCGGTCGACATCGCCACCTGCGTCGAGGCCGGATCCGGCCGCAGCCGCAGATCGACGCGGAACACGTAGCCGTCGGCGGTGCGGCTCTGCAGCAGCCGCGCCATCGCCTGGGTCACGCGGACGAAGAAGGGCTGCGGCTCGATGTCGCGCGCCAGCGAATTGACCTCGGGATCGAAGAACACGATCAGGTCGATGTCGCTCGAATAGTTGAGCTCGCCCGCCCCCATCTTGCCCATCGCGAGCACGAACAGGCCGCTGCCCCGCTCCGGATCGTCGGCGTCGACGGGCGCGAGCCGGCCGCGCACCGTCTCCAGGCGCAACAGGTACCGCAGCGCCATCTGCACCGAGGACACCGCGACGTCGGTCAGCCCCGCCGTCACCTGCATCACCGGCCAGACGCCGCCGATGTCGCACAGCGCGATCAAGAGCGCCGCCTCGGATTTCAGCCGGCGCAAAAGGCTCATCACCTCGGCTTCATTGGAAGCGGCAAACACCTCGCGCCCGGTGCGGGCGATCAGCTCGGCGAGATGCGCCTGCGGCTCGCAGCGCAAGAGACGGTCGAGGCGATGGCCGTCGGCGCGGACGAGATCGAACAGATAGGGCGAGCTGTCGGCAATCCCGAGCAGGATGGTGCGGGCCCAGCCGCCAGCGAGCAGCGGGCGGAGCGAGGCGGCCAAGGACGGCTCGAGCTCGGCGAGCCACTCGTTGAGGCGGAGTTCGGCTTTGTCGGGCGCACGGACATGTGGGCCGGCAACGAAACGTTCGGCCAGCATCTGCCCGTCCGCGTTTCCCGGCGCGGATGAGGTCATGCGGCCTTCTGTGGCACATCCTGCGCCGGCGCCGCAAGCTTGGCGGGCTGGCCTGCGCCGGCCGGCAGCACCAGGGTCGCGACCAGGCCCGGCCTGGCATCGCCGAGCCGGAGCTCGCCGCCATGCAGGGTCGCCACCGCGGCGGCGAGGCTGAGGCCGAGGCCGGACCCCGGCAAGGTGCGGGACGCCTCCAGCCGCACGAAACGCTCGACGGCGTGCTTGCGCTCGGCCTCGGGAATGCCCTCGCCATGATCGGTGACGCTGAGCAGCACCTGCCCGCCCTCGCGCCGCGCCTCGATCAGGATCTCGCGGCTGTCAGCCGCGGCGGCGGCATCGAGCGGCAGCGCCGCCGGCTTGCCGTATTTGATCGCGTTCTCGACGAGATTGGCGAGCGCCTGGCTGATCAGCTCGCGATTGCCATGCACCGGCGCGGCCGCCGCCTTGACCCGCAAGGTCATCTCATTGTCCTCGGCCAGCGGCTCGTACAATTCGTGGATGCCGCCGGCGACCTCGGCCGCATCGAACTCGACCATGTCGCCGCGCGCCTGCCCGGACTCCGCCCGCGCGATCATCAGGAGCGCGTTGAAGGTGCGGATCAGGCCGTCGGATTCCTCGATCGTGCGCTCCAGCGCGGCGCGGTATTCGTCCTCGGAGCGCGACTTCGCCAGCGCCTCCTCGGCGCGGTTGCGCAACCGCGTCAGCGGCGTCTTGAGATCATGGGCGATGTTGTCGGAGACCTCCTTGAGGCCGGTCATCAGCGCCTCGATGCGCTCCAGCATCGCGTTGAGATTTTCCGCCAGGCGATCGAGCTCGTCGCCGCTGCGGCCGACCGGCAGCCGGCCGGAGAGATCGCCATCCATGATCCGCCGCGTCGTGCCGGTCATGGCGTCGATCCGGTACAGCACGCGCCGCGCGACGAAGATGCCGCCGCCGATGCCGAGCACCACCACGACCAGCACCGACCATTGCGCCGCCTTGGCGACGATGCCGAACAGGCGGCGGCGCTCCTCGAGATCGCGGCCGATCAAAAGCCGAAAACCGCTGGAGAGCTGGGTGACATAGACCAGCGCGCGGTGGCTGTGCTCGGTGCTGTCGTCGAGCCGCCGGTAGAACGTCTCCGACCAGCCGGACGAGCCCATCACGCCCGGCGCCAGCGAGCCGACATTGCCGGCGATCGCCTGCCCGCTCGGCGTGGTGATGAGATAGAGATTGGCGCCCGGCCGCAGCGCGCGGCTCTCGATCGCACCGACGATGCCGCGCAGGCCCCAGCGGGCGAAGATGTCGGTCATCTCGCTGATCTCGGAGGTGACCGTGGTCGAGATCTGCTCGGTGATGAGGCGGCGGGTGTTCCAGGCGAAATAGCCGAGCAGCGAGGCGGCGAACAGCGCAAACAACAGCAGATAGACCAGCGTCAGCCGGAATGCCGTGGTGCGGATCAGCTTACCGAAGGCCGTCACGGATCATGTACCCCGCGCCGCGGATGGTGTGGAGCAGCGGGCGATCGAACCCCTTGTCGATCTTGGAGCGCAGCCGCGAGATGTGGACGTCGATCACGTTGGTCTGCGGATCGAAGTGATAATCCCAGACGTTCTCCAGCAGCATCGTGCGCGTCACCACCTGGCCCGCATGCTTCATCAGATATTCGAGCAGGCGGAACTCGCGCGGCTGCAGGGTCAGCTCGTCCTTGCCGCGGGCGACGCGATGCGACAGCCGGTCGAGCTCGAGGTCGCCGACCTTATAGGTGGTCTCCTCGGCCGGGCCGCCATGGCGGCGCGACAGCACCTCGACGCGGGCCAGCAGCTCGGCAAAGGCGTAGGGTTTCGGCAGATAATCGTCGCCGCCGGCGCGCAGGCCCTTGATGCGGTCGTCGACCTGGCCGAGCGCCGACAGGATCAGCACCGGCGTCCGGTTGCCCTTGTCGCGCAGCGCGCCGATCAGCGACAGGCCATCGCGCTTGGGCAGCATGCGGTCGACCACCAGCACGTCGTAATCCCCGCTCTCGGCCATGGCGAGCCCCTCCTCGCCGTCGCTGGCGAGGTCTGCGACATGTCCGACCTCGCGGAACGCCTTGACCAGATAGTCGGCGGACTCGCGGTCGTCTTCGATGATCAGGAGGCGCATTGCGGAAACGGGGGCGGCGGTCACGGTTGGATGTCCATCTACATGGACCGGCCGCCGTTTCCGTGCAAGGCGGCATGGGCCCGGGGTTGATCGGCAGCAAAGTGGGCGGTGAGGCTGGGGGACCTCACCGCCCGAGTTCCTTCCGACGGAGGGGGGCATTATCCAACGGAAGGTTTGCGGGAGCGGAACTTGAAGCCCGCCCCCAGGAAGAGCCGCCGGTGCGGGGGCACATGCCGGCGGTCTCCCATCTCGTGAGGGCCTTAGCCCTCCCTTAGCCCTTGGCCAGCGGCACCGCGACGAAGCGCGACTGGCCGCCGCTCTTCACACGCATCAGCACGCTGTTCTTGTTGTCGGCCTTGGCGGCGTTGATGGCTTCGCGCACGTCACCGGCCGAGGTCACCGACTTGCCGGCCACCTCGAGGATGACGTCGCCTTCCTTGAAGCCGCGATCGGCGGCGGCGCTCTTCGGATCGACCTCGGTGACGACGACGCCTTCCTTGCCGGCGCCGGCGACGCTCGACGCGGGCGCGACGGTCATGCCAAGCTTCGGCACGTCGGCGCCGCGGGTCGGGCTCGCATTGTCGCCGCCGGTGTCGGCCTTGGCCTCGATGGTGTTCGGCAGCTTGCCGAGCGTCAGGTTGATGGTCTTGTCCTCGCCCTTGTGCAGGACGTTGAGCTTGACCGAGGCGCCCGGCGCGATGCCGCCGATGGTGCGGGCGAGCTCACGCGCGTCCTTCACCGGCTCGCCGTTGACAGCGGTGATGACGTCGCCGGACTGGATGCCCGCCTTCGCCGCCGGACCGTTGGCCTGGGGCTCGGCGACCAGCGCGCCCTCGGCCTTCTTCATGCCGAGGCTGTCGGCGATGTCCTGCGTCACCGGCTGGATCTGCACGCCGATCCAGCCGCGGCTGACCGAGCCGTTGTCCTTGAGCTGCGCCACCACGCTCTTCACCGTCGAGGCGGGGATCGAGAACGCGATGCCGACGCTGCCGCCGGACGGCGAGTAGATCGCGGTGTTGACGCCGACGACATTGCCGTCGACATCGAACGCCGGACCGCCGGAATTGCCCTTGTTCACGGGCGCGTCGATCTGGATGAAATCATCATAGGGGCCGTTGCCGATGTCGCGGCCGACCGCCGAGACGATGCCGGCCGTCACCGTGCCGCCGAGGCCGAACGGGTTGCCGACCGCCAGCACCCAGTCGCCGATGCGCGGCTTGCCGTCGGCGAGCTTGGCGAACGAGAAGTTCGAGCCGCCCTCGACCTTGATCAGCGCCAGATCCGTGCGCGGATCGGTCCCGATCACCTTGGCGCTGTAGGTCTTGCCGTCGTCGGTCGTCACCTCGACCTTGTTGGCGCTGTCGACCACGTGGTTGTTGGTCACGGCATAGCCGTCGGCGGAGATGAAGAAGCCGGAGCCCTGCCCGGTCACGGCGCGACCGCCACCACGGCCGCCGCGGCCCGGCATGCCGGGAATGCCGTTCTCACCGCCGAAGCGGCGGAAGAAGCGCTCCATCGGCGAGCCCGGCTGGAACGGCAGATCCTCGTCGCTGTCGTCCTTCGACACCTTCTCGGCGATATTGACCTTGACCGAAATCACCGACGGCTTCACCCGCTCCACGATGTCGGCAAAGCCGATCGGGCGCGCGACCTTGCTGACCTCGTTCGCCACCTGCGCATGCGCCGAGGTCGAGAACAGGTCGAGCGGCGCCCCCTGCGGCGACAGGCCGTAGGCGGCAACACCCAGGCCCGCGACCACGGAGGCCATCAGCGCGAACTTGCGCGCCGAGAACAGCCCGCGCCGGGACTGGCGATAGGATGGAAGCGAGGACAGGTCGGTCGGACGGTCGGTCATACGGTTTTCTCCGCAAGTGATTTTGGTCAAGGTCTAAACGTGTGTCCCGGGCTGTGCGCCCCGTTCGCAAGTGAAGATGGGACTTGCCGCCTTACGGCGTGCTGGCTGCGGCGTTAAACTTCTGTAATGGATGGACACGATCACTGCGGCGGAATGGCGCGGGTGGTGGAGCGAGGCGGAAAAGCCTTGCGAGACCAGGGGTTTGCCAGCGTCCCGGCCGCCCCGTAGCGGCCATCATTTTGGCCGGTCCGACCAAAGTCGTAACCCCCGTAGGGCGGGTTGGCCGCAGGCGTAACCCGCCACCTTCCAACAGCTCCCCCGATCCAGCCGCCGCACATCCGCCCGCACTGGAGCCAGCCCCCGGCGGATGACGCTTTCGCTCATCCGCCCTACCCGTCCGGTGCGCTCGCAATGACGCCCGGAGCAACTATCCTGATCCACACTATCAAACAGCATGTGGAGAAAACGAGCCGCGCGTCGTGCCTCCACATCCTCGCGACGCATCCCGCGCCCGAGCTATGCCCTTGAACTCGCACCCTCGCAGCGAGGGCACAGGGAAGGCCGGGCGCTGGCCGCGCCCGTGGCCCGCCTGCGTCAAAAAATGCAGGCGGCAGGTACCACAGGTCTGGCCGAACACGCCCGGCCCTCCCTGCGCGATGGTTTTAACATTTATACGTGATCTCCCCGGGGACCGGCTCATTGACCCCGTCGCCGGCGGATCATCACCACCGGCTTGGCCTCGGCACCGGGAGGCCAGGACGACACGATTTCCTGTCCGCAGTCCGCCGTTCGTCGGCGAGGCCAAAACCCCGCTGCGGCAGCCCGCGTCCATCGCATTCCATCCCGACGCCGTGACGATCGCGATACGCCCCCTCGGTGAAACGGAACGGGCGGAGGATACGGGTGATTTGGGGTGGGAGGCAAGAGGATTTTTGATTTTCGGAATAGATCGACTGGTTTTTAGAAGGTGAGGTGATTTGGGCGTCGACTGACCTTCGTCGCAGCCGGATGCTTTCTTTCCAATCGTATGCGACCATTCTGATTGTAGACAGCCGATGTTCGGGAATTCCTCCGATTCCGTTTTGCTCATCTCGGGACGAGCTTCGATTTTTCGCGAGATTCACTTATGGTTGTGTCTACGTGACGCGTCGGCGGCGGGACTGATTCGCGAATGGCAACAATTGTTGAGAAGCTCCAACAGGCAGCGCTAGACCCCAAAACTCCCGTCAGCGACCTGCTTCGGAGAGTAAAGTACGTCGCCGCAAAGCTCGGCTTGGGAAACATCGAGGACTGGGTAGATCACGAGCTAAACGGTTACCCGACACCACCCCCTGATTATCGGCGAGTGCACGGCAGACCCATGGGGCGCAGCCCTTACCGGGGCTGGATGCCCTTGGGCGGAACTACTGAGCCGCTTTCGACGATACCAGTGAGCCAGCCGGTTTCAGCCTTAGAGGCGCTATCCGCTTCAGCAGCAACTAGCGGCACTTTGCAGATCCCTTATCCCGATCAGATTTGCGCACTTCTCGACCAACAGAACCGCGTGCGCGGCTGGAACTACTGCCTTGAGGTTCCTCCAAGCGAACCTAAACGAATACTGGATCGCGTGCGGACGCTAGTGCTGGAATGGGCTTTGAACTTGGAGAGGACAGGAATCATGGGGTCCGAAGAAGGGTTCGACCAAACTGACAAGAAGAAGGCGCGGGCGGCTGCGACGATCGTGTCCCATAGAGTGGTGTAGCTGGCATGGTGGGTCACCGGGCGATTCCGGTGCGGGCCGAGCTGGTCAGCCC
>NZ_JAUEUL010000019.1:0-113147 GCF_032487575.1 Bradyrhizobium sp. SZCCHNRI1009 | reverse complement strand
GACACCCCATCGCGCGCCACGCTCCGCCACCGAGCAGGCGCTTGCCGCGATCTGGGCCGAGCTGCTCGGCCACGACACGATCGGCATCGACGACAATTTCTTCGCGCTCGGCGGCGATTCCATCACCAGCATCCAGATGGTGACGCGCGCGCGACGCGCCGGGCTCGTGATCACGCCGCGCGACGTGTTCCAGCAGGGCACGATCGCGAAGCTCGCGAGCGTTGCAACCGCGGCCCAGCAGGTCACCGCCGACGATCGCGCGGACGGCGGCCCCATTCCGCTGACGCCGATCATGCGCTGGCTGCTCGAGCGCGGCAGGAATGTCGACCGCTTCAGCCAGAGCATGACCGTGCGGCTGCCGCGCGGCCTGACGTCGCAGCAACTGATCGCCCTGCTCGATGCCACGTTGTCGCGCCATGCCATGCTGCGGTCCCGCCTCGCATTCGATCCGATCGATGGCAGGCCGTCGCTGCACATCGCGCCCTCCGACACAGCGCTGGCGCGGCGCCGGCTGCGCCAGATCGATGTCGCCGCGTTGACGCCGGAGCAGCGCGCGCAGCGGATCAGCCAGGAGATCGGCGCTGCCGAGGCGCGTCTCGATCCCGCAGGCGGCGTGATGCTGCAGGCGGTTCAATTCACGGCCAGCGTAGCTGATAACGACGCGCTGCTGCTCGTACTGCATCATCTCGCCGTCGACGGCGTGTCGTGGCGGATCCTGATCGAGGAGCTCGCAGCGTCGTGGCACGCTACGACGGCCGGCCAGCCGGCTCAGTTACCTGCGCTCGGCACCAGCTTCGGGCAGTGGTCGCGGCTGCTTCAAGCGCGGTCGCGACATTCCTCCGTGCAGGCAGAGCTGCCGCATTGGCAGCGAACATTGGCGGCAAGCGCCGCTCCCCTGCGGCTGACGCCGCCCCGCCAGCCCGTTGCGAACAGCGTCAAGCATCTGACGCTGACCTTGCCGGCAGCGGTGACTGCGCGCGTGATGAGCGAGGCGCCGCGACGGCTCGGTGCGCGGGTGCTCGACATCCTGCTTGCGGCTTTCGTCACGACGCTCGCCGATGGCGATGCGGCAGCGCAGACCATCGTGATCGACCTCGAAGGCCACGGCCGCAACGAATTCGACCCTGCCATCGACCTGTCGCGCACCGTGGGCTGGTTCACGAGCCTCTATCCCGTTCGCTTCGACCTTCCCGCCGGAGATTCCACGACCACCGCCGGCGACGCCGAACGCCTGCTCGGCGCGCTGCACGCCGTGCAGTCCGGTCTCGCCGACGTCCATGACGACGGGCTCGGCTTCGGCCTGCTGCGCTACCTGGACGAGGACGCGGCGCGGACGCTCGCCCGCCTGCCGACGCCGCAGGCGGGCTTCAACTATCTCGGCCGTTTCTCGACCGATCATGTTGCGGATTGGAGCATCATCCCGACGGCACTGCCCGGCGACCTCGTCGAGCAGGCCGAGTTGCGTCCGGCCCATGCGATCGAATTGAACACGGTGGTGATCGGCCAGGGCGCCGACGCCCGCCTCAGCGCCATCTGGTCCAGCGACCGAAGCCTCGTCGATGACGACGTCGTGCAGGTGCTCGCGACGCGCTGGTTCGCCCTGCTCGAGCGCCTTGCCGAACTGACGCCGGCCGCGCCGCATCCGGCCGCAAAGCCGTCGGTCCGTCAGCTCCGGCTGTCGCCGTTGCAGCGCGGCCTGCTCTACGAGAACCTGTCCGATCCCGTCCGTGCCGACGTCTATGTCGTCCAGCTCGAAGTGGAGTTTGCAGGTGAGCTCGATCGCGACCGGCTGCGCGGCGCGATCGCCGCGCTGATCGCGCGGCACGACAATCTGCGCGCGGCGTTCCGGGCCGACGACAGCAGCGGCTTCACACAGAGCGTCGTGTCGGCGGTCGATCTGCCCTGGCGTCAACTGACGGTCGACGCTGATAGGAACTTGCAGGCGGCTCTGGATCAAGTCCGCCACGACGACCTGACGCGCCGCTTTGACCTGGCGGCTCCGCCCTTGCTGCGCAGCAGCCTGGTCAGCGCCGGCGCGACCAACGTGCTGATCCTGACGCTGCATCACATTTTGATCGACGGCTGGTCGATGCCGATCGTGCTGCGCGAGCTGATGCAGCTCTATCACGGGAAGGCCGAGCTGCAGCCGGCGGTGCCGTTCAGCCGCTATCTCGACTGGCTCGACCGTCAGGATCGCGCCGCGGCGCTGGCGGCCTGGCGCGCGGCCTTCGACGGCTGGAGCGGACCGCTGCTGGTCGCGCCGAACCTGTCGGGCCATGGCAACGCAACGCAGACCGACGTCGCGCTCGACGAGCACGAGACCCAGCGGCTGGTCGCGGCCGCGCGCTCGCTCGGGATCACGCTGGCCACCTTGATGCAGGGCGCCTGGGCGCTGTGGCTCGCGGCGCGCGCCCATCGCGACGACGTCGTGTTCGGCATCACCGTCGCCGGGCGTGACGCCGCGCTCGACGGCGCCGACCAGATCGTCGGCCTGCTTGCCAACACCGTCCCCTTGCGCGCACGCGTGTCGCCCGCGCGCACGATCAAGGCATTCCTCGGCGAGTTGCAGGACCGTCAGGCCGCGCTGATCGCCCATCAGCATCTCAGCCTCGGCGAGATTCAGCAGATGCTCGGCACCGACGCGTTGTTCGATACGCTGCTGGCGTTCGAGAACTATCCGGTTTCGGCTGATGCCATCGACAATGCCGAAGCGTTGCGCATCACCCGGGTGCAGGGGCGCGACGCCAACCACTATCCGCTGAGCCTGGCGGTGCTGCCCGGACCGCGGTTGACGCTGCGGCTTCACGTCCGGCCCGGTCTGTTCGACGGCGCGTCCGCGACCGAGCTGATTGCGGAGCTGCGCAGGCTGCTCATGGCTCTCGCTGACGATGGCGACATGCCGATCGGCCGCGTGCTGGGAGCCCACGCGAGCCGCGATCCGCGGATTGCGGCCTGGAATATGACCGCGCAGCCGGAGCCGGCGGGCCACCTCCTGGATGGCTTCCTGTGGCAGGCCCGCATCGCGCCGTCCGCACCCGGCCTGATCTGGCGCAACGAGACGTTCGACTATGCGCGGCTGGATGCGATGTCCGGCCGGCTCGCCGGCCAGCTTGCGGCGCGCGGCATCGGCGCCGACGATCTCGTCGCGCTGCATCTGCCGCGCTCCCCCGCGCTGCTGATCGCGATCCTCGCGGTGCTGCGGATCGGTGCGGCCTACCTGCCGATCGATCCATCGCTGCCGCGCGATCGCATCGGCTACATGCTGGATGACGCCCGGCCCGCGCTTGCCATCACTGCCGACGCGTCGGCGGATCTGCCAGCCCCGGTACCAGTCCTCGCGATCGATCTCGGCGCTGCGGCTGCCGCGCCCGCCTTGCATCAGGCGAATCCGCTCCAGACCGCCTACCTGCTCTACACATCCGGCACGACCGGCCGGCCCAAGGGCGTGACCGTCACCTATCGCGGCTTGGGCAACCTGCTGGCGGCCGTACAGTCGGAGCTCAAGCTCACGCCCGACGATCGCTTCGCCGCCACCACCACGGCGGCGTTCGACATCTCGATCGTGGAATTGCTGCTGCCGCTCGTCACCGGCGGCTGCGTCGTGCTGGCGGCCGAGGACGAGGCCACCGCTCCCGACCGGCTGGCGGCGCTGATCGCCGCGGCCGGCGTCACCGCGATGCAGGCGACGCCGACGGTCTGGAACATGCTGACCACCGCAGTGCCCGGCGTACTCGCCGGGCTGAGGGTCGTGAGTGCCGGCGAAGCGCTGACCGAGGCGACATTGCGCCGTCTCGCCACCTGCCGCGTTGCCAGCGTTCATAACTACTACGGCCCGACCGAGACCACGATCTATTCGACCATGATGCGGTTCTCGGCCGACGACGGCGGACGGCCGCCGATCGGCGCGCCGATCACCAACACCGTCATCCGCATCCTCGACGACTGGCTGGCGGACGTCCCGGCCGGCGTCGAAGGCGAGATCTACATCGGCGGCGTCGGGCTCGCGCGCGGCTATTGCAACCGGCCCGGTCTCACGGCCGAACGCTTCATCGCCGATCCCGGCGGCCCGCCCGGCGCGCGGCTCTATCGCACCGGCGACCGCGGCCGCTGGCGCGACGATGGCGTGCTCGAATGCTTCGGCCGCGTCGATCACCAGATCAAGATCCGCGGCCTTCGGATCGAGCCCGGCGAGATCGAGCACGCGTTGCAGCGTCATCCGGAGATCGCCGACGCCTGCGTGATGGTGCGCGAAGCCCGCGGCAATCCGCAGCTCGTCGCCTATGTGGTGCCGCGACACGGCGACTGCCCTTCGCTCGACGCGTTGCGCGGCCATCTCACCTCGTTCCTGCCGGACTACATGGTGCCGTCGCGCATCATCAATCTGCCGGCGCTGCCGCGCAGCCGCAGCGGCAAGGTCGACCGCGCCGCGCTGCCCTGGTCCGAAGCGGAAGCGGCCGAGCGCGCGCGCCGTGCGCCGGACACCGTCACCGAGAAACGCCTCGCGGAGATCTGGGCGTCAGTCCTCGATCAGGATCACATCGGCATCGACGAGGATTTCTTTGCGCTCGGCGGCGATTCCATCCTCGCCATCCAGGTGGTGATGCGCGCGCGCCAGGCCGGCCTCGTCTTCAGTGCGCGCGACATCTTCCGGCAGCCGACGGTCGAGCGCCTGGCGGCCCATGTGCAACATCAGGCCGCAGCGGCGCCGGCGGTCCGCACGCCGGATATTTCGTGGCCAGAGACGGAAGAGCTGCAGCTCACACCGTTGCAGCTCGGCCTGCTGCGCCACAGCCTCGATGACGACGCGGCCGGCGCCTATCGCATGCAGACCGCGATGATCATCACGGGCAGCCTCGATGAAGCGGTCCTCCACGCCGCCTGGAAGGCGGTCGTGGCCCGCCATGCCGTGCTGCGGACGACGATCGGCGAGCGTGACGGCCGCTACGTCATGGTTATCAGGCCCGATGCCGAGGCACCATGGCAGACGCGCGATCTCAGCACTGACGACGATCCCGAGCAGACGCTGCGCGATCTCCTGGCGCATGACATGACGACGCCGTTCCGGTTCGACGGCACGCCGCTGCTGCGGCTGATGCTGCTGCGCCTCGCGCCGGATCGCCACGCCCTGGTGATCAACAATCATCACGTGCTGCTCGATGGCTGGTCATTGTCGCTCGTGCTCGAAGACCTGTTCGTTGCGCGCGCGGCCCTTGCCGCCGGCCGTATCGAGGCGCTGCCGCCGCGCGCGCCGTTTGCCGCGTTCGTCCATTGGCTCGCCCAACGGGATCGCGAGGAGAGCGCGAGCTTCTGGCGCCAGCACCTTGCCGGCGCGACGACGATGGCCCGCATCTCGCTGCCGACGCCAGCCCGAGGCAGCGGCCAGCGCGCCTTGAAGCGGATGCTCGGCGAGGACAGGTCGACCGCGTTGCGCCATGCGGCACGGCGGCACCATGTCAGCGCCAACACGCTGCTCCAGGGCGCCTGGGCGATGATGCTGTCGCGCCTGTGCTCGTCCGAGGATCTGGTGTTCGGGACCACGATCGCCTTGCGCCCGCCGGAAGTGGAGGGCATCGCGCGGATGGCGGGGCTGCTGATCAACACGGTCCCGGCGCGGATCAGGCTCACGGAGCAGGCGAGCGCCGGCGAGTGGCTGGCGCGGCTTCATGCCGAGCAGGCGGAACGGATGAGCTACGCATATGCTGGCCTCGGCGACATCATGCGCTGGACCGAGCGCGCGGAGGGCGAGCTGTTCGAGACCCTGATGGTGTTCGAGAACCAGCCGGCCACGTCGATGGACGGGATGCTCGACGATCTCTCCATTCGCGCGCTGCCCGTGGAACAGCATACGCATTATCCCCTGGCCGTCGCCGTCGTGCCGGGCGACTCCTATGAGCTCGCGTTCAGCTACGAGGCCGGCCGGTTCGCGGCGGAGGATATCGCGCGACTGGCCGACGACTTCATCGCCGTCATCGAGCGCCTGGCCGCGGCGGATCGCGATCTGCCGCTGCATCGCCTGCTCGGTGCCGACGCCAGGGATCTGCAGCAGATCGCGGCCTGGAACGCGACCGCGCCGGTGGTCCTTGCCGAGGAGACGCTGACCGAGCTGCTCGACGAAGCCGCCCGGGACCATGCCGACGAGCCGGCGCTGATCGGCGATTTCGGCCACCTGACCTATCGTGAGCTGCACGACGCCGCCGATCGCCTGGCCGGCCGGCTGCGCGATGACGGCGCGCGCCCGGGTGAGTTCATCGGCATCGCCTGCGAACGCCGGGCCGGCTTCGTGACCGCCGCGCTGGCAGCTCTCAAGGCCGGACTCGCTTACGTGCCGCTGGATCCGTCCTATCCGCCCGACCGCCTCGGCTTCATCATCACTGACAGCCGCGTGCAGCGCGTGCTGACCGATGGCGCGGCGGCCTGGCTCCCTCCGGCAGTCCGCCGCATCGGCATCGACGAACAGGACGTGCCTGCTGCGACCGGCAATAAGCCGCGCCAGCCGCGGCCCGCGATCTCGGCCGACGACCTTGCCTACGTGATCTACACGTCCGGCTCGACCGGACGGCCGAAGGGCGTCATGGTTCCGCATCGCGGCGCCGCTAACCTGATTCGCGCCCAGCGCGCCGCGTTTGGCGCAGGGCCTGGCGATCGCGTGCTGCAATTTGCCTCGCCCAATTTCGACGCCTCGGTGTGGGAGATCTGCATGGCGCTCGGCAGCGGCGCCGCACTCGTCGTTGGCACGCCCGATGACCTGTTGCCGGGTGACGCTCTCGTCGACTTCGCCCGGCGGCACGGCGTCAGCCACGCCACCCTGCCGCAGAGCGCGCTCGGCGTCATGGCACCGCGCGATCTCGACGGCTGCCGCGTGCTGGTGGTTGCCGGCGAGGCCTGCCCGGCCGAGACGGCACGGCTGTGGGCTCCCGGCCGGACCTTCATCAACGGCTATGGTCCGACCGAAACGACAGTGTGCGCCTCGCTCAGCGCTCCGCTCGCCGGCGACCGCACGCCGCCGATCGGCCGCCCGATCCTCGGCCTGCGCTGCCACGTGCTCGACGACAGGCTCACTCCGCTGCCGATCGGCGCCGCAGGCGAGCTCTACGTCGCCGGCCGCGGCCTTGCGCGCGGCTATCTCGATCGACCGGGCCTGACCGCCGAACGCTTCATCGCCGACCCGTTCGGCCGACCGGGCGAGCGGCTGTACCGGACCGGCGATCGCGCGCGTTGGCTTCCCGACGGCAACCTCGAATTCCTCGGCCGCAGCGACGCTCAGATCAAGCTGCGCGGCTTCCGCATCGAGCCGGGCGAGATCGAGGAGGTCTTGCGCCGGCACGCGATGGTGGAAGCCGCAGCCGTCGGTCTCGAGGCCGCCCGCGGCGATCAGCGTCTGGTGTGCTGGTGGTCAGCGAAAAGCGGTATGGATGCAGCACCGTCCGAGCTCCGCCGTCATCTCGCCACGCACCTGCCGTCCTACATGCTGCCGGCACAGTTTATCCGGCTCGACAGCCTGCCGCTCAGCCCGGCCGGAAAGATCGACCGGCGTGCGCTGGCGACGATGCACGGACCGGATGTCCCATCCGATAGTCGCACCATCGCGCCCCGCGACGCCGTCGAGTTCCGGCTGCAGGCGATCTGGCAGGAGCTGCTGCAGACGCCGTCGATCGATGTCACCGCGAGCTTCTTCGAGCTGGGCGGCGACTCGCTGATGCTGATCCAACTGATCGCGCGCTGCCGCAGCGAGTTCGGCCTCAAGCTGCGGGTCGCCGACATCGCCGCCGATCCGACCATCCAAGGCACGGCGCGGCTCTTGCGCGGCACGGTCCCGGCGCAGCCGGCGAAGGCGCTGGTGACGCTGCGCGGCAGCGGCGCGGCAGCACCGCTGTTCTGCATTCATCCGGCGACCGGAACGGTGTTCTGCTATCTCGACATCGTCTCGCGCCTGTCGGTCCCGCGCCCGGTCTACGGACTACAGGACGTCACCGGCCGCAACGCGGGGCCGGCGAGCCTCGTCGATCAGGCGCAGAGCTATCTGCGGGAGATCCGCAGCGTTCAGCCGCACGGCCCCTATCATCTCATGGGCTGGTCCTTCGGTGGCGTGGCGGCCTTCGAAATCGCCCGCCAGCTCGCGGCGGAGGGAGAGACGGTGGCGTCGCTGCTGCTGCTCGACGCGCCGGTCAAGCCCGCGGGCGGATGGGAGGTCAGCAAGGCGGAGATCATTGCCGACCTCACGGGCGAGGCCTCCGACGACGCGACGCTCGACTATGCGAGAGCCGCCGCGGTGCTGAGCCGCAGCGGCGAGTTTCCGCCGGACATCACCGCCGCCCAGGTGGAGGAGATCGTCGAGGCTTATGTCCGCTGCGGAAAGCTGCTCGGCACCTATCAGCCCACGCCCACCATGGGACACGCCACCTTCTTCCACGCGCGCGTGCGCGGCAATCCGGCTGCGCCTGCGGGCTGGCGCGAGCTGATCGGCGGAGAGTTCGAGCTGATCGAGCTCGATTGCGATCATGATGGTCTGATGCGCGGCCTTCATGCCGAGCGCGTGGCCCGGCGGGTGGATCAGTCATGACCGAGCATCGTTCCTCACCACTGTCGCATGTGACGATCGAGGCGCCGATCCTCCAACGCCTGCAGCGCGCCGTGGCCGAGCAGCGCATTCCCGCACCGAGCCCAACCTACGATGAGGCGCGGGCCTGGTTCGCCATCGACACCGGGGCGGATCAGTCGGGCATCGTGGTTCGCGCGGCCCGCGAAACCGATCTCGCCGGCCTTGTCGCACTGGATACGGCCTGCTGGCCGGAGCCGCTGCGCAGCCGGCCGGAACGCCTCCTGCGGCGCATCCACCAGGCTTCTGGCGATCATATCGTGGTGCTGCGGCAGGAGCGCATCATCGGTGCGATCTACACGCAGCGGATCGCAGATGCGCGGGCGTTGCGCGATCTGCCCGCGGAACAGTTCGAGACGCTGCACGCGCCCGACGGCACGGTTGCGCAACTGCTCGGAGTCTGCGTCGATCCTGATCACGCCCAGACCGGCCTCGGCGAGGCGCTGGTGCAGTTGGCGCTGCGGCTCGCCCGCGCCGCCGGCGCGACGACGATCGTCGGCGTGACGCTGTGCCGGGACTTCGCCGCCTCTGACGACGACATCATCGCCGCCTATGTCGCCCGCCGCGATGCCAACGGGCTGCCGGTCGACGCGATTCTGCGTTTCCATGCCGCACGCGGCGCTCGCATCGTCGACGTGCTGCCCGGCGCCTTCCCCGGCTACGCCGCAGGCGGCGAGGCCGGCGTGCTGATCGAATACGACGCGGACCGCCTGGATGCGATCACCACGAGCAGCGCCGGCCAGCCCATCGTCAGCGCGCGCGATCTGCCCGAGATCGTCGCCGCTACCTTGCGCGATGTGCTGGGGCCGGCGCGCGCGAAAGATTTCGCGCCTGGACGCACCTTGCATGCGATGGGGCTGGACTCGCTCGACCTGCACAGCCTGAGGGCCGGGCTGAACCGCGCGCTCGGCACCGCGATCGATGCCACCTTCTTCTTCCGTCATCCGACGCCGGAGCAGATCGTCAACGGCCTGATCGCGCCATCCTCTGCGCCGAAACGTGCGGCCGCCCCGCGCGGCAGCGCCTCATCATCGACCGCTCGCCAACAGCAGACAGGCCAGACCGCGGCGCCGGTGGCGATCATCGGGATGGCGTGCCGCTTCCCGGGCAACGTAACCAGCCCGGAGGAGTTCTGGACGCTGCTCAGCGAAGGCCGCGATGGCATCACCGATGTCCCGGCCACGCGCTGGAATGCGGACGTTCTCTGCAATCCCGCCGGCGGTCCCGGACGCATCACGACGAGGCGCGGTGGGTTCATCGCCGATGTCGATCAGTTCGATCCCGGATTCTTCGGGCTGTCGCCGCGCGAGGCGGCGGCGATGGATCCGCAGCAGCGCCTGCTGCTCGAATGCAGCTGGGAGGCGCTGGAGCATGGCGGCATCGATCCCACCGCCCTCGCCGGTTCGGACACGCAGGTCCTGATTGGCCTGTTCGGACACGACTATGAGCGCATCGCCGGCGCCGCCGGACGGCTCGACGGCCACTACGGCACAGGCAACGCCGGATCGATCGCCTCGGGGCGCATCGCCTATACGCTGGGGCTGCAGGGCGCGGCGCTGTCGGTCGACACCGCCTGCTCTGCCGGCCTCGTTGCCGTGCATCTCGCGGTCAAGGCGCTGCGCGCCGGCGATTGCCGGATGGCACTGGCAGGCGCCGTCAACCTGATCCTCGGCCCCGAGCTCAGCATCGCCTTCTCGCAGGCCAGCATGCTGGCACCCGACGGACGCTGCAAGCCGTTCTCCGCCGAGGCTAACGGCTATGTGCGCAGCGAGGGCTGCGCCGTGCTCGCGCTCAAGCGGCTCGACGACGCGCTGGTCGATGGCGACCCCGTGCTCGCTGTGATCGAAGGCAGCGCCGTCAACAATGACGGCCCGAGCAACGGCCTCACCGCGCCGAACGGCCTGGCGCAGCAGGCTGTCATCCGCCGCGCGCTCGACGATGCCGGCATCGCCGCGTCCGACATCGACTATGTCGAAGCGCATGGCACCGGCACGCCGCTCGGCGACCCCATCGAGTTCAACGCGCTGGCCGCCGTGCATGGCGGCCGCGAGCATCCGCTGCTGATCGGCTCGGTGAAGAGCAATATCGGCCACACCGAGGCGGCCGCGGGCCTCGCCGGGTTGATGAAGGCGGTGCTTGCGCTTTGCCATGGCGCCGTCCCGCCGCAACTGCATCTCGGCGCCATCAACCCGCTGCTCGAGCTCGCCGCGATTCCGGCCAGCATTCCAACGCAACTGCAAGCCTGGGAGCGGCGTGATGGCCGGCGCCGCCGCGCCGCCGTGAGCTCGTTCGGCTTCTCCGGCACCAACGCGCACGTCGTCCTCGCCGAAGCGCCGCGGCCGGACGACCGTCCCGACGATCCGCGGCAGCACCATCTGCTCGTCCTCTCGGCGCGCTCGCCCGCGGCGCTGCACGAGCTCGCGCGCCGCTACCTCGATCATTTCGCATCCGTCGTCGGCACGCAGACGCCGGGCGACATCGCCGCGACTGCGGCCGCCGGCCGCAGCGCGCAGCCGCATCGGCTCGCGATCGTCGGCAGTGGCCCGGGCGACTGGCAACGCGAGCTGAGCAGCCATCTCGCAGGAGAGCCGTATTCCGACGTGATGGCGGGCACGGCCGGCAAGGCGCCCGTGGTCGCCTTCCTGTTCACCGGACAGGGCTCGCAATATCCGGGGATGGCCGAGGAGCTCGCCGGCAGCCATCCGGGTTTTGCTGCCGCATTGCACGAATGCGCTGAGCTGTTTGCGCCGTTCCTCGACAGGCCGCTGCTGGAGATCATGAACCCCGCCCCCGGCGAGCCGGACATGATCGCGCAGATGCGCTACGCGCAGCCCGCGCTGTTCGCGCTCGAATATGCCCTCGCGCGGCTGTGGATCGACTCCGGCATCACGCCGGCCGTGGTGATGGGTCACAGCCTCGGCGAAGTGACGGCGGCGTGCATCGCCGGGGCGCTCGACCTTGCCGAGGCCGTCGAGCTCGTCGCGATGCGCGGACGGCTGATGCAGGCGACGCCTGACGGCGCGATGGGCGTCGTGTTGGCCGACGCCGCCTTCGTCGAGCGCCGCGTGGCCGGCCAGGAGGTCGTGATCGCGGCCTACAACAGCCCGCAGAATTGCGTGATCTCGGGCGCGCCGGCCGCGGTCGAAGCCGCGCTCGCCGATTTCGCCCGCGAGGGCATCGAGGTCCACCGGCTGCATGTCTCGCGCGCGGGTCACTCGCCGCTGATGGACAGCATGCTGGCGCCGTTCGGCGACACCTGCCGCAAGCTGCATCCGCGGCGGCCGCGGATCAGCATCGTCTCCAACGTCACCGGACGATCGATCGATGACGAGCTGATGGACCCCTTGTACTGGGTGCGCCATGTGCGCCAGCCGGTCCGCTTCCGCGACGGCATCGCGACGGCCGCTGCGCTCGGCGCCAATGTGTTCATCGAGATCGGGCCGCGGCCGGTGCTCACCGGTGTCGCCCGCGATTGCCTTGCCGACAATGCGGTCGCGCTGCTGCCGAGCCTGGTGCCGACGGAGTCCGCGTGGCAGACCCTGTCGCGGGCGGCAGGCGAGCTGTTTGTGCGGGGCGCTGAGATCAATTGGCGCAGCCTCGATTGCCGGCCGCCGCGGCGCGTCGCACTGCCGACCACGCCGTTCGAGCGCAAGCGCTACTGGATCGACCCGAGCTCGGACGCAGAACCGCAATCATCCCCACGCGTCGAAGTGCCGACACCCGATCCGGCCACCCTGATCGGTCCGATGATCCCGCTCGCGCTGGACGGAGCGGTTCATGCCACTAGGCTCGGCGGCGGCCGGTGGCCGGCCCTGGAGACGCACCGCATCGGCGAGAGCGCGACGCTGTCGGCGGCGGCGATGCTCGCGATGATGATCGAGGCGCATGGCAGCGGCCCCGGCGGAGCCTGCCCGATCAGCCTCGCGCCGCTGCGCCTGTCGTCGCTGGTCTTTCATCGGCCGCTGCATCTGCCGGATCACGGCGTCGACGTGCAGACCGTGCTGCTGCCGCAGGGCGCCGGGACGAGCCGCGTGCGGATCGCAAGCCGTAACGCTGCAGCGAGCTGGACGGTTCATGCCGAAGCCGAGATCGGCGACGTCGTCGTGGACGGGCTTGGCACGGCGACGGCAGAGCTCGACGCGCTCCGGCATGAACTAACAGACGACACGATCGATCGACTCGCCGAATCGCTGCGTGCCCAAGGCTGCGAGCCGGGCATCTCGATCGCGAGTCTCGCGGCTCTTACGACCGGCCGAGGCGAGGCGCTCGGGCAGATCGGCGCCGCCGACGTGCCGCCAGCGCTCGCCGGTGCGATACGGCTGGACGCGGCGCTGCTGGTCGCACAGGCCGCGCTGCCGGTTGCCATCCCTTGCGGCATTCCGGCCGGATGCGAGCGCATCGACCTGCTCGGGGACATAGGGACCATCGCCTGGTCGCACGCGCGGCTGCGCAGCGTCACGGCCGACGGCAGGGCCGCCGTGGTGAACCTCGATGCCTCCACGGCCGATGGCGCACCGGTGCTGCGCATCAGCGGCCTGACCTTCGTCCGTGCCGTCTCGGCGCGTCCGGCCGAGACCCTCACACGCAACTTGCACGTGGTCGAATGGATCGACGCGCCGCAGCGCAAGCTCCCGCCGCGCCCCGCCGCGTCGATGGTACGGCCGTGGCTGCTGCTGGCCGATCACGCCGCGCAGGCTCTACTGCTCGCGACATCGCTCGGCCGCCGCGGCGTCCGCTGCATCGTCGCGACCGACGATGTCGACGGCTTCCGCCATCTCGACGACGGCGTCGAGGCCGTGATCGATATGCGGGCGTCGTCCGCCGAATTCACGGCCGAAAGCACGCCGGCCGAGCGGCTGACGACGATGGGACCACGCCTGCTCGCATTGTTGCAGCGGCTGACCCGGCTCGCGCGACCGCCGAGGCGGCTGTTCTCGCTCAGCCGAAGCACCATGGCGGCCAGCGCAGAGGACCGGGTCGACGTCGCGCTCGCCGCTTTGCAGGGCCTCCCTCTCGTACTCGGCCGTGAGCAGACCTGGCTCGGCATGAGGCTGGTCGACATCGACGCCTCGGCCCTGAGCGACGCCGCCTTTGCCGACTGGCTGATCGGCGACCTCACCGACAGCGCAGCGGCGGAGTGGCGCATGGCATGGCGCAACGGTCGAGCGCGCGTGCCACGGCTGCGCGCGTCCGGCGCAACGGCCGCGACGAGGCCACTGGATCTTACCGGGCGAACCCAGCTGATCGCCGGCGGCGGCGCGCTCGGCGCCGCACTCGCCCGCTGGCTCGCCACCAGCGGCGCCACCCACATCGTGATCGCGAGCCGCTCGGCCGAGACGGCAGCGCGCGCGCTTGCCGATGAGCTGCGGGCGCAGAACGTCACGGTGATGCTGCGCTCGACCGACCTCGGCCGGCGTGACGAGGTCGCCGCATTGCTCGATGCATGCAGCCGCGAAATGCCGCCGCTCGGCGGCGTCTTCCACACCGCCGGCAGCCATGATGACGGCGTGATCGAGACCCAGAGCTGGGATCGCATCCGCGCGGTGCTTGCGGCCAAGCTCGACGGCGCCTGGCATCTGCACGAGCTGACCCGCAGCCAGCCGCTCGACCATTTCGTGCTGTTCTCCTCGGCATTCGGACTGCTGGGTGCTCCCGGCCTCGCCGGCTATGTCGCCGCCAATGCCGGACTGGACGCGCTCGCCCAGCATCGGCGCGCGGCGGGGCTGCCGGCGCTCAGCATCAATTGGGGACCGTGGTCCGGCCTCGGCATGGTCGGCGCCGGCGAGCGGGCGACGCGGCGTGAGTGGACCCGGCAGGGCTTGCGCGAGATGCCGGGTGAAATCTGTCTCGCGGCGCTCGGCGAACTCATCAGGACCGATCTGCCGCAGGCCGCGGTGCTGGACGTCGACTGGGCGCAGTTCGCCAGCGCCTGCGCCGACGCGCCGCCTGCCCTGGTCGATGCGTTCGTGGCGCCGCAGCCCAAGGCGGCCGCGACGGCCGGCGCCGTGCCGTTGCGCGTGGTCCGGCCGGAGCCTTCGGCGGACGATCGGTTGCGGATGGAGCTTGCGCGCCTGCCCGCACGCCGCCGCCGTGCTGCGCTCGCCGACCATCTTGCCGGCCTGGTCGCCGCGGTGCTCGGCTTCGCCGGTGCTGCCGAGATCGATCGCACGCGCGGCTTCTTCGCGCTCGGCATGGACTCGCTCGCCACGCTGGACCTGCGCAACCGCATCCGCGCCAGCCTTGGCCACCGCATCGAGCAGACCACGCTGTTCAGGCACGGCTCCGTGGACCAGCTCGCAACCTTCCTCGACGCCGAGCTGTTCGATCGGCCGTCAGAGCTGACCGGAGTGCGGGCATGACGCGACGACGCGCCCCCATTGCCATCATCGGCGCCGGCTGCCGCCTGCCGGGAGGCATTGCCGACCTCGACACCTATTGGGATCTGCTCCGCTCCGGCCGCGATGCCATCGGCGAACTGCCGGCGGGCCGCTGGGACAATGACGCTCTGTTCGATCCCGATCGCCGCGCGCCCGGCCGCACCTATGTGCGGCGCGGCGCCTTTCTCGACGATGTCGACGGCTTCGATCCAGAATTCTTCAACATCAATCCGCGTGAGGCGGCCTCGCTGGACCCGCAGCAGCGGCTGCTGCTGGAGGTCGCATGGGAGGCGATCGAGAATGCCGGCGTGCCCATCGGCACGCTGCGGGGCAGCCGCACCGGCGTGTTCGTCGGCATCGGCCAGCCGCAATATGGACCGCGCGAGCTCTACGGCGCCGATCCGGCGTGCATCGGTCCCTATTCCGGCACGGGCGCCCTGCTCTGCTTCGCGTCGGGACGGCTGTCGCACGAGCTCGGGCTGAACGGACCGAGCCTGTCGCTCGACACCGCCTGCTCCTCCTCGCTGGTGGCGCTGCATCTGGCCTGCCAGAGCCTGGAGAACCGCGAGTGCGACCTCGCACTGGTCGCCGGTGTGCATCTGCATCTGACGCCCCAGGTCACGCTGTTCCTGTCGCGCACCGGCGTGCTCGCGCCGGATGGCCGCAGCAAGGTGTTCTCTGCCGACGCCGACGGCTTCGGCCGCGGCGAGGGCTGCGTCGTGCTCGTGCTGCGCCGGCTGGAGGACGCTGCCGCAGACGACGTGCTCGGCGTGGTGCGCGGCGCCGCGGTCAATCACGACGGACCGGCCAGCGGGCTCACGGTGCCCAACGCAATCGCGCAGGAGCAGGTCATCCGTGATGCCCTGACGGCGGCGGATGTACCACCGGAGGCGGTCGGCTATGTCGAGACCCACGGCACCGGCACGCGGCTCGGCGACCCGATCGAGCTTGAGTCGCTCGCCGCCGTGTTCAACACGCCGCAGCGCACGACGGAGCTTCCGCTCGGATCGGTCAAGAGCAGCATCGGCCATCTCGAAGCCGCGGCCGGCCTTGCCGGGGTCGTGAAGACGCTGCTGATCCTGAAGCATCAGCAGCTGCCGCCGCAGCCGGGTGTCGGCACGCCGAACCCCGACATTCCCTGGCACGCCCTGCCATTCACGCTGCCATCGCGTCTCGAGGACGCGCGCGATGAGTTGCGCTTTGCCGGCATCAGCTCATTCGGCATGAGCGGCACCAATGCGCATGTCGTCGTGGAGCGTTCAGATCCCAGGTCGGAAGCGGAGCCCGTCTCAGTTGCGCATGCGTCGACGCTGCTGTTGTCGGCGCAAGGACCGCAAGGGCTGACGCTGCTGGCCGGTGCGATGCGCGACCGGCTCCAGGGCGTCAACCAGAATGAATTCGCCGGCATTTGTTCGAGTATGCTTCGGCACAGGACGCCATTGCGGCACCGGCTCGCCATCGTCACTGATCAGCCTGACCAGGCGCGAGCCGCGCTCGATGCAGCCGTCTCGGGCAGTCGGCATCCGGCGCTGCTGATCGGCGAGGCCAGCCGCCGCAGCGGAGGCGCGGTCGCGTTCCTCTTCACCGGCCAGGGCGCGCAGCGCCCGGCGATGGCGCGCGCGCTGCACGCCTCCGAGCCGGTGTTCCGCGACAGCATCGAACGCTCGATCGCGCTGACCGCGCGCGAGTTCGACGTGCCGCTGCGTGATCTCCTGCTCGGCGACGTCGATCCCGGACAACTGCGCCGCACCGGATGGGCGCAGCCGGCGCTGTTTGCATTTGGACTTGCATTGGCCGAGCTGTGGCGCGCCTGGGGCGTGGTACCGGATGTCGTGCTCGGCCATAGCCTGGGCGAGTACACTGCGGCCTGCGTCGCCGGCGCCTTCAGCCCTGAAGACGGTTTGCGCCTGGTGTGCCGGCGCGCGGCCCTGATGCAGTCGCTGCCCGAGGGCGGCGCCATGGCGGCGGTGCGCGCCGATGCCGGGCGGCTCGGCGCGCTGGTGCAGCGCTACGGCGGCGAGGTCGAGATCACGGCGACGAATGCGCCGCGCAGCGTGACCATCGCGGGGCCGACGCGGGCGATCGAGGATGTCATCGCGCGCTGCGGCCGCGACGGCTTGGCCGCGCAACGCCTCGACGTCTCCCACGCCTTCCATTCGCAGGCGATGGAGCCGATCCTGCCGGCGCTGCGGCAAGCGGTGGCGGAGGTCCGGTTCATGACGCCGACCGTCGAGCTGATCAGCAATCTCACCGGCGCCGCCGTGAACGCCGACGACATCGCTGATCCCGAGCGCTGGTGCCGACACACGCGCGAGCGCGTGCGTTTCGAGGACAGCCTGCGGCAGCTCGCGGAGCGCGACGTCACGGCCGTCATCGAGATCGGCCCGCAGCCGGCCCTGATCGGACTCGGCCGCCAGACCCTGCCCGATGCGGACATCTTGTGGCTGCCGAGCGTTGCGCCCGGCGCCGCCGATGCCTGGCAGATGCGCCATTCGCTGGCCGCGCTCGCGGTCGACGGATCGGCGGCCGATGTCGCAGCCAGCCAGCCTCCGGCGCCACGCGTGCCGCTGCCCAACACGCCGTTCAACCGGCGGCCGATCCGCCTGGCGCCCGCGGCCGCGCCGGCCACGCCGGCACCGAACAACACGCGGGTGATCGGCCGCAGGCTCGCGCTGCCACAGTCGCATGGCGAGGCGCGGTTCGAGACGGAGCTCGCCGGACGCGATCCGTTCCTCATCGAGCACCGCGTGTTCGGCGAGGTCATCGTGCCCGCCGCCTGGCATCTCGCCATGATCTTCACCGGCCTGCGGACACTGTCCGCAGCCGGCCCGCTGACCTTGCGCGACGTGACCCTGGTGCAGGCCGCGCATCTGCCACCGCAGGGCATCGTCATGCAGCTCGTGCTGACGCCGGAGCCTGGCGGCCATCGCATCCGCCTCATCAGCCGGCGCGCGGATTCCGATCCGTTCGACGACGAGGCCTGGACCACCCACGTCACCGGTCGCGCCGATCTGCCTCTCAGCGCTCCCCGCGATTGGGAGCGGCACGGCGGCGCGCCAGCTCGATCCGGCGCGCTCGATGGTAGAGCATTCTACGACGACCTCGTGGCACAGGGCTTCGACCTCGGACCGTCGTTTCAATGGGCCGATGCGATCCACTGCGATGGCCGCGAGCTGACAGCCGAGCTGCGGCGTCCCGCGCATCTGGTCGATGTCACGGATGCCATCATTCATCCCGGGCTGCTGGACAGCTCGTTCCAACTGCTCAGCCGCTTCTGGGACCGCCGCGACACCGACATCGCGCATCTGCCCTTCCGCATCGACCAGCTCCGCCTCTGGCCACACCGCATCGAGGCATCGCTTGCATGCGTCGCCTGGCGCGAAGACGGTCCGAACGCTCAGGGAAATTCTCCGGCGGCGAACGTGCAATTGATGATGGGCGACACGCCGCTGCTCGAAGCCAGTGGCTTCGTGTTCCGCGCCGCCAGCCGGCGCGTGCTGACCGGCGATACCGCGGCCGCATCCGGCAGAGCACCAATCAAGGCTGCGTCCCCGACATCAGCGATGATCTCCGTTGCGGGGCGCCATGCCACCGACCGCAGCCGCGCCGCGATCGAGCGGCATCTGCGCGAGCTGCTCGGCCATGTTCTTGGACTGGCCGATGCCGATACGATCGCGCCGCGGACGCGGCTGTTCGATCTCGGCCTGGACTCTCTTGCCGCCCTGGAGCTGCGCGAAGATCTCGGCGAGCGGCTGGGGGCGCCGCTGCATGCCACCCTGCTGTTCGACTATCCGACCATCGAGGCGCTGCTCGACCATCTCGGCGGCCTGTTTGTGGATCCCGCTGCACAGTCCGCACCTGCCATGCCTCAACCGGTCGCGACGGCCGAGATCGACGATCTGTCCGAGGAAGAGGCCGAGCTGTTGCTGCGTCAGGAACTGGAGCGACTGCAATGACGTCATCTCGCCATGATCAGCCGGTGATCGCGACCTATGATGCCGCCGATCTGCCCGCACGCCGGGACGAATTGCTCGAGCGCCGCCAGCCGGCGGTCATCTCCGGCCTGTTCAAGGGACAATTGCTCGGCGAGCTGACCGACGCGCAGAAGGTGCGCGAGGCGCTCGGCGACCTCCAGGTCATGATCGGCGTCAACTACATCGATGCGCATCTCGCCAACATCCGCAACTTCGTGCAGGGCAGCAGCGCCCCGATCGCAATCGACAAGAAGCCGGGCCTGCTGCGCGACTATCTCGATCTGATCGAGCGCGAGCCCACGACGCGCGCGCTCACCAGCGAGCAGCCGACGCCCGAGAGAATCCTGGACGATTGCAATCTCGGTGCGGTCGGAATCGAGAAAGTGCATGGCGGCTACGGCAATCCGCTCGCGCAGCGCAGCGCGAGCGAGGCGCATTCGCTGATGTTCGTCGCCAATGCCGGCAACGCCTCCGATCTCCACACCGACTGGGACGGCCGCGACGTCCTGCTGCATCAGGTGTTCGGCCGCAAGCGCATCGTGCTGTTTCCGCCGAAATCCGGCTTCAAGCTGTTTCCCATCGACATCTTCTCGACCGTCGCGGTCAACGCGATGGACGATGCCGAGCGTGCGGCGCTGATCGCCTATGCCGGCGGCGTCGAGGTCGTGGTCGAGGCCGGCGAGACCATCCTGATGCCGGCGTTCTGGTGGCATCACGTCGGCTATGTCGATGCCGCGATGTCGGTGAGCTTCCGTTTCGGCGGCGTAACCGATCCCGACGCGGTCGCCCTGATCGGCAGCGTGCACCGCGATTGCCACATCCAGAACATCGTCGCCGGCACGTTGGATCCACGCCGTGCGGAGGCGAGCAAGGCCGCCGCGCGGCGGCTGCGCGCGGCTGCGGCCGAACCGGCGCCGAGCGCACGCGAGAAGTACCGTGCGATGCGCATACTCGCCGCCGAATGCTATCGCAGCACGCTGCTTCCGGGCGAGCAGGCACCGGCCGAGCCGGTGATCACCGCCGAGGACTTCCTCGACGGCGCGCTGTGCGCCTTCTACCGGCGCCCGCCCAAGGGCCCGGCTTGGCGCCAGCGCATCTGGCAGAAGCGCGAGGCGTTCAACGAGGCCGTCCGCCGCTTCGGCCGGCGGCTGGCCTATCAGGCCTGACGTAGCGATGGTCATGAGCAGTCCAGAGCCCAAGGACCCGTCCCTCATCAAGCAGGCGCTGCTGACGATCCGCCGCCTCGAGGCGGAGATCGCGCGCCTCAAGACGCCGGCGCCGATCGCGATTGTCGGCATGGCCTGCCGCCTGCCCGGCGCCGGTACGCCCGCGGAGCTGTGGGACAGTCTCGCCAATGGACGTGACGCAGTGACCGAGACGCCACGGGATCGCTGGGACAACGCCCGCCTCGTCGATCCGGATCCCGCCACGCCGGGGCACATGACCGCGCGCCACGGCGCGTTCTGCGCAGGCGTCGATCGCTTCGATGCCGACTTCTTCAACATCGCGCCGCGCGAAGCCCACGCCATGGATCCGCAGCAGCGTGTCCTGCTCGAAGTGAGCTGGGAGGCGCTGGAGCGCGCCAACCAGGATCCGACCGCGCTCTACGGCAGCGCCGCCGGCGTGTTCGTGGGTCTCGGCACTTTCGACTACGCAACGCTGCAGGCGGCGCCCGAGGATCGCGACCGCGTCGGGCCCTATCATGTCAGCGGCACGGTGCTCAGCGTGGCCGCCGGCCGCCTGTCCTATGCCCTCGGCCTCACCGGTCCGAGCATGACCATCGACACCGCCTGCTCGTCGTCGCTGGTCGCGATCCACCAGGCCTGCCGCAGCCTGCAGCAGAACGAATGCAGCCTCGCGCTCGCCGGCGGCGTCGGACTGATCCTCAGCCCAATCCCGAGCATCGCCTTCTCCAAGGCGCACATGCTGTCGCCGCGCGGGCGCTGCCGCACCTTCGACGCCGGCGCCGACGGCTATGTCCGTGGCGAGGGCTGCGGCGTCGTGGTGCTGAAGCGTCTCGCCGATGCCGAGGCCGACGGCGACACCATCCTCGGCATCATCAGAGGCAGCGCCGTCAACCAGGACGGCGCCAGCGGCGGCCTGACCGTGCCGAGCGGAGCGGCGCAGGAAGCCGTCATGCGCGAAGCGCTCAGCCGCGCCGGCCTCGCTGCGTCGGACGTCGCCTATGTCGAGGCTCATGGCACCGGCACCCCGCTCGGTGATCCCATCGAGCTGCGGGCGATCGGCCGTGTCTATGCCACCGAGCGCAACGAGCCGCTGCTTGTTGGATCGCTGAAGACCAATTTCGGGCATCTGGAAGCCGCGGCCGGCGTTGCCGGGCTGATGAAGACCCTTCTCAGTCTGCGGAACGGCATCGTGCCGCCGCATCTGCACTTCGAGACACCCAATCCGAACATCGACTGGGATCACTACCGGCTTGCAGTGCCGCGCAAGCCGACGCCCTTGCCGCCGGGCCGACGCGTCGCCGCCGTCAGCGCCTTCGGCTTCTCCGGCACCAACGCCCATCTCGTCATCGAGGTGCCCGTGCCCGCGGATGTGCCGGCCATTCCGGCGCCTTGCGGCGACGAGCTGCTGGTGATCTCGGCAAAGTCCGCCGCGGCGCTGCGCGAGCAGGCCGAGCAGCACGCGGGTCTGCTGGACGCATTGCCGGCGGCCGAGCTCCGCGATTATTGTGCGACCGCCGCGACCTGCCGCGGCGCGTTCGGGCATCGCCTCACGGCTATCGCATCCGAGCCCAGCGAGTTCGCGCGGCAGCTACGCGCCTTTGCACGCGGTGACGCCACCTCGCAGGCCGCTTCCGCGGTCGCTCGCAGCGTGAGTGGCGACGGCGAACGAACAACCGACCGCCACGCCGCCGCTGCGGCGTTTCTCGCTGGCCGCAGCGTCGACTGGTCGATGCTCTGGCCACGGCAGAGCTGGCGCAAGCGCGATGTCGCCACCACGGCGTTCCAGCGGCAGCGTTATTGGTTCGACCTCGCAAGCGGCACGCCCCGCTCTCCGATCGGCGCTCTCGTCCGCTCGGCCGCGCTCGACGCGACCTTGTTTCATTTCCGGCTTGGCCCTTCGCTGCAGCCGCTGCTTGACGATCACGAGGTGCAGGGCGCGATCGTTGTCGCCGGCGCCGTATGGATTGCGGCCGCCCGCGAGGCGGCCATGCGCCTCGGCGTCAGCGACCTCAGCGACATCAGGCTGCCACAGCCCCTCACGCTGCCGCGTGGCGCTGACGTGGAGGTGGAAATCGCCGTCACTGATGGCGATGCCGATGGCGGCCAGCTCAAACTGATGGGCCGTGCCGCTAATGAGTCGGCATGGCGGCGGTGCCTGACAGCGCGCTTGCAGGACGTCAGCGGGGCTGCACCCGCGAGCGATCTCGCTGCGCTCCGCGGCGCTTGCCCCGACGCGCTCGATGTCGTCGCGCTCTATGCGCGCGCCCGCCGGTTCGGGATCGCGCTCGGCCCGCGCTTTCGCCATCTGCAGCAGGTCTGGCGCGGCCGAGACCAGGCCCTGGCGCGCTGCGCGCCACTCGATCATCTCACCGCGGATGAAGCAGGTCCGCTGCATCCTGGCTTGATCGATGCGGGCTTTCAATTGCTGCTCGCGGCGCTCGGCGACGACTACAATGCGCCGATCGTCCCGGTGCGTTGCGCCGGCCTGCGATGGACGGGTGGTCCGGACCAGGCGACCGGCTGGTGGCACATGCGCCTGACGCGCCGCGATGCCGACAGCGTCACCGCCGACCTGCGCCTGCTCTCGGACACGGGCGATACGCGGCTCGTGATCGAAGGCTTCGAAGCGCGCGCCATGCCGGCCGACTGGCTGGCCCACGCGGATGCCGCGCCCGACGCCTGGTTCATCGCCGAGCATTGGCGCGCGCAGCGGCTGCACCGGCCCGCCGTCCGCAAGATCGCGGCATCGGTTGCCGCGACAGGCGAACGTCTCGCGGCAACGCCGGCCTACGTCGCCTATCGCGACGGCCAACGGCTGCTCGATGAGGTCAGCCTTTGCTATGCCGCCGGCGCGCTCCATGCGCTCGGCTGGCGCCGTCACCTCGCGCTCGACGGCTCGGTGGAGACGATCGCGGCGCGCTTCGGCATTGCTTCGAACCAGCGCGCCCTGCTCGCGCGCATGCTGTCGATGTTGGCGGAGGCCGGCCTCATCGCCACGACATCCACCGGCTTTGTCGATCGGCCCGACCGGCCGCTGCCGCCGCGCGCGCCCGCCAATTTGCCCGACATCTCGATCGCCGCCGAGTGGCGGCTGCTGTCGCGTTGCGGACCCCGGCTGCACGAGGTGCTCACCGGCAAGCTCGATCCGCTCGAATTGCTGTCGCCCGCCGGCGATCCGCGCCAGCTCGCTGAGCTCTATTCTGAGCCGTTGCCGACGCGCTGTATGAACACGCTGCTGAAGCAGGCGCTGGCGTCCTGGGCCGAACAGGCAGCCCCCGGTCAGATCCAGGTCCTGGAGATCGGTGCCGGGACCGGAGCGACCACGGCCGCTGTGCTCGATGCGCTGCCCAGAGATGCCACACGCTACGTGTTCACCGACATCGGCACCGTGTTCCTGACCGATGCACGCGACCGCTTCGGCGAGCAGATCGAGACGAAGCGTCTCGATATCGAAGCGGAGCCAGCGAGCCAGGGTCTCACGCTGCGAAGCTTCGACATCGTGGTCGCCGCCAACGTGCTGCATGCGACGCGAGACCTTGCCGTCACGCTCGCCCACGCGCGCCAGTTGCTGGCGCCTGGCGGTCTGCTGGTGCTCGTCGAAGCGGTGACGCCGCAGCGCTGGCTCGATCTGACCTTCGGCATGACCGACGGCTGGTGGCGCTTCGATGACGACCGGCGCAAGACCGGCCATGCTTTGCTCGACATCGCCGGCTGGGGCCGGATGCTCACACGACACGGCTTCGACGAGATCTCACCGCTGCTTGGCGCAGAGCCGTTCGGTCAGACCGTCATCCTCGCGCGCGCCGGCCATGTCGTTGCCGAAAGCGAATGGCTTCTCGTGGCCGACGAGGGAGGTGAGGCGGCACGGCTGGCGCAGGTGCTGGCCGAAGCCGGCGCGCAATGCAGCCTGCTGCAACCACCCGAGCTGCATCGCCGTGCGGCCGAAGCGACGGGCCGCGTTCACGTTGTCGACTGCACGGCGCTGGATGCGGCCGGCGCTCCCGACGTCGCAGTCGAAACCATGCGCGCGGCGATCCTCGACACGACGGCGCGCAGTCTCGCCACCTTGCAGCTTGCTGCAAGCCTGTCCTCGCCCGCGCGCGTCAGCATCCTGACCCGCGGTGCGATCGCTGCATCACCGGGCGACCAGGTCGATGGTCTGGTCGCAGCCTCGCTGCCGGGGCTGATGAAAGTGGCAGCGCTCGAGCTGCCGAATCTGGCCGCACGACTGATCGATATCGACGCCAGCACGACCAGCGCCGATCTGCTGGCCGCGCTCGATTGCGACGAGGGCGAAACGCTTAAGGCGGTCCGCAACGGGCGCCGTTTCGTGCCGCGGATTGCGCCAGCCCCGCCGAAGCGGACCGAGGGTTCGCCCGCCACACTTTCGTTCGACGGCATCCAACTGATCACCGGCGGCTATGGCGGTCTTGGCCTGGCGCTCGCGGAAGCGCTGATCGCGAAGGGCGCGCGCAACATCGCGCTGCTTGGTCGCCGCCCGCCCGATGAGACCATTGCGCGGCGTCTCGCAGGCTGGAGCGCCGCGGGAATCCAGATCCATGCGCTGGTGGCCGACGTCGCGAGCGAGCATGCAATGCAGTCGGTGCTCTCTTCATTGCCCGCCGACGTCCCCATCCGCGGCGTGTTTCACGCGGCCGGCGTGCTCGACGATGCGCTGTTGACTGAACAGTCGCCGGGGCGGCTGGCCCTGGCGTTCGATCCCAAAGTGGCCGGCGCGTTGGTGCTGCATCGGCTGTTTGCGCAGCATGACCTCGGCTGCTTCGTACTGTTCTCCTCCGCCGCATCGCTGCTCGGCTCGGCCGGACAGGCCAGCCATGCTGCCGCCAATGCCTGGCTCGATGCGCTGGCCGCCCATCGGCGTGCGCGTGGGCTTGCCGCAATCAGCATCAACTGGGGCGCCTGGTCGGAGACCGGCGTCGTGGCCGGACACGACCATCAAGGCAATCTGCAGCGCCTCGGCATCGGCGGGATCCGCACCGCGCAAGGTCTCGACGCGCTCTGGCGCATCCTGAAAGCCAATCCGGCGCAGATCGGCGTGGTGCCGCTCGACGTCGATCGCTTCCTGGAGCGCCGCCCGGCGGCGCCTCAACTCGCGGAGCTGCGCGCCGGCCGCGAGCGGCACGTTCCAGCAAAGGCTCGGACGGAGATCGCGGAGCCACGTCCTTCGGATGAGACGCTGCTTGCCAGGGTCCTGGCCGATCTCGCCCGGTCGCTCGGGCGTGATGCAGGCGATGGCATCGATCCCGACCGGCGCTTCGCGGAGCTTGGCCTGGACTCCCTGAGCGGCCTCGACCTGCGCAACCGCCTGCAGGGCCGCACCGGCATCCGCCTGCCGGCCACCGTGATCTTCGACCATCCGACACCGCGGCTGCTCGCATCGCATCTCGAAACGATGCGGGCGGATGCGCCTTCCGCCGAGCCCGTTCCGGCAGGCGACACGCCAATCCTGTCCGACGGCGAGCTCGATGCCCTGTCGGAGGACGAACTCGATGCGCTGATCGACATGCTCGCTGCGGAGGGCACCGGCCGTGACTGACAACAATGCCATCAGACTGAGCCCGTCGCGGACCGGGACCGGGATGCCGGATCAGCCTTGCGGACCACAGCTCCATCTGTCCACCCGTGCCGTTCAAGCAACCGCAGAGCGGCAGACTCCGCAGCCCGCGATCCAGCCAGCCTCGACGGTGTTCTTCGACACTGTCGAGACCCTGCACGAAGCCGAGGCCAATCCGTTCGACGTGTTCTTCTATGGCGGCATGGGCACGCCCGCCGTCAGCAGGATCGAGACGGCGGTCGCCCAGCTCGAGCTCGGCGAACGCGCCATCCTGGTGTCGAGCGGCAGCGCCGCGGTGACCGCGGCCCTGATCGCCTTCGCCCGCGCCGGCCAGCATCTCCTCGTCGCCGACACCGTCGCGTCGAGCACCCGCCGGTTCTGCGAGACCGTGCTGCGCGGCCTTGGCGTCGAGATCGAGTTCTACGATCCGGCCGCCGGCGCCGACATCGCCCGGCTGCTGCGGCCGGGGACCTGCGCGGTCTATATGGAATCGCCGGGCTCGCTGTCGCTGGAGATGCAGGACGTACCCGCCATCGCGGCTGCGGCGCGATCGCACGGCGTCATCACCATTCTCGACAACAGCTGGGGCGCGTTCGGCGCGTTCCGGCCGTTCGAGCACGGTGTCGACGTGGTCGTGGTGTCGCTCGGCAAGCAGGCGGCGGGCCATGCCGACCTGATGCTCGGCGCCCTCGTCACCTCGCACCGCCATGCCGCGCGGCTGAAGGACATCGCCGTGCAGCTCGGGCACGTACCCGGCGCGCTGGAGTCGTATCTGGCGCTGCGCGGCCTGCGCAGCCTGCCATTGCGCGGCGAGCGCCAGCTACGCACCACGATCGAGCTCGGCCGCTGGTTCGCCGCACGCGCGGACGTGCGCCGCGTGCTGTGCCCGGCACTGCCTGGCGCGCCGGGGCACGAGCTGTGGCGGCGCGACTGCAGGAGCGCAGCCGGACTGCTGACGATCGCCTTCGCCGCCGAGGCCCGCGACGACGTCATCGCCGCCATCAACCGCCTCGCTCTGAGCCGGCTCGGCTTCGGATGGGGCGGCGCCGAGAGCCTCGTGCTGCCGATCCTGGAGCCGCCGCCGCGGCAGTTCGCCAAACAGCCGGCGGATGAATTCTGGGTGCGGCTCTCGACCGGCCTCGAGGAGGCTGCCGATCTGATCGCCGACTGGTCGCGCGCACTCGATGGAGACGCGTAGCGGTCACGCGCCGAGGTCGGCAAGGCTGCCGCCCTGCTCGAAATGATCGAGGAAGATGCCGCCGAGCACGCGCGTGGTGGTCATCGCCGTCAGCGAGAACACCGCGATCCCGTACAGGTTGGCGCCGGGCACCACACGACTCAGCGCCGCCGTGGTCAGGCCGCCCGCCACCACAGGCGCCGCAGCCGCCATCAGGCTGGCAACGATCGGGCGCGCCTGATCGTATTGGAACGGCACGCTGTACTCCTCGGCGAGCTTCTTCAGCATATGCAGCACGATCAGCCCGACCCCGACGGGGCCGGCGAAGGGAATCGGGATCAGCCCACCCGCGGCGGCATAGGCGGCATAGCGCTCGACGATCAGCTGGCCGCGCTGCCGGTGCGACGGCACGACCGCCGACGACACGCCGGGCACCAGCGCCGGCGCGATCACCTCGTCGACCGGGTCCGAACCGGCATCCGCAGGCGCCGCCTTGGCCTTCACGCTCTTGCCCTCGGCGACCTGCGCGTCGTCGCCATCAGCAGCGCCGGTGCCGCGCATCTCCCCCATGGTCCGGCCGACCGCCTTCGGCAGCTTGCGGCTCATGCCGCGGCCTCGTGGAGGAACAGACGATCAATCTCGTCGGCGATCGCCGCGATGTCCTGCGCCGCGCGCCCCCCCTCGTCGATCAGATCCGGCGTGGCGCCATACAGCGCCGCCTCGGGATAGGCGACGCGGTTCTGCATCTCGCTGTCGAGCAGCGGAAAACCGGCCTTCATGATCTCCACGCGAATGTGCTTGGCGATCACCGACTCCCGCGTCGTCTGCGTCAGCAGGCAACGGAACAGCGGCCGCCAGCCCTTGATGCCGTTGACCAGGATCGCAAGCGTGTCGAGCATGGCATCGACATCCAGCGGCGACGGCTTCACCGGAACGATCACGAGATCGGCAGCGGCCAAGGCGCCGAGCGTCGAGGGCGTGCGGAACCCCGGCGTGTCGATGATCACCAGCGCCGATTTTGCGAGCTCCTTGGCGGTGCGCCAAACGCCTTCGGTGGCATCCTCGACGACGCGCAGGCCGGCGAGCGCACGCTCCCGCTCGGCGAGCCGCACCACCGATCGCTGCGGATCGGCATCGACCAGCACCACCCTGCGCCCGGCGAGGTGCCAATGCACCGCTAGGCAGGTCGCAACCGTACTCTTGCCGCTCCCACCCTTCAGCGTGGCCAGCGTGATGATCCGATTGGTCATGTCAGCTCACCCCGGGAGCCCATGCGCGTATCAGGATAGGAGCATAATGCGATGCAAGTCGATTCTGCCATAACTCCTCGGCTTGTCCAACGCGCCCCCTGCCGCTGTCCCCCGCCCCATGCATCGCCTGGCCGAAATGCGCGCCAACGGGCAGCTTTCGCTTGACGGCGGCGGGCTGCGACGGGACTTATCCAGTCCCTCCGTCCGTCGAAGAAGTGCGTTGCCATGGCCGCCGATCCGCTCTCGATCCTCAAGACCGTGTTCGGCTATGACAGTTTTCGCGGACGGCAGCGCGACATCGTCGAGCACGTGATCGCCGGCCATAACGCCTTCGTGCTGATGCCAACCGGCGGCGGCAAGTCGTTGTGCTACCAGATTCCGGCGCTGGCGCGTCCCGGCCTCGGGCTGATCATCTCGCCGCTGATCGCGCTGATGGAGGACCAGGTCGCGGCGCTCCGGCAGGCCGGCGTGAAGGCCGCGGCGCTCAACTCGCGGCTCTGGGGCGCGGAGAAGGATCTGCTGTGGCAGGACATCGAGCGCGGCGAGCTCGACCTGCTCTACATGGCGCCGGAGACGCTGCTCAAGCCCGAGAACCTCGAGCGCCTCAAAACCGCGCAATTGTCGCTGATCGCGATCGACGAGGCGCATTGCGTTTCGCAATGGGGCCATGACTTCCGGCCCGAATACCGCGCCCTCGACTGCCTCGCCGGGCTGTTCCCCACCATACCGCGCATCGCGCTCACCGCCACGGCCGATGCGCCGACCCGCGCCGAGATCGTCGAGCATCTCGCCATCGGCGACGGCAACAGCTTCATCGCCGGCTTCGACCGGCCGAACATCCGCTATGGCGCGGCCGAGAAGGTCAACAGCATGCAGCAGATGCTGGCCTTCCTCAAATCGCGCGAGGGCGAGAGCGGTATCGTCTATTGTCTGTCGAAGCGCAAGACCGAGGAGGTCGCGGCCTCGCTCAGCGATCACGGCTTCCCGGCGCTGCCCTATCATGCCGGCATGGAGATGAAGGCGCGGGAGAAGAATCAGCGCCGCTTCCAGCTCGAGCAGGGCCTGATCATGGTTGCCACCATCGCCTTCGGCATGGGCATCGACAAGCCCGACGTGCGCTTCGTTGTTCATGCCGACCTGCCCTCCAGCATCGAGGCCTACTATCAGGAGACCGGCCGCGCCGGGCGCGACGGCCTGCCCTCCGAGACTCTGATGCTGTACGGGGCGGAGGACATCGCGCTGCGCCGCCGCTTCATCGACGAGTCCGACGCGCCCGATGCGCGCAAGCGCACCGAGCGCCGCAAGCTCGATGCGCTGCTCGGCTTCGCCGAGACCTGCCAGTGCCGCCGCCAGGTGCTGCTGCGCTATTTCGGCGACGATTGCGCGCCGTGCGGCAATTGCGATATCTGCCTCGATCCGCCGGAGACCTTCGACGGCACCATCGCCGCGCAGAAGCTCCTGTCCTGCATCCACCGCACCGGAGAGCGCTTCGGCCAGGCGCATGTCGTCGCGGTGCTGCTCGGCGAGAGCGACGAGCGCATCGAGCGGCTCGGCCATGACAAGCTCTCGACCTTCGGCATCGGCAAGGAGCACGACCGCAACGCCTGGCGCTCGATCGTGCGCCAGCTCGTCGCCCACGGCCTGATCAGCGTCGACGTCGCCGGCCATGGCGGCCTGTCGATCTCGCCCGAAGGCCGCCAGTTCCTGCGCGACAGGCCGCAGCTCAGCCTGCGCGTGCTGAAGAAGGCCCGGCGCGACCGCAAGGCCCGGGAGCGGCAGACCACGACGGAATTTCCCGACCTCGACCGCGACTTGTTCGAAAAGCTGCGCATCCGCCGGATGGAGCTCGCCAAGGCGCAGAACGTCCCGCCCTACGTCATCTTCCACGACAAGACGCTGGCCGAGATGGCGGCCCGCCATCCACGCTCCGTCGCGGAGCTCGCCAGCATCCCCGGCGCCGGCACGGTCAAGCTCGCGCGCTACGGCGAGGCCTTCGTGGCGGTCATCAACGCGCATGATGCGGGCGATTGAGACCGGCGGCACGTTCGCTGGGCGCGCGCAAGGTTCCTCTTTACCAAGTTCACGGCGGCATTCGAGGTTGCGCAGGGATGGTCATGGTCAGATGCGCCGCTGCATCGACGCGGGTTGGAGATCCTGCTCGCAGCGACAGCTCTTCTGCGCCCTCTCCCGCAGGATCTGCGAAACCATCCGCTCCGTCCCGGTCAGGCCAGTCAGGATCGTCGCACCGACCGCCATGCCCGATCTCAATCCGGCGGGCATCGCCGCCCTCGGCAGGCGGATCTTCAGCGCGATCCGGTCCTCGTCGTCCGAGCCGGACGACGCGCCGATCAGCTCGGCGTCCGCAACATGTCCATACAGTCGGATGGAAGGCAGGCCCGGCACGTCGATCGTGACCGCCTGTCCGATCGCGACATAGGTGATCTCGGAGACCGCGAGGGCAGCGATGATGTCGGGCTCGCCCGGCGTGACCACGGCCATCAACGACCGATCTGCCGTCACGACGTCCCCGACATGGAGACCGCCTGCGGCCACGACGCCGGCGACGGGAGCGATGACGTCGTTCAGCGCGACCGTCGCGGCGCGCTCGTCCCGGTGCTCGATCCGTGCCAGAACCTGTCCCGCAACGATCTCCTGATTGTCGGTCACGAGCAGGTCCCTGACCCGGCCGGACACCGCCGACCTGACCGGGACTTCGTTCATCCTGACATAGGCGTCATCGGTGTGGACGAGATACTGGCCGACGGTCACATATTCGACCATCCATGGCAGCGCGACGAGCATTCCGATCATCAGGCCGAGCCCGGCGAGCGGCCACAGCGCACGTCCAGCGGCCCCCCTGGGTGTGGCGCGCGGGTCCGCCGGCGAACGCTCCTTATGCACAATGCCCGGCCGGGATCCGCCCGGCGCTTGCTGTCCGTCCACCGTTCGCTCCTCACGACCACGGCATCGGGCGCGTTTGCTGCCTCGGCGCCGTCCTCGTGACGTGAGGGTCGCGCCCACCGGATGCTCGTGACGCCGATGTGGCGGCTCGCAGGCCGGTTGATAATGGCGCCTGGACCGAATTGGGTCTTCAATTTCTCGAAACAATGCCCGCATCGACGGCACCGCGACGCCACCTCACAGCTCGACACGAGACGGCTCTGACGGCCGCGGCGGAAGCGACCGGCGCAATCCACGATTTCCGACAGGCGTGTCGCCTTCCCTAATCGTCCGAGTGAGGCAGCATGCGAAGCAGCGTCCGGTCCCGGAAGATCCAGTGATGGATCAGCGCAGCGGCTGCATGCATTGCGGCCACGATGACAAGGGTGTGGGCGAGAATTTCATGCACTTCCTTGACGTTGTGAGCAAACGCGCGATCCTTGGGCCAGGGCGACGCGATCTCGGCGATGCCAAACAGCGGCAAGGACTCACCGCGCGCAAACTGCAACACGATGCCAATGACGGGCACGGCAAAGAGCAGCGCATAGAGAACGTAGTGCGCGAAACGCGCGGCCGGATCCTGCCACTTTCCCATCCATGTGGCGAATTCGGTCGCTTCCGGCGGCGGAGATGGGTCGGCCAGCCGCCAAGCCAGGCGCACCACCAGAAGCATGAGGATCGCGATCCCGGCCGTCACATGGACGAGCAGGCCGGACTCGCGCGGCGCGCCCTTGGGCAGCACGTCACCGAACACCCCAAGCGCCCAGGCGACGGCCACGAGAACGACCGTCAGCCAATGCAGCGTCTGCGGAATCGCGCCGTAGTCCCTCGTCGAGTTGAAGAGCTGCATCTCAGACCTCTGTTAGCAAAAGATGCTCCTGGCGCGACCGTCCCTCGTTGATGTGGATCAAGCCCTTGCAGGTCTGGGTGCTCAGACCGGCGGGACGAGTGCCAGCTCTGCATCGGCCATGACATAGCGGACGTAGCGGTAGTCGCGGATGAAGCTGATCTTGCCGTCGCGCCAGCTCAGCCACATGAAGTAGCTGGGCTGCGGATCGCCCGGGCGTTCGAACACGGCGATCACTTCCCGGCCCTCCAGCCGGGCCGGCGCCAGCCAGACGCCGTCCATCCCGGCATAGATGCTGAAGAACATCCCGACATCGGCCGAGCCGACACGGACGGGATGAGTGGACTGGTGCAGTTTGACGTCGTGCGCCAGCAGCGCACGCAGGCCGTCCCAATCACGCCGGTTGAACAGGCTGACATAGCGTGTCACCGCATCGGAGGCGGGTCTCGCCGCCGGCCGTGCCTCGGCCAGAGCGTTGATCTCGGAGAGCCGCGCCCGGGCGCGGGCGAGATGCGCCTTCACCGAGTCCACCGTCAGGCCGAGCAGCGCCGCGATGTCGGCGAGCGGCTCGTCGAGCACATCCTTCAGAACGAGGACGCTGCGCTGAGTGATCGGAAGCTCCGCGAAGCGCGACACCGCGGTCCGCACCGCCTCCTCGCGCATCATCATCTCCATGGCATCGGGCACGGTGTCGTCGGCGACGCCGTCGGCCGCCTCCATCGGTTCGGCAGCCCGGATCACACGGCTGCGCAGCAAGTCGAGCGCCCGGTTGTGCGCGACCCGGAACAGCCAGGCGCGCAGCATCGCGACGTCGCGCATCTCGTTCACCGCGACGAGCGCTTTTGTCAGTGTGTCCTGCACGACGTCCTCGCCGTCGATCACAGAGCCCATCAGGCGCGCGCAATAGCGATGCAGCTCCGGCCGCAGCTGCTCTGCCAGGGCCACGAGCTCGGCGCTGCGCACGCCGGGCGAAGCATGTCCGCCGTCACTCAAGCTGCCGCTCCTTCCATCACCGTCACGCCGTCGTCGCCATTCAGACCGAACACGACACCATCGGCGAAGCGCTGGTCCTCCAGCACGGAGACGACGCGGTCGCCGAACGCGCGCGGCGGCATCGGCGCGCCGAAACGGGCAACGAACGCTTCCGGCGTGATGCCCATCGCGCCCGCATAGGCGCCCGCGGCCGTATCCCCCACTCCCGTGCCGAGGATCATCATGCGCGGCACGATCGCCTGGAAGCGGATGCCGAGCCTGTCGTCCTGCGACACGCCGTTGGCGTATTTCGCCATGAACCAGAGCATGCGCTTGGCGCCGCCATAGCCGCCTGACATCTGTGAACCGCCCACCGCCGCGCCGCTCGATCCGACCAGGACGCGGCTTCCTGGTTTCAGGGGGAGCTTGAGCGCCGCCTGGATCCAGTACAAGCCCGCCTTGACGTCCGTGTCCCAGGCAACCGAGAAATCCCTCCAGGTCAGCCGATCCAGCCGGTCCATGTGCGGCGTCGTTCCGGCGTTCAAGATCAGGATGTCGGGGCGGATATCGCCGACGATGCGATGCGCGGCGGCCTCGTCGGTGACGTCGGCCGCGATCGTGGCCACGCCGAGGCGGGCGGCGACGGCATTCAACGCGCCGGTTCCACGTGCGACGACGGTCACCTTGGCACCGCGATCGACGAGGGCCTCCACGACTCCCAGGCCGAGGCCGCGGCTTCCGCCGGTGACGACGATCGTCTTGTCTTTCAGGCTCATGATGATGCTCCAATGTCGAGATGACATGAAGACGATCGAGGCATCGGAAAAGAGTCAGGCGGCGAAACCAATGCGAGCCCTCTTGCGCAACCGGCCGCCCGGCTGGATGCTCCGGGCACATCGTTCATCATGGGAATCGCTTCATGTCCGTCGACACCGCCGCCGCCACCGATCGTCTGATGCGTTTTCTCGCCGTGCAGGGCGTGACCGGACAGGAAAAGGCGATCGGGCGCGAGATCATGGCGGCGCTGAAGCAGGCGGGGGTCCCGGCCAAGGCGATGCGGCTCGATGATGCCAACACCCGGATTCCGCTGCCGACCGAGACCGGCAACCTGATCGTCGAGCTGCCCGGCCGCGGCACGATGCACAACCAGCCGCGCGTCATGTTCATGACCCACATGGACACCGTGCCGCTGTGCGCCGGCGCGCAGCCGAAGATCTCCGGCCGCAAGATCGTCAATCAGGCCAGGACCGCGCTCGGCGGCGACAATCGCTGCGGCTGCGGCATTCTCGTCACCCTCGCGGCCGAGCTGATCCGCGAGAGGCTCGATCATCCGCCGATCACCCTGCTGTTCTGCGTGCGCGAGGAGAGCGGGCTCTATGGCGCGCGGCACGTCAACACCGACGACCTCGGCGGGCCCGAGATGGCGTTCAACTTCGACGGCAGCTCCGCCTCCGCCGTCACGATCGGGGCCGTCGGTGCCGACCGCTGGGAGGTCGAGATCTTCGGACGCGCCTCGCATGCCGGCGTCGCGCCTGAGCGCGGCATCAGCGCCACCATGATCCTGGCGCTCGCGCTCGCCGACGTCAAAGCCGGCGGCTGGTTCGGCAAGGTGGTGAAGGGCAAGGGCAAGGCCGCGAGGCTTGGCACCAGCAATGTCGGCCCGGTCACCGGCGGCGAAGGCCGCCCCGCGGGCGACGCCACCAACGTCGTGACCGACTACGTCCACGTCCGCGGCGAATGCCGCAGCCACGATGCCAAATTCATCCGCGAGATCACCAAGGCCTACAAGACGGCTTTCGAGAAGGCGGCCAAGCAGGTCACCAACAGCGAGGGCAAGTCCGGCCGCGTCAAGTTCAAGGCCGAGACCGACTATCATCCGTTCCGGATGAAGGAGACCCTGCCCGTCGTCAAGCGCGCCACCGCGGCCGTCGCCGACATCGGCGCCACGCCTACCTTGCGCGCCGGCAATGGCGGCCTCGACGCCAACTGGATGGTCCGCCACGGCATCCCGACCGTGACCTTCGGCACCGGCCAGAACGAGCCGCACACGACAGACGAATGGATCAACCTCGACGAATACGACCGCGCCTGCGCGCTGGCGCTGCGGCTCGCGACGATGGGCTGACACGACGCCGATGCAGGAAGCCTGCGCAACGCCGGCGCGGGACATCGTCACCACCACTTCCCTCCTTCGGGCGATCGATCTGCAGACAAGGCCGAGCGATCTCGCGGCGGCGTACGCCCGAGTTTTGCATGGAGCTGACCTCTCCTACGAAGAAGAGGCGCAGGGAAGACCGGGTATCGGCTGATACCCGCGGTCCGCGTGCAACAAGAAGCACGCGGCAGAACCACAGGTTCAGCCCAATATCCGGCCTTCCCTGCGCGACGGTTTGACAGCTTATACGTGCTCTCCTCGGGGAACGGCTGTCTTGCCCCCGTCGCCTGCGGATCATCACCGCCGGCTTGGCATCAGCACCGCGATGCCAGGACCACACGATTTCGCCGTCGCATCGCTCCGTTCGTCGGCCCGGCTGTGACACCCGGCTGCGGAGCAACACGCCCATCGCATCTTCCGGCTCGACGCTCGTGACGATCGCGAAACGTCCCTCTTCAGCGAGCCGGGATGTCCGGAAATGTGGAGGTGATTTGCCCGACGTGACAAGGGAGAAGTCCGCGACAATCTGGCACGACGGGCAGTTGGCGCATGGAAGGCATGCGAGGATTGCCCGCCGTGCAGATCGCCTGCGCCCGGCACGACCAGACGATTCCGTTCGGCCCATGTCAGACAGCGGTAAGCTTGATGACGTTCACATAACATGGCGCAAGGCGCAGAGGCAGCTTTGGAGCGAGGAGAGCCTTTGACTCATGACATCGGCGAAAGCCGCGTGACACTCGAGATCGCGGACAACCGGAATCTGCAGGACTTCAAGAGAGAGTTGCAGGAGGCCTTCTCGGCCGCCGTGATGGACGAGGTCGGCTCGGTCCCGGACCAATCGATCCCCTCCGACGACGATATCGAACAGTCATTCAACGCGGCGGGCGCCGTGACGTATCATATCCTGTTGGATGGCACACCCGTCGGCGGCGTCGTTCTGACCATCGATCCGATCTCGCATCACAATTCGCTCGATCTGTTCTACATCTCGATCCGGCAGCATGGCCGCGGCATCGGGCAAAGGGCCTGGCACGCGATCGAGGCGCGCTATCCGGACACCAAGGTCTGGCAGACCTTCACGCCCTATTTCGAGAAGCGCAACATTCATTTCTATGTCAACAAATGCGGATTCAAGATCGTCGAGTACTACAATGCCTTCAACCCGCTGCCGCACCAGCCGCCCCCGCAAGGCATGCCTGACGAAGGTGACTTCTTCCGCTTCGAAAAGCTCATGCAGGACGGTCGGTGAGCGGATGGAGCACGTTGGCGCTGAGCGATCGATCAGTTGTCTTGCGCACGGTATTTCGGCCGTCAACGCATGCTTTGCGTGGGGGCCGCCGGTGTTGCGGCGACCCGTCGCTTCATCCTCACGGCGCAGGCAAGCGGGCCGGTGCCCCGGCAAGCCCATCGCACGTGTCGCGCAAGCTCATCTAAACGCGCATCTGTTCATGGACGAGCGCTCGTGGTCGGGTCGTCAGCTCTTTCGCTCGAGCGTCGAGACGACTTCGTAGAGGCCAGGGTCGGCCTGGCCGAAAGCGTTGTTGCCCTGGATCAGGCCGCGCGCCATGAGGCGCTCGATGACGCGCGCTGCGGCGTCTTGATCCGCGCTTTGCGCGTAGTTCACCACGCGCGTCCCATCCAGGCTGCGATGCAGGCTCGCGGATATCCACCCGTCCACCTCTCGAGCCGCTTCGGCGGCCCTTGCGAGATGGTCGATCAGTGGCTGCTGCTGACGCCGGAGACGTAACGCCGAGGTTCCAGGAAGTCAATCCGCCGACAGGCCCACCTCCACGGCGATTCGACGACGCGCACAAGTTCGGTCGGCGACCCGGAACTCCAAAGGGCAGCAGCGGTTCTAATGCGGTGGACCCTGACATTCACTTTGGGAGCGCCGCTGGCACCTGAAGCGAAGTCGGATCCAGCACGGCAACTGATCATCCGTCTACCGGCATGCCCCGCTTATGACAGTCGTCAACAGTTCTCGGCAGAGCCGGACACCTCAAGACATCCGCCGATCACGGCGCACTTCACTGGAGGCCTGACATGTCGACCAAGAAATCTCTGCTCGGCCGCACGGCCGCAATCGCTTCATTGACCGCGCTCGCCATCGGCGCCTTGACCCCGACCAGCGCCGACGCTCGGAATGGGCGCTGGCACGGCGGTGGTGGCGCTGCCGTCGGCGCGGCGCTGGCGGCCGGAGCCATCGGCACCGGTCTTGCGATCGCAGCAAGCCGCGACGCCTATGATTACTACGATGGTCCGGTCTATGGCGGCCCGGCCTATTACGAGGCTCCCGCCTACTATGGCGTGAACCCGCACGCCTATGGCTACTACCGCAAGGGCGAATACCCCTATCAGGTCTATGGCGGCGACAGCCCGAACGCGGTCTGCGCGCAGGGCACGACCTGGAATTGCCGCTGAGGCCGCTTCTGATTGAAACCTCGGCGCGGCACCGGGCGAGGTCTCGTGGCGCTCGCCCGGCGCTGGACTCCCTTTTCTGCCGTCGTGACCAGTCCCGTAGCCGCCATGAGCGCAGCGACATGCAAGACTGACCTCTCGCCGGGGCGCTTCCCCTGACGCCCATTGAGCCGCGGCGGGCGCGACGCGTCGAACGCGAAGCGGATGACCGATCGCGACCTACTGGCATGCACACCCCTGCCCAGATGCGGCGCGCCAGCCCGCATCGTGATCGCTATGCGCCATCCAGCGGGATGACGCCCTTGCTGAAGATGAAGCAGCCGTAGAACCGGCGCTCGCCGGTCGCGATCACGCAGTAGGCGCTCCTGGCCATTTCATAGAATGCGTAGCGCTCGACGCCGACCAGCGGCCACGGCCTGCCTTCGGCGCTGTTGGTCACCGCCTGGACCTCCTGCTGCACCGGCGTCACCTCCTCCGGCTTGCCGACGACCTCCATCCGGATGGCGGCATCGTCGATGAAGGTGTCGAGCGGAAGCACCGACAGCACCGCCTGGACGGCCCTGGCCGCACTCACATTGTCGATGCGCAGCAACTCGCCGAAGACGGTCTGCCGCGCGATCGCATCCGCCGGAAAGTTGGTGTCGCAGATCACGAGACGGTCGCCATGCCCCATCGCTCTGAGCGCGTAGAGCACGTCGGCATTGAGCAGCGGATCGATCCCCTTGAGCATGTGGTCTCCCTGTCAGTTTTCATGGACGGACCATGTCGGCAGTTGCGACCGCAGCCATCGCATTGCGGGCTACGCTCGCCCCTCGCCGACCAGCCGAAGATCGATGCTGCCAATCAGGTCCGCGCGCAGCGTTTCAGCGGCAGCCATCGCCGCCATGGTCTGTCGCAAGGTGCTCACGTTCGATCCGAGCGAAACGATGCCGCCGAGCACCGCGGCAATCGCCCCGAGGACGACGACCGCATTGGACCCGAGCAGGCCCAGTACCGCCCCGAGCAGCAATGCGGCGCCGCCGGATATCACGATCTTCGAGGCCAGGATGATCTTTCGACACCGCTCGGCCATTTCGGCAAGCTGTTCGATCCGCCGCTCGATGAGGGAGATTTGATCGCTCGGGTCGTCCTCATCCATCAGACCAACTGTTCTCCACGGTGTTTGCTTTGGGCGAATTCCGTCCCGCCCACCAACGTACGGCCATTGACCGGACATTCCAAGAGATGGTTTGCAGCCGTGAGGAATCGACCTTGATGAAGCTCGCGATCATCCGACATGGTACGGTGTTGGATCACGCCAACACATGACATTTGGCTTTGCCACGGCGCGACCAAGGCGAGGAGACTCTCGAGGCTAGGCCGGCACGGGAACCCCGGCCTTCTTCTCCAGCGCGGCCACCCGGTCGCGAAGGCTGCGGATCTCCGCGACCAGGTCGAGGACGTCCGGCGCGGGTTGATGCCCGATCATCCCGACATGGGTCGTGGTCACACGAATGGTCGACGAGTTGATCTCCATGCTGGTGTGGGAGCTTGCAACTGGACCCGGTTGCAGTGCAGGCGTTGCGGGGACTGCGATCGTAACGCCACCGGCCACAATTCCGTCTGGAGCGGCAACAGTTTTCTCGAACCGCGCGGCGCCTTTGACGGTCACGTCTTCGAGTTTCGCAGCACCGTGAATCGAAACGCCCCCCGCGTAATGCTTGCCATCGTTGAGAACAAGCTCGTCTGCCTGGGAGTGCGAGAGCGCCGCGCGCGCCGCCGGGGGCACTTTCGGGCTCTGGAGCTGCACCGTCTCGACGTTGCATACCATCATCGCTCGCCCCAGCCAGGCCGGAGCCAGCAAGAGACGCCCCGCGTGGGCCTCCGCGCCGTCAAACTCGATTCTGAGCATGCCGGGATAGCCCTGCGCGTCGACGGGAATCCTGACGTTGCCGCTCTGCAGCACAGTCGTTGATCCTTCCAGGATGACCGACGTGTCGGTGAGTTTGATGTCGCTCGTCATGTTCGCCGCCTCCCGTTAAAGATGTAGCTTAAAATATCGTCAACTCGGCCGCCGCGGGTTGATTCACGTCAACGCTCCATCGGCTGGCGCCTGCGACCGTTAGCTATCAAGTAGGATGTTCTGGCGCGCGACAGGCCGCGCTCAGAACATGCGAACTGGCGGGGTCTTGAAATGCCCAATGATCTGCACACCGTCCTGAGCGGCATTCACGGATTGAAGGTCGACGCAGTCGAGAGGTCGGTTCCGGCCTGCGCAGACCATGCCTTTGCCTGGGCAGGCAAGCTGCTCGCCGCCCCCCATCCTCGCGCCCGCGCCGATTTCAGCTCGGCTCATCAGCGGGCCTGGCTCGAGGCCATGAGCAATCTAAGTGCATGGAAGACGCGGCAGATCGATCTGAACCTGCCGGCATCGGAGAAGCTGCTGATTGTCGGATGGTACTTCCCGGAGCTCGCGAGCCTGCTCGGCACTGCGAAAGAAAAGCATGTGGTCGTTCTGGTATCGAATGATGCTCCCTGGCTCTCCGAGCTGAAGGACGCGGGCACCACACTGAACTTCCGGGCCGAAGGCGGTGCGTCGGCGCTCGCCGCGTACATGCACGAAGGCCGCAACGTGTTCGCGATGATGGACAACATTCATCCGGGCACCGAGTTCATCCGCAGCCCATTCTTCGGGCGCCCCGCCAAGACCCCGGCCGCCATTCTGAGGCTTGCGATCCGCAACGGCTACACGCTGGCGCTGATAGCGCCCAGGGACAACCGTGTGGAGGTGGTGGCGACACTGCCCACCGCCGGCAAGCAGCCGGAGGATCTTGCTGCCTGGGTGAACCAGAAGATCGAACAGGAGGTCAGACGGGCGCCGGAACGCTGGCTGTCCTGGCCGACGCTTGCCTACCGCTTCCAGGCAAGCTGATTCACCAGTCAGGAGGACGCGCGCATGCCCACCACGTCGTTCAATCAGCTCGCGCAGCAGGCCGACGCACTTCACCCGCCGCAATCGCTGCACAGCCTCTTGTCCAGGCTGCGCTACCCCGGAGCGGCACCGGGAACGACCCTGCCGACGGCTTCGTTCGCCGACGCAGCTTGGCGCCTGTCGGGCCCCTCCACGACACGAATTTCATTCTTGCACTACAACATCTGGTGCCTGCGCGCGAAGATCGGACTGAAGGAGATCGTCGCCGCTGCCGGGGGAGTGGGCCACTTCGCGGCTTGTCTCGGGGTCTCGTCGGCCGAGTTCATCGGCAAGGCACTGGAGATGGTCGGGGCCGACATCGGAGATGTCTGCGACCGCATCTTCCCACCGATCGTGGAAGTCTGCGGCGTTTCCGTCAACCCGCTGAACGATGCCTGCAAGCTGGTGGGCGACTGCCTCTCGCTCGGCGGATACATCATCGAACATCTCAGTTCCGACCTCGACTGGCTGATAAGCCTCTTCTCGATCCCGGAGGAGGTCGTATTCGAGCTGCTGATGCAGATGGTCGCGCCGGTACTTGGCGTGTTCGAAGTGAGCGCCATGGAGAAGCCGGTTATCCCCGAGCGCGCCGACGAAATCGGCCGGAGGGTGTTCGCCTACGACCTCGTATCGCTGGTCGAGGCTTGGGACCAGGATACGAGGGATAAGATCCTGGCACATGGCACCGCGCAGCATGTCGAGGGACCGACCGGCTCCCTCGCCTACAAGCAGCTGCAGAGTGGGATTCTCGTACTCAGCCCGACGCGGACGATCGAGAATGGCGGCGGGCATGTCTATGCCGCGGACGGCGTGTCGCGAGTCATGCCCGGCGGATGCGAGATGAGCTACATGTTCGATTCCGACAAATGGGCGAACAAGGGGGTGCAGCTCACGCGTATCCCGGTTGGCTTTGGTGCGATCGAGCTATATTCGACGCACGTTTATGCCGGCGACGGCGGCCTTCTGTCGCCCGGCCCGACCGACGCGGAGAAGATCGACGTCAGGCGCAGGCAGATTGACGAGTTGATTGCCTTCATCAAGGCGACGCACCTTCCATCCAACGTGGCCATTGTCGCCGGAGATTTCAACATCGGCGCGGACACCGACGAATACCACAATCTGGTCGCGGCGATGGAGCAGGCCGGCTTTTATGACCTGTGGACCGTCCCGTTCGATACGATGAAAAGCGATGGTTTGACCGACCGTCACGGCGAGGGCGACGAGCCGATCTACAACGACTTCAATACCAACTGTAAGGTCTATCGCGCCAGCGAGGCATATCGGCAAGCCTACGATCCGGCCCTTGCCACGCCAACGATGTCGGACGATGTCGATTACTACTGCGACGACATGCAGCCGGACGACGCGAATCCCACCGGATCCAGGATCGACTACCTGTTCATGGAACGTGCGACTGCATTTCACGGCTTCAATCTCGACGTCTCGCGTGTGCGCCGGCGCGCTTTCAAGTCACGCATTCGCTGGGTCGTCACCCCCGGCCCGCAGGACTATCTCTCGGACCACATCGGATTGGAGACGACTTTGTTCGCCAGCCCAAGGCACTGACCCAAGATGCGTTTCGGCGGAAGCGCATCATGATCTCATCCCTTTGTTGGAGCATGATCTCCGCGGAAAACATATTTTTGATTTTCCGAATTACATTCCAGCTGGAGCCGAGCAGGCTCGCGTGCGCCGAGCTGATATCGCGCGATTGCACGGCCCGCTTGTCTCAGGGCAGCTCGGCAGCACGGTGGCACGCAACGTAATGATGTGATCCGATCGCATCCAGAACGGGGAGACGCTGCGAGCATTCGTCGATCGCCATCGGGCAGCGCTGCGCGAAACGGCAGCCGGGCGGCGGATCGACCGGGCTCGGCGGATCGCCCTTGACGAGATAGCGGCGCTTCAGGTCCTCACGCATCGGGCCGGGCGGCGCGGCGGCCGCAATCAGCGACCACGTATAGGGATGACGGGGCGCGGCGAAGATGTCGGCCGCCGGCGCCTGCTCGACGATCTTGCCGAGATACATCACCGCGACCTCATCGCAGAATTTCTGGATCACGCCGAGATCGTGCGAGATGAAGATGTAAGTGAGATCACGCTCGCGCTGCAGCCGCTTCAACAGATTGAGGATCTGCGCCTGGATCGCCACGTCGAGCGCGGACACCGCCTCGTCGCAGACGATCAGGTCGGGCTCTGGCGCCATCGCCCGAGCGATGCACAAACGCTGGCGCTGGCCGCCGGAAAACTGATGCGGAAACAGGTCGGCGGCTTGCGGCGGCAATCCAACCTCGGCCAGCAGCCTGCGCACCCGCTCGTCGCGCTCGCTGCGCGTCCCGATTCCGAGCAGGTCGAGGGGCTCGCGGATCTGATCGCCCGCGCGGCGGCGCGGATTGAGCGCCGAGAACGGGTCCTGGAACACGATCTGCAGATGCCGCCGCACCTCGCGCAGCGGCTGGCCGGTGAGGCCCGCAATGTCGCGGTTGCCGAACACGATCTGGCCGGATGTCGCCGGCACCAGCCGCATCACGGCCTGCGCGGTGGTCGACTTGCCCGAGCCGCTCTCGCCGACGATGCCGAAGGTGGTGCCGCGGCGAACGCGAAAGCTGACGCCGTCGACCGCGTGCACGAAGGACGGCTTGCCATGGCGGCGGCCGGCCGGAAAATGCACGACGAGGTCGTTGACGTCGAGCAGCACCTCTTGGGCGCCTGTCCCGCGGATGGCTTCCGCCATGCTCATGCCGCGATCTCCGTCCTGCGCCAACACGACACTGCGTGCCCCGGGGCAATCGGCTCGAGCGCAGGCTGCAGCTTCGCACGGCAGATGTCGCGGGCCTGCGCGCATCTTGCGAGAAAGGCGCAATCGGCACCGCGCGCGCCGAGTGGCGGCACCATGCCGGGGATCTCGCCGAGATCGACCCAGGGCCGCGGCGGCTCGCCAAGGGCGAGGTGCGGAACACAGTTCAGCAGACCCCGCGTATAGGGATGACGCGGCGCTGTCGCGATCGCGTCCGCGGCCCCCGCCTCGATGCAGCGTCCGGCATAGAGCACCAGCATCTCGTCCGCGAGCTCTGCGACCGCGCCGAGATCGTGGGTGATCAGCAGGATCGCCGTGCCGGTGCTGCGTTGCAGCTCGGCCAGCAGGTCGAAGATCTGCGCCTGCACGGTGACGTCGAGCGCGGTGGTCGGCTCATCGGCGATCAAGAGCTTCGGCCGCCCGGCCAGCGCCATTGCGATCATCACGCGCTGGCGCATGCCTCCCGAGAGCTGGTGAGGATAGGCATCGATCCGCTGCCCGGCCGCCGGAATCTGCACGGCGCGGAGCAGCTCGATGGCGCGCGAGCGCGCCGCCGCGCGATCGAGCCCCTGGTGCCAGCGCAGCACCTCTCCGATCTGATCACCCACGGTGAACAGCGGATTGAGCGCCGTCATCGGCTCCTGGAAGATCATCGACATGGCGCTGCCGCGCAAGCCCCGCATCTCCTTCGGCGGCAAGGCCAGCACGTCCCTGCCCTCCAGCACGATGCGGCCCGAGGTAACGACGAAATCCTCCGGCAGCAGCCGCATCAGGGCCAGCGCCGTCATGCTCTTGCCGCAGCCGGATTCACCGACCAGCGCCAGGGTCCGCCCCGGTGCGACCGTGAACGACAGGTTCTCGATCACCGGGACGAGGCGGCCGGCCCCGTTGCGCATGCTGACGTTGAGATCATCCACTTCGAGCAGCGCACTCATCACGACCTCCGCCGCAGACGCGGATTGATCGCGTCGTTGAGACCGTCGCCGACCAGGCTGATCGCGAGCACCGCAAGGAAGATCGCCGCTCCCGGGAACATCACCGCCCACCAGGCATCGAGAATGTAGTTGCGGTTCTGGCCCAGCATCAGCCCCCAGCTCATGACGTTCGGGTCGCCCAGACCCAGGAAGCTCAGCCCGCCCTCGAACAGGATCGCGACACCGATCGCCAGCGTCGCCGACACGATCACCGCGGGCAGCGCATTGGGCAGCAGCACGCGCAGGATCAAGTTCGCGTTGGAGGCGCCCGCCGCGCGCGACGCCTTGACAAAATCGAGATCGCGCAGCCGCATGAATTCCGCCCGCGTCAGCCGCGCCACAGAGGTCCAGCTCACGCCGCCGATCGCAAGCGTGATCGTGGTCAGCTTCGGCCCGAACAGTGTCACCAGCACCATCGCGAACAGCAATGGCGGCAGGATCTGGAAGAACTCGGTGATCTTGACCATGGTGGCATCGATGGCGCCGCCGAAAAAGCCGCCGACCGCGCCGATCACGAGTCCGATTGCGATCGTGATGAGCGCCGCGACGGCGCCGACGGCGAGCGTCGCGCGCCCACCATGGATGAGGCCGGCCAGGACGTCGCGTCCGAGATAGTCGGTGCCAAACCAGGCATCAGCATCCGGCGGCATGAACGGGGCGCCGACGAGATCGAGCGGATCGACCGGATACAGCGATGGCCCGACCACGGCCACCAGAATGATCAGGATCAGCATGCAGGCGCCGGCGACGCCCGACGGGCTCTTCATGAACTGCCGCAGCGCCAGGCGGCCCGGCGACGCGGCGGTTCGCGCGGGCAGATCGGCCGGCGACGTCGACGCCTGCGAGGTGCTCTCGATCACCGTCATCGCCGTCCTGTCCGAATTCGCGGGTCAACGAGGCGGTAGACCACGTCAGTCAGAATGTTGGCGGTCATCACCATCAGCGCAGAGAAGAACAGCACCGCCATCAGGGTCGGATAGTCGCGACGCAGGATGGAATCGAACACCAGCCGGCCCATGCCGGGCCAGCTGAACACGGTCTCGACCAGCACGGCGCCGGCGAACAGATTGCCGAACTGATGGCCGGCGACGGTGACAATCGGGATCAGCGTATTGCGCAACGCGTGTTTGCCGACGACCAGCCATTCCGGGAGCCCCTTGGCACGGGCGGTTCTGACATAGTCGGCCGACAGCGCCTCGATCATGTTCACCCGCGCCAGCCGGCTGTATTGCGCGATGAACACGAGCGCGAGCGTCAGCGAAGGCAACACCAGATGGCGGCCGACATCGAGCGCGTAGGCGAAGCCCTGCTTGGGATTCACCACGTCGGTCATTCCGACCACGGGGAGGATCGGCCATACCGAGCCGAACAGCAGCAGCAACATCAGCCCGGTCCAGAAGATCGGCGCGGCATAGCCCGCCAGCGAGACCACGGTGACGGCGTGGCTGAAGGGGCCGTTCGGCCGCCGCGCGCTGACCACCCCGAGCAATGTGCCGATCGCGAGCGCACCGGAAAGGGCGCACAGGGTCAGATAGAGCGTCGCCGGCAGCCGCTGCAGGATCAGGCCGAGCACGGGCTGGTTGAAGTAGTAGGAGTAGCCGAAATCGCCGACGGCGACGTTCGCGAGATAGATGGACAGCTGCTGCAACAGGCTCTGGTCGAGGCCGTATTTGGCCCGCAGTGCCGCGACGACCTCCGCCGATGCGCCGCCCATCTCGCCGGCGATCACCTGGACGGGATCGCCGGGAGCAAGATGGATCAGGCAGAAGTTGAGCACCAGCACGGCGATCAGCAGCGCGACAGCATTGATGATCTGCCGGGCCAGATGGGTGGCGAATGCCATGGTGCAGCAAGTCTCCTCGTGGCTCTCACGAAACCGGGGATAGCTCCGCCTCAGGTCTTCGGCGGCGTTTCCCAGTAGAGCTCGTCGAGCGGCGACATCATGCCCCAGATCGAGTTCGGGAGATTGCCGAGCCCCTTGGCGAAGGCATTGTAGTACGGGCTGACGTTGATGAAGTAGATCGGCACATCCGAGACGACGATCTTCTGGAACTCCGAGTACAGCGCCTTGCGCTTCTCGGGCGAGGTTTCGACCGCCGCCGCCTGCAACAGCTCGTCCACCTTGGGATTGGAGTATTGCTGCGTGTTCGACCAGATGACGCCCTTGCGGATGTTCGACGTCAGATAGGTGCGGTTGACGCCGATCACCGGGTCACCCCAGTTGTAGACGGTGTCCATGGTGAGGTCGAAATCGAAGTTCGAGACGCGCTGCGCCCAGGTCGGGAAATCCGGCGCGGCGCGCACCTCGAGATTGATGCCGACCCGCTTGAGCTGCGAGCGCAGGTACTCGGCGACGTTGCGCTGTTGCTCGTCGCCGCCCGGAATGTAGTCGATGGTCAGCGAGAAGCGCGAGCCGTCCGCCCCCTTGGCGTAGCCGGCAGCATCCAGCAGCGCGGCCGATTTGGCGTAGTCGACCTTGTAGGGTTCGACGGCGGCTTCGGCGAGCGGCGAATCCGGTGCAATTGGCCCCAGCGACGGCGTGGCCTTGCCGCCCATCAGCTTGGAGACGATGAAGTCGCGATTGGCCGCATAGGCGATGGCCTGGCGCACGCGGACATCATCGAGCGGCTTCTTTTTGGTATTGAAGGCAAGCCAGTTGAGCGGGCCGACGCCCGCCATGCCCTTGTCGGTCACGACAAGGTTCGGCGACTTTTGCAGACGATCGATGTCGCGCGCGCCTGCGATGAAGGGAAACGCGTTGAAATCGCCGCGTTCCAGCGAGACGACGGCCGCATTCTGATCCGACACCAGCCTGACCACGATCTTGTCGAGCTTGGGCCGGCCAGGGATGAAGAACTTGTCGAATTTCTCCAGCGTGTAGTATTCGCCCTGCTTGTACTCGGTCAGCTTGAACGGGCCGGACCCGATCGGCTTCAGATTGGCCGGATGCGTCTTGAGGTCCTGGCCGTCGCCATAGATGTGCTTGGGAAGGATCGGCATCAGCGCCGGCGACATCGCCAGGAGCAGCGACGGGCTCGGGTTTTTCAGACGGAGGATGGCGGTCGCGGGATCAGGCGTCTCGACCTTGTCGACCGCCGCCAGCATCGTCTGGAACGGATGGTTGGCCTTGATGGCCATGATCGAAAACGCGACGTCCTCGGACGTCACGGGGTGGCCGTCGTGGAAGACGGCGTCCTTCACCAAGTGAAGCGTGACTGAAAGCCCGTCAGCCGCGACCTCCCAGGACTGCGCCAGATAAGGTTGCGGATTCCACTTGTCGTCATAGCGCAGCGGGCTCGCGAAGATCTGGGCGGTCGGCATGGCCGTCGCCATGCCCGACTGCACGGCGCCGTTGAAATGCCGCGGCACCTGCGTGGTCGCGACCACCAAGGTGTTGCCGCCGGATGACTGCGCCTGCGCCGCGGGGGATGCGGCCGTGGCCGCGACGAGACCGAGAGCTCCGAGCACAAAATGTCGTCTGATCAACATGGCTATCCCGCTTCCTGATTCACGACCGGGTGGATGATGAGAAACTGGCGTGGTGGTCCAATGGGCTCTGATGTCATTGCGTCACGCTGCGGTAGACAGGGCATGGTCGAGGATCGCGTCGAGCTCCTGATCCGATGGCAGATCCGCGGTCCCCACGCCGGCGAGCGTGATCGTCTCCGACGCGGTCGCCGGACCATCCTCGGCCGGCGTCAGCGACCAGTTGCGCGACACCAGTTGGAACACCTGCGCGCGGCCGTCGCCGTCGACCCGGCAAATTCCCTTCAGCCGCAGCAATTCGCGCGGCAGGGCGCCCACCGCGGCGGCCAGCCTGTCGCGATTGAAACGTCCGGCCCGCTGATAGGTCCAGCGACGGAAGTCGTTCTCGTGGTCGACCGTCTCCGCGACCAGATCGGCGCGGAAACGCGCCGCCCGCCCCCGCCCGAAGACCGCCTGATGCACAGGCGTCAGGGTCGACAATTGTTCGATCGGCACATTCGGCCGGATGGCGCCGATGGCGGCGCACGCCGCCTTGCGCTGGCTCTCGCTGGCCAGATCGCATCTGCTCAGCAGCACCACGTCGCATTTGGCGAACTGATTGCGGATGGTCTCGCCGATGTGCCGGTCCTCGCACTGCACCGTGATGCGGGTTGCATCGGCCAGCACGACGACGCCGTCGAGCTGCAGCGACGGCTCGACCAGCGCGATCTCCGCGATGCGCCAGGGATCGCCGACGCCGCTGGCCTCGATCACCACGCGATCGAAGCGCCCGATATCGTCGAGCAGCCGCGCCAGCGTATCGAGAAAGCCCGTCCCGATGCTGCAGCAGACGCAGCCATTGGTGAGCGACATCGTCGTGCCGTCGTGGCTGCGGATCAGCGCGGCATCAACATTGATCTCGCCGAAATCGTTCACCAGCACGGCGCAGCGCTCGGTGCTAGCCGACAGCAGACGGTTGAGCAGCGTCGTCTTTCCGGCGCCGAGAAAGCCGCCGATCACGGTGAACGGAATGGACGCGGATGCCGTCATGCGCGCGGCGCTTCCTTGACGATGCCGCCGACGACAGTGCCCCAGACCGCAACGTCCTTCAATGTCTCCGGCGTAACCGTCAATGGATCCTGCTCCAGGACCGCGAAGTCCGCGTACTTGCCGGTCTCGATACTGCCGATGAGATGATCGAGCTTGAGCGTGTAGGCTGCGCCGATCGTGATGGCACTCAGCGCCTGCTCCACGCTCAGCGCCTCGGTCTCGGCACCGAGCTTGCGGCCCGACGAGGAGACGCGGTTCACGGCGCACCACGCGGTGAACAGCGGCGACAGCGGTGTGACCGGCGCATCTGAGTGGATCGAGTAGGGAACGCCGATCCGCTGTGCCGTGCCTGTCGCATCGAGGCGGTTCGCCCGCTCTGGTCCCATCGTCAGCTCGTAGTGGGAATCGCCCCAGTAGAAGACGTGATTGGCAAACAGGTTGACGCAAAGACCGAGCGCCTTCATGCGGCGGAACTGCGCGGCGTCGGCCATCTGGCAGTGCTGCAGCGTGTGACGATGATCCAGCCGCGGGTGAGCGGTCTGCGCCTTTTCCACGGCGTCCAGCGCAAGCTCGGTCGCCTCGTCGCCATTGGTGTGGATGTGAAGCTGGATGCCGGCCTTGTGGTAGAGCTCGACCAGGCGCGGCAGCTCCTCCGGCGCGATGTACCAGAGGCCGTTCGGCGCGCCGTTGTGATATCCAGGCCACCGTAGGCGGGCCGTGAAGCCCTGGATCGACCCGTCGACGACCAGCTTGACAATGCCGTAATGCAGCTTGTCGTTGCCGGACTCGCGCAGCGCCGCGATCTTTTCGATGGCCTTGTCCGGAGGATGCGTGGCCGAGGCCAGCGCCGGTACCAGGCGCACACCGAACTCCGCCTGCTGCGTCGCGGAGCGATAAAGGTCCAACGTGTTGTCGGTGAGATCGTTGTGCAGATCGGTGATCGTGGTGACGCCCTGCACGCAGGCCGATGACGCGTAGCGCTGCACGTCGGACATGGTCAGCAGCTCCGACAGCGGATTGCCCACCAAGCGGAACGCCCGCAGCCGGGCTGCGATACCCTGCAGTTCGCCGCTGGCCAGACCGCCGGCTCCGGCGACGACACCGGAGATGTCGGTGGCATGCAGAAGCTGCGTGCGCTCCAGCACCAGCGTGTTGACCACACTGATATGGAAGCTGGCGTGGATCACCATGATCGGCCGCGTCGTCGAGACCCGGTCCAGTGCTTCGCGCGTCAGCTTCTCACCACCGATATGCAGCGGATCGAAACCCCATGCGAACAGCGTTGCGTTCGGATCAGCCATGCCGGCTTCGGCCTCGCGGAGGCGTGCTACGATCGCATCGATGTTGGGAACGCCGGCGACCGCCCTGCCCTCCGGCGAGCGCCGTTCGAAGGCCCCGACATAGGGCAGCGACCACATCATGCCTTCCATGATGTGGCTGTGGCCCTCGACGAACCCAGGTAACAGCACCTTGTCGCGGAAGCGCGTGTCGATCCGACCATCAGGAGCGAATTGCGCGATCTCCGCTTCACTGCCAACGGCAACGATCCGCCCCTCCCGCACCGCAACGTGCGTCGCAAACGGGCGTGACGGATTCATCGTCACGATCCTGCGGGCCGCGTAGACGACGGTATCTGAGCTCACCGCGAACTCCCTCAACTTCCCAAGCCGTTGTCGAAACCTGCGGTGTCGGATGGGTCCAGGCCAGCGCCAGATGCCATGCACAAATGGAGCCAGCCCATGCGAGCCACGCCCGCAATCATTCCGCTATGGCGCGGTTTTTGCTTTAGTTTGAGCGCCTCACGGCTTTCAGGACCAAATACCTCGATGGCAAAATTCGCGCCCCTGCGGCGATCCCAAGCGACCGGACCGGCTGTTCCGATCCATGACGTGCTGTTCTGGATCTCGCTGTTCGACGGCCTGGACCGCGGCGGCACCTTCCTGCAGCTTCAGATCCGGCAGATGATCGTGACCGCGATCGAGGACGGCCGTCTGCCGCTCGGCGTCCGCATGCCGTCGAGCCGCGATCTCGCAGCCCTCCTGAAGGTATCGCGCAACACCATCGTCATCGCCTATGAGCAGCTGGTCGACCAGAACTTCCTGGTGTCGCGCGAGCGCAGCGGCTACTTCGTGGCCGGCCTGCCCAAGCACATCGGCGAAGCCCGGCAGCCTGCGACGGAGGTCTACAGCCGGCGCTGGACCGAGCGGTTCGCGCTGCAGCCGTCGGCGCTTCGCAATATCGTCAAGCCGCTCGACTGGCAGACCTATCCGTATCCCTTCATCTTCGGGCAGTTCGACCCGAGCCTGTTTCCGACCAACGACTGGCGCGAGAGCGCGCGCGCGGCGCTCAGCGTCCCCGAGATCAACAACTGGGCGCGCGACATGATCGACGGCGACGATCCGGCGCTGATCGAACAATTGCAGCGGCAGGTGCTGCCGCGCCGCGGCATTCGCGCCCGTGCCGACGAGATCATGCTCACGATCGGAGCACAGCACGCCCTCTATTTGATTGCGAAGCTGTTCCTGCAGCCCGACACCCCGATCGGCATCGAAGATCCCGGCTATCCCGACGCACGCAACATCTTCGGCATGATGACGTCGCAGGTTGTGCCGCTTCGGCTGGACGATCAGGGCCTGGTCCCTGACGAGGCGTTCGCGCGCTGCGCGCTGGCCTATGTCACGGCGAGCCACCAATGCCCGACCACGACCGCGATGTCGCGGGCGCGGCGCGAGGAGATTCTCCAGGTCGCTCGCGAGCGCGACATCGTCCTGATCGAGGATGATTATGAAAGCGATCTGATGCCGGAGGGCAGCAGCCTGCCGCCGCTGATGAGCCTGGACCGCGACCAGAGCGTGCTCTACGTCGGCAGCCTGTCGAAGGCCTTGGCCCCCGGCCTGCGGCTCGGCTACGTCGTGGCGCCTGCGCCCGTCATCCGCGAGTTGCGCGCGTTGCGCCGGCTGATGCTGCGCCATCCGCCGCTGAACAACCAGCGCGTCGCGGCCTTGTTCATCGGTCTCGGGCACTACCGCTCCCATCTGCAGCAGGTCGGCCGCGTGCTGCTCGAACGCGCCACCCTGCTCGACGCGCTGTTGCCGCAGGCGCTGCCGGGCTGCACCTGGTCGCGCGGCCCGGGCAGCACCAGCTACTGGATCACCTGCCCTGCGGGAACGGATACGATCAAGCTGTCAGAGGTCGCACGCGCCGAAGGCGTGGTCATCGAGCCCGGCGACGTGTTCTCGATCAACCCGGAGGCGACGCGCAACTGCTTCCGTCTCGGCTTCTCCTCGATCCGCACGGACCGGATCGCGCCGGGAATTGCCAAGCTGGGCCAGATCTTCACGCGGTACATGTCGTCGCAAACGACCTGAGCGGCTACAGCAGGTCGCTCAGCCCCTTGAGCGCACTACCGAGTGCGACCACCGCGAGACTTGCGATCGACACCCGACGACGCAGCGTGTCGCTGCCGCGATGAAAGCCGAGATCGCCGAGCCAGGTGCCGACCAGCATCACAGGAATGCCGAGCGCGGTCAGGACCGCAATGTGCAGGTCCAGGAGATCGAACCAGGCGAGGCTGGCGGTCGCAACGATAGAGGAGACCAGGAAGAACACCATCATCGACGCGCGGGCGGCAGCCCGGTCGAATGCGCCCGCGTTGTAATAGACGATCACAGGTGGCCCGGGCATGCCTGCAAGGCCGTTGAACAGACCGGCGGCGAGGCCGACCAGCGCCGTGATCCAGCGCGCTGGCGCCGCCGTCAGCCGAAACCCCGCATTGAGCAGCACGACCGCGCCGACGGTGATCAGCGCGATGACAACGCGTGCCACTGAGGCGGATACCAGACTCAGGACCAGCACACCGGTCGGTGAGCCGATCAGGCCTCCGAGAGTCAGCCAGCGCAGAGACGACCAGTCGCAGACCCGCGAGGCGCGCGGCAGATCGCCGAGCCCGATCAGAAGCTGTAGACAGACTGCAACCGGCACCGATTGCGTCGGCGGCATGAACAGGCCGAGCAGCGGCACGGCCGTCAGCGCAAAACCGAAGCCCGTGAAGCCGCGCACGAGCGCCGCGGCAAAGATCGACAGCGCCGCAGCGAGCACCAGGGCCGGGCTCGGCAGCGATGTGGCGGCGATGTCATGGACCGCGACGGCCAGTTCCTGCAGGGCCATCGTCAGCGTGGGGCGTGAGAGCACAAAGGCGGCATCATCCGGCCAGTCAGCAACTCCGCCATGGTGATGAAAGGGCCAGCCGGCGCCCCACCATCGGGCCAGTTCTGGCCGCAGAGGTCGCGCGCTCTGGTTCTAGGGCCTCCAGCCGATCGCGTGGCACATGCGAGCCAAGCTCCAGCCGCGGCGCGATGCGCAAGGACATGACATGGCCGATCTCGAAACCGTCCGCAGCGAACTGCTCGATAATCTGTTCGCCGCCTTCAACCGGCACGATGGCGCAGGCGTGATGGCCTGCATGACCGACGACATCGTGTTCGACGCGGCCGCAGGGCCCGACAGCTGCGGCCGTCGCATCAGCGGCGCAGCCGATGTGCGCGCCGCGTTCGAAGCGACCTGGGGCGGCATGCCCGACGTCAGCTGGGAGTGCACGCGCCATACGGTGTTCGGCGATCGGGCCCTGTCCGAATGGATCTTCCGTGGAACTGCACCGGACGGCCGGCGCATCGAGGTGCAGGGCTGCGACCTGTTCGGCTTCCGCGGCGACAAAATCTGTACGAAGAGCGCCTTCCGCAAGGACCGCCCGCCGCAGCCGGCCACGAGCGCGAGTGCCGCGCGATGAACATGCATGCTTTGCCCACGGCTGCGTATGATCCCCATTACGACCCGCTGGTCGCCGACGGCCCGGGTCGCAACCGCGACTACGCTCCGACCTACTGGATCGCAACGGCTGGCACCCCTCCGGAGAGCGACGGTCCGATCACGACCGACACGACGGCCGATGTCGCCATCATCGGCTCGGGCTATACCGGTCTTGCCTGCGCGATCTTCCTGGCGCGCGAGCACGGCATCAAGGCGATCGTGCTCGAGGCCAACCGCGTGGCCTGGGGCTGCAGCACGCGCAATGGCGGCCAGGCACAGAATGCCTCGGGCCGCCTGACGCGCTCGCAATGGATCCGGCGCTGGGGCCTCGACGTCGCCAAGCGCATGCATGCCGAGGTGTCCGAAGGGTTCGAGGCCTTCGAGGAGCTGGTGCGATCGAGCCCTGTCGATGTCGAGCCGCAGCGCGGTGGGCACCTCTACGTCGCTCACCGCCAGCGCAATCTCGACAAGATCGCGGCGGAGTCGAAGGTGCTGAATGACGTGTTCGGCTACGCCTCGCGCGTCATCTCGCGCGAGGAATTGGCAAGCGACTTCGTCAACGAGGCCGAGGCCGTCGGCGCGGTGCACGAGCCGCTCGGAACCGGCGTGCATCCGGCCAAGCTCGCCTTCGGCTATTTGCAGATGGCGCGCGCGCTCGGCGTGCGGGTTCATACCGCAAGCCCCGTGACACGCATCGAGCAGTCCAACGGCAGATTCGTTCTGCATACGCCCGGCGGCGCCGTCAGCGTGAACGGCGTCGGCATCGCCACGGGGGCCTATACGTCGCTCGGGCTGACGCCGGAATTGTCGGGCCGCTGCATGCCGATCCTGTCGAATTCATTGGTGACGCGGCCACTCTCCGCGGCCGAGCTTGCTGCGACCGGCTTCAAGACGCGGCAGGTGATCACGGACACGCGCACCTTGCGCTTCTACTACCGGCTGCTGCCGGACGACCGGGTTCAGATCGGCAGCCGAAGCGCCATCACCGGCGCCGATGCCACGCATGACCGGCACCTCCAGCTCCTGATCGACGGCCTGCACCGCAAGTTTCCCGCACTCACGGGCATCGAGATCGATTACTCCTGGTGGGGCTGGGTCGATGTCAGCCACGACATGATGCCGCGCATCGTGCGTCCCGATCCCAAGGCGAAGCTGGTCTATGCGCTCGGCTATGGCGGCAACGGCGTATCCTATTCGGCGCAGGCTGGCCGCCGCATGGCGCAGATGCTGGCGGGCCAATCGTTCAAGGGACAGGACCTGCCGATCTTCACCTCGCCGCTGCCGACGCATCCCTTCGCGCCGTTCCGACGCATCGGCCAGCGCCTGCTCTATCGCTGGTATCACCTGCGCGACGAAGCAAGTTGAGCCTCTCAAGCTTGATGCAACATCGATCAAGCGAGCTTGCGAGCAGAATTGACAGCTTTCATGGCACAGAGGCCTGCCTGATCTCCACGCGGATTGGTGTCGGATCGAAACCGTTGCAGGGATTGTTGACCTGCGGACAATTCGAGATCACGAACAACACGTCCATCTCCGCAGTGACGTCGACGTAGTTGCCGGCCGCCGAGGGGCCGTCCAGCACGGTGAAATTGCCGTTTGGGTCGATCGGCACGTTCATGAAGAAGTTCAGGTTGGAGACGATGTCGCGCTTGGTCAGGCCGTAGCGCGACAGCTCCAGGATGAAGTTCTCCCGACAGGCGTGCAGGTAGCGGGTCGCCTCGCCGAAGCGGACGGCATTGCTCTCGCACGAACAGCAGCCCGCCGAGGTGTCATGGCGGCCGCAGGTGTCGGCGGTGATCCGCGCCATCACCCGGCCGCGGTTGGAGATCAGCCGCGTCCCGAGCTCGAGATAGGCCGAGCCCTGGACGCGCAACGTGTCCTGCGCGCTGTAGCGCTCGGCGGTGTCATCGGCGGCATACATCAGCGCGTCCACCGCCTGCTCGCCCTCGCTGTCGATGATGCGCAGCGTCTGGCCCTTGTTCAGCACCCGTGACCAGGGCTGCTCGGCGGGAATGTCGAAGACATAGACGATGCGGTCCGGATCGGTCGGCGACATGAGCGCTCCTCAGGCGAACAGCTGATCGGTGAAGGCGTAGGCGCGCGACGCTTCCGCTGACGCCGTGCGGCAGACGTCATCGGCCGCGGGCGGCGGCAGCCGATGCCGGATCAGGGTGATCGGCGCGCTCGCCACCGGCCGTGCCGGATCGAGCGGATGGGCGCAGTTGGAGACCGCGACGATCAGGTTCATCTCGGCGCGCAGATCGACGAAATCGCCGGGTCGCTTGCGCGCGGCGTGCCAGACGAACCGCCCGGTCACGTCCGTCGTCACGGGCGCAAAGAAGGTCACGCAGGGCGGGATGTCGCGCACGCCCAGTCCGATCTTGGCAGCGGCGGAGATGAAGTTCGCCTGCGTGTTGCGCGTCACCTCGCCATAGGCCGCGAGCGTCGAGTCCGCGGTCGAGCCGCCGACCAGAAGATCGTGCGCACCTGAGGTATCCTCGATCACCGACAGCAGCACCCGTCCCATGTCCGACAGGATCATCCGGCCCTTCGACAGCGCTGCGCTCCATTGTACCTTCACGGTGTCGGCGCAGTTGATCCGTTCGCTCGGATCCTCGGCGCGCCATGCCAGCAGCGATACGCTCGAGCGCCCCTGATCATCGATGATGCGCAACGCCTCGCCGCGCGACAGCCGCACCGTCGTGTGCCAGCCGGACGGCACCTGCTCGCTCCGGACGATTGCGTCGTCCGCGATCGGCGCGCCATCGAGCGCCGTCGGCGGCGGCAGTTGCTTCAGCTCTTGCCCAGCCGCACGCAGCTCCTCATAGCGGCGGCGGTTGGCGGCGGCACGCTCCGCCATGCTCTCTGCGCTCATGCTGATGTCACCGTGAAATGCGCCTCGACCGGCTGCCCCGCCTTGCCGTTGATCGGCAGGATGTCCTGCGGACAGGCCGAGAACGCGATCACCAGGTCCATCTCCGCGCGCAAGCGCACATGGCCGCCAGGAACGGGGCGCGGCGGCGCGGCAAAGCCGAGCGTGCCCTCGGCATCCCACGGAATGTTCATGAACAGGTTGAGCGGGCTCGGCACCTCCGGCGGCGTCAAGCCAAGCTCCGCCATGCCGGCAAACAGATTGTCGGTGCAATTGTCGTGGTGGCCCTCGTGTCCGAGGAACGCGTAGCGATGGCGGTCGCAGGCCGCGATCAGCGTGTCGTGGATGCCGCCCGAGGTGTCCTCGACCAAGGTCAGGATCGGCCGGCGCATATTGGTCCGGAGCACGTCGCCCGGCCGCGGCACCAGATGCAGCGAATGTGCCCGCGTGTGCTCGTTCGACATGAACTCAGACAGGTCGGCGCGGTTGAAGGCCCAGGTGTCGACCACCTGCTCGCCGTGGGTGTTGATCACGGTGATGACCTGCCCCGCCCCGACAAAGGCCGCCTTGCCGCGCCGCGCGGGAATTTCGATCAGCTCCATTGCACTCTCCATCACGGCTTGTAGGCGACCAGGTCGATCTCGACGATGCCGCCGCGCGCGAGGTCGCAGACCCCGATCGTGGTGCGGCCCGGCCGGTGCGCATCGTCGAAATGACTCGAGAAGATCGCGTTCATCGGCGCGTAGTCGCGCTTGAAATCGGTCAGGTAGATGCGGGCGAACACGACGTTCGAGAAGTTCATGCCGCAGCCCTTCAGCACCCGCGCGAGATTGTCCATCACCTTGCAGGTCTGCGCCTCGATACCGTCGGGAAGCGGCAGCGAATCGTCATCGGGATCGGTCGCCAGCTGGCCGGTGACGAACAGGAACGGGCCTGCCTGCACCGCATGGCTGTAGGGCGTGACCGGCTTCGGCGCGTCGGGAAGCAGATGATAGATCGGATCCATGGCGTGTCCTCGCTGTTCTCTTGGCTATCCGGCGGCGTAGCGCTGAATGAACTGGCGCGCGCGCTCGGTGTCCGGGTTGACGAAGAAGCGCTCCGGCGGCCCGGTCTCGACGACGCGGCCGCGATCGAGAAACAGGATGCGGGTGGCGGCGTCGCGGGCAAAACCCATCTCGTGGGTCACGATCACCATCGTGCGCCCTTCGCGCGCGAGCTCGCGCATCACCACCAGCACCTCGCCGACCAGCTCCGGATCGAGCGCACTGGTCGGCTCGTCGAACAAGAGAACATCCGGCTTCATCGCCAGCGCCCGCGCAATTCCGACGCGCTGCTTCTGGCCGCCGGACAGCCGCGCCGGGAACACATCGCATTTGTCGGAGAGCCCGACCTTGGCGAGCAGCGCCATCGCCTCCTCGCGCACCTCGGCCACGGGGCGCTTCTGCACCTGCACCGGCGCCTCCATGAGATTCTGAAGGACGGTCAAATGCGGCCACAGCGCGAAATGCTGAAACACCATGCCGATCCGCGTGCGAACTCGCGACAGCTCGCGATCGGACATCACGACACCGCCATTGTTGATGCCGATGCGGTCGCCATTGAGATAGATCTGTCCGGCGTCGGGCCGCTCCAGCCAGTTGATGCAACGAAGCAGGGTCGACTTGCCGGAACCGGACGGGCCGAGCACGCAGACCGTCTCGCCACGCGTCACCGTGAAGCTGATGTCGGAGAGCACCTCCAATTCGCCAAAGCGCTTGGAGATGCCGGCGACGTCGAGCACGGCCATGTCGTCGGTCATCCCAGGTTCCTTTCAGCGCCGCGCCGCCGCCAGCCGGTCGATGCCGCTGACGGCGGCTTCGATCACCAGGCAGAGGCCCCAATAGAGGACCACGGCGGTGATGAAGGCGGCGAACGGCACGTAGTGGCGCGACTGGATCGAGCTTGCGGCATGCGTCAGCTCGGGCAACGCAATGATGGTGAGAAAGGCGCTGTCCTTGACGATCTGGATCATCTGGTTGCCGATGACGGGCCCAGCCGCGAGCAGCAGCGGCGGCAGGATGATGCGGCGGAACAATCGCGCCCCGGAGAAGCCGAAGGCGACACCGGCCTCGAGCGGCTCGCGCGGCTGTGCCGCCCAGGCGCCACGCAGGATCTCAGCCAGGTAAGCGGCGTGATAGACGGTCAGCGCCACCAGTCCCGAGCTCCAGTTGTCGAGCCGGATGCCGAACGAGGGCAAGCCATAGTAGACGATATAAGCGAACAGCAGGAACGGCACGCAGCGCATGCCGTCGACGAACACGCGCACGGTGAGCGCCAGCCAGCGCCGCTGCGACATCAGCGCCGGCGTCAGCACGAACGCGATCACGAGGCCTGCGATGGCCGACAGCACCGACAGGATCGTGGTATTGCCGAGCCCGCTCAGCAGCAGATCCCGCTCGCTCCAGACGATGGCGAAATCCCGGATCATGCCGCCTCGCTTGCGCGCTGGCGCTTCTCGATGAAGCGCTGCAGGGAGACGAGCGCGAACACGATCGGCGCATACATCGCGATCGCCACCAGGAACGGCGGCAGCGGCTCATAGGTCTCGGCACCGATGCGCACCGCCGCGCGGGTGATGTCGACGACGCCGACGACCGCAAGCACCGGCGTCACCTTGATCAGCAACGACATCTCGTTGACCAGGCCAGGGAGACTGACCCGCACGATCTGCGGCAGCACGATGCGGCGGAAGCGCAGGCTCGCATGCATGCCCACGGACTGCGCCGCCTCGTACTGCTCCTTGGGAAAATTCATCAGGGCGGCGCGCCAGACCTCGCAGTTGAACGCCGAGGTATTCATCACCAGCGCCAGGATCGCCGCCGACACCGGCCCGATTGCGATCCCGATATTGGGCAGCGCGAAGAACAACAGCAGCAGCAGGGTGACGAGCGGCGTCGCGCGCAGGACCGAGACGTAGACGGCCACGATCCGTGCGATCACCGGCACGTCGGCCCAGCGCAACAGCGCGAGACCCAATCCGATGGGAAGCCCGATCACGATGCCGACGAAGGACAGCGTCACCGTGACCACGGCGCCCTGCAGGATGGCCAGGACGTCGGCCGCGCTCATGACCATCCATCCGCAGCGCCGCGCGGCGGCCGGCGCCCTGCACCGGCCGACCGCGCCCGCTGGAGGACCACGCGACCGTCAAGCGGACGGGCGCGCAGCGATCGCCACCCGCACATGAATTGCCCTCGCCGCGCCGTCAGAATTCCGGCTCGAACGTGACCGGCAGATCAGGGAAGGCTTCGCCGAACCACTTCTTCTGCAACTCGGCGAAGCGCCCGTTTTCCTTCTCCTTGGCGATGAAGCCGTTCAGGAATTCCACCAGCTCAGTATTGCCTTTCGCGACCGCCCAGGCCGGATACGACTTGCCGGAGACGGGCTGGCCGACCGCGAACACGTTGGGCTTCTCGGCGACCAGCGCCTTGATGTTGATGATCGTGTTGACGACGTAGTCGACGCGGCCGAGCGCGAGATCCTGATAGGCTTCCGGATAGGAGGTGTATTCGACCACCTTGCCGAGCTTGCCGCCCTCCTTCTCCAGCATCGCCTGGAGCTCGGGCAGCCGCCCCAGCAGCGCGCTGCCGGCCTGAACGCCGACCGTCTTGCCGCTGAGATCCTTGATCGCGTTGATGCTCTTGTCGTCCTTGCGCTTGACGTAATAATGCGTCGCGTCGGCGATCGGGCTGGTGAAGTCGAGCGACTTCTTGCGTTCCTTGGTGATGATCGCCGCGGTGATGGCGACGTCGTATTTGCCGGTGGAGACGCCGGCCAGGATGCCGGTCCAGGGCAGGATCTGCTGCTTGATCTCGAACGGCGCATATTTGCGCAGATCCTCGATCAATTCGTTGTCGAAGCCGGTCGGCTTGCCGTCCTTGACGAACTCGAAGGGCCGGAAGTCGTCCTCGGTGGCAACGATGAGGCCCCGCTTCTTGATCTCGTCCATGCTGCCGGCCTTGGCGGTGAACGCGGCCGGCAGCGTCAGCGCGGCCGCCAGCAGGGCCAGCGCGACGCGCCGCGACGGCGCCGACAGGCGGAGAAACGAAGGCTTGGTCATCTCACATCTCCTCATATGAAACTGATCAGTCGAAGCTGAAGCCGTGCGCGCGCAGATAGGGTGGGAAGGCCGCGCCCTCCGCCTTGGCGGCCTGCCGCGCCTTGTCCTCGGACCAGCCGTAGAACTCGGCCTCGCCAAACTCGGCATTGCCGCGCTGCTGCTCTTTCGGAATGGCATGCCGCGCATGACGCCGGCGGTCGTAATCGTCGAGCGCGGCGGGCAGAGCATCGTCGCCGTAGCGGTCGACATGCGTGGTGATGCTGCGCGGCAGCCGCAGGCTGACATGGCCCTCCACAGCGGGATAACCGAGACACAACCCGGCGACCGGAAACACCATGTCGGGTAGTTCCAGCACCTTGGCGACCGTGTCGATCTCGTTGCGGATGACGCTGATCGGACAGGTTCCGAGACCGGCCGACTCAGCGCACAGGATCATCGTCTGCAGCGCCAGCGCGGCGTCGACCGAGGCGTTGAAAAAGCCCTCCAGGGTCCCGTTCTTGACGGGCTTGGCACGCAGTTCGCCGATCCGCTGCAGCCGCCGCGCATCGCCCAGAAACACGAAGAACGCCGGCGACACTCCGATCCAGGGCATGCTCGGAAACAGTCTGCCGATCGCCGCCCGCTTCTCCGCGTCACGCACGCGCATGATCGAGGCCTGCTGGAAATCCGACTTGGCCGAGGCGCTCAGCGCGCAGGCGACGAGCAGATCGAGCAGCCCCTCTTCCGGCATCCGGTCGCTATAGCGGCGCACCGTCTTGCGGGACAGCACGCCGTGCAAAAATGCGCTGGACTCGGCGTCGCCGCCGTCGGGCCCGCCATCTCCGAAGCGTGTCGCAATGACATCAGCATGCTCCGGCATTAGGGTGCTCCCGTCGCGTCATGCGCAACGCACCACGGCGCACGAACGCTCTTGGCCCGAGCAATGATCGGCGGGTTGCGCCGCGGCAGACATCGCATCGCTTACTCCACGCCGCGACATCGATGTCGCCGCCCCGGATTCATTTCGCCGCGGCTTACGCGCAGCTGTCGTCGGTCATGTCAGCAAGGGACATGCCAGAAGCCGCCCTGCCACGCGCAGCGCAACGTCTGCGCATCGGCGTCCACGATGGCGTCAGCGGAAATTGGGCTGGCAGATGCGCCGTTTGCGGACAAAACGCCGCAGCGCGAAAATGCGGAGCATGCTTCGTAGTTGGCGCAACGAACGCCATGGCCGGATACCGCGCTCCGATGACGCGCTGCTTTTCGGGCAGCACCATGCCCATTATCTAATCGGAGCTCATCGCCATCGGTTGCCGTCAGTCGGGCGACCTCGTCGCATCGAGCCTTTGCTCCTGTGCCTTGACGATCGTCTGCATCATGGCAATGAACCGCTTCTGATCGACCTTGGTCAGATCCGCGACCGTCGCGAGATGCGCCGCCCGCGCCGGCCGCTCGATCTTGCGCAGCAATGCGAGGCCGGAACTGGTCAGGCGGCAGGTGCGCGACCGCCGGTCGTGCGGCCCGACGCTGCGATCGATCAAGCCGCGCGCCTGCAGCCGCTTCAGCGCGCCGGTCGTGGTGGTCCGGTCGAGGGCGATGTCCTGTGCCAGCGCCGTCTGGTCCGCCGTCCCGCGTTTCGCCAGCGCCGTCAACAGGCTGTACTGTAACGGCGTGATCTCATAGGCGGCGCATTTCTCCTGGAATAGCGCGACGTGGATCTGGTGCAGCCGCCTAATCAGATAGCCTGGACGTCCCTCGAGCGGCCAAGATGATCCATCGGCTTTCGGCTTGTTCCTTCCGGCCATCGAACGACTCCCCGCATAAGCACTCATCACACTGCATCAATTTCAAGCTGTCTATGGCACGGATCTTGATGTAATGCGAAGCATGCTTCGTAATTGGCCGGCGGATCGTCCGCGCCGGCTCGTCGAGGAAGGTTTTGACCGGGACAGACATCCCGCCCGGAAAGGAGACCTTGCATGTCCGTGAGCGCCTCGTTCGACCTGCTGCTGCGCGGCGGCCGCGTCATTGACCCCGCTTCCGGCATCGATGGCTTGAGAGACGTCGCCATCCGCAACGGCCGCATCGCGGCCGTCCAATCCGACATTCTGCCGACCAGCGCCAAGGACGTCATCGATGTCAGCGGCCAGCTCGTGCTTCCGGGACTGATCGACACCCACGCCCATGTCTATCAATACGTCACCGGCCGCTTCGGCATGAACGCGGACATGGTCGGCGTGCAGTCGGGCGTCACCAGCCTGATCGACCAGGGCGGCCCGTCCTGCATGACCCTGCCCGGCTTCCGTCACTTCGTCGCAGATCAGGCGCAATCGCGCGTCTATGCCTTCCTGTCGGCCTATCTGGTCGGCGGCCTCGAGGGCCACTACTATCCCGATCTCTACCGGCCGGATTGCGTCGACATCGATGCGACGGTGAAATCGGCGGTCGCCAACCGTGACCTCGTTCGCGGCATCAAGGCGCATGCCGAGATCGGCGGCTTCGCGCGCTGGGGCATCCGTGTCATCGAGATGGCGGCCGAGATCGGCCGCCGCGCCGAGCTTCCCGTTTACGTCCATTTCGGCCAACTGTGGGGACTGCCCGCAAGCGGCACCAATGGCGAGGATGTCGACACCATCCTGGAGCGCGTGATCCCGCTGCTGCGTCCGGGCGACGTGCTGGCGCATCCGTTCACCCGGCATCCCGGCGGCTTCGTCAACACCAAGGGCGAGGTGCATCCGGTGATCCAGGCCGCGCTCGATCGCGGGCTCAAGGTCGACGTCGGCCATGGCAGCCATTTCTCCTACCGCCTGGCACGCAAGGCGATCGACGCCGGCATCGTGCCGCATACGCTCGGCGCCGACATCCACGGCTACAACACCCATGTGCCGGCGCCCGCGGGCACCCCGGACGAGCATGCCGACGACGAGAACCATCCATTCGCGGGCCAAGCCAAGTTCAGCCTCGTGCAGGCGATGAGCTCGATGGTCGCGCTTGGCCTGACCTTGGAGCAGGTCGTGCCGATGGTGACGTCGAACCCCGCCGCCATGCTCGGCCTGTCCGATCAGATCGGCGCGCTGCGTCCAGGCATGGAGGCTGATGTGAGCGTGCTCCGCGAGCAGCAGGGCCGTTTCGTGCTGCGCGACAACGAGAAGACCGAGGTGATCGCCGAGAAGCTGCTGCAGCCGGTGTGCTGCCTGCGCGCCGGCGTCCGGCACGACGCCACGGCGCCGATCCTGCCCGCAGCGGTCGCGGCCTGACGTGACGGACGCGGCCTCGACCGCCTCGGATGCCCGCGCGCCGCGCGGTGTCGGCGCGCGCTTGCCGCGCAAGGAGGACGATCGTTTTCTGCGCGGCCGCGGTCAGTACGTCGCCGACATCAGGCTGCCGGGACTGAAGGACGTCGCCTTCGTGCGCAGCCCGATCGCGCACGCCAGGATCAAGGCGATCCACGTTCCCGCTAATTACCGCGACGTCGTGTTCACGGCCGATGACCTCACTGGCATCAACCCGATCCGCGCGGTCTCCGGCCTGCCCGGCTTCAAGATCTCCGAGCAGCCGGTGCTGGCGACCGGCAAGGTGCGCCATGTCGGCGAGCTTGTGGCGATGTGCGTCGCCCGCAGCCGCGCCGAAGCGGAGGACATCGCCGCGGCGGTCGAGCTCGACCTGGAACCGCTGCCGGCGGTGCACGACATGCGCCTGGCGCGCGAGGCTGGCAGCGCGCTGGTGCACGAGCACTGGGGCGACAACGTCTTCCTGGAAACCAACTTCGAGGTCGACATATCAGCCGCGCTTGACGCGCCGATCAAGGTGACGCGCGAGATCACGACCGCACGCCAGTGCATGGCGCCGCTGGAGGGCCGCGGTGTCGTCGCGACGTTCGATTACCGGCTCGATCAGCTTACGCTGCACACCGGCTCGCAGATGCCGCACATCGTGCGCAACGGTCTGTCCGACTGCCTCGGCATCGAACAGGGCCGCATCCGCATCATCGCGCCTGACATCGGCGGCGGCTTTGGCCACAAGGGCATCCTGCTGCCCGAGGAGGTCTGCCTCAGCTGGCTCGCCATGCACAGGGGCTGGACGGTGCGCTGGCTCGAGGACCGGCGCGAGCATCTGAGCGCCAGCGCGAATTGCCGCGAGCACGCCTATCGCATCACCGTCTACGCCGATCGCGACGGCCGGCTGCGCGGCATCGACTGCGTGGCCACGGTCGATTCCGGCGCCTATTCGTCCTATCCGTTTTCGGCCTGCCTCGAAGCGGCGCAGATCGCGAGCATCCTGCCAGGGCCGTATCGGATGCCGGCCTATCGCTGCCGGACCTACTCGGTCGCGACCAACAAATGCCCGATCCTGCCGTATCGCGGCGTCGCCCGCACCGGCGTCTGCTTCGCCCTCGAGCTGCTGCTCGACGCCGTCGCGACCGAGGCCGGGCTCGAACCCGGCGAGGTCCGGCTGCGCAATCTGGTGCAGCCGCAGGACATGCCGTTCGACAACATCACCAACAAGCATTTCGACAGCGGCGACTATCCCGGCGCGCTGCAGCGGGCGCTGACGGCGGTCGATGTCCCCGCCGTGCGCGCACGACAGCAGCGCGGCGAGCCGGACGGCCGGCTGATCGGCACCGGCGCGTCGATCTATTGCGAGCAGGCCGCGCATGGCACCTCGGTCTATGCCGGGTGGGGCATCCCGATGGTGCCCGGCCATGAGCAGGCCACCGCGCGGCTGACGCCCGACGGCGGACTCGAGCTGCGTGTCGGCGTCCACTCCCACGGCCAGGGACTGGAGACGACGCTCGCCCAGGTCGCGCACGAGATCCTCGGCGTCGATCCCGACAAGATCCGCGTCGTGCTTGGCGACACCGCGATGACGCCCTACTCCACCGGCACCTGGGGCTCGCGGTCGATGGTGATGGCCGGCGGCGCCGTGGGCACGGCCTGCGCGCAACTCGTCGCGCGCGCCACGCGCATCGGCGCCAAGCTGCTGCAGCTCGCGCCCGAGGCGGTCACGTGGCGCGAGGGCCAGGCCTGCGGGCCGAACGGCAGCGTCAGCCTCGCCGAGATCGCTCACACCTGGTACCGCCGGCCGCAGGACCTGCCCAACGACGTCGATCCGGCGGGCCTTGAGGCGACCGGCGGCTACAAGCCGGTGCGTGACAGCGGCACCTTCTCCTACGCGGCGCATGCCGTGACGGTCGCCGTCGATCCGGATCTCGGCGAGGTCGAGCTGCTCGACTACGTCGTCGTCGAGGACGGCGGCGTCCTCGTCAATCCGATGATCGTCGACGGCCAGATTCTCGGCGGCCTCGCCCAGGGCATCGGCACCGCGCTGTACGAGGAGATGCCGTTCGACGATGCCGCGCAGCCGCTGGCGACAACCTTGGCCGATTACCTGCTGCCGGGTCCGACCGAAGTCCCGGAGCCGCGCCTGTTCCACATGGAGACGCCGTCGCCCTACACGATGTTCGGCGTCAAGGGCATCGGCGAAGGCGGCGCGATCGCGCCGCCGGCGGCAATCGCCAACGCCGTCAACGACGCGCTGCGGCCGCTTGGTGCTGAAATGATGCAGTCGCCGCTGTCGCCGCGCCGGATCGTCGCGGCGGTGCTGGCAGCGAAACAGGCGAGCTCGCCGTGAAGGCCGCCTCCTTCAACTACGCGCGTCCCCAGAGCGTCAGCGACGCGGTCGGCCTGCTCGCGAAGGCCGAGGACGGCACACGGATCATGGCCGGCGGACAGTCGCTCGGTCCAATGCTCAATCTGCGTCTCGTGCAGCCGCCGCTCATCATCGACATCGCCGGCCTTGCCGAGCTTCGTTCGGTCGAGCGCGATGGCGATGCGCTCGTGATCGGCGCCTGCGTCACCCATGCCGACATCGAGGACGGCCGCCTCCCCGACGTGACCCATGGCATCTTGCCGCGGATCGCCCGTGGCATCGCCTATCGCGCCGTGCGCAATCGCGGCACCATCGGCGGCTCGCTAGGTCATGCCGACCCGGCCGCCGACTGGGTGACGACGCTCACGGCCCTCGGCGCCAGCGTGCAACTGACAGGCGCGCCGGGACGGCGTGACCTCGCCGTGACGGAGTTCATCCAGGGCGTGCTGCAGACGGCGCTGCGTCCCGGCGAGCTGGTCACCGCGATCCGCCTGCCCTCGCTGTCACCCACGGCACGCTTCGGCTACGCCAAGGCCTGTCGCAAGCCTGGAGAATTCGCCCATGCAATGGCCGCCGTGCTGATCGAGCCCGACACCGCCCGCAGCCGCATCGTCATCGGCGCCATCGACACGACACCGATCATCATCGACGATTCATCCCTGTTCGGCGGCGCGACCAGCCATCTCACCCCGCAGTTCGATCGCGCCCTCGCCGACCGCCGGCTCATCCAGGCCGGCGTGGCCGATCCGGCCGCCCGGCACATCCATGTCAGCGTGCTCGCGCGGGCGATCGCGGAGGCGGCCGCGTGAACAAGATCCAGCTCACCGTCAACGGCAGCGCGATCGAGCCAACGGTCGAACCTCGCACCCATCTCGCCGACGTCCTCCGTGATCAGCTTGACCTGACCGGGACGCATCTCGGCTGCGAGCACGGTGTCTGTGGCGCCTGCACGCTGTTGCTCGACGGCGCTCCGGCCCGTTCCTGCATCACGCTCGCCGTGGCCTGCGCTGGCGCTGCCGTGACGACGATCGAAGGCCTGGACGAGGATGAGATCGCCGCCGAGCTGCGCGTGGCTTTCACGCGCGAGCATGCCCTGCAATGCGGCTACTGCACGCCCGGCATGATCATGTCGGCGCGCGACCTCGTGCTGCGCCTCGATCACGCCGACGAGCACGCCATCCGTGTCGGCCTGAGCGGCAATCTCTGCCGCTGCACCGGCTACGCCGGGATCGTGCGCGCTGTCAGCGCTGTGATCGCGGCACGACGGCAGCGGGGCATCGCGGCCGTGATCGGCGCAGGTCGGACATCGCTCGGCCCGGTGGGATCGCAGCCCGGCGCCATCGCGGCCGCGGCCTCGCCAGCACGGCCAGCGGCGACGGGCATCAAGCGCTCCGGCGACCTGGCCCTCGGTTCGCTCGATCCTTCCGAGGTCATGCCCGCCAAGAGCTTCGATGCGTCGTTCACGGTGAACGCCGCGCCAGAGCAGGTCTTTGCTCTGTTCGGTCAGCCCAAGACCCTCGCCGCATGCTTTCCCGGCGCCACCATCACGGATCTCCCTGCGCCCGATCGCATCGAAGGCGCGATCAGTGTCGCCATCGGCCCGCTGTCGGCCGTCTTCCGCGGTTCTGCGCGCATCGATCGCAATGCGGCGGATTTGTCGGGCCGGCTCATCGGCACGGGACGTGACCGGCGGAGCCGCACCTCGACCTCCGGACAGATCAGCTGGCGCATGCTTCCGATCGACGAAGGACGGGCCACCCGCGTCGCGCTCGCGATCGGCTACAGCCTCTCCGGCCCGCTGGCGCAGATCGCGCGCGACGGGCTGGTGCGCGATCTGGCGTCGCGCATCACGACGACGTTCGCGCAGAACTGCGACCGGCATCTCAACGGCACCGCGGGCCCGACGGAGACACCAGAGCCGCAGCGCCTCAACGCGCTTGCCCTGCTGCTGGACGTCGCACGCAAACGCCTCACCGGCTTGGCCCAGCGCCTGCGCGGGCCATGAGACCGCCGCGCACCGGCGAACCAGCTCTCGCTCACGGCCGGCTGTGACATCGGCGCTGAAAACCCGCGCGCGCCTCGTCCTGGCACCTGTCTCCACGTTTCAAACAACGGGCATGCCCCGGCTTTCTCGCGGCGAGATTCGCCCGAGCTTTGCCATCAATCGACCTCTTCGTCCGAAGAAGAGGCGCAGGGAAGACCGGGTATCGGCTGATACCCGCGGTCCGCGTGCAGCAAAAAGCACGCGGCAGAACCACAGGTTCAGCCCAATATCCGGCCTTCCCTGCGCGACGGTTTGACGGGTTATAGGCGCTCTCCCCGGGGATCGGCTGTCTTGCCCCCGTCGCCGGCGGATCATCATCACCACCGGCTTGGCATCAGCACCGCGATGCCAGGACCACACCATTTCGCCGTCGCCTCGCTCCGTTCGTCGGCGCGGGCTGTGACACCCGGCTGCAGAGCAACGCGCCCGTCGCATCGTCCGGCTCGACGCTCGTGACGATCGCGAAACGTCCCTCTTCAGCGAGCCGGGATGCGCGAGAATGTGGAGGTGATTTGCCCGACGTGGCAAGGGAGAAGTGCGCGACAAACTGGCACGACGGGCAGTTGGCGCATGCGGGGCATGCGAGGATTGCCCGTCGGGCAAAACGATCATCAAGCTGACCGACTACTGCGAGGAGACTGAAGGAATGTAGAGCGCACCCTCAATTCTCGTGGTGAGGAGCGCGTATCCAGCGGATACCAGCAGATCACTGATTCAACCTCGCAGGACGCGTCTTCACGCCGAATTAATAACAGCTCGATCCTCAAGCAAACTCGAGAATAGTTCCACCAGATCGATCTTAGATTTACCTGCAGCGACTACCGATATTATCTCATCAAACGAAAATCGCACGATCAGATTCAGACGAGGATTCACTAGAAATCCAAAAGTCCACTCGACAGCCCCAGATTCAAGCGCAGCACAGTAGCTGAGAAGCCAATAAGTTAAGATTTGTCGATAGTCGGAAGCAGAAAAGCGCTTGTTAGTACATTTAACTTCAATCAACGCACTTCCGACCGAAAAATCCCCGACACCCGACGCCACCCACTGATAGCCTGGAATAGCGGGTGCACGCACAAGATCCCAACCTCCACTGGATAATCTGACGTGCCTTAAAATAGCGACAAGGTTCTCAGCAACCTTCAACGAGACTTCCTTCTCTACAGCAGAGAGCGCTTCGGGAAGCTTCGCATCGAAATGCTCTCTCTGGCGAGCCACTGCAGTAAGTAGACACCCACCCCAATCAACAGCTTGGCTTCCTTCAATCAACTGCTCAGCCGCAGCCACAGCCACTTCAAAAAGCATCGCCCGTTGAATTTTGGTCGCATCAACTAAATCTTGCGGAACCTCAACGCAATCGTCCAACGATACTGCTCGACGATTCAGACCAGCAACAACGCCCTGAGCAAGCTGCGGGAAGAGCGCATCGAACAGACCAGGAATCTCTCTAGCAATTGTCCGAGGATCACTGAGTGGCAGACGCATCAACATCGCCCTCCGTCCATTCGGAGTATGTATTGGCAAACGTAGGTTCACTCCCACGTTCGATGCCAAGACGCCATTCGTTGACTATGCTCTTCTTCACTTGATCTCGAAACTTGAATCCTTCATCTCCGAACTGAGCTGCAGAGAGCCAGAGCATACGCTGCTCCTCAGCGCTTAGGGAACTCCACTTGTTCCGTTGTCTTGTAAAAGCCGCTCGATCCTTCCAAAGACGCCAGCAGTCAACGCATGCGCGCTTTACGGTTTCGGACGAGGTTGTAGAATGAACCTTCTGGACAAACGCAGCTCTATCCAAAGTGCGACGAAAGCGAAGTGTGCGTAAATAATGGAGGCAGCTAACTTCAGCGCGCAACAAATGCGAAGAATGAGCAGGAATCGTGTCTAGCAACTGGTCTATCCCCGCATGAATTGGCGCGAAGCGTGGATCAGCACAGACTGAAGAAACACCTCTCATGATGGTAGACCAAGACGCACGAAACGCGTGAAGGTTTCTCGAAGACAACAGGGTCTTGCAAAGCTGAAAGGCCGCTGCAGGATCATGCAACCTCAACGTTCGCCCAATCTGGGTGACCAAAAAGGTGTCTGGCTGCGCCTTACGAAGCTCGCTATTCAAAAGCGCCTGGATGTCTAGTCCTTCAACGATTTCCTTCAGTTCGTCGTAATCGGTCTCTGGCGTATCAGAATAGGGATCAAACTGCAGGTCAATTTCTGCGAGCTTATTGGCCTTATCTTCCGAGGTACCGAGCTGCGCTCTAACGTAGTCAATGTAATGCTTCGCCGTTATAATGATTGTTTTTGTACGATTCAGTGTTAGTCCATAATCGGCAAGCGCATGAGACAAAATAGAGAGAGCGCGATATGCTTCTGATTGGTTGGCCGTCACCAACACGAAGTCATCAACATACCGCCGCCAAACAATGTTTTCGACAGAAAGAGTGCTATCGATCGAGGTCATCAGCAGTTCGGCGAGTATTCTCGAGCACTGCCCTCCGACAGGCAAACCGAAGGATCTTCCGGCAGCGAACTTGCTGAGAAAACGGTCAACCTGGACCGCCACGTTCGAGTCCTGACCAAAGAGATCGTCGATTAAATTCTCAATTCGATGGTGCGAAACATGTTCGTAGAAGCTTGATATGTCCGTCTGCACGACAACGGCTGAACCGGACATTTTCTCGCAGTCTGCTATTGCCACCTCTCGAAAAGAACGCCACGAAGCCTCGCGATCAAATAGGCTGCTTCCGCTTGCAATATATCTATAAGAGTGTGCGCGGCTACTGCGGTTAGGTTCGACAGCCTCAGCAATGGCAATACCCAAACCGTTAAAATAGATGTTCCAGAAGGGATGAATTTTTGTAGTAATCCGAAATCCGGCGGAGCCAGTGGGGACGAGCAATCTTTCAGAAAAGACCGGCAACTCCTCTATCAATCTCCTAGCAGTCTTCTTGTCGACCTTGGCAACCCTCTTGCTCCACTCAAAAGCTAACTTGGCCAGATCATCCTGACGTTGGGTAATAAACCGATTATCTACGTCAAACGGGAGCGTGTCGTTATCGCCGTGTGCGCTTATGTCTGCGACAGCTCGCCTAAAATGCTCAAGCTTTATTTGATTCATGGGAAAGGCCCAGGCGCACGCTTCGGTTAAAAGCTAACTTCACTATGCAAATGAATAATGCTTCATGACTTCGTTATGCCTCACTCCCACTCAATCGTCCCCGGCGGCTTGCTCGTCACGTCGTACACCACCCTATTCACGCCCTTCACCTCGTTGATGATGCGCGTCGCCGCGTTGCCCAGGAACTTCATATCGAAGGGATAGAAGTCGGCGGTCATGCCGTCCGTCGAGGTGACGGCGCGGAGGCCGACGACGTAGTCGTAGGTGCGGCCATCGCCCATGACGCCGACGGTCTTGACGGGGAGCAGCACCGCAAAAGCCTGCCAGATGGTGTCGTAGAGGCCGGCTTTGCGGATCTCGTCGATGTAGATGGCGTCGGCCTTGCGCAGGATGTCGAGCTTGTTGACCGTGATCTCGCCGGGGCAGCGGATGGCGAGGCCCGGTCCCGGGAACGGGTGGCGGCCGACGAAGACGTCGGGCAGGCCGAGCTCGCGGCCGAGCACGCGGACCTCATCCTTGAACAGCTCGCGCAGCGGCTCGACCAGCTTCATGTTCATGCGCGCCGGCAGGCCGCCGACATTGTGGTGCGACTTGATCGTCACCGAGGGGCCGCCGGTGAAGGAGACGCTCTCGATCACGTCGGGATAGAGCGTGCCCTGCGCCAGGAAGTCGGCGCCGCCGATCTTCTTCGCCTCCGCCTCGAACACGTCGATGAAGAGTCGTCCGATGGTCTTGCGCTTCTGCTCCGGGTCGGTGACGCCGGCGAGCTCGCCGAGGAAGAGTTGTGAGGCGTCCACATGCACCAGCGGGATGTTGTAGTGGTGCCGGAACAGATCGACGACGGTCTCGGCCTCGTTGAGCCTGAGCAGGCCGTGGTCGACGAACACGCAGGTGAGCTGGTCGCCGATCGCCTCGTGGATCAGCACGGCGGCCACTGCGGAATCGACGCCGCCGGAGAGGCCGCAGATCACCTTGCCTTTGCCGACCTGCGCGCGGATCTTCTTGATCTCCTCCTCGCGGAAGGCATGCATGGTCCAGTCGCCGCCGAGACCGGCGATGTTGCGGACGAAGTTGCGGATCAGTTTTGCGCCGTCGGGCGTGTGCACCACCTCGGGGTGGAACATCAGGCCGTAGTACTTGCGCGTCTCGTCCTGGATCACGGCGAAGGGCGCGTTCGGCGAGACGCCGGCGACCGAGAAGCCCGGCGGCATCCGGGTGATGCGGTCGCCATGGCTCATCCACACCTGGTGCTGCTCGCCCTTCTGCCAGACGCCGTCGAACAGCAGGCTGTTGGTCTTGACCTCGACGTCGGCGCGGCCGAACTCGCGGTGGTGGCCGCCCTCGACGGTGCCGCCAAGCTGGGCGGCCATCGTCATCTGGCCGTAGCAGATGCCCATCACGGGGACGCCACTATCGAAGATCAGTTGCGGGGCGCGCGGCGAGCCTTCCTCGTGGACGGATTCGGGGCCGCCGGACAGGATCACGGCCTTCGGGTTCATCTGCCGGAAGGCGGCCTCCGCCTTCTGGAACGGCACGATCTCGCAATACACGCCGTCCTCGCGCACCCGGCGCGCGATCAGCTGCGTGACCTGGCTGCCGAAATCGACGATCAGGATCTTGTCATGGAGCGCGGCCACGGAGGTGTCGGTGGCGGCGGCGGTCGGGGTGTTGTTGGCTGGGGCTGTCATGGCAAGGAATTACGCCGCTGCGGGGGGACTCGCAACCCTTGCAAGCGGGCGATTCACCGGCGCGTGCCGCGCCCGCCGCTGTCGTCCCGGCCAAGCGGGCTGGGGCAATGCGCAGCATTGCGCCGGGCCGCGCCGAGCCGGGATCCATAACCACAGGATGCGGGGCTCGGGCAGGCTGGCCGCTCCATCTCGCACCTCATAACGGCCGCGGCGTATGGGTCCCGGGTCGGCGCACCACGCGCTGCGCGCGCGGGGCTTGCCCGGGCCGACACTTGTTTTGTGGCCCCGGCCTTCGTCCCGGCCAATCGGGCCGGGCAATGCGCAAGCATTGCGCCGGACCGCGCCGAGCCGGGACCCATAACCACAGGATGCGGGGCTCGGGCACGCTGGCCGCTCCATCTCGCGCCTCATAACGGCCGCGGAGTATGGGTCCCGGGTCGGCGCACCACGCGCTGCGCGCGCGGGGCTTGCCCGGGACGACAGCGGAGGGTGTTCGCGGCAGCTAGGCCTTCTTCAGCACCGACACGAAGAACCCGTCCGTGCCGGTGCGGCGGGGGGTCATCAGCCAGCCTTCGGGGGTCTGCAGGGCGGCTTCGGCGAAGGCTTCGGCCTTGTCCCAGAGAACGGTGGCGGTTTGCTCCGGCGGCTGGACCGCAAATTCCGGATGGCGCGCCACGAACGCCCGCACCTGGTCACCGTTTTCCGGCTGGAGCACCGAGCAGGTGATATAGGCGATGCGGCCACCCGGCTTGACCAAGCCCGCGGCGCGCTCGAGCACCTCGGCCTGGTCCTTCAGGCGGATCTCCAGGGCGCCGGGGCGCATGCGCCATTTGGCGTCGGGGTTGCGGCGCCAGGTGCCGGTGCCCGTGCAGGGGGCGTCGATCACCACCAGATCAGCGGAGGCGCTGATGTCGGCGAGCGGGTCGGCGTCGCCCTTCGGGCTGCGGATCTCGGCGTTGTGGACGCCGGCACGCGACAGCCGCTCGTGGATCGGCGCGAGCTGGCGCTTGTCGGCGTCGGTGGCGATCAGGCGGCCCTTGCCCTGCATCATCGCGGCCAGCGCCAAGGTCTTGCCGCCGGCGCCGGCGCAGAGGTCGATGACCTGCTCGCCGGGCTTGGCCGCGGTGAACAGCGCCGCGAGCTGCGAGCCCTCGTCCTGGACCTCGATCGCGCCCTTGATGAAATCCTCCTCGGCATGGACGCCGGGATTGCGCGCATCGGCCCCGAGGATGATGCGCAGGCCGAGCGGCGACCACGGCGTCGGCTGAGCGCCGAGATGCTTCAGCGAGGCCTGCACCTTCTCGCGCTTCGCTCTCAGCGTGTTGACGCGCAAATCGAGCGGCGCGCGGCTGGCCATCGCCATGGCCTCGGCGACGCGGTCGTCGCCGAACACGGCGGCGAGATACGGGTCGAGCCAGTCGGGATAGTCGCCGGCGACCGGCGGCGGCGCGCCCTCGGTGGTGCGCGAGGCCAGCGCCTTCTCCTCGGCGGCGGTGAGCGGCGGCGGCGCGAAGCGGCTGCCGTCGCACATCGCGGCGATGGTCGGCACATCCAGGCCGCGCTCGAGCTTGAGCATGCCGAGCACCCGCGCCCGCGCGGTGTCGTCCTCCATGACATAGGCGCTGGAGGCGCGGCGGCGCAGCACGTCCCAGACCAGGCCGGCAATGGCGGCTCGGTCGCCGGAGCCGGCGAAGCGGTGGCTGGTGCCCCAATCCTTCAAGGCCTTCGCCGCCGGCGCCCGCTGGGACTCGATGGACTCGATGATGTCGATGGCGGCGGACAGCCGGGCGGCGGGGGTCATTCAGTATCCAGTCTCAGATCAGGAGAAGCATCTTCAGGGCGAAATACAGCCACATCGCCAGCAGCACCAGCGCAGAGGCGGTCCAGGCGAGGGAGCGCTTGTCTGCCCCACTGATAAAGCCGGCATTGACGAAGCGGGTGACGACGAACACCCAGGACAGCAGCACGATCACCAGATCGGCATGGCGCAGCGGCAGCGCCAGCGCGATCAGGGCATAGAACAAAGTCGGCAGGCCGAATTCATCGGCGGCATCCGTGGCTTGCGCCTTCCTCTTATTCCAGAACAGCAGCGCGAAGGTCAGTGCAACCTCGACGAAAACGGGCAGCAGCACCATGGGCAGCGACATCGACAATCCCCCCTTGGGAAAAGTGAAGGCCCGGCATGATGCCGGGCCCTCGTGGATGAACCGGTTCCCTCAGGACTCCGAATAAGGCGCTGTGGTTCCCGCTTTTTTGCGGACAGGCTGAAGAATCACATCAGGTGTGGCTCAGGCCTTGTCCGGCCCGACCCGCACCAGCTGCTTGCCGAAATTGGCGCCCTTGAGCAGGCCCATGAACGCCGCGGGCGCGTTCTCCAGGCCCTCGGTGACGTGCTCCTTGTACTTGACCTTGCCGTCGCGGACCCAGGCCGACATGTCCTTGAGGAAGTCGCCGTGGCGGGAGGCGAAGTCGGAGACGATGAAGCCGCGGATCAGGAGCCGCTTGGTCAGGACGTTGCGCATCAGCGCGCCGGCCCATTTCGGCGCCACCGACTGGGTATCGTTGTAATGGGCGATCAGGCCGCAGACCGGCATGCGCGCGAAGGCGTTGAACAGCGGGAACACTGCCTCGAACACCGCCCCGCCGACATTCTCGAAATAGACGTCGATACCCTTCGGACAGGCTTCCTTCAGCTTGGCGGCGAGATCGGGGTCGCGATGGTCGAGACAGTCGTCGAAGCCGAACTCGGATTTCACGTAGTCGCACTTGTCCTTGCCGCCGGCGATGCCGATGGCGCGGGCGCCCTTGATCCTGGCGATCTGTCCGACCGCCGAGCCGACCGCGCCGGAGGCGGCGGCGACCACCACGGTCTCGCCCGGCTTGGGCTGGCCGATGTCGAGCAGGCCCGTGTAGGCGGTCATGCCGGGCATGCCGAGCACGCCGACGGCGGTCGAGATCGGCGCGAGGCTCGGGTCGATCTTCGCAAGACCCTTGCCGTCGGAGACCGCATGCGTCTGCCAGCCGGCGCGCGCCAGCACGATGTCGCCGGCCTTGAAGCCGGGATTGTTGGAGGCCGCCACCTCGCACACGGTCCCCGCCTCCATCACGCCGCCGACCGGCACCGGCTGGGCGTAGGACGGCCCGTCGCTCATGCGCCCGCGCATGTAGGGATCGAGCGACAGCCAGATCGTGCGCAACAGCACCTCGCCGGCGCCGGGAGTCGGGATGGCGTGCTCCTCGAGGCGGAAATCAGACGGCTTGGGCTCGCCGACGGGACGGGACGCGAGCACGATGCGCTTGGCTTGGGACATGGTGTTTCCTCTTGTTTGTTGATGTGGCGTTCGGTGCCGACCCCACGGGAGCCGTCATTGCGAGCGAAGCGAAGCAATCCAGGGCCGCGCGCGCAACCCCTGGATTGCTTCCGCCGTCGCCCTTCGGGCTATGGCGGACAAGTCGTCGCTTCGCTCCTCGCAATGACGGAGAGAGCGGTGGTTGTTTACACCCCGCCCGGATAGTTCGGGCTCTCGCGGGTGATCGTCACGTCGTGGACGTGGCTTTCGCGCAAGCCCGCGCCGGTGATGCGGACGAACTCGGCCTTGCCGTGGAATTCGGCGAGATCCTTGGCGCCGACATAGCCCATCGCGGCGCGCAGGCCGCCGGCGAGCTGGTGCATGACGTTGCCGACCGGACCCTTATACGGCACCTGGCCCTCGATGCCTTCCGGCACGAGCTTCAAGGTGTCCTTGATGTCCTGCTGGAAGTAGCGGTCGGCCGAGCCGCGGGCCATCGCGCCGACCGAGCCCATGCCGCGATAGGCCTTGTAGGAGCGGCCCTGCCACAGGAACACCTCGCCGGGCGTCTCGTCGGTGCCGGCGAGCAGCGAGCCGACCATGGCGACGTCGGCGCCGGCGGCCAGCGCCTTGGCGAGATCGCCGGAGAACTTGATGCCGCCGTCGGCGATGACCGGCACGTCGGCCTTCTTGGCGGCTTCCACCGCATCCATGATCGCGGTGAGCTGCGGCACGCCGACGCCGGCGACGATGCGGGTGGTGCAGATCGAGCCCGGGCCGATGCCGACCTTGACGGCGTCGGCGCCGGCATCGATCAGCGCCTGCGCGCCGTCGCGGGTGGCGATGTTGCCGGCGATCACCTGCACCGCGTTGGAGATGCGCTTGATGCGGTTGACGGCTTCCAGCACGCGCGAGGAATGGCCGTGCGCGGTGTCGACCACGACGAGGTCGACGCCGGCCTCGATCAGCTTCTCGGTGCGCTCGAAGCCGCCCTCGCCCACGGTCGTCGCCGCGGCGACGCGCAGGCGGCCTTGCGCGTCCTTGCAGGCCAAGGGATGCGCGACCGCCTTCTCCATGTCCTTCACGGTGATCAGGCCGACGCAGCGGTACTGGTCGTCGACGACGAGCAGCTTCTCGATGCGGTGCTTGTGCAGGATCTTCTTGGCCTCGTCCTGGCCGACGCCCTCGCGCACGGTGACGAGGTTCTCATGCGTCATCAGCTCGGAGATCTTCTGCCGCGGATCGGTGGCGAAGCGCACGTCGCGGTTGGTGAGGATGCCGACCAGCTTGCCGGGGATGCCCTTGCCCCCGCCGGTGACCACCGGGATGCCGGAGAAGCCGTAGTCCTTCATCAGCGCCAGCGCGTCGGCGAGCGTCGCCTCCGGCGAGATCGTCAGCGGGTTGACCACCATGCCGGATTCGAACTTCTTGACCTGGCGCACCTGGGCGGCCTGGCCCTCGGGGTCGAAATTGCGGTGGATCACCCCGACACCGCCGGCCTGCGCCATCGCAATCGCCATGCGCGCCTCAGTGACGGTATCCATGGCGGACGCCATGATCGGAATGTTGAGCGGGATCTCGCGCGTCACGCGCGAACGGATGTCGACCTCGGAGGGCAGCACATCGGACAGGCCCGGCTTCAAGAGCACGTCGTCGAAGGTGAAGGCTTCGCGAAGTGTCTGGACGGTCGCCATCGTCAACTCCTTGTCTGCGGCCAAAACGGCCGCGATGCGGTTACGGATGAGCGGCGCCGCCGTCGAGACCATGCCTCGCCGTCGAATCGGTGCCCATCGGTGGGGTTGACGCGGGTCGATAGCATGGGCCTGTGACGAATCAAAGGGCCGATCCGCCATCCTCCCGCGATTGCGAAGAACGGCCCAGACCGGCCCTGATCAGGTCCGAAATGCGCAACAAAAGGTCGCGGACGCCCCGATTCCGGGGCAGAAGTTCCGCGGCTCTAGCGCCAGGCGCCGGGCGGCGGTCCATAGCGGCGGATGGCGTCGACCACCTCGCGGTGCCGCCGATCCTCGCGCCGCATGCGGACGGCGATCAGGGCGTGCGCCGAGGGCACCAGCAGCAGCACGTGGAAGAACAGGCCGAGCACCAGGCAGACCACGCACAGCAGCAGGTTGAAGATGGCCGCGAACGGCTGCCCGTTGAGCAGCAGACCCAGCGGCGGCACCAGGGCGGCGAGCAGGTAGATCATCGGCACATCTCCCAAACCATAGGACGCGACAGCGTCGCGCTGCATTTGGGGGGCCATGCCGGCAGCGCAATGGCCCCGTTCGTCGCAGGGTGTTAAAGCCGCCGCGCCGGCCCCGCCTTCCCCTCCCAGGATTCGATGAACAAGCAACGCGTCATTCCGCTGATCGTCGCCACCGCGCTGTTCATGGAGAACATGGACTCCACGGTGATCGCGACCTCGCTGCCGGCGATCGCCAGGGACATCGGCACCAGCCCGCTGACGCTGAAGCTCGCCATCACGTCTTATCTGCTGTCGCTGGCGGTGTTCATCCCGGCGAGCGGCTGGACCGCCGACCGGTTTGGCGCGCGGCGGGTGTTCTCCAGCGCGGTCGCGGTGTTCATGATCGGCTCGATCGGCTGTGCGCTCGCCAACTCCGTCGAGAACTTCGTGTTCGCGCGCATCCTGCAGGGCATGGGCGGCGCGATGATGACGCCGGTCGGACGTCTCGTCCTGTTGCGGTCCGTCGACAAGAGCGCGCTGGTCGGCGCGATGGCCTGGGTCACCATCCCCGCGCTGATCGGTCCTGTCATCGGACCGCCGGTCGGCGGCTTCATCACCACCTATTTCTCCTGGCACTGGATCTTCCTGATCAACATCCCGATCGGCATCGTCGGCATCATCATGGCGCTGCGCTTCATCGATCCGATCAAGAGCGACAATCCCGAGCCGTTCGACCTCACTGGCATGGTGCTGGCCGGCATCGGCCTCGCCGGTCTCGCCTTCGGCCTCTCGGTCGCCGGTCTCAACCTGCTGCCGTGGTCGGTGGTCGCGAGTCTCGTTGCGATCGGCGCGATCTCGATGACGCTCTACGTCCGCCACTCCTGGCGCACCAACTCGCCGGTGCTCGATTTCTCGCTGCTGCGGCTGCCGACCCTGCGCGCCTCGATCGTCGGCGGCTTCATGTTTCGCCTGGGCATCGGCGCCCTGCCCTTCCTGCTGCCGCTGCTGATGCAGCTCGGCTTCGGCCTGTCGCCGTTCCAGTCCGGCCTCGTCACCTTCGGCTCCTCTGCCGGCGCAATGGGCATGAAGGCGCTGGCCGCGCGGCTCATCCGCGCCTTCGGCTTCCGCCATCTGATGACGGTCAATGCCGTCGTCAGCTCGGTCTTCCTCGCCGCCTGCGCGCTGTTCACGCCGGCGACGCCGCTGCTGCTGATCCTGATCATTCTCGTGGTCGGCGGCTTCTTCCGCTCGTTGCAGTTCACCGCGATCAATACCGTCGCCTATGCCGAGGTCGAGACCGCCCAGATGAGCCGCGCCACGACGCTCACCAGCGTCAACCAGCAGCTCGCGATCTCGGCCGGCGTCGCGGTCGGCGCGTTCTCGGTGGAGACCACGATGTGGATGCACGGCGCGAGCCAGCTCACCGCGGCGTCCTTTGCGCCCGCCTTCATCGTCGTCGCGATCACGTCGGCGCTGTCGTCGATCCTGTTCTGGCAGATGCCGGATGACGCCGGCAGCGAGATCTCGGGCCGCAAGGTCGCCGCGATCGCCAGTCGCAAGGGCGCCGAGAAGGGCGCGGAGAAGGCCGCCAGGAAGTCGGCGAGCGAGACCACGCAGGATGCGCGGGATCAGCGGCTGGGGTAGCGGACGGTTCTCCGGTCAAGGTCTCCGCGCGCCGGACCTCCAGAATTCGGCCAGGCGATCGGCCCACATCCGCGCGTGCTGCTCGGTGCCGGCGTGGCTCATGTGGCAGCTGTCGTGGCGCAGCGGAAGGCCGATCTGGTCGGTGTCCGGCCCCGGATAGACGCCGGTCGCAGGGTTCGGCACGGCGGTCTGCGCCGACCGGATGATCTCGTCGGGAACGCTGCCGCAGAGCGTCGCCGTGGCGACGAAGATCGGCGCGGTCACGTCGGCCGCGCGCAGCCCGGCCACGATCTCGAGATCGTTCCGCAAGTAGGACAGCCGTCCCGCCTCCTTCATCTTCGCGGTGACCTGCAATTGCGTGCCGTCCTCCGCGCCATTGGTCGAGAAGGCGAAGGCGTTGGACTCGCCCTGATGCCAGAGCACCGCGCTCGGCTCGAGACCCGCCTCGCGCAGGCCGGCAAGGGTCGCGAGCAGCACCTCGAAATACTTGCCGCCACGGACACGCCACTCCTCGATATACGTCCCGCCGATCGCAACGGGTGCGATCAGGATCGTCTTCGCCAGCCCGCGATCGATCAATTCGTCGCCCAGCCGCGTGGCGACGTTCTCGCCCTCGCCCGGCGTTCCCAGCAAGGGATTGCGCGCCACGTAGCAGCGGCCGTCGAAGCGGTCGAAATTGTAGAACCGGTTGTGCGGCTGATAGAGCCGGCCACTCTGATCGGGCGCGCCGGTGTTGGAGATGTTCGACTGGCCCGCGGTCAGAAGCACCACCAGCCCCTCGCGCGGAATCGCGTCGCAGGCAATCGGCGTCGCCCTGGCGCGCACCGCCTCGTTGTCCGGCAGGAGACAGCGCGAGGCGCTGCCGCCCGCGATGAAATCCGCATCAGAACCGTACAGCGCACGGGCCAGGTTGCGTCCCTGCAGCAGGTTCTGCACCTCCGGATCTCCGCTGGCGCCATCGATGCGACGGTCGATGTCGGCAAAGGCGGCGCGCCGCGTGCGCACCTGCTCCAGCAGTGCCAGGAAGCCTGGCGCGGTCGAGACGGGTCCGACGGCGCAGGGAACGCAATTGCCGTCGCGCGATTTGGCCGAGGTGGTCGGCTGGCAGACGTCGCGTGCCGGCAGCACCTCCGCGGCTCCTGCCGTCGCAGTCAACGAGACGGCCAACCACGCGGCGACAAGAGTGGCCACGATTACGCGTCGCATCATGCTCGGATCATTTCTTTCGTCGCCTCGGTTGACGGCCGCCTTGGGCGCCGGGCCTCTGACTTTCCAAGCCATGCGGCTGTCCCAGCCATGCTCGCCGGCACGGTCTCGTTCGAACGTGCGTCGGGAGCCGGGGTTTTCCATTATAGTCCGACTTCATGAAAGAGAGCCGAATCGACCCGCAGCCGCTCGCGGCGATGGCGATGAACTGTTGGCCGTCCGCGCTTCTCCTGGCAGCGACGGCGCTCGCCGTGCCCGCACTCGGCGGCATCGTCAGGCCGGCTTTCGTGCTCGGCTGCGCGGTCGCCGGCTGGTTCGCGTGGCGTCGCAGCCCCGCAGCCCACGTGCAGTCGGCGATCCTGATGTTCGCCTTCGCTCCCTTCGTGCGCCGCCTGGTCGACATCTCCGCGGGATTCGATTCATCCGGCATCATGCTGAGCGGCCCGCTGCTGTTCATCATCGCACCAGTTCCGAGTCTGGTGCTCTCGCCCTCGGACAAGGACAGGCCGGGCAATCCATGGCTCGTGGCGCCCCTCATCGTCCTCGCCTGCATCGTGTACGGCGGCGCGCTGTCGATATTCCAGAACGACTGGTTCAACGCCGCCAATGGCGGAATGAAATGGGCCGCGCCCGTGCTCTATGCGATCGCCCTGCAGCAGCGGTCGCGATCCGACGGCGCCCTGCTCGATGCAATCACGCGTGTCTTCCTGCTGGTGCTGCCGGTCACCGGCCTCTACGGCATCTGGCAATATGTCGATCCGCAAGGCTGGGATCGGTTCTGGATGGTGAATGCCAGCATCACCTCGGCCGGCTATCCGCTGCCCTACATGGTCCGCGTGTTCAGCACGATGAACGGCCCCGCCAGCTACGCGACCTTCACGGCCACCGGCCTGCTGCTGGTGGGCTTCCTGCGCCCGGGATGGCTGTCGATGGCGGCGATGGCGCCCGCAGCACTCGGCCTGTTGCTGTCGCTCTATCGTACCAGCTGGATCACGCTCGCGGTGGGCGTGCTGTTCTGCATGCTGTTCCCCGCGACGCGGCGTCGCGCCGTATCGATCACGGTCGGACTGGTCGGCGCGGTGATCGTCACCGTCATGTTCACGCCGTTCGCGGAGGTCATCACCTCCCGTCTGGAATCGCTCGGCAGCGTGTCGCAGGACAGCAGCGGCAGCGAGCGGCTGGATGAGTTCGTCACGCTGTGGAATGCGCCGAACAGCATGGTCCTGGGATCGGGCTTCACCATTACCGACGTCGGCGTCGCCGGCGCGATGCCGATCGACGGGCAGATCATCGCAAGCTGGGTGACGATGGGCATTCCTGTCGGACTGATCTGCCTCGCGGCCTATGTCTGGGTCGGGCTCGCCGCCACCGGAGCCGCGTGGCGGATGCCGACGCGCGAGGGCGCCGTGCTCGGCGCGCTCGCCATCAGTGCGCTCTTGATTCAGCTGCCGCTGACCAGCATCTCGTCCGGTGAGGTCTCGGCGCTGTTCTGGATGCTCGTCGCCATGGCCTGTCCGCTCGACCAGTCGGCCGGCGCAGCACGGCGCACCGTCGCCGCGCGGCAGCATCAGGCCGGCGCCTGATCGGACGTTGCAACGCGCGGCGTGATCGCCGCAGTCTGCGGCTTGCGGGAGGCCAGTGGTGCGAGCCCGAAGACGGCCAGCAGATTGAGCCGCCGCAGGATGGCATGCGCGATCAGAGGAAGCACCACGCCGGCCACCGTTCCGGCCAGCAGGTAGACCCATGGCAATGGCGGGATGTGCAGCTTCAGCATGATGATCCGCACGCCCGAGCCGGCAAGGATGTGCAGCACATAGATCGTCATCGACGCCACGCCCGCGGCCGCAAGCCAGCGATGGCGCGTTGGCGCGAGCAGCTTGCAGAGCCCGACCGTGCCGGCGATGCCGAGCACACAGGCCGGCAGGGAGGCGAGCCCGTTGGCGTCCATGCCGGACAGCTGGCCGCCCAGCGCCACTGCGGCCGCAAACGCGATCCCGATCACGACCGGAGAGGACCAGCCGAACGGCCGCCATTCCGCGACCACGCGGGTGCCGTAGACGCCCGCAACGTAGAACGGCAGATGATGCAGGGTAAGTGCGAGGTCAGGCCGGATCGGCAGCGCGAGGAACACGCCGAGCCCGGCCAGCGCGAGCGTGATCAAAACCGTCCGCGACGGAACCAGCACCGCGATCACATGGCAGATCATTAGCGCGTAGAGGAACCAGAACTGTGCGACCGGACGATACCAGATCGCAGCGAGATCGTTGGGATGGATCGGGATGTTGGCATCCCGCGCCAGCAGCATCGTGATCCCGCCTTGGATCAACGACCACAGCACGTAGGGATAGGCGATGGTCCAGAGCTTGGAGGTGAGGAAGGAACGCGCGCCGCGCCGCAAGCTGTGCTGCACGTTCAAGCCGGCCAGGAAGAAGAACAGCGGCATGTGGAACGTATAGAGCGTGTAGTCCATCCAGCGCGCGACGGCTCCATCCGGGAAGATGCCCGAGCGCACGAGGCCGCCAAGCACATGACCGTACACCACCAGGATGACGCCAAGGCCACGCGCGAAATCGATCCACGCCGTGCGCGCGGTGTCAGCCGTTGCCCTCTGCGTTCCAGCGTCCATGCCCGACATGTCCTGCTTCTGTCGCGCAGCCCGCGTCCAGTCCGCGATGCTGCGAAGTCAGCGCGCCCCAAGTCATATCGCAGCCGGCTTTGCAGCGCCGTCGGCGCCTGCAAGGACATCGGGGGTATTCTCGCGTTAGTCTTAACCAACGGATAAGCTTCCGCCGGATGGCTGCGCCTCCGCCGGGTTCGCGACCGGAACGGGGCACGAGGTGGAGACGCTCGCCATCCCGCCCGGCCGGTGGGCACGCTGCCGCCTGCGGCGGCTGCTTTGCCCACCCTACCGCTGGATCCGGAACGTCAGCGACCGACGAAGCCGCGGCGCGCCAACCCTGCGAGGGCCCCGCGCAGGCGGGCGCGGCCGGTGATGACGCCGCAAGAGGAGCTGAACAGGCGGACGACCAACTGGCGCCGCTGCGCCTCGGTCGGGTGCATGCGGAGGTGCATCGTCGTCCTGGAAACATCGCTCACCGAGGCCTCGATCCATCCGAGGCCGTCGAGATGCACCGGCAGCAGCGCCCCTGGCCGCATCGTTCCGCGGCCGCGCGACCGGGCCACGCGCGCCGACGACAGAGACAGCGCCTCGATCTTGCACGGCACGACCTCGCCGTTCTGCGCCAGCCAGCCCGCCTCGTCGCTCGGAAACAGGTCCTCGCCGCGCGGCAGCTCGAAGCAGACGAGAAACGCGATGAAGGCGATCAGCATCGCGATGCCGGCCCATAACAGATTGAAGTAGTCGATCGACGAGATCTCGCTGGCTGCATTCGGCGACACGAACGCCCAGACGATGGCCGCCGCCGAGCTCGCGGCGATCGCGCCGAAAATCGCGGCGAGCTTGCCATGGACGCGCGGCTTGGAGCGGTCGCCGCCCTTGTCGGTCACCTTGAAGGGGCGGCCGAACGGCCGGACCAGCGCGCTGAGCAAGGTGGCAGTGACGGCAAAGCAGGTCACTGCATGGGTCGCTTCCATGAACAGCGGCAGGGTCTTGGAACGCGAGATCCAGCCCATGTAGATGATCGTCCCGAGCAGCGCCGGCACGCCGTAGCGCAGGAACGACAGATAGTCGGCCTCGAACGCCGGCAGCCCGGCGAACCAGTAGATCGGCGGCGCGATCAGAAGCAGCACCATGAACGGCTTGCAGGCCCAGTTGAGCACGCCATGCAGGAAGTGCCAGCGCTGGGTGAAGCTGTAGCCGCGGCTGCGCAGCGGGCCATCGCGCAAGAGCGCGACCTGGATCGTGCCGAGGCACCAGCGGGCGCGCTGGGTGATGTATTCGGGCACGCCTTCCGCCGAGAGGCCGAAGCTGAGCGGCTCGTTCAGCCAGACCGTGCGATGGCCGCGCTTGAGCAGCGTGTAGGTGAGATTGAGATCCTCGGAGATCGCCGCATGCGGGAAGCCGCCGATCTCCATGAGCCGCTCGCGGCGGACGACGAAGGAGGTGCCGACACAGAACGCGCAGCCCCAGGCATCCTTGGCCGGCTGGAACACGTCGAAGAAGAAGCGCTGGTCGTCGACCCAATGGCCTGATGACAGCAGATTGTGCTGGATCGGATCGGGGTTGTAGTAGAATTGCGGCGTCTGCACGACGGCGATATCGGGCTCGGACAGCAGCAGGCCGACCGTGCGCTGGAGAAAGTCACGGCGCGGGGCGAAGTCGGCATCGAGCACCAGGATCACCGGCGCGTTCGACAGCTGCGCCGTCGCCGCAAGCGCGTTGTTGAGATTGCCGGCCTTGGCGCCCTTGTTGTCGGGCCGCGTCAGATGGCGCGCGCCGACCTCGTCGCAGAACGCGCGGAGCCGATCACGCCGGGTGTCGTCGAGCACCCAGACGGTCTTGTTGGGATGGTCGAGCGCGAGCGCGGCCAGGATCGAGCGCTCGACAATCTCCATGGGCTCGTCATAGGTGCAGATGAAGACGTCCACGGCCGGCTGCTCGCCCCGTGCCGCCAGCGCGCGCTGCGCGGCGTCGGCCTGTCCCGAGCGGTCGACGCTGCGGGTCAGAATCAGGATCGACATCAGCGTGTAGGAGATCGCCACGATCTCGAGCGTGATGAACAGCCGCGGCCACAGCGCCTGCAGGGTCAGGTCGAACACCGGCAGCGTGTCGTGCCAGCGCCATAGCGTGTAGATCAGGAGGAACGACGCTGCGGTAGCGCCGAACAGCAGGCGGTCGCGCCGGCGCGTCGGATCGAGCAGGCGAGCCATCACGAGGAGCCCGAGCAGGACTCCGAGATCGGTGGTCAACACCGAGGCGTCATTGCTGGGGAGCGGAAACATCAGGGCACCCTTGCGCCAGTGAAAGGATTCCAGCCGGTCTCGGCGAGCACGGCCCAGGCAGTGGCACCGAGATGCGGACGCTTGTAGTAGAAGAAGTCCTGAATGGTGGTCGCGCCCGTCGGATCGATCGACAGCCCCGTGGTAAGGCGCGCGTTGCGCGTCGCGTTCAGCAGTCCCGTTGCCGTGCGGTCGGCACGCAATCCTGCAAGCAGCCGCTGGCTGGCAGCGGCGTCCCCGACCATGCGATAGGCCAGCGCCGCCTGCGCGGTGCCCTCGACCCAGACGCCGTCGCGATCGCCGTTGAAGTCGAAGCCGCCGTCGACGGCGAGATGAGTTTCGGCAAAGCGCAGCGCCCTGCGCCAGTCGGGCGCATCCGTCACCGCCATCCACGGCCAGAGCTGGACGTCGAGCGCGAGCAGATTGCTGTCGGCGAGGTGGCCGTCGGGCTTGGTGCCGAGCAGGAAGTGATCGCCGCGGAACGTGCGATCGAGCAGCCGGCGCGCCGTCTGCGCGGCATCCCGATAGCGCGGCTCCGATGTGATACGAGAGAGCCAGGAGGCCACGGCGTAGACATCGGCATTGTGCTCGGTCGACATCCAGCTGAGGCGCACCTGCTGCGGATCGTAACCGTGATAACCGCCGCTAAAGCCGTCCGCGCCGTTCGTTGCGTGGGCCATGATCCAGTCCATCAGGCGCCGCGCGCCGGACAAGTAGTCCTCCTCACCGGTCGCCTGATGCAGCGTCAGCAGCGCCAACGCTGCCCAGGCAACGTTGCCGGTCGCGGTGCCGTCCTGCGCGGCGTCCTCGCCCCAGATCTTCTTGTGGTCGTCCCACCAGCCCGGCAGCAGCGCCGCGCCGGGGCCGACAGGACCGGCGCGATAGGCGTTACGCAGGCGGCCATCGCCGAAGCTGCGATCATGAGCGCCGGCATGCACCAGCGCGTTGCCGATCACGCGGCCCTCGTCGACGCGACCGCATGCGACCAGCGCGATGGCGGCCAGGGCGTTGTCATAGGTGAACGCCGTCGTCGAAAGGCCGAGCGGCAGCCCCTCCTCGTCGGCACCCGGCTCGTAGCTGCGGATGAACGCCGCGTCACGGCCGGCGAGGCCGGGCTCGACGGCCTGCATCAGTCCCGCACACAGCGACGTCTCGGCGCGCATCGGCGATGCTCCGCCGAGCAGAGCGATCACCGCCATCGTCATGGAGAGAAGCCTCATTGTGCCGAGACCGCGCGCGCCGTCGGCAGCCACTGCTCGTCGAAGACCGGCTGCTGCGCCGGTTGCGACCGCAAGGCGGAGTCGAGCTTGCTGACACCGGCACGGCGCGTCGCTTCGTCCGGCTCAGACGGGTCCAGATCGGTCAGCGACGCAACGAGGTGGCCGAGCCGGCGCCATGTCACCGACATCGACGGCACGATGCCATTGTCGCGCGTCACGGTGACCCACTGCCCCACCGTGCAGGCCGGCGTCGCCGCGGAGGTCGGCTGCGCTGCCGGCTTCTCGTCGGCAGCGTCAGGCGTGATCATGACATAGAGCTCGCGCCGCTCGGTCTGTGGAAATGGCACGGCAAAGCGCTCGTCGACCTTGTCGCTCGTCTTCGGCAGCACGGCGCTGACGATGCCGCTATGGAACCCGCCGCCATCGATGCGCACCTTGGTGCCCGGCTTCATCGCTTCGCCCTGGCGATAGGAGAAGATCGCGACCACGAAGCGTTTGTCGCAATCGACCACCGAGGCGATCGTATCGCCGGCGCTGACGTGGCGTCCGGTGTCGGCGCCCACCGCCAGCACCTTGCCGGGACCGGGCGAGAGCACGTCCGCGGCAGCGAGCCGCGCCAGCCGCGCGCGCTCCGACTTGATCAATCCCTCGAGATCGTCGAGCACGGCGGCCTGCTGCTTCTCCTCGATCTCCATCCGCCTTGCATCGAGATCGATGTCACGGCGCTTCTGACTGAGCATGTTCAGCGCGACCAGATCCTCGCCGACATAGACGCCGGCGTCGAGCGCCTCCAGCTGCGCCAGCTTCTGGTTCAGCTTGGCAGTCTGCGCATCGGTGTCGTGCAGCGCCGCCGCATATTGCTGCTCGGTCGGCTTCAGCATCTCGACGCTGGCGGCATCGCGCGCGACCATGCGGTTCTGGCGGTCGACGATGGCCTTCTTCTCGCTGCTCTGCGCGTTCGACTGCGCGACGCGGGCACGCAGCTCCTCGATCTGGGACTGCAGCTGCGCCTTCAACTGACCGGCCTGGCTCGCGATCTCCTGATCGAGCGAGCTGACATAAGCGACATCAGACTGATGCTTGGCACGCGTGGCGTCCAGCTTCTGACGCGCGTCGCCCGCCTTTTCTTCCAGCGAGATGAGCGTGGTGCGGTCGAGCCGCGGATTGGTGATCTCTGCGAGGCGGTCGCCGGACCGAACCTCGCCACCCGGCTTGGCCGTGAGCGAATCGACCTGGCCCGCGATCGGGGACGTCAGCAGCATCACCGGCGCATCGACCACGGCGCGATCGGACTGGTCGGCCACGATCGGCGGCACCACCGCGGTCAGCATCAGCGTCGAGAGGATGCCGGCCACGCCGAGCGCCGACACCCTGAGGATCACGGGATGGCGCGGCGGACGGGTTGCGGTCTTCGGAGCGGCGGGACGTTGCGCGGGGGCTGGCTTGAAACCGTCATCGAAGCGATCGGTCATCGGGTCTCTTTCGGTTTGGGGTGACACGCCCCGAAAGACGCTTCCTCGGCTGATCCGGAGTTCCAGGCCCCGGTCTCGATGGCTCAACCCAAACCGGATCGCGGGCACATCGTTTCACGCCGCGCCCGATCTCCGCGCCCCCCTCCGGTCACGTTATGTTGCACTGCGATGGCGCGGTTTCCGCTTGCGGGCCGCACTCAATCCTCATTCGCCTTGAAGCGCCCGAGTCCCTTCAAGACGAACGGCGCGATCAGCGCAATCAGCGCGACGACCAGAAGAGTTGCAGAGATCGGCGACTGCAGCAGGGTCATGGGATCGCCGAGGCTGATCGCGAGCGCCCGCCGCAACTGGCTCTCGGCGATCGGCCCGAGGATGAGCCCGACCACGACCGGCGCAATCGGGAAATCGAACCGGCGCATCAGGAATCCGAGCACGCCGAAGCCGGCCAGCATCGACAGTTCCACGACCGACGGCTTTGCCGCGATCGTGCCCATGGTCGCGAACACGAGGACGCCAGCATAGAGCCAGGGTGTCGGGATCGCGAGCAGCTTCACCCACAGCCCGACCAGCGGCAGGTTGAGCACGAGCAGCATCGTGTTGGCGATGAACAGGCTCGCGATCAGGCCCCAGACCAGATCGGGCCGCTCGGCAAACAGCAGCGGTCCCGGATTGAGGCCATATTGCTGGAAGCCGGCGAGCATCATCGCGGCGGTCGCCGAGGTGGGCAGGCCGAGGGTCAGCAGCGGCACCAAGGTGCCCGCGGCAGAGGCGTTGTTGGCGGCCTCAGGGCCGGCGACGCCTTCGATCGCGCCCTTGCCGAACTGGTCAGGATATTTGGTCAGCCGCCGCTCGGCCGAATAGGACAGGAAGGTTGGAATCTCGGCGCCGCCCGCCGGCAGCGCGCCGATCGGAAAGCCGAACAGCGTGCCGCGCAGCCACGGCTTCCACGACCGCTTCCAGTCCTCGCGCGTCATCCACAGCGAGCCCTTGATGGCCTCGATCTTCTCCTCGCTATGGTGACGGCGCGAGGCGACGTAGAGCGCCTCGCCGACTGCGAACAGGCCGACCGCCAACGTCGTCACCTCGACACCGTCGAGCAGTTCCGGCACGCCGAAGGCGAGCCGCGCCTGCCCCGTCAGCTTGTCGATGCCGATGAGACCGAGCGTCAGCCCGATGAACAGGCTGGTGAGGCCGCGGATCGGTGAATCGCCGAAGGTCGCGGACACCGTGACGAAGGCGACGCACATCAGCGCGAAGTAGTCCTCCGGCCCGAAGCGCACGGCGATGTCGACGAGGTAAGGCGACAGGAAGGCGAGACCGATGGTGGCGATGGTGCCGGCGACGAAGGAGCCGATCGCCGAGGTCGCCAGCGCCGGGCCGCCGCGGCCGGACTTGGCCATCTTGTTGCCTTCGAGCGCGGTCGCCATCGAGGCGCTCTCGCCGGGCGTGTTGATCAGGATCGCGGTGGTCGATCCGCCATACATGCCGCCATAATAGATGCCGGCGAACATGATCAGCGAACCGCCGGGATCGAGCTTGTAGGTGACCGGCAGCAGCAGGGCGACCGTGAGCGCCGGCCCGATGCCCGGCAGCACCCCGACGGCGGTGCCGAGGAACACGCCGACCAGCGCATAGAGCAGGTTCATGGGCTGGACGGCGATCGCCATCCCATGCGCGAGCGCGGCAAAGGTGTCCATCAGAGCAGTCTTTCGAGCGGACCGGCGGGAAGGCTCAGGGTGAGGAGACGGTCGAAGGCGAGATAGATCACGGTCGTCAGCACGGCGCCGATGACGAGATCGGTGACGAAGGCGCGCCGGCCGAACGCGGCCGACGTCGTCACGAACAGCGTCGTCGTCGCCAGGATGAAGCCGCCACCGAAGCCGATGATCGCGATCAAGAGCGCAAGGCCGGCGAGGATCAGCAGCACCGCGACCGGATCGGAGCTCTCGCGCGGCGGCAGCTTGCCTCTCACGGCATCGATCAGATTGGCCAGTGCAAGAATGCCGAGCCCGATCGCGATCACGACCGGCATGACCTGCGGGCCCATGCCGTACATCGTGGTCGCCGGGATCTGATTGGCGTCGTAGACCAGCACGAGCGCAACGGCCGCGAGCAGCGCCGCAATGACGATGCCGGCCTTGTCGACGCCTCCCGAGGCGGGTGTCTCGGCGCCGGCGCGCTCCGTCGTCATGACTTGACGAGGCCGACCGACTTCAACACGTCGGTGACACGGACGTTCTCCTTTTTCAGGAAGTCGGCGAACGCATCCCCCGGAAGATAGGCGTCGTCCCAGCCCTTCTGCTTCAGGATCTCCTTCCAGGCATCCGACTTCACCATCTTCTCGACGGCGTCGCTGAGCACCTTCTTCTGCTCCGGCGTGATGCCGGGCGGCGCGACCACCGAGCGCCAATTCGCGAGCACGAGGTCGATGCCCTGCTCCTTGAAGGTCGGGATGTCGACCCCGGGAATGCGCTTCTCCGAGGACACGCCGATCGCGCGCAGCTTGCCGCTCTTGATCTGCCCGTCATACTCCGACAGGCCGGAAATGCCCGCCGTGACCTTGCCGCCGAGGATCGCCGCCAGCGACTCGCCGCCGCCCGAGAACGGGATGTAGTTGACCTTCTTGGCGTCGGCGCCGACGGCGCCGGCGAACAGCGCCGCCATCACGTGATCGACGCCGCCGGCCGAGCCGCCGGCGAAGGTGACCTTGGCGATATCGGCCTTCAGCGCCGCGGCGAGGTCCTGCGCCGTATTGATCGGCGAGTTGGCCGGCACGACGATGACCTGGATCTCCTCGGTCAGCCGCGCGATCGGCGTCACCTGCTCCAGCGTCACCGGCGACTTGTTCATGGCGAGCGCGCCGACCATCACGAAGCCGTTCACCATCAGCTGGTTGCCGTCGCCCTTGGCGCCGGTGACGAACTGCGCGATGCCGACGGTGCCGCCGGCGCCGGCGACGTTGGTCACCTGGACGCTGCGCGCCACGCCCGACGCCACGAAGGCCTGCTGCATGGCCCGCGCGGTCTGGTCCCAGCCGCCGCCGGGCGCGGCCGGCGCCATCACCTTCAGCTCCAATTGCTGGGCAGAGACCGGTGCACCGGCCAGGAACGTCAACGCAACAGCTGCGCCGAACAGGCGCGCACAGAATGACTTCAAGGACCCCTCCACGGCCGCCCCGGCGGCTCACGTTTCTCTATCCGCGTCTCAACCCCGATCATGCGGCACCAAGACGCGCACGGCTGCACGATCGACTGCGCACGGACCGGTCAGATCAGCTCTTGGATTCTCGAGACACAGCAAAAGCTTACAGGCCCAAAGGGGGCATTCAAGGCGCTACCCTGCGACAGGATGGCGCACCCCCTTTACGCGAGGCACTTTGCCGCTCAGTGGCCTGGAGGGCTCAGCCGCAAGTCCAGACCATTCCCACCGGCGTCCGCGTCCAGCACGGGCCGAAGCTGCCGCCATTGTAATGGCCGCGATAGAAGCCGGGCTGGCCGAAATAATGCCACTCGCCGTTGTAGAGCATGTATTTCGGGGTGCCGTCGATGTACCAGTGGCGGCGGCTGCCGCGCGGCGGGCCGTTGCGCATCGCTTCCTTGTCCGCGTACAGCGGGAGGCTGTTGTTCGGCGGCTGCTTATAGCCCGGCAGGAAGCCATAGCCCTGCCAGCGATGAGCCTTGCGCTTGTGCGACGGAGCGGCCGTCGCAAGCGCGGGCACCAGCAGCAGAAGCATCACAAGCGAAACGATGAAACGATGCGGCATGGCGGCAGCCCGATGAAGAGGAGGTCGCGAATCTTCAGTCCGATTGCGGCACGGCAACGGCCGCAGCGTCATGAAATGTTTCAGCGATGCCGCCGGTGCTTGCCGCGCGGCGGCGGTGCCGGCGGCGCGTAGAATGGATTGAGGTCGCACATCGCCGCGCGGCCGGACGCCGTGGCGCGGCATTGCGGCAGCGACGTGTAGCTGCAGTCGATCCACTCGCCACCGCCAAACCGGCCGCCTTCGTAGACCTTCATGCACACGGGATAGCGCGGATCGTAGGCCTGGGCATGAGCCGGCGCCGATATGGCCGAGCCCACCATCAAAGCGACCGCGACAGCGCTGCAGGTCAGGACACGCATTCGGGGACCTCCGGAAGGGGTCTCGTCGGCCCAAGCCGATTCCCGAGACCGTGTTGCATCTGCTCTGTATCGCCGGCGCGGGCCGCTCGCAATGACGCCATTACAACAGGTCGGCCTGCTCTCCGCCGCGGAAACCCATCGCCAGCACGTAGCGCTCCGACGAATCCTGCCGGCTCGCGGCCGGCTTGACGTGGCGGACGCTGGCGTAATCGCGCTTGAGCTGCGCCATCAAGTCGGCATCGGCGCCGCTCTGGAACGTCTTGGCGAGAAAGCTGCCGCCCGGCTTGAGCACCTCGCTGGCGAAATGCGCGGCAAGTTCGACGAGACCGACGATGCGCAGCTGGTCGGTCTTGCGATGGCCGGTGGTGTTGGCCGCCATGTCCGACATCACCACGTCGGCACGCCCGCCGAGCATGGCGCGGAGCTTTTCCGGCGCATCCTGGGCATGGAAGTCGAGCTGGGTGAAGGTGACGCCGGGGATCTCGCCCATCTCCAGCAGATCGATCGCGATCACCTTGCCCTTCCCGGCTTCGGCCCCGACCCGACGCGCCGCGATCTGGCTCCAGCCGCCGGGCGCAGCGCCGAGATCGACCACCGTCATGCCGGGCTTCAGCAAATGATACTTGTCGTCGATCTCGAGCAGCTTGTAGGCCGCGCGCGAGCGGTAGCCGTCGCGCTTGGCCTTCATGACATAGGGATCGTTGAGCTGGCGCTCCAGCCAGAGTTTCGAGGACAGCTTGCGCTTGCCCCCGGTCTTGACCTGCACATGCATGCGGCCAGTGGTGTCTTTTGCCATCTTGATCTCTGAGGTCATTCCGGGACCGCCCGTCAGGGCGGGACCCGGAATCCAGAAGTTGCGGAGCGAGATTCCGGGTTCGCGCCAAACGAAAGCAGCTTCGCTGCTTTCGTCCGACCGCACCGGAATGACGTCGTCAATTCTTGCTACGCCGTCCTGAGCGCGCCGTCCTCGCGCATCATCTCGACCAGCATGCCCTCGCGCAGGCCGCGATCGGCGACGCGCAGCCGCGGCAGCGGAAACGCCAGGCGAATCGCGTCGAGAATGGCGCAGCCCGCCAGCACGAGGTCGGCGCGGTCGATGCTGATGCAGTTGTTCTCGGCGCGCTCCTGGTAGCTCATCGCCAGCAGCTTGGCGATCGTCGTCGTGATGTCGGCATCGTTGATCCAGATGCCGTCGACCCGGCGCCGATCGTAGCGCGCGAGGTTCAGATGAATGCCGCCGAGCGTCGTCACGGTGCCGGAGGTGCCGAGCAGATGCATGCCGGAGAGGTCGCCGCCATTCTCGGCCGCGAACGGCCCGACATGCTCGGCCACGGCCTCGACCATGGCGGCATAGATCTCCGGCGTCACGTCGCGACCGCCGAAGCGTTCGGCCAAGGTCACGACGCCGAGCGGGATCGACATCCAGGCCTTGATGCGCGGCTCGGCGTTGCGGTCGGCCGGATCGCGCTCGATCCTGACCAGCTCGCTGGAGCCGCCGCCGATATCGAACAGGATGGCCCCGCGCCCGCCCGGATCGAGCAGCGGCGCGCAGCCCTTGACGGCCAGCGTCGCCTCGGTCTCACGGTCGATCACCTCGAGCTCGATGCCGGTCTCGGCCACCACCCGGCTGCGGAACCCGTCGGCATTGGCGGCGGCGCGGCAGGCCTCGGTCGCGATCAGGCGCAGGCGGCTGGCCTTCTTGGATTGGATCTTGTCCCGGCAGATGCTGAGGGCGGCGATGGCCCGATCCATCGCCGCATCGCTGATACAGCCGGTGGTCGAGATGCCCTCGCCCAGCCGGACGATGCGCGAGAACGAGTCGACCACGCGGAAGCTGTCGCCCGAAGGACAGGCGATCAGGAGCCGGCAATTGTTGGTTCCGAGGTCCAGGGCCGCGTAGACGCTGCTGCCATTGCTGGCGCAGGAAGGCGTCGCGACGTCCAGACCCGGACGCAAGCCGGGCTCCAGGTTCCCGCGCGGCGTGGGACTCTCCCGCAGCCGCGTGTCATTGATCATTCAAATGTCTTTCCGCTGGCCGGACCGGCCCAGATGGAAGTTCTCTTTCGCTAGACATTATCAGTGGATAGCGCCGGCGCAACAGCCCCTCCGTCAGGCGTGATGCACCATTCCTAATCAACCGTTGTCCGGTCGCGGGCGCTGCACTATCTGGGAACAGCCCGCATTTGCGACCAATCCAGCCCGTTGGGTCCTCATCCATGCAAGATCACACCTCCCCGGCCTCCCTCGAAAACGCGATCGCGCTGCAGAAATTCGGCGTCGGGCAGCCGGTCCGGCGCAAGGAGGACGACACGCTGGTGCGCGGCCACGGCAAATATACCGACGATTTCAACCTGCCCGGCCAGGCCCATGCCTGGATCGTGCGCTCCAGCCATGCCCACGGCATCATCAAGGGCATTGATACCGCGGCCGCAAAGGCGATGCCCGGCGTGCTCGGGGTGTGGACCGGCGCCGACCTCGCGGCGGCCGCCTATGGCCCGTTCACCTGCGGCCTGCCGCTGAAGGGCCGGGACGGCTCACCGCTGCTGCAGACCAATCGCCCGGCGCTGGCGACCGACAAGGTGCGCTTCGTCGGCGACCCCGTCGCCTTCGTCGTGGCGGAAACCGCCGCGCAGGCCCGCGATGCGGCCGAGGCGGTCGAGCTCGATATCGAGCCCCTGCCCGCGGTCACCAATGCCGAGGAAGCCGCCAGGCCCGGCGCGCCGCTTCTCTACGACCACATCCCGAACAACGTCGCCCTCGACTACCACTATGGCGACACCGCCAAGATCGAGGAGGCCTTCGCCAAGGCGGCGCACGTCACCAAGCTCGACATCGTCAACACCCGCGTCGCCGTGGTGTCGATGGAGCCGCGCGTTGCGCTGGCGGCCTTCGACGGCAAGACCGAGCGCTTCACCTTGCAAGTGCCGACCCAGGGCGTCTCCGGCAACAAGGCAACGCTCGCCAAGATCCTCAACGTCGCGCCGGACAAGGTCCGCATCCTCACCACCAATGTCGGCGGCTCCTTCGGGATGAAGAACGTCTCCTATCCCGAATATGTCTGCATCCTGCATGCGGCCAAGGCGCTGGGCCGTCCGGTGAAGTGGCGCGACGAGCGTACCACCGCCTTCCTGTCCGACAGCCAGGGCCGCGACCAGATCATCCATGGCGAGCTGGCGCTCGACGCCGACGGCAAGTTCCTCGCTGTCAGGCTGTCCGGCTACGGCAATCTCGGCGCCTACATCATGGGCGTGGCGCCGCTGCCGCTGTCGCTCAACACCGGCAAGAACCTCGCCAGCGTCTACAAGACGCCGCTGCTCGGCGTCGACATCAAGACGGTGCTGACCAACGTCACCCTGATGGGCGCCTATCGCGGCGCCGGCCGGCCCGAGGCGAACTACTTCATGGAGCGGCTGATCGATACCGCCGCGCGCGAGATGGGCATCGACCGCCTCACCATCCGCAAGCGCAACTTCATCAAGCCGAGCCAGATGCCGTTCCCGGCGGCGTCCGGAGTCACCTATGATTCCGGCGACTTCGCCGCGGTGTTCGAGAAGGCGCTGGAGGTCTCGGACTACGCCGGCTTTGCCAGGCGCAAGCGCGAGAGCCGCAAGAACGGCAAGCTGCGCGGCATCGCGGTCGGCTCGTATCTCGAGGTGACCGCGCCGCCGTCGGGCGAGCTCGGCAAGATCACCTTCGACGCCGATGGCGGCGTGACGCTGACCACCGGCACGCTCGATTACGGCCAGGGTCACGCGACCCCGTTCTCGCAGGTGCTGTCGGCGCAGCTCGGCGTGCCCTTCGAGAAGATCCGGCTGGAGCAGAGCGATTCCGACCTCGTTCGCTTCGGCAACGGCACCGGCGGCTCGCGCTCGATCACCGCGACCGGCCAGGCGATCGTCGAGTCCTCGCAGCTCGTCATCGCCAAGGGCAAGCAGGCGGCGGCGCATCTGCTCGAGGCCTCGGAAGCCGATATCGAGTTCGCGGGCGGCCAGTTCACCATCGCCGGCACCGACCGCAGCATCGACATCATGGAGCTGGCGCGGCGCATGCGCGAGGGCAAGATGCCCGAGGGCGTGCCGGCCTCGCTCGACGTCGACCACAATTCGACCGCGACCGAGTCGACGTTTCCGAACGGCTGCCATGTCTGCGAGGTCGAGATCGAGCCCGACACCGGCGTCGCGCAGATCGTCGCCTACACCGCGATCAACGACTTCGGCACGGTGATCAACCCGATGATCGTCGCCGGCCAGCTCCATGGCGGCGTCGCGCAGGGCATCGGCCAGGCGCTGATGGAGCACCTGCGCTACGACGAGAGCGGCCAGCCGATCACGGGATCGCTGATGGACTACGCGCTGCCGCGCGCCTCCGACGTGCCGATGATGACGGTCGACAACCATCCGGTGCCGGCGAAGTCCAACCCGTTGGGCACCAAGGGCTGCGGCGAAGCCGGCTGCGCCGGCTCGATGGCATCCGTGATCAACGCGGTGATCGACGCACTGTCCGACTACGGCGTGAAGCATCTCGATATGCCGCTGACCACCGAGAAGCTCTGGCGCGCAATCCAGGACGGCAAGGCGAGGACCGCGGCGTAGAACCGTCGTCTTCGGCGCATCGCCGTCGCTTTTGCCTGATCAAGCCCGGCCCGAACGGCCGGGCTTTCGTTTGCGCAGATGGCAGAGGATCCGTTCGCACGGCGACGTTGCCGCGCGCCGGTCTCACGCTCCCTCCATACGCGATCGCCCTGCCCGCAGCGGGGGATGCCAGTCGCGATCACCGCAGCAGGCGTGCGGAAAAATCGCTGAATTGCGGCAGAACCGATGAAGTCATCCGGTTATTTTCGCCGGGATTCGTCCCTGAGTTCCATCCCTTTCGACTATCGCGAGCGTCCCGATCTTCCTTAGGTTGCTGCAACGCCGGTTGGCATCTTCAACACACGCCGGACGCCGGTGCCACGCCAAACGACGCACGACTGCGTCACGCGGTGGATGTCGGCTCAAACGAGGGAGAATGACGAGATGGCTTTCCCGACGTCGGTCAACGACCAGATCACCGATTCCGTCACCCAGGCGAATACCAAGGTGCTCGGAGATGCGCCCGCGATTGCGATGGGCAACCTCTATCAGGCCACGGCGCAGGCGCTCGCCAATGCGGCTCACAACGCGACCAATGCGCAGCAGCAGAGCTACGTGACCACGCAGGCCGCCACCACCATGGGCGTCGCCACGCTCTACTCGCTCGACACCGCCACCACCGGCGTCGCGACGGCCGACATCCTCAACACCGGCGTCAAGGGCCTGACGAGCTGACGCGCACGTCCCGTTCGACCACCCACCTGCTGAAATGACCTCCACCTGAAAGGATCGAGCCATGGCATTTCCGACCTCAGTCAACAATCAGATCACCGATTCCGTCACCCAGGCGAACACCAAGGTGCTCGGCGACGCGCCGGCGATCGCGATGGGCAACCTGTTCCAGGCAACCGCGCAGGCGCTCGCGAACGCTGCGCACAATGCCACCAATTCGCAGCAGCAGAGCTATGTGACCGCGCAGGCGGCAACGACCATGGGCGTCGCCACGCTCTACTCGCTCGACACCGCCTCCACCGGCGTCGCCACCAAGGACATCCTGTCGTCCTGACCAGGCCCGAGCGCGGGATCGGGACACTCCCCGATCTTGGCCCTCGCCTCATGATCCCAGGGAGCTGGTGAGATGGCATTTCCCACGGCAGTCAACAGTCAGATCACGGACTCCGTGACCCAGAGCAACGTCCAGGTCCTCGGTACGGCACCTGCGATCGCAATGGGCAACCTGTATCAGGCGACGGCGCAGGCGCTGGCGAATGCAGCGCACAACGCCACCCTGGCGCAGCAACAGATGTACGTCACTGCGCAGGCAGCGACGACGGCAGGCGTCGCGCTGCTCTACTCACTCGACACGGCGTCGACCGGACTGGCGACGTCGACCATCCTGAAGAGCTAGGCACCATCCGCGCGTGATGCCCGGCTGATCGAGAGACGACCCCACGCCAACAGCACTCGCAAAGGAGAGACATCATGGCATTCCCCACCGCCGTCAACAGTCAGATCACGGACTCCATCAGCCAGGTGAACACCAAGGTGCTCGGCGACGCGCCGGCCGTCGCGATGGGCAACCTGTTCATCGCCACCAGCCAGGCGCTGTCCAACGCGGCCCACAACGCGACCAACAACCAGCAGCAGTCCTACGTGACGATGCAGGCCTCGACCACGCAGGGCATCTCCACCCTGCTGACCCTCGATACCGGCACGACCGGCATCGCCACCGAAAAGGTGCTCGGCCTGGTGTAGCGGTCCGTCCACCGACGGTGCCACCCGGCTAGCCGCAGGCTTGCGTCCGGCCAAGGGAGCCGTTCGTCGTGCCAGCCGCCTCCGCATCGTTGACGGCCGTGGTCGACGGCAGCGTCGTCAATGTCGGGCTCGCCCCATCGGTCGCCATGGGCATGACCTATGTGGCGATGGCCGACAGCCTCGGGCTCGCCATGGCGAACGCCGCGGCCAATCAGCAACGTGGCCAGGTCCTGGCCGGCGCGGCGCTCGCGCAGGTCCTGGCGATGATCATTGCGCAAGGGAGTTCGTGACATGAGCGATCCGGGTACGGTCAACGGCCAGATCATCGACTCGACGACCGGCGTGGTCACGCTTCTGACCGGTCAGTCTCCGTCGCAGGCCTTCGGACTGCTCGACGCCGTGATGGTCGAGACGCTCGGCATGGCCATGCACAATGCGATCGGGCGGCAGCAGGGCGCGAGCGTGATCGGCTCGGCGGCAGTGACCGCGGCGTGTGCCAAGATGCTGTCGGTGCCGCTTCCCATTGCACCGCCGCCCGCGCCGAAGCCCCCGCCGCCCGCCGTCGATCCGCTCCCCGGACCGCCGCCCAATCCGTCGCCGAGCGCAGCCGTCGCCGCCGCCTTTGCCGAAGCGGAAAGCGCGGTGACCGCGCTGAAACTGCAGGCCAGCTCGGCCTCCAGCCTGGCGCAGACCGCGCAGGCAGATCTCAACCAGATCGTCACCGACGCCGGCGGCACGACGCCCTCGACGCCGCCACCCCCGAGCAGCTCGATCGCGACCGCCTATGCGGATGCGGCGAGCGCGATCGACACGCTGAAGGCCCAGGCCGCGACCGCGAATGGCCTGGCGCAGACCGCGGAGAGCGACCTCAACAAGCTGATCACCGAGGCCGGCGGCACCCCGCCCGCTCCTCCGAAGACCTGACCAGATCCTGAGCCGAAGACCCGACGACGAGACCGCCATGATCCGGGGCGCCGCAACCAGCACCGGCCGCAGCCTTCGGATCGGTTGAGGATACGCAGATGCCCAGCAATGTCGACGCCCAGATCATCGACGTGATCAACCAGGTCCAGAAGGCGACCATGGCGCCGCAGGTCGTACTCACCAGCGGCGCCGGCAAGGCCTATCAGTCGGTGGCGCAATCGGCGGCCATCGCCATCCAGGACGCGGCCGATGCGCTGCGCAACGTCTCGACCATCGCGACCACGGCCTCCGGCGTCGCCATGGCGCAGTTGCTGGCGACCGGCGAGCCGAAATACGCCGAAGCGCTGGTGACGGCGCAGAGCATGATGAAATCGGCGACCGACGACTTTGCCCAGATCGGCGCGGCCGCTTCCACGATCCTCAAGAACTTCCCGTCGGGGTGATGTGTCATGTCGGTGACGGTCGCAAACAGGCTGATCCAAGGCCGTGGCGGCCTCTCCGAGATCGGCGCGGTGGTTCTGGCGTTCATCGACGGCGGCGTGCAATGGCTCGAATGGGCGGTGCGGGCGCCGACGGCGAGCTACAGCTTCCCCGACGAAACCAGCATGATGGCCGAAATCCAGGACGGGCTGCACGGCTCGCCGCTGGCGCTGCTGCCCGGTCTGGGCCTGCAGGTCAGCCCGGTCAAGCTCCTGACCTTCAATCTCGGTGACCTGCGCGCGATCGCCAAGGCGGAGACCGGCGCGCAGGACGCCGCGACGGCGAGCCAGACCGAGAGCATCCTCAACGCCCACGGCATCCATGCGCAGTCGGATCTCGCAGCGGTCCCGGCCCTGCTCTCGCAGTTTGGCGTGGCCACGTCGCCGCTGTTCCAGTGTCTTGGCCTCAACGAGACGATCGCGCTGAGGGAGCTGATCGCGCTGCCGCAGCCGCAGGACGGCGAGCCCGACATCCGCAACGACGCGGCCGCCTTCGCCGTGCAGCAGGCCCGCACGCCCGAGGAGTTCTGCGACTACTACCGCATCTACATGGCGCTGACGGCCAAGCTGAAGACCGCCGCCAGCTCTGCCGAGCAACGCCTGTCCCAGGCCAATGGCGCGGTTCAGACGCTGCTGCCGATGATGTTCGGCGCGCTCGACTGTCCGCAGGTGCGGGGCCTAGTGCCCCCGCACGAGGTCGCCGCGGCCGTCAACAACTGGCTGCGGCAGGGACGGCGGCTCGGTTTCGCCCGGCTGTCGGAGGGCGTCTGCCGCATCATCGAGAGCACGACATTCACGCAGGAGACCGGCGCGGCGGCCCAGCAGGTCGTCACGCTGTATCTCGCCAACGCGCAGTCGTTCCTCTCGGCCAATCATCCGAAGACCGGCCGGATCAGCCAGGACGGACGCTCCTGCATCCTGCCGACGCAATCCGGCAATCTCTACGCCGAGCTCTACCTCGGCGCCGACGGCGACATCACCTTGCGCCAATTCAGGCGGATCGCGCCGCCCGCCGAAAAGAGTTGAGTCCGACACCCCATGAGGCAGGCATCATGAGCGAGCAGCCCCCGTCCCAGACCTCTCCGCCGGAGAACGAGCCCGACATCCTGCTCGACAATCCCTATGCCAGCCCGATGTTGCCTGAAGCATTCATCGAGCAGATCGAGGAGCAGTCGGCGGCTCAGTCGGCGCGCGATACCGAAGTCGAAGCCGAGCTGATCGAGAGCGCCACCGACGAGGTCGTGTCGATCGAGGAGCATCTGGGCGAGATGGACGAGGCGGTGATCGAGGTGGACGAGCAGGTCGCCAGTCCCCTCTCCTCGCACTCCATCCACCAGATCGAGCATCGCCTACTGGAGGCCTCCCGCGCGATCGCCGCGGCCCAGCAGGCGTTCAACGAAGCGGTTGGTCGCACGGCGGCCTCGATGGAGCGCAAGATGGCCGCGGCGCAGGCCGCCATGCTGTCACGCCGGGCGCAGGTCGAACCGCTGCAGCCGCCCGCGGACTACGCGCCGCCCACGGTCGAGACGGCCGAGCAGGCCGTCGCGGCCTCGATCGTCGCCACGCGCCAGGCCACCAACTTCACCGATCGTCAGCTCGCGGCGATGGCCGCCACCGGCCGCGCCATCATCGCCGAGGCCCAGCAGGCGGCCGAGCAGAGCGTCATCGCCGCCGAACGCTCGATCAGCGCCGCGCTGGCGGCGAGCCAGCCACAGAAGACGGCGGCTTCCGCCTGACGCCACGCAAACCACCTCGCTGCGGCTGCGGGTGATCCGACCTGCTGTGTCAGCGATACTCCCGAAGCGGTCGTAAGAACACCGCCTCCGGCACCGCCTATCACGCGGAAGGATCCAATCCGATGTGCTGCATCATCTTCGATCTCGCCAGCACCGGTGGCCTGGACACCCTCGCCTCGCCGGGTGCCGGCCTCCCTGGCGCGCTGCCCCAAGGCATGGGAACCCAAGGCGGCCTCTACGTGATCGTCAACGTTCCCACCAACAACAGATACATCGGGAAAGCCGGCAATCTGGCGGACCGCTTCGATGGTCGAATGCTCACCGTGAACGAGTTCGGACTGAGCACCAACAATCTCAGGGGCGTCGGCGCGTTCTGGGGTGTCGCCTACGCCTTCAACACGCCGCAACCTCCCTCGCCGCCACTGCCAGTCTTCAAGGTCGAGGCCGGCATCACCTACAACGCCCAAACGAACGATGGCCGCCTCGCCAACCTCCTCTTGCCCGGCCAATTCGCTCCGGGAACTCCACAATATGCTTTCGCCAGCGCGCTGCAGATGAACACGATGGAAACCTGCAGGGTCGCCGATCCCATCTATTCCCTTAAAGATCCAACGGTCTACATCGATTCAACGACAGTCGACGTCGAACAACTACTCATTCGATTCTTCAAGATGGCGATCGGCAGCGGCGGAACTCTCACAAACAAGCAAAAAAGTCTGAATGCGTTCGTGAATTCAACCGGCAACAGCATGATCGTTGCGGTGTCGTGGGGCGCATGCCAAGCGCTCGGATTCCCGACCAGCGGCTTCACCATCATCACGATCGCCAACGGCGGCGCGCTTTGACGATCGCCGCGGGACTACCGTCCCGCCGCAGCGCGCGGGCCGTGCCGATCGACCCGGAGCGTAACGCCAACGGCAAAACGGTGAACATCAGAACTGATTCCAATTCGATTGCGCCGGGGGATGCGAGGCTCGCAGGCATACGGCGCTCACATCAAACAAAGAGAAGAGGACGATCAGGATGCCAAAAGGCGACGAACCAACGATCTTCGTGACCAAGGACGACAGGCAAGTCGTCATCGCGTCAGGAGGCGAGCAGATCAGCCCCAACAGCTACGGCTTCGAGATCGAATTCTGCAGCCACAACAGCTGGGTGTTCCAATTCACTCACGTTGAAGCAGCCGACATCGAATTGACGGTTGGAGACTCGCCGGAAGCAAAAGCCGTCTGGACGATCGAGACCGATTCGGACAACGTCTTCGAACTCACGACGGGCAAGACGTGGTTTTCGACCGTCGCGGACGCCTACCTTGCCAAAGACCGACTTGCTGAATATCTCGTCGCTTCTGTATCCGGGACATCGACGCAAAAATATGTGACTTTCCTGCAATGGAAGGCGGCGCTCGCAAGCGAGGCCTTCGATACCCTCGTCAAGAATTTCTTTGGCAAAGCGTTGAAGAAAGCCGAGGCGAAGAATCGCAGCTCCACTCAAGTTCTTGTTCAACTGAACGAAAACAACATTGACGATACGACTAATGTCGGCGCGGCCCTATGGACGTTCGCCAAGAACGAGGGAAGCCCCCAAGATCCACAACCGTGGAACGATTACCTCAACAACATCCTCCTTGGGCGCAGCCAGAAAGACCCAAAAGAAGGCTTTTCTTCGCAGGTCAACATGCCCATGACCTTGCAAGGTTATTTTTTATACCAAATGGCGTGGAAACTACCTCGTGAAAATCTGCGCTTCAGCAAGGGCGTGGTACGGCCATCCTGGATCTGGTTGAACGTCATGGCCGAAGTCTATAGCGGATACATGTCATTGCTTACAAAGATCTATAAGGACGTCGGTCAGATTGATCCGGCGAAAGTTCCAGTCGAACTGAACATGACTATTGCAGAACTCAAGAAGTCCGCGTTTGTTTTCCTTGTTACGAACAAGGTGGTATGCGGTGCAATGGGCGCTCTGAGCGAGATGAATCAGCTCAAGCTCCAGGAAATCGCATACGCCGAAAAATCGACGTTGATCTTTCGGGATCCATACCCCTTTGAGGAACAGATCAATTCATATCAAGTGGACCAATTCCCGCGCTGGTGGCGCTGGTTGCCATTTCATAGCTACCTGAAGGATTTGACGGCACTCTGGTTTAAAGCTGCGCTGCTGGATGTGATCAGCAAGGAAGACTTTGATCGCACGTTTTACGGCAAACTCGGCGAAGTTCTCTTGTCGGGAGAAACGGCTGCGATTTGGCTGGACGCACTCGCAAAGTTTCAACGCGAGTACATAGAGAAGGCCGGAAAGAAACCTTACTCACGGCTCGCGACGTACGACGTCAAATCTCTCTGTAAAGCGATCAACATGGTGGAGAAAGCGCTGGGCGCAATGCTCCTGAACGCGAGCAATCCATCCACCGATCTTGCTTTCAATCTGCCGCCGCCAAATGCGCGCCCGTTTCTTGACTATTCCAGAGCACCGAAGTGGGAAGGACGCTACGACACCATGTGGTCTTCGATCAAACTACCGGGGTCCTCGCCGTCGACCGGTGATTGGACGTACCTCGTTGAGCATCGCCGGCATTAGGCGACGGAGAATGCCTTGGGTGGAAACGCGTCTTTTTCATACCAACCCTCGGCGGCGCTTACATGTTTCCAAAGCCTCTGTGAAAGAGGACAACCGCCCCCCTCACTCCGCCGCCATGCGCCGGTACTCGCGCGGGGTGCGGCCGACCTGACGGCGGAAGTATTTCTCGAAATGGCTGAGATCGGCGAAGCCGACCTGTAGCGCCACATCGGTGATCGGCTGCCGCGCATTTGTTGCCAGCAACTCCTTGGCTTTCTCGACCCGAATGCGCGACAGCATTGCCTTGCACGAGGTCTGCAGGCTGTGGCGAAACAGGAAGCTCAGATGCGACTGGCTGACATGGGCCTGGCGTGCCAAGCTGCCGAGCCGGATCGGCTCGGCATAGTGATCGACGAGATACAGAAGTGCCCGGCGCAGATTGGGATGCAGGCGCGACAGCGCCGTGATGTCCTTGTTGAGCACGTGGCGAATCCAATCATCCGCTTCCGCCCCGATTTCCGGCCTCGCGGACGCTTGCTCGCGAACGGCTTCGGCCGGCGGCTTCGCCGCCGGCAACGCCGGTGACGGTGCCGCCGACGTCACCGTCACGCGCTCGGCCCGCGCGTGGAGAGCCGGGAAATAGCGCCTGATGTCCTCGGCACGGATCCTCGCACGTCCGGTCATGACCGCGAGCCGGGCGACCACGCGCTCGACCTCGAACGCGTTCTCCGGCCACGGATAGCTGCGGCACAGATCGAGCATCTCGGCGCTGATCTTGTCTTCGGCGCGATGACCATGTCCCTCGAGCGCAGCGATGACGAGCGGCTCGATGTCGTCGCAGCGCTCGCGCAGCGGCGGCACGCTGACGGGCAGAAAGTCGAGCTCGGCCAGCAATTGGCGCGAGAAGGAGCGCTCGGCCACCATGCGCGGCAGATCGCCGCCGGCCGAGGCGATCACGCGCACGCGCGTCGTGTTCGACACGTCCAGCCATTGTCCCAGGCGAGAATGCATGTGCTGCGGCAATTCGTTCTGCAGACCGGGCGCCAGCATGTCGATGTCGCTGAAGAACAGCGTGCCGCCCTCGGCCTGCCGAAACCAGTCCTGCGGCGCCCCCCGCGGCTGCGCGCAATTGACCTGCACGAACGGCAGATCGCGGCGCGGCCCGCAGCAATGGATCGCGGCGGCCAGATACGGCGTCTCGGTCCCGAACTCGCCCTGCAACAGGCACGGCAGATCGCTGTGCGACGCCTTCTCGACGAAGATCTCGAGATTTCGGACCGCCTCGCTCACACCCACCAACAGCAGCGAGCGGCCCAGGCGCTGCCGTGCCCACTCGCAGACCTCGTGGCGCTTGATCACGAAGGCGAGCTGGCGCGCGCAATCCGCCAGCGCGTCGGACAGGTCCGGCCCGCCCCGCCGCCCCTCCCAGGCCAACGTCAAACGGCCGATCCCGACGTCGGCATAGACCAGCGGCGCCGTCACGGATGGCGTCGGTTCGAGCCGCCATTCCGGCGCACGCCGCGGCTCGCGCTCGGCAGTCGCCGCACCACCGCCGTCTCTTTCGCTGAGCCAGTCCTGCACGGTTTCCGATCCGGATCGGGACAGGACGATGCGGCCGAGATCGGCGACGGCAATCTCCACAGTCGCCGCCCGCGACAGCTCCGCCAGACGCTGTGCATAGCTTGCCAGGAAATCGACGACGTTGAGATACGGCCGGCTCATCCTGGACAGATCGCGCCAGGCCTGATCGCCGCCGTCGAGTCCCCGCTGGTCTTTCATGACCCGGCTCAGCGCACGGACGCGTTGTGTCGATGATCCAACATGGCGGGCACGTTACCGCGGCTCCGACGCCGCTTCCGACCGAAGCGGCCGGCCCGATCTGCCCACCTTGTGCATCGCTTGCCAGAATTCATGGTCCCCCATGACGCAGCCCACGGCCACGCCGCATCTCCCATGTCCGATCATTGGCCCTTCCCCCTCACAACTACGGGCCAACCAAACCATACACAATTTTAGATTGAGTGTGAATGAATTCACAAGCAGGCCATCAAATGGTCTTGATGACTGATGCGATTCGTCGCAGCTATCCGCGCTGTTCGCGTGGCTGATAGATCGCCACGTGATGGCAATGCGCGAGCGGGCGGTCGCCATTGGCGACCACCAGCGCATCGAGCTCGACGAAGCGGTGACCCTTCTTCTCGTAGTTGGCAACCACACGGCCGCGCGCGGTGATCTCGTCGGCTTCTTCGATCGCCGACAGCAGTTGCATGCGGCTGCCGACGTGAATCCAGGGGCCGAGGACGACGTTGTCGACGAGCAGCCGGTTCATCACCCGCTGCAGCATGCCGGGATGGCCGAGCCGCTCGTTGGCATAGATCGGATCGCGCTCGCGAATCTCAGAAAGATAGGCGGTGGCCGCCTGCCCTGGCCACGCGCGCGGCGCCGTGCCGAGCCAGCTGCCGACAGCGAAAGACTCCGCACTGACGAGCGGCCGCACCGCCGCGGCCGGAACATCCCGGTACTCGGCCAGCACGACATCCGGCACCGACGCGGGCAGCGAGGCGGAACCGGTGGCGCAGAGCTGCCCTCGGCTGATCACCTCAAGGGCGAGCCCGTCGGAGGTCTCGTTCGCGACGACCTCCGCGATCTCGCCGTCATAGACCGGCTTGGTGAACCGTGCCTCGATCAGCCCACGCTCCAAGAACGCCCGCCCCCAGCGTGCGACGGGCTGATGCAGCATATAGGCCAGCACCTCGACGCCGGGTACGAGACCGCCGGCGAAGCCGAATCGCCGCGCCACACTGTCGTCGTGCATCTTGTTCTCGGACTGCTTGGCCGTGTTGAACGCCTCGACCGCATACGTCGCGATTCTGCCCGACATCCTTGCCTCCCTTTCACCGTTTTCGGGCGATGGTAGCGGCCGGAAAGGCCCTGGCAAGCGGCGCGTTTGGCTCGCAATTCCCGGCGCGATGGAGTACCAACCGGACCATTCCAACCGATGGCCCGATGACGACCGAAACCGCCCCGATCCGCATCTATGTCGACGCCGACGCCTGCCCGGTGAAGGACGAGATCTACCGCGTTGCGATCCGGCATGGCCTGCCGGTGACCGTCGTCGCCGGTGGCTTCATCCGCGTGCCCGAGGATCCTCTGATCACGCGCGTGGCGGCCGGCAGCGCCATGGATGCCGCGGATGACTGGATCGCCGAGCGCACCGGCGCTGACGACATCGTCATCACGGCGGACATTCCGCTGGCCAGCCGCTGCGTCAAGGCCGGCAGCGCCGTGATCGCGCCGAACGGCAAGCCGTTCACGGCGGAGTCGATCGGCATGACGCTCGCCGTGCGCAACCTCATGACCGATCTGCGGTCATCGGGCGAGGTGACCGGCGGCCCGCGCTCGTTCACGCCGCGCGACCGCTCCACCTTCCTTTCCACCCTCGACACCACGATCCGCCGCCTGCAGCGCCAGCGCGCGGCGCGGACTCAGCAGCAGAGCTAACCTCATGGCGCCGCCTCTCATCCAACTCAAGGACATCCGCCTGACCTTCGGCGGCACGGCCCTGCTGCAGGGTGTCGAGCTGTCGGTCTCGCCAGGCGAGCGCGTCTGCCTGATCGGCCGCAACGGCTCCGGCAAGTCGACGCTGCTCAAGATCGCCGCCGGCCTGGTCGAATGCGACAGCGGCACCCGCTTCGTGCAGCCGGGCGCCACGGTGCGCTATCTGCCGCAGGAGCCGGATTTCTCCGGCCATGCCACCACGCTGTCCTATGTCGAGGCCGGACTCGGGCCGGGCGACGATCACTATCAGGCACGCTATCTCGTCGAGCAGCTCGGACTGACCGGAGAAGAGGATCCCGCGCATGTTTCCGGCGGCGAGGCGCGCCGCGCGGCGCTGGCGCGCGTGCTTGCGCCCAACCCCGACATCCTGCTGCTGGACGAGCCGACCAACCACCTCGACCTCACGACCATCGAGTGGCTGGAAAACGAGCTCGACGGCCGAAGCTCGGCGCTGGTGCTGATCAGTCACGATCGTCGCTTCCTCACCAATCTGTCGCGCGCGACCGCTTGGCTCGACCGCGGCCAGATCAGGCAGATCGATCGCGGCTTTGCGGCATTCGAGGCGTGGCGCGACGAGGTGCTGGCGGAAGAAGAGCGCGAGCAGCACAAGCTCGACCGCAAGATCGTCAACGAGGAGCACTGGCTGCGCTACGGCGTCTCCGGCCGGCGCAAGCGCAACGTCAAGCGGCTCGCCAATCTGCATGCGCTCAGGCAGCAGCGCCGCGACTATCGCGGTACGGCCGGCAGCGCCAATCTCGCCGCGGCGGAAGCCGACAAGTCCGGCAAGCTGGTGATCGAGGCCAAGGGCGCATCGAAGAGCTATGGCGACCGCAGGATCGTCGACAACTTCTCCATCCGCATCCAGCGCGGCGACCGCATCGGCATCGTCGGCCCGAACGGCGCCGGCAAGACCACGCTGGTCAATCTGCTCACCGGCGGCAGCGAGCCCGACAGCGGCAGCATCAGGCTCGGCGTCAATCTGGAGACGGCGACGCTCGACCAGCACCGCGAGAGCCTCGATCCCCGGACGACGCTCGCCGACGCGCTGACGGGCGGCCGCGGCGATCACGTCATGGTGGCCGGCAAGCCGAGGCACGTCGTCGGCTACATGGAGGACTTCCTGTTCTCGCGCGAGCAGATGCGCACGCCGCTCGAAGTGCTATCGGGGGGCGAGCGCGGCCGGCTGATGCTGGCGCGCGCGCTGGCCAAGCCATCGAACCTCTTGGTGCTGGACGAGCCGACCAACGATCTCGACCTCGAGACGCTCGACGTGCTCGAGGACATGCTCGGCGACTACGAAGGCACGGTGATCCTGATCAGCCACGACCGCGACTTCCTGGACCGCGTCGTGACCTCGGTGATCGTGCCCGAGGGCAACGGCAAATGGCAGGAATATGCCGGCGGCTACAGCGACATGCTGGCTCAGCGCGGCGCCGACCTGAAGCGCGAGCACGCCAAGGCGGCTGAGGAGAAGAAGGAGGCCAAGCCGGCTGCGACAGCGCCGGCGAGCGCGCCGAAGCGCAAGCTCTCCTTCAACGAGAAGCACGCGCTGGAGACCCTGCCGAAGACGATCGCGAAGCTGCAGGCCGAGATTGCCAAGCAGCAGGCCGTGCTCGCGGATCCTGCTCTTTACGCCAAGGACCGCAAAAAGTTCGACGCCGCCTCCCTCGCCATCGCCACCGCGCAGGCCGAGCTCACCGCCGCGGAAGACCGCTGGCTGGAGCTGGAAGTGCTGCGCGAGGAAATCGAGGGGGCTTGATGTTTACGTAGGATGGGCAAAGGCGCGCAAGCGCCGTGCCCACCACGAGCTTGCGCAACAGAAGACGGTGGGCACGCTTCGTTTTGCCCACCCGACATTCTCTCCGTCATCGCTTCGCTCCTCGCAATGACGGCAACATGGAGTGAATGACATGACCACCCCGCTCGCCGCCAGGATCGCCCGTGAGTACGGCACGCCCTGCGCCGTCATCGACATGGACAGGGTCGAGCGCAACATCGCGCGCATCCAGGCCCAGTGCGAGGCCGCGGGCGTCGCCAACCGACCGCACATCAAGACGCACAAGAGCCCGGTGCTCGCGAAACTGCAGATCGAGGCCGGCGCGCAAGGAATCACCTGCCAGAAGATCGGCGAGGCCGAGATCATGGCGGATGCCGGCATCGCCGACATCCTGATCAGCTACAATCTGATCGGAGAGGAGAAGATGGCCCGCCTCGCCGCGCTACAGGCCAAGGCCGACATGACCGTCGCCGCCGATAACGCGACCGTCATCGCCGGCCTGCCGCAAGCGGCGAAGCAGTCGGGCCGCACGCTCTCGGTCGTGGTCGAATGCGACACCGGGCGCAAGCGCGCCGGGGTCGAGACGCCGGCGGAGGCGATCCAGCTCGCGCGCCAGATCAAAGCCTCCGAGGGACTGCGCTTCGCCGGCTTCATGCTGTACCCGACCGAGAGCGGCTGGGACGAGGCGCAACGCTTCTACGACGAGGCGCTGGCCGGCGTGCGCGCCGAGGGACTGGACGCTGCCATCGTCTCGACCGGCGGCTCGCCGAACCTGAAGAATCTCGGCAAGCTCAGGGGCGCGACCGAGCATCGGCCGGGCACCTATATCTACAACGACCGCATGCAGGTCGCCGCCGGCGTCGCCACCTGGGACGACTGCGCGCTGCACATCTACTCGACCGTCGTCAGTCGCGCCGCGCCCGAGCGCGGCATTCTCGATGCCGGCTCGAAGACGCTGACGACCGACACTGGCGGGCTCGACGGCCACGGCCTGATCCTGGAACACCCCGAAGCCAAGATCGCGCGCTTCGCCGAGGAGCACGGCTTCCTCGATCTGTCGCGCAGCAACACCCGCCCCCATGTCGGCGACGTCGTCCGCGTCGTCCCCAACCACGTCTGCGTCGTCGTCAACATGATGGACGAGGTGGTGATGGTGCGCGGCGAGGAGATTTTGGGCACGCTGCCGGTCGCGGCGCGGGGGAAGCTGCGATAGGGGGCGCTCTCTCAGCCGTCATTGCGAGGAGCGAAGCGACAAAGCAATCCAGAGCCGCACGTGCCGCCCTGGATTGCTTCCGCCGTCGCCCGTCGGGCTCTGGCGGACAAGTCGCTTCGCTCGCAATGACGGCAAAGACGTCGGGTGGGCAAAGAGGCGACGCGGCAACGCCTCGGCGCATCGTGCCCACCGTTGTCTCTGTTGGTGCTGACGGTGGGCACGCTGCGCTTTGCCCACCCTACGATTTAAGCCACTTCAACACGCCCTTCCCCGCAGCCGCGCCAGTCGCAAACGACGCCTGCAGCAGATAGCCGCCGGTCGGCGCCTCCCAGTTCAGCATCTCTCCCGCGGCGAACACGCCGGGCAGTCGCCGCAGCATGTAGTCGGCGTCGAGCTCATCGCGGGCGATGCCGCCGGCGCTGGAGATGGCGCGCGCGAGCCCGGCGGTGCCGGTCAGCTTGATCGGCAGGGCGTTGATCAGTGCCGCGAGACGGTCGGGCGGTAGCGACGACAACGACAGCCCATGCGTCTTTGCTGCCTCCTGCAGCAGGCCGATCGCGACCGGCGACAACTGCGCCGCCTTGCGGAGCACATTCGAGAACGACTGCTTGCCGCGTGAAGCCGATAGCTTCTTGATCAGATCAGCGGCAGCGAGATCGGGCCGCAGCGCGACGTGCAGGACAGCCTCGCCATGAACAGCGACGGCCTCCCGCAGCTCGGCCGACAGTGCATAGACCGCGCCGCCTTCGATGCCGTCCCGCGTCACGACCGCCTCGCCGCGCACGCTGCGCTCGCCGAACGCCAGCGCGATGCCCTTCAGCGGCTGGCCCTCGAAGCGGTCGCGGAAGATGTCGGACCAGCCGACGGTGAAGCCGCAATTGGCGGGCCGCAGCGGCGCGATCGCGACGCCCTTGGCGGCGAGGATCGGCACCCAGCCGCCGTCGGATCCGAGCCGCGGCCAGGAGGCGCCGCCGAGTGCCAGCACGGTCGCGTCGGCTGCCACGGTGTGCGGACCGTTCGGCGTCTCGAAGGTCAGATGTCCCCGGTCGTCCCAGCCGGTCCAGCGATGCCGTAGCGCGACTCGCACGCCCTGCGCATCGAGCCGGCGCAGCCACGCCCGCAGCAACGGCGAGGCTTTCATTGCGACAGGAAACACGCGGCCCGAGGAGCCGACGAAGGTCGGCTCGCCCAGCGCCTCGCACCAGTCGCGCAGTTGTTGCGGCGAGAAGGCCTGGATGGCCGGCGCAAGCCACGACGCAGCGTCGCGATAGCGCGACAGGAACAGCGGCAGCTCTTCGCTGTGGGTGAGATTGAGGCCCCCTCGCCCCGCCATCAGGAACTTGCGGGCAACCGACGGCATCGCGTCGTAGACGGTGACGGCGACGCCGCCGCCCGCCAGCACCTCGGCGGCCATGAGCCCAGCCGGGCCGGCCCCGATGACCGCAATGTGCTTTAAAGAGGACATGTCGTCAGTTTAGGCCCCCCACCGCACCAAGCCAAAGGTCGTCATGCCCGGGCTTGTCCCACGGCTGTCCGGTTCAGCTTCCGCATATTGCGAGGCTCAACTGTTGTGGGTTTTTG
>NZ_JAUEUL010000018.1:0-121258 GCF_032487575.1 Bradyrhizobium sp. SZCCHNRI1009 | reverse complement strand
GCTACGGCGCTATGGGGAGCGCGCGGGCGGACGGCTTTGCTCTACCGAGTTACACCACGCCCGGGGACACGACCGCTGCGACCACGATTAACATCGGGCACATTAGCTCTCTTGTTGGCAATTTGGGACATGGGAACGTATCCGGCGATATCACGGTAAGCGGTCTCAACACCGAGCAGATAGCTTCAATCCTTCCTCAATTGCGCACGCACCGCCATGAACTGGTTGCGGCGGGCGCTGACGGTCCGAGCTTGGATGATCGCCTGGACAAATTAGAGAAGGCACTCGCGAGTCCGCGGCCCGATCATAGCCTTCTAAGAGGACTGCTCACGGACCTGCGTAACTGTCTAAGTGGTGCAGCAGGTTCGTTGGTCGCCGCTGGAGCGCTCAACATACTGAACACGATGCTCGGGACCGGTGTGCCCGCCCCGTAACAGGACTTCTTGGTTTAAAGAACTCCGGCAAGAGTTACGTCATGGCTCCTAAGGATGATCGCGAACAGGTACCAGGCCCATTGGAGGTGAAAATCCCAGGGCCGCTAGAGGTGCCGCCTTCGGGCATCGAAGTCCCCTTCGCAGTTGGAGCTTCCGAGCCCGATTCCGCGCTCGACACTGCCGAAAAACGCGAGGCGTGGTTAAGGACGCGCCCTGCTGAGGCAGCCATTGTGTTGGTTGGCCGCGCGGCGCTTAGAGTACTGCCTACATTCTCTCTCGCGCCCGTTTCTACGGGCAGTCGAGTGGCGAGGCGCAGAATTCTCTTACGCGTCTTTCGAGCCGTGAGCACCGCGTGGAGCGTGTCGGCGTTCCCTGGCAGCCATGACACACTGAGGGACACGGCCCGCAGAGCCCTTGGGGGGCTCGGAAATGTTCAGTCGCCGCCGCCGGAGCGCGCCGCGGCGTATACCTTGGCCGCTATCGTTGCGCCAAGCGATGAGGCGCCTGCTCGGGCGGCAACAGCTCTTGAGTACGCTCTGGATTCCGCGGGTTCGCAAGGACGATTGGCCTTTGAGCAGATCCTTCAGGCTATCCTGACCGACGCAGCCTTATTGGATCAAAGGTTCAGCGCGGTGACGCTCGCAAACTCAAAATTGTGGCCGGGTGAGCTACCGGACTGGCTACAGGAGCTTTGGGAGGAATTGAAGCAGCGGCTCATCGCCGAGAATGAAGGCTGGGAAGTCTGGACCCGTTGGTATGAGCATCGGCTTTCCGGACAGCATTCCTCAGATCAGATTGAACTTCGTTGGGCAACCATCTCTGACGACGCGTGGGAGCATGAACTCGGAACAGTTAATCGGGCGCTGGCGGCACTAACTGATACAGGCGAAAGCACACCCAAACAGGCCTCTGTAGAGCGTACCGACGCGCAGCCGAGCCAACCAGGATTGCTAGGCGTTCAGGCCGTTGGACAGGCGGGGAGCATAGGCGGGCAGGTCAGCATAACAGCCACCGCTGAATTTATTCCCGACCCCGCGATTGAAGCGGTGGTTTCACGCATCAAGAGCGATCCCCGGACGTTTGAGGATATCGCACGTTTTGCCGCTCGTTCCATTGAGACGGAATTGAACCAGCTCGCAACAAAAATCCCAAACGAGCCCACTGCGCTCGCGGGGTACGAAGAGGTGCGGGCCGTTCTCCAGCGACTTCAAAGCGGATTTGAAGAACTCGCTGTAGCCGTTCACGCGTCCGCCAAGATGGCGGACCCGGTGGAACAGACTAATCTGTTGAGACGGGCGGTGCGAGCTGCCCGTTCGATAACCGAAGGTTTCGTTGGCTGGCTGGATGACAACGGAACTGCGGCGGGGAGAGTGATAGCCGAGCTTGGGCTCGCCGGTGTTATCGCGGGTACCCTCAGCTATTACGTCGGTGTCCCGCCGTTGGTCTCATTTTCGGTCACGGCAGCCGCACTGAAGGGGAAGAGCATCTGGGATGCCATCGTGCTACTTGCACCTCAGAAGAAGGGTGGCGAGAAGGGGGATTGAAACGAATACAAGCAGCGATTCGCTCACCAGCCGATGCCACTTGGAAAAGGTTGCTCGGTGGTAGCAGTTCGTGGTGGCAATCGCACTGCGGTGAAGCTGATTTGCCTTTGTTTTTCAACGCCCCAAGCTTCTGCGCGTTACTTCCCTAGGGAGCCTCAAGATACTTCGGCTTGGCGCAGGGCGGACTACGCTGCGCTAATCCGCCCTACTCGTCCGACGCCGGAGCTACACACCGTGCTCCCATCACGCCGCCTGCAGCGACCCTAGGAACCGGCTCACCTCCCGCTTCAGCCGTCCGCTCTCCGCCGACAGCGACCTCGCTGCCGCCAGCACCTGCGACGACGCAGAGCCCGTCTCCGACGCCCCGCGCTGCACGTCGTCGATATTCCGCGAGACGCGCTGGGTGCCGTTGGCGGCGTGCTGGACGTTGCGGGAGATCTCTTGCGTCGCGGCGCCCTGCTCCTCCACGGCGGCGGAGACAGCGGCCGAGATTTCCGACAGGCGGCCGATGGTGTTGCCGATCTCCTTGATCGAGCCGACCGACTCTTCGGTGGCGGCCTGGATGCCGGAGACCTGCTGGGCGATCTCGCCGGTGGCCTTCGCGGTCTGCTCGGCCAGCGCCTTGACCTCGGCGGCGACCACCGCGAAGCCGCGGCCGGCCTCGCCGGCGCGCGCCGCCTCGATGGTGGCGTTGAGCGCCAGCAGGTTGGTCTGGCCGGCGATGCTACTGATCAGCTCGAGCACGTCGCCGATGCGGGTGGCGGCCTTCGACAGGGTGCCGACGCGCTCATTGGTGCGGTTGGCCTGCGCCACGGCTTCGCTGGCGATGCGCGCGGATTCCTGCACCTGGCGGGAGATCTCGCTGACCGAGGACGACAGCTCCTCGGCGGCGGAGGCCACCGTCTGCACGTTGGACGACGCTTCCTGCGAGGCGGCGGCAACCTCCGTCGACAGATCCTGGCCGCGCGCGGCCGTGCTGGTCAGCGTCCCGGCGGAGGCTTCGAGCTCGCTCGAGGCGTGCGACACCGCATCGACGATCTCGCCGACGGCCTGCTCGAACTGGCGGGCGAGCTTCGCCATGTCGTCCCGGCGCTGCTGCTCCTGCCGCGCTTCGGCGTCGGCATGCTCGGCGCGCAGACGCTCGGTCTCGGCCATGTTGTCCTTGAACACCTGGATCGCCGTCGCCATGGCGCCGATCTCGTCGCGGGCGCCGCGGCCGGGGATCTCGACGGCGACGTCGCCGCTCGCGAGCCGTCCCATCGCCCGCGTCATCGACCCCAGCGGGCCGACGATGCTGCGCGCGATCAGGACAGCGACGAGGCAGCCGAACAGGATGGCGGCGGCGCCGACCAGCATCTGCAGCGAGATCGTGCTGGCGATGGCGCCCTCGGCGCGCGCGCGAGACCCGTGATAGTCGGCATTCACGCCCGTTTCGGCGGCCTTGAGCGTGTCGATGCTCCTGGCGATCAGCGGCTCGATCGCGGTGGCGTAGATGTCCTCGGACTTCAGCGCCGCGGCGGCGGTGGCCTCGAACGCGGTCTTGTTGAGCGCCAGCGAAGCCTTCACCGGCGCGATCGCAGCCAGCACGCCCGCCGGCGGCGACGCGCCCTCCAAGGTGGCAAGCCGCTGCTCGACATTGTCGACGCCGGCGCGGAAGGCGGACGCCGACTTGGTGTCGCGCAGCGCCAGGAAGCGCCAGGTCGCGATGCGGACGAGCTGCAGGCGGGCGTCGATGTCGGCGACCGCGGTCATCACCTCCGGCTCCTTGGAGATGCGTGCCGCGATCGACAGCTTGGCGGCCTTGGCGGCGAGGTCCTCGCCGCCCGGCAGCAGCGCGGCGCGGCCGGACTTCACCTGCTTGACGGCCTCGCTGAGTGCATCGCGCTGGGTCTTCATCTGCGCGATCTCGCTGGTGAGATCGCCGTAGAGCTTGCGCTGCTCCGCGGACAGCGGGCCGGCGGTGGCCGCCTGCAGCAGCGCGGTCGCCGCCGCCTCGCGCTCGGCGGCCTCCTTGAGCGCCGGCTCGTTGGCGTCGTGGATGTAGCGCAGATTGGTGCGCTGGATCGCCTGCAAATGGTTGGAGACCTGCAGGATGCGCGCGGTCGCGTCCGACAGCGCCGACATGCTCGCGACCTGGTCGCGCACCGCCCACAGATTCCACACCGCCACGGCCGCCATCACGGCGCCGGCGACGATGAGCGCCGCAAAGCCGGCGTAGAGACGCCCCCTGATCTTCAAGCTCATCATGTCCTCGTCCGCTCCCCCAAGAGCGGCAGGCGGGCGAACCGACGTCGCCACGCGCCTGCCCCGCAGCAGCGGCCGCCTGGCTGGCGACTCACAGCTGTGCTGTATGCACGATGGGCGGTATTTACTAATAGCGGGTTAGACGGAGCCGCGGGGACGGGGCATCGTTTGTCGCCGAGCTACGCAGTCCGGATGCGTGCCGTCCGGTGCACTCAGCTCGCGGCGGACGCAGGTGCGCTCAACTCACTCGGTCGTCATGCGCGGGCTTGACCCGCGCATCCATCCCTTGCGCAGACGGACCGGCGTGGATGGCCGGGACAAGCCCGGCCATGACAGGGGAGAGAGGTGGGCTCACAACGCACGCCATGACAGCGGAGAAATACAACTGGCGCCCCCGGCGGTGCGCCTGCCCTCAGCTCGCCTTCACGCTGATGATGAACGCATCGACCTCGCGCTTCAGCGTCTCGGCCTGCTGCGACAGGTCGCCGGCGGCGTCGCGGGCCTCCGAGGCGAGGCGGCCGGTTTCGGCCGAGGTCGAACTGATCTGGGCGATGTGGTTGGAGACGTCGAGGGTGCCGCGGGCGGCTTCCTGGACGCTCCTGGAGATGTCCTGGGTGGCGGTGCGCTGCTGCGAGGTGTCGACCTCGATGCCGGACATGATGGCGCTGATCTCGCTCAATGTGGTCGAGATGCCGTCGATGGCGCCGCGGGTCTCGGCGGTGATGCCCTGGATGCTGGCGACGTGGGCGGAGATCTCGTCGGTCGCCTTGCTGGTCTGGTTGGCGAGGTTCTTCACCTCCGACGCCACCACCGAGAAGCCCCGGCCGGCCTCGCCGGCGCGGGCGGCCTCGATGGTGGCGTTCAGCGCCAACAGGTTGGTCTGCGAGGCGATCGCCTGCACGAGCTGGACCACGGCGCCGATCTTCTCGGCGGCGTCCGACAGCGAATGGATGGTGTTCTTGCTCTTCTCGGCCTGCGAGGCCGCGCCCTCGGCGCGCTGGGTCGCGTCGGAGACGCGGCGGCTGATGGTGCCGATCGAGCTCGTCATCTCCTCGGTCGAGCCGGCCACGGTCTGGACGCTGCGATTGGCGTGGTTGGCGGCGGCCTCGACCGCATTGGCCTTGGCCGAGGTGTCGTTGGCGGCGCGCGACAGGGTCTCGGCATTGCTCTTCAGCCGGATGGCCGACGATGCCACGCTGCCGACGACGGATGCGACGAGGTCGTTGAAGGAATGGATGCGGCCGTCGAGAAAGCGCGAGCGCTCGCCCTGGCGCTGCGCCTCCTGCAGCTCGCGCGCGGTGAGGCGCTGGCGCTCGATGCCGTTGGTCTTGAACACCTCGAGCGCGCCGGCGAGCTGGCCGATCTCGTTGCCGAGGCCGAGGCCGGGAATGGGCGTGTCGTATTTCTGGCCGGCGACGTCGCGCATGGCCGAGACCATCGCGGCGAGCGGGCGCAGGATGCCGTTCTGCACGGCGGCATAGGTCATCAGGCAGACGGCGCTGGCGAACACCGCGATGGCCGCGCAGGCCATCAGGAAGTAGGAGAACGCCGACTGCGCCTGCTGATAGGTCAGCATCGCATGGTCACGGGCGGGACCGCTGAGATGGGCGAAGTCCGACGACAGGCTGGTGATCTGGTTGTTGAGATAGAGCACCGCGATGAAGCCGGTGCCGCCGCCGATCGCCAGGAGCATGAGGAGAGAGGCGACGACGCCTCCCACGAGGAAGCGGATCGTCAGATGACTGTTGGAGAACATGGACCTTGCCCGGACGCGTCAGACGGAATGTGCTGCGCACCCTTCCAGACAAAGGTAAAATAAGCTGAAAGCGCGGGTAGGCGCGGAGCACGGGAAAGCACGGGGTTTTGCGGATCCACGGCGCGTTCCCATTTGCTGCGCTCGCTTCTTACTCGCGACAGCCGGCCTTCGCACCACGCGCTTTCAGCCCGCCTCTCTCCGTCGTCATGGCCGGGCTTGACCCGGCCATCCACGTCGTCCGGCACTTTGGGATCCACATGGATGCCCGGGTCAAGCCCGGACATGACGGAGTAACTAACTGGCAGGGGATCGTGGCGTTAGCGGATCATCATGTCGCCGGCGGCGGCTGCTCGGCGGCCATCAGCGCGGCGAGGCGCGCCTCCTCCTCCGCGGTCAGCTTCGGCGTGGCCTCCGGGCCGCGCTGCCCGCGACGGCGCACCTGCCACCACAGCGCCAGGCCGCCGCCGAGCAGCAGCACCGGCGGCAGCAGCCACAGCAGCAAAGTCTGGCGCTCGAAGCGCGGCTTCAGCAGCACGAACTGGCCGTAGCGCGCGACCAGGAAATCCAGCACCTGATTGTCACTGTCACCGGCGGCGAGCCGCTCGCGCACCAAGAGGCGCAGGTCGCGCGCCAGCGGCGCGTCGGAATCGTCGATCGACTGGTTCTGGCAGACCATGCAGCGCAGCTCGCGCGACAGCGCGCGGGCGCGCTGCTCCTTGGCCGTGTCGGCCATGACCTCGTCGGGCTGCACGGCATGCGCCACCGGCGAGCTCAACAGCAGCAGCGCGAGCGCGAGGAGGCTGAGACTGCGTCGCATCCGCCCTACTCCGCCGGCTGCAGCGCGCGCGCGGCACGTGCCGGGCGCGGCGCGCCGACGCGCAGGCGCCGGTCGGACAGCGACAGCAGTCCGCCGAACGCCATCAGCACCGGACCGAACCAGATCAAGAGCACCAGCGGCTTGTGATAGATGCGCACGGCCAGCCCGCCGTCGGCGGTGGCATCGCCGAGCGAGACGTAGAGCTGGCTGACGCCGCGGGTCATCAGCGCGGCTTCCGTCGTCGACATGCCGCGCGTGGCGAAGCTGCGCTTGCTCGGCGTCATCACCGCGAGCTGCCGGCCGTCCTGGCTGATGACGAAGGTGCTGACGACCTCGCTGAAGTTCGGGCCCTGGCGCTGGGTCATGCCGTCGAACTTGATCTGGTAGCCGGCGAGATTGCGGACATCGCCCGGACGCAAGGTCGAGATCAGCTCGCTGTTCCAGGTGGTCTCGCAGACGATGCCGAGCAGCGCCACGCCGAGGCCGGCATGGGCGAAGGCGGTGCCCCACACCGAGCGCGGCAGACCGCGGGTCCGGTGCAGCGCGGTCTTGAACGGCACGCGGGCCACGCCGGTGCGCTCGACCAGATCGACGACCGAGCCGGTGATGACGAACACGCCGAGGCCGATGCCAACAGGCGCCAGCGCGCTGCCACCGCGCGCCCAGGCCCAGACGATCGCGATCGCCACCAGCGCCGTGACGCCGGCCGCGAGCAGCCGCTGCGTCGCCGCGACGAGGTCGCCGCGCTTCCACGCCAGCATCGGGCCGAACGGCACCATCAGCAAGAGCAGCGCGAACAAGGGGCCGAAGGTGATGTTGTAGAACGGCGCGCCGACCGAGAGCTTGAAGTCGAGCGCCTCCATGATCACCGGGTACAGCGTGCCGAACAGCACGGTGGCGCAGGACACGGTGAGCAGCAGGTTGTTCAAGACCAGCGCGCCCTCGCGCGAGATCGGCGCGAACAGCCCGCCCTGCTTCAGCGCGGTGGCGCGGCCGGCGAACAGCGTGAGGCTGCCGCCGATGAACAGCACGAGGATGCCGAGGATGAACACGCCGCGGGTCGGATCGCTGGCGAAGGCATGGACCGAGGTGATGACGCCGGAGCGGACCAGGAAGGTGCCGAGCAGAGACAGCGAGAAGGTCAGGATCGACAGCAGGATGGTCCAGACCTTGAGCGCGTTGCGCTTCTCCATGACGACGGCGGAATGCAGCAGCGCGGTGCCCGCGAGCCAGGGCATCAGCGAGGCGTTCTCGACCGGGTCCCAGAACCACCAGCCGCCCCAGCCGAGCTCGTAATAGGCCCAGTACGAGCCCATGGCGATGCCGAGCGTCAGGAAGATCCAGGCCATCAGGGTCCACGGCCGCACCCAGCGCGCCCAGGCGGCATCGATGCGGCCTTCGAGCAGGGCCGCGATCGCGAACGAGAACGAGATCGAGAAGCCGACATAGCCGAGATAGAGCATCGGCGGGTGCACCGCGAGGCCGATGTCCTGCAAGACGGGATTGAGGTCGCGGCCCTCGATCGGCGGGTTGGCGAGGCGGGCGAACGGATTCGATGTGGTCAGGATGAACAGATAGAACGCGGTCGCCACCCAGGCCTGCACCGCGAGCACGCGGGCGCGCAAGGACAGCGGCAGGTTGTTGCCGAACATCGCGACCATGGCGCCGAACAGGGCCAGGATCGACACCCACAAGAGCATCGAGCCTTCGTGGTTGCCCCAGACGCCGGTGATCTTGTAGAGCAGCGGCTTCATCGAGTGCGAGTTCTCGAACACGTTGGCGACGGAGAAATCCGAGGTCACGTGCAGGGTGACCAGCGCGATGAAGGAGAGACCGGCGAACAGCAATTGCGCCAGCGCGGCCGAGCGGCCGACATTCATCAGGGCGATGTCACGTTGATGCGCGCCGAGCATCGGCACGGTGGACTGGATCAGCGCCAGCGCGAGCGCCAGCACCAGGGCGTAATGTCCGCTCTCTGCAATCACTGCGTCGCTCCTGCCGCCGTCTTCTCGGCGCCTTCGCGCATCGACACCGGGCTTGGCGTGGCTGCGCCGGCTGGCGTGGCTGCGCCGGCTGGCTTGGCCGCCGCGCCGGGCTTGCCGTAATCGTCCTTCCAATGGCCCTGCTTCTTCAGGGCATCGGCGACTTCCTTCGGCATGTAGGTCTCGTCATGCTTGGCGAGCACGGTGTCGGCCTTGAACACGCCGGCGGCATCGAGCGCGCCCTCGGCGACGACGCCCTGCCCTTCGCGGAACAGATCCGGCAGAATGCCCTTGTAGGCGACCGGCAGCTTGGCGCCGCCATCGGCCACTTCGAACGTCACGGCGAGATCGTCGCCCTTCTTCAGCGAGCCCGGCTGCACCAGGCCGCCGAGCCGGAAGCGCTTGCCCGGGCCGATATGCTTTTCCGCCACCATGGTCGGTGTCGAGAAGAACACGATGGAGTCGCGCAGCGCATTCAGCACCAGCCCGGCCGCGACCGCGAGCACGAACAGCGCCCCGCCGATGATCGTCAAACGCCTCTGCTTGCGTGTCATCCCTTGATCCCGTTGGCGGCGGAAGCGCCGCTCATCCATCCAAGCCGAAAGTCTTCACACCCTCGTTGAGCTGCCGCAACCGCTCGGCATCGCCGGACACCGCCTGCCGCGCCTCCGACAGCGCCCCCTTGGCCTTGTCGAGATCGCCCATCACGACATAGGCGCGCACCAGGCGCAGCCAGCCCTCGACGTCGTCGCCATTCTGCTTCAGCCGCGCCGCCAGCCGGTCGACCATGCCGCGGATCATCGTCTCGCGATCGCCTGCGCTCATGTCCTTGGCCGCGGCGATCGTCTCGCTCGGCAGCGCCGGCACCTCGCCGCCGCCGACGCGGGCCAGCGCCGCCGTCACCAGCGGCCGCCATGGCGCATCCGCGGGCGCCTTGCCCAGCATCGCCCGCCAGATCGCGCTCGCCTCGTCCTTGCGGCCGTCCTGCTCGGCAGAGAGGCCGAGATAGTAGTTCGACTTCGGCTCGTCGGCCTCGAGCGCATGGGCGCGCTCGAACTCCGCCTTGGCCTCGGCGGTGACGACACCGCCGGCGGCCGCCGTGATCATCTCGCCGAGATCGGCGCGCTTGGCCGCGCCGTCGCCGGCATAGGTGATCATGTTGCGATAGGCCCGAATCGCGTCATCGGTGCGGCCGAGCCGCGCCAGCACCGGGGCGAGCACGGTCCAGCCGCGGCCGTCGGTCGGGTTCTTCTGCAGGTGCTGCTCGACCTGCGCCACCAGCGTTTCCAGCGGCTGCGTCCCGTTGGGCGCCGCGCGGGCGGTGAGCGGGAAATCCGGCAGTTGCGGCGAGCCGAGCGGGAGGTAGACCGCGAGCGCCACGATCGGCACGCCGATCAGCGCCAGCACCGCCGACGCGCGGCGCAGACCGAGGCTCGGCTTCCCCGCGGCCTCGCCCTCCTGGTCCGCGGCGGCCAGCAGGCGGCGGCTGATCTCGACCCGCGCGGCTTCCGCCTCGACCTTGCCGATCAGCCCGGTCTCGACGTCGCGCTCGATCTCCGCCAGCTGGTCCTTGTAGACGGCGACCTCGCGCCCGTCCGACGCGGCCCGCGCGCCCCACCCGAGCGGCAGCAGGACGGCGAAGATCGCCGCGGCCGTCATCACGGCGAACACGAACCAGAGAGTCATCGGACAGGGTTCCAGTCAGCGCCTACCGGCAGGCGCGCCTCGCGCCGCTTTTAACCAGCACCGTTCCCGGCGGCAATTCACATTTGCCGCCGTGGTAGCCCAGCCGTCCGAGCCGAAAAACTCAGGACAATTACGTAATTAGGGGACCTCGAACTCGGCGCTCTTGGCGAGATAGCTGCCGTGCCCGTTCAGGGCCACCAGGAAATAGGTCCCCGGCCGGACATGGTCGGTGAGCCTGATCCGCAGCGACCCGACCGGGACCGGAGAGGCGATGGTGGTGACGGGATCGGGGAGTGGCGCCCCGCTCGTCTTGTCGACGAGCACGACCTTGGCCTTGATCATGAGGTTGCGATAGGTCGCGCGCACGACGCGGTTCTCGACCTCGACGAAGTTGATGACGGAAATCATGGTCTTGATGAAAACGGATGGAACCTGCGGGAACCTATGCGTGGCCCCGGGGCGGGGTCAACCTGAAATTGCAAAAATCAAAACGTGGACAGACTAGCAGAAAATCTCAACCGGCGCGCGAGGATTTTCGCTCGCCGTTCATCGCGTTCTCGGCCGCCCTGCTCATCAATTGGGCGTAGTCGTTGCCGAACAGGACGTGACAGAAGCGGATCGCCGCCGACACCTGCGACTGCCGATAGGCGCGCGCCCGCGCGTCGCCCGAGCGCAGCGACTGCACCAACGCTTCGGTGGCCTTCTCGACATATTGCTGCAGATCGGAATAGGTCCGCAGCGTCACCTCGTTGATCGCGAGCTCGCTGGCATAGTTGCGGCAGACCGCGACGAACTCGATCAGCGCCGCCACCTCCTCGACCTCGCCGCCGTCGACGCCGGCGCCGGCCGGAATGTCCTTGTCGGCGCGCTGGCGCAGGATGCGGCGGACGCGGCCCGGCACGCTGTCGATCTCCGATTGCAGGGCATTGGAGATGTCGGCGCGGATCGCGGTGAGCTGCTTGCCCCAATTCGATTCCGAGCGCAGGTCGAGCTCGGTGCGCAGGCCGCGAACGCCGTCATGCAGCGTCTTCAGCGTATCGCCGAGATTGGAGAAATGACCGCGCCGGATGTCGGCGCGCAGCACCGAGGCGAGGCCGGCGAGATCGTTGAGCGCGATGGTGACGGCGACGCCGAACGGGGTCGCCGCCACGCGGATCTCATCGTCCGATGCCGCGATCTTGGTGGCGAGCCGGATGATCTGCCAGGGCGCGGCGAGCCGCTGCATCACCAGCGACAGTGCGAACGGCAGCATCGAGGGCGTCTGCAGTGACGGCACGTTGATGGCTTCGGTGACGGAGGCAATCTGCGAATCGCCGAGCACGCGGATGATGCCGGGCAGCCGGCCGTTGAGGCCGTCGAGCGCCTCGCGATTCTGCAGCACCAGCCCGATCGGCAGCAGATCCTCGATCACGCTGGGTGCGCCGATGCGGGCGAGCGCGCGCTGGCGGTCGCCGGTCGCGTTGGGGCCGACGAGGTTCATCAGCGCCTCGGCGGCGGCGCGCTGCAGCTTGCGTGCGGCCATCTCGACCTCGCGCGAACTGTCGCCGGCGACCGACATCGCGGCCTCGAATTCGGCGTAGCGCTCCGGCGCGCCTTCGCGGCCGAGCCACTGCCAGACCGGCAACAGCGAGGCACGGCGGATCTGGCCGGGACGGAGAGGACCAGTGGAATCGGTGAGGAACGGGTCGAGCGGCCGGAACAGCCGACGCGGGCCATCGCCACTCTGGCGGCGCTCCTCGCGGGCCGGCGGACGAGCGACCTCGATGGCGGGTTGGGGACGCACGGGATCCAATGTTGGAGCGGGAGCCGGCGGCGCGACGGGCCGCACCACCTTGCGCAACTGCTCGAGCACCAGGGTCGCCACGGCGACGTCCTGGCCACGCTCGATGGCGCGCTCGAATTCGCGCATCAGGAGCGACTGCGCGTTCGGCGGCAGCTGCCCGAGATATTCCCTTAACCGCTCGTGAGCTGTCTGACCCATGCGCCGGCGTGCAAATTTCCACGGCGAGAGCGCACATCGCGCACCCCTGCCCGGACCATACGGTCCGCGGTATTAAGAACACCTTTAGGATGGCGAAATTCGCCGCCCCGTCAAACGCCGGGCAATCTCAGCTCCGCCCGCAGTCCCCCGGTCGGGGCATCGCCCAGGGTCAGGCGGCCGCCATAGAGCGCGGCCAGATCGGTGACGATCGACAGCCCGAGCCCCGACCCCGGCTTGGATTCGTCCAGCCGCTGGCCGCGCCGCAGCACCTGGGCACGCTCGGCGGCCGAGAGGCCACGGCCATCGTCATCGACCACGATCCGCAGCATCGGCGAGGCCCCGGACTGGGCCGGCGGCTCCACGGTGAGCTCGACCGAGACTCGCGAGGTCGCCCATTTGCAGGCATTGTCGACCAAATTGCCGACCATCTCCTCCAGATCCTGGCGCTCGCCGCGAAACCTCGCCGCGGGATCGGCGGTCGCCGCGACCACGATGCCGCGGTCGCGGTAGATCTTTTCCATGGTGCGGCGCAGCGCCTCGATGGCCGGCGCCACCTCCGTCACGGTGGACACGATGGTGACGCGCGCGGCGATCCGCGCCCGCTCGAGGTGGTGGGCGACCTGGTCGCGCATGACGTCCGCCTGCTCCATCACCTTGGCCGCGAACGGGTCCGCCGCATGGGTCGCCGCTTCATTCACGATGACCGAGAGCGGCGTCTTGATGGCATGGGCGAGATTGCCGACATGCGTGCGCGCCCGCTCGACGATCTCGCGATTGGCATCGATCAGGGCATTGGTCTCGCGGGCCAGCGGCGCGATCTCCACCGGGAACTCCCCTTCCAGCCGCTCGGCGCGCCCGGACCGGATGTCGGCGATCGATTCGGAGATGCGTTTCAGCGGCGCGAGGCCATAGCGGACCTGGAAGATGGTCGTGAGCAGCAGCACGATCCCGAGCGCGGTGAAGGTGCCGCCGAGGTAGTAGTCGAAACTGCGGGTCTCGTCGAAGATCTCCGAGGCATCGCCTGCGACGCCGACCAGGAACTTGCCGTCGGAGCCGAGATCCACCGGGCGCTCGACCATGCGCAGGTCCTGGTTCTCCGGCCCCTCGACATAGCCGATCCGGATCCCGGCCGCCGTCAGCTCGATCCCCTGCTCCTCCAGCTTGGGCAGCTTCTTGTCCCACAGCGAGCGCGAGGCCCGTACCTCCGGCTTCTCGGCGTCGGTACGGGTGATCTGCCAGTACCAGCCGGACAGCGGCAGCTCGAACAATGGCTCGCCCAATGACTGGAATTGGCGGTCCGGCGGATCGTCGGGGGTGGCGACCTCGGCGATCAGGGTGCGCAGATAGAGATTGAGCCGGCGATCGAAGGCGCGCTCGGTCGCGTTGCGATACACCGAGGACAGCACGATGCCGGTGATGGCGAGAATGACCACGAGCCACGCGGTCGCGGACAGGAACAACCGGGTGGCAAGTGAGCTCTGGCGCATGACCGCAAACTAGCGAAACGGCCGGCGCCCGGCCACCGCGAATGGCTGGCTCCGGAAACGGATCAGGCGCCTGCGGCCGGCGGCGGGGTCAGCAGATAGCCGAGGCCGCGCACGGTCTGGATGACGTCGCAGTCGAGCTTCTTCCTGATGCGGCCGACGAACACCTCGATGGTGTTCGAGTCGCGGTCGAAGTCCTGGTCGTAGAGATGCTCGACCAGCTCGCTGCGCGAGACGACGCGGCCGGAATGATGCATCAGATAGGACAGCAGGCGGTATTCATGTGAGGTCATCTTGACGGGGTTGCCCGACACGCTGACCTTGCCGGTGCGGGTGTCCAGGGTGACCGGCCCGCAGGTCAGCTCGCTCTGGGCGTGGCCGGCCGAGCGGCGCAGCAACGCGCGGATGCGCGCCAGCACCTCTTCGAGGTGGAAGGGCTTGGCAACGTAGTCGTCGGCGCCGGCGTCGAAGCCCTGGACCTTGTCGCTCCAGCGGTCGCGCGCGGTGAGAATCAGGACCGGCATCGCCCGGCCATTGCGCCGCCACGCCTCCAGCACCGAGATGCCGTCCATCTTGGGCAGGCCGATATCCAGCACGACAGCGTCATAGGGCTCGCTGTCGCCCAGATAGTGCCCTTCCTCCCCATCGAACGCACGGTCCACGACGTAGCCGGCGTCGCTCAGGGCCGTGGTGAGCTGACGGTTGAGATCCGGATCGTCCTCGACAACGAGCAGACGCACGCTTGCCTCCAAAGCTGAACTGCACGATTTCCGCCCTCAAGATGAACCGGAAGGCCGTGAACCGTGCATGAACGGAACCCGAGCGACCAGGTTACTTTTTGGTCATCTCGATCGGGACCGCCGGCAGGCGGCCGACAGAATTGGGGCGGATATAAGCTCCGGGACACCACGATGAAAAGCCCGGCCATGGGAATGGCCGGGCTGGATTTCGTGACCAGGCGAAGGGCGTCGGCCGCGGCGTCACGCAGCCGGCCGACCTCGCGATGTGCCTCTCAGGTGTGGAAGAACACGAACCACACGAGGCCCAGGACCAGCAGTGCCAGCCCCGTGGAGATGGCCAGCATCGCCAGGACCGACGGGCCGGGCTCGCCCTGCCGCGCTTCGGTTGGAGTTTCGACGATCTGCGACCCTCGTCTTGTTGCCATGGCGCCCTCAGCTCGCTGCTGTTCGATATCGAGCGCGGTATCGCGCTCCCTCAGTTGCTCCCGTTGGCAACGTCGACCGCCAGATGATGTTCCGGGACGGACACGGCTGCGACCAGTTAACGCCGCTCTCAGAATCTGCAGCTACGCTTGTTGAATCCGGGGCCTGCGGTGTTATCCTCGCGGCAGCTACCGACAACTATGTCCGCAGCAGCCCGGTCCCGGGGGAGCACGCCCGTCAGTTTGCAGTTGAGTGGAGTTGAGGAATGGCCCCGCGCGCCAATTGGAAGGGTTTTCTGCGCCTGTCGCTCGTGACCTGTCCGGTCGCGCTCTATCCGGCGACGTCCGAGTCCGAGAAGGTCTCCTTCAACCAGATCAACCGCAAGACCGGCCACCGCATCAAATACAGCAGGGTCGATGCCGAGACCGGCGAGGAGGTCGCCAGCGACGACATCGTCAAGGGCTACAAGGTCGACACCGACACCTACATCGAGGTCACCAAGGACGAGCTCGACGACATCGCGCTGGAATCGACGCACACGATCGAGATCGACGAGTTCGTGCCGCGCACCGACATCGACAGCCGCTATCTGATCCGCCCCTATTACCTCGTGCCCGACGGCAAGGTCGGCCATGATGCCTTCGCGGTCATTCGCGAGACCATCCGCAGCATGGACAAGGTCGCGATCGGCCGTGTCGTGCTGACCAACCGCGAGCACATCATCGCGCTGGAGCCGCTCGGCAAGGGCCTGATGGGAACGCTGCTGCGCTACCCCTACGAGGTGCGCAGCGAGGACGAGTATTTCGACGACATCCAGGATGTGAAGATCACCGGCGACATGCTGGATCTCGCCAAGCACATCGTCGAGAAGAAATCGGCCGACTTCCAGCCGGAGACCTTCGAGGATCACTACGAGGCCGCGCTGATCGAGCTCATCAACAAGAAGCGCAGCGGCGTGACGATCGCCGCCAAGACCGCGCCGAAGTCGAGCGGCAACGTCATCAACCTGATGGACGCCCTGAAGCGCAGCCTTGCCGGCGAGGGTGACAAGGCGCCCGCCGCGGCCGCCCCCGCGCCGAAGGCCAAGGCCAAGAAGCCGAAGAAGCGCGTCGAAGGCCAGCGCGAGATGCTGCTGCCGATCAGCGGCAAGAAGGCCAAGGACGAGCCGAAGAAAGCCGAGGAGCCGAAGAAGTCGGACAAGACCGCGCGGACCACCGCACGCTCGCGCAAGGCGAGTTGAGAGCGACCTCCGAACCTTCGCACGGCGTACCGATCCTGTGCATCACGATCGCTCGGCGGCGAGTTCCGAGTGTTGCCGCGGGTTCGCCACCGCGTGTGGCGCCACCGCATTCCGATTGGCGCAGGAAATATCTGCGTTGGTCAGGTAAGTCGATCCGGCGATGGCGATCCGGCGATCAGGCGCGGATTCGTGATCGTTTCGACATCACTTGGATGCTTGCGGAATGATCACGTCGCGCCTAGCTCTGCCCCGCGGGATGGTGATCCGGGCCTCAGCTTCCTGACGGAAGATCGATGTGCCTGATCGGTCGGGACGACGCTGGCGAAGTCGTCCCAGCCGCACGACGCGGCGTATCAAGGGGATGTGGATGTTTCAGCACGATGCGGACCAACGCCGGGCGCAGTACGCCTAGCGATGGCACGGGTTCAGCTGTCCGAGCTCTCCGCTTTCGCAGCCGTCGCGGATTCGTTGAGCTTCACCAAGGCGGCCGCTCATCTCGGCTGCTCCTTGCCGACCATCAGCCAGACCATCAAGAGCCTCGAGGAGCGGCTGGACGTCAGGCTGTTCAACCGGACGACGCGCAGCGTGGCCCTCACCGAGGCCGGCGAGCGCCTGCTGGCGGAGATCCAGCCGATTCTCGAACGGGTCGACCAGGCCATCGAGAGCATCAACGCGTTCCGCGACAAGCCGATGGGCACCCTGCGCCTGACCGTATCGCGTGTGTTCGCCGTGAGAGGGCTCGGGCCCCTGATCAGGTCGTTCCTGGCCGAATACCCGGACATCCATATCGAACTGGCTGTCGACGACACCAACAGTGACATCGTGCGCAATCGCTTTGATGCCGGCATCAGATCCGGACACCGGGTGGAGCGCGACATGAAGGTCATCCGCGTGTTCGACGAGTGCAGCTTCGTTGCGGTTGCCGCCCCCGGCTATCTCGCGGCGCATCCCGCGCCGGCCGTTCCCGAGGATCTCCAGGCCCATAACTGCATCCGGCATCGGGTCCCTGCCGACGATACGCTGCAGCCCTGGATCTTCGAAAAGGGCGGCGAGCGCACCGAGATTGCCGTGGACGGCTCTCTTATCGTCAACGACTTCGATCTCGCGCTGAATGCCGCGCTCGACGGCATCGGCGTTGCTTATCTGGTCGAGCCGATGATCGAGTCGCATCTGGCCGAAGGACGGCTGATGCGGCTGCTGCCCGGCTGGCGCTACGCGACGCCCGGACTGTTCCTGTACCATCCGAGCCGCCGGCAACCGCCGATGCCGCTGCAGGTCTTTCTCGACTTCGTCAAGCGCTGGCGCAGCGGCGTCACGCTGGACGCAATGTCGCGCGCGGCGGATTACGATGCACGCGGGTTGGTAGCAGCGACGTCACACCGAGCGTCGATGCACGTCGAGCCGAACCGCCGTTGATATCTCACGTGTGGCCCTGAGAATCTTCGCGCGTCACCGACGGCGCCGCGGAAGCACAATGACGTGCGCAGTTTGCGCTGAGCGCCCGGGATTGTTCGGGATTCCCATCTAGCCTATTCACGATTATCACCATTAACAAATCGACACCGCGAGGCCAAAACCGCGGCGTCACTGCGTCGATGCTGGTGCGTGCGAGCAGCGTGTTAACGACGATCGAGTGGGCTTCGAACAAGGCAGAGCACATTCATCAAATCGAAATTGGCTCATGCACACTTCATTCAACCATTCCGCCGGTCGCGCCGATCGAGCCGTCGTCGGAATCAGAGGTGTGAGAGCGGCAATCTGGCGAAGCCAGAGGCGACACGCGGGGGGCCGTGTGCATCGCCGTCAACCGGAGAAACGGAAATGAAGACGTTGAGGGGCCTGCTTCTCGGAACGGGAGCAGTGATACTGTCCGCCGCTGCGGCTCAGGCCGCGGATCTTCCGCTGAAGGCCAAGGCCGTCGAATATGTGAAGGTGTGCTCGCTCTACGGCACGGGCTTCTACTACATTCCCGGCACCGACACCTGCATCAAGCTCGGCGGCTATCTGCGTGCCGAGACCGCGCTGTGGACCAACAGCAACTATGGTGGCGCCTATTCGGGGCAGGCCGGCGCCGACAACCGCCTGAGCAATCGCTACCAGACTCGCTCGCGCCAGGATCTGAACATCGATACACGCACCGCGACCGAATATGGCGTGGTGCGCACCTACTTCGAAACCGTGCTGAACTGGACCTCGGGCTCCTACGGCGGCACCGGCGCCGGCGCGACGTCCTACACCGGCGACGCCATCTCGGGCGGCATCGTCGGCGTCTACTACGCCTTCATCCAGTTCGCCGGCTTCACGATGGGCAAGGCGGTGTCGACCTTCGACGCGCCCTGGACCAATTATCCCGGCAACAATTTCGACGGCCTGGTCGGCGGCAGCGGCTCCAACAACGGCGTCAACCAGTTCACCTACACCGCCGATTTCGGCCAGGGCATCACCGCCGCGATCTCGCTGGAAGACCAGACGCAGTTCTTCACCACCAACATCTGGAACACCTCCGGCATCACCGCGGCTGGCGTGCTCGGTGGCAATTACGGCTCGAGCGCCTTCGGCGGCACTGTCGCGCCCGACATCATCGGCATGGTTCGCGTCGACCAGGCCTGGGGCCTCTTCCAGGCATCGTTCGCCGCGCATGACAATCATGCCGCCTATTACGGTGCGGCCGAGACCTCGGGTCACCCCTCCGACAAATGGGGCTGGGCCGCGCAACTGGCGCTGTCCATCAAGAACATCCCCACCGGTCCGGGCGACGTCGTCAACCTGCAGGCGGTCTACACCGACGGCGCGAGCCGCTACAACTTCCAGAGCCTCGCCAACACGACCTATTCGATGTACGGCAGCACGGGCGTGGCCGGCGCCTATCAGAGCATCGGCTTCGCCGGCGTCGGCGACGCGGTGTTCGGCACCGGCACGGGCCTGTCGACCGTGCAGACCTGGGGCATGCGCGGCGCCTTCACCCACAATTGGGATCCGCGCTGGAATACGGCGCTGTATGGCGCCTATGCCCAGGTGAAGTATGGTCAGACGGGCTCGGCTCTCGTCTGCGCCGGCATTGCCGCCACTGGCATGCTCACGGCGGGCTCGACCTGCAATCCCGACTTCAATCTCGGTCAGATCGGCCTCATCACCCGATGGACGCCGGTCAAGGGCCTGACCTTCTCGGCCGACGTGACCTACAGCCACCTCGATCAGAAATTCTCGGGCACGGCCATTGCTCCGGCCGTCACGAGCACGGCCAAGCCGGCCGCGACCTACCAGCTCAAGGACCAGGACACGGTGAGCATGCTGCTGCGCGCCCAGCGCAACTTTTGAAGCTGGGCCGTTGAACCTCTGACCGCTCGACGAGCTTCCGGCGATGCCCCCGCCGGAAGCTTCGTTCGTGGAGACGAGCGGCGCGTCGCGAGGGATGGGGCGAAATGCGGCAGGCGTCGTGCGGGTCACGACGCCTGTGATTTGTCGGACGGTGCGCGCTGACCTGATCGCGCCGGCGGCGTGACCGGCCGGCTACTTGATCGAGGTGTTGATCGCGGTGAACTTGCTGCTCAGCCCCGAGCCCAGGCCATTCACGGCCGCCAGGATCACGATGCTCAATCCACCGGCAATGATGGCGTATTCGATCGAGGTCGCGCCAGCCTGATTCTTCAGGAAGCTCGCAATCAACTGCCGCATCTACCTCTCCGGTCGGGCTCGATCATGGGATCGCGCCGGAACGGCGCGCGCAGGCCGGGACGGACGCCCCAGCGAAAACCCTCGGTCATCCGCTTGAACAATCAGTTAACCCGATCAGGTACCTGGCGGGCCCGCCGCGCCGGCCCCCGGCCCCGCCCTTGCTCTCTGATCCGGCACGCAGCCGCGCCGCCGACTGATCCGCAAACATCTGGATTGATTGAGCTTTATTTTCTGCTTGCCACGCCTTCGGCAGGCCGGCCCGGCCATCGCCGAGCTCGGCCCTTGCCCGGACATATTGAGAAAAAATTCGGTCGGCCCGGGGAGACGCCGGCCGCATGATCTGCGTCAACGGCCATGGCGCGGACGGGCTTAAGGGGTATCCTGGCCGCCATGAGCACAACAGATTCCGCCCGTCCCCAGCTCAAGATCCGCAGCGTCGCGCTCGACACCGGCCGCGAGAACGTGGTCGTGATCTCCCGACGCTCGAAGGCGTTGCGGCCCGAGGTCTTCCGCGGCTTCAGCCGCGTCGAGCTGCGCTGCAACTCGCGGACGCTGCTGGCGACCCTTCTGATCACCGACGACGATGCGCTGGTCGGCCCCGACGAGATCGGCCTGTCGGAGCCGGCGATGCGGCGCTTCGCGGAAGCCGCCGGCACGCTGGCGACGGTGTCGCCGGCGACCCCGCCCGAGAGCCTGGAAGCGGTGCGCGCCAAGATCCGCGGCGAGACCCTGAGCGACCAGGCGATCGCGGCCGTGATCGACGACCTCGCCCACTACCGCTACTCGGACATGGAGATCGCCGCCTTCCTGATCGGCTCAGCCAGCTTCATGAGCTCCGGCGAGCTGCTGGCGCTGACCCGCGCGATGGCCAATGCCGGCACGCAGTTGAAATGGCCCGAGCCGGTCGTGGTCGACAAGCACTGCATCGGCGGCATCCCCGGCAACCGCACCTCGATGGTGGTGGTGCCGATCGTCGCCGCCCACGGCCTGACCATTCCAAAAACCTCGTCGCGCGCGATCACCTCGCCGGCCGGCACCGCCGATACGATGGAGGTGCTGGCGCGGGTGAATGTGGGCGCCGACGAGATGAAGTCGATCGTTGCGGCCTGCAATGGCTGCATGATCTGGGGCGGCCACGTCAATCTGTCGCCGGCCGACGACGTCCTGATCTCGGTCGAGCGCCCGCTCAGCCTCGACACCCGTGAGCAGATGGTCGCCTCGATCCTGTCGAAGAAGCTGGCCGCCGGCTCGACGCATCTGCTGCTCGACCTGCCGGTCGGGCCGACCGCCAAGCTCACCAGCGGCGCGGAGGCGATGCGGCTGCGCAAGCTGTTCGAATTCGTCGGCGACCGGTTCGGGCTCAAGGTCGAGGTGATCACGACCGACGGCCGCCAGCCGATCGGCAACGGCATCGGCCCCGTGCTGGAGGCGCGTGACGTGATGGCGGTGCTGGGCAACGAGCCGTCGGCGCCTGTGGACCTGCGCGAGAAGTCGCTGCGGCTCGCCGCGCATCTGCTCGAATATGATCCGAAGCTGCGCGGCGGCGCCGGCTACAACAGGGCGCGCGAGCTGCTCGACAGCGGCGCGGCGCTCAGGCAGATGCTGAAGATCATCGATGCCCAGGGGCCACCGGAATGCCGCAGCGAGCTCGGCGATCTCGCCTTCGACGTCAAGGCCGAGCACGACGGCATCGTCTCCGCGATCGACTGCCTGCGGCTCAATCGCCTGGCGCGTACCGCCGGCGCGCCGGTGAACAAGGGCTCCGGGATCATGCTGTTCAAGAAGATCGGCGATCGCGTCGACCAGGGTGAGCCACTTTATCGCGTGTTCACCTGCGATCCGTCGGAGCATGATCTGGCCGCAGCCGCAGCCGCCGTCAACCACGGCTATGGCTTCGCCGACGGCGCGAATGGTCGTTCGTGATGAACCGTCATCGAGCATCGATCCATCGTCCTCGGGAGACCGCCGCATGAGTGTGACCGTTCGCTTCTGCGGGGCCGCGCATACCGTGACCGGGTCCTGCTGTCTGGTGCGGAGCGGCAAAAGCCAGTTTCTGATCGATTGCGGCCTGTTCCAGGGACAGAAGACGCTGAAGGAGCTCAACTACGGCGACTTCCCGTTCCGTCCCGCCGACATCGACGCCGTGCTGCTGACGCATGCGCATATCGACCATAGCGGCCTGCTGCCGAAGCTCGTGCGCCTGGGCTTCGACGGCAAGATCTTCGCCACCCGCGGCACCATCGATCTGTGCTCATGGATGCTGCCCGATGCCGGCAACATCCAGGAGCAGGAGGTGCTGGCGCTGAACCGCCGCAACATCGCGCGCGGCCGCGGCGAGGTCAGCCCGATCTATACCCAGGCCGACGCCATCGCGGCGATGCAATACTTTCAGCCGGTCGCCTATGAGACCTGGACCGACATCGTGCCGGGCGTTCGCGCCCGCTACTGGAATGCCGGGCATCTGCTGGGCTCGGCCTCGATCGAGATCGAATTCGCAGGACAAGGCGCCGACGGCGCGGCGCTGCGGCTGCTCGCCTCCGGCGATGTCGGGCCCGACGCCAAGCTGCTGCAGCCGGACCCGAAAGCGCCCGAAGGTTTCGACTACGTGATCTCCGAGGCCACCTATGGCGACCGCATTCGCGAGCCGACCACGCCGGAGCTGCGCCGCGGCCGTCTGGCCGGCGAGGTGCGCGACGCGGCGGCGGCCAAGGGCGCGCTGTTGATCCCGGCCTTCGCGGTCGAGCGGACGCAGGAGCTGATCGTCGATCTGGTCGGCCTGATGGAGCGCGGCGAGATTCCGGCCGCACCGGTCTTCCTGGATTCGCCGCTTGCGATCCACGCCACCGAGGTGTTCCGCGCGCATACCGAGAGCCTCGACGGCGGCAGCGATGTCGGCCGTCTGCTGTCGTCGTCGCATCTGCGCTTCACCGAGACCGTCGATGAAAGCAAGGCGATCGCCAAGCTGACCGGCTTCCACATCATCATCGCCGCCAGCGGCATGTGCGATGCCGGTCGCATCCGCCACCATCTCAAGCGCTGGCTGTGGAACAACCGCGCCACCGTGCTGCTGGTCGGCTACCAGGCCAACGGCACGCTGGGGCGCTTCCTGCAGGACGGCGTCAAGGCGGTGCGCATCCAGGGCGAGGAGATCAAGGTCGCGGCGCGCATCCGCATGATGGACGACTATTCCGGCCACGCCGACGGCACCGAGATCGCCCGCTGGATCGCGGCCCGCCGTCCGATCGCGCGCGGCCTGTTCCTGTCCCATGGCGAGGAGGCCGCGATCACGGCGCTGGCAGCACGCGTCGCCGAGCGCATCGTGCCGACCGCGAAAGTGTTCTCCCCCCTGCTCGACGACGTCTACGAGCTGACGACCGCGGTGCCGACGCCGCTCGACGTCGCACGCCGGCGGCGGCTGGCGCCGGAGGCGGTCACCCGGCTGGACTGGCACAACGACATGTCCGGCCTGCTGCTCGACATCCACGAGCGGATCGAGCAGGCCGCCGACGACCGCGCCCGCGGCGTCATCATCCGCCGCCTGCGCCGGGCGCTGGAAGAGTGATGCGAGCGGCGCCGCCGCGAAGGCTGCGCGCCTGCGATGTTCGTCGTCGAACGGTCACACTTTGATCGCACCTTGAGGACGATCAGGTGCGGTGCGAAGCTCGCAGACGGCGACGCTCCCCCAGCTTGTGCATATTGAAACACACAACGTGCCGACGGCTGGTCTCCGGGAGCTGTTCTGATAGGCTCGGCACGTGGTTCATAACAACGGAACGATCCGGGTGAACCGGGCGCAGGTGGGGAAACGAGGGGCTCTCACATGCATCAACCATCGAAATGGTGGGCGGGACTGATCGCTGTTGCCGTGCTGTGGCTCGCCGCCATGAGCTTCAAGACGGCTGATGTCGAGGACGACATTGCGCCGCGAGTCCGCGCCGCCATTGCCGCCGCCGTCCCCGATACGGCCGCAGCGCTCAAGGTCTCGGTCGCGGGCCGCGACGTTCGCATCGCAGGGCCGGAGTTCAGTCCCGACCAGTCGACGAAACTGGCAGACGCCGCCACGGTCAATGGCGTCCGGCTCGTCGACGGTACCTACGACAAGCTGCCGACACCGAAGCCCTATGCTTTCCGCGCCACGCGAAACGGCGGCCAGCTCGTGCTCGAAGGCGCGGTGCCGACGCCCGCCGTTCGCAATGCCGTGCTCAATGCCGTCCGTTCGTCCGGCGGTGAGGTGGTCGATCGCCTCTCCTATGCACTGGGGGCTCCGGCCGACTTCGCGGCCATCGCAAGCCACGGAGCGGTCCAGGCCGCCAAGCTCAATGGCGGCACGTTCGCGCTCGCGGACAAGGCCTATTCGATCGCAGGCGCCGCCGCCTCATCGGACGTCTACGAGGCCGCCGTCGCCGCGACGCGGCAGCTGCCGGGCGGCGCCGTGCTCGACAAAATGGCGATCCTGCCGCCGGAGGCAAAGCCCTTCATCTGGAGCGCGGTCCGCGAGGGCAACACGCTGGTGATGTCCGGCGTCGTCCCGAACGACGACATCAGGCGCGCGCTCGAGGCCGCCGCGACCAAGGCCTGGCCCGGCACGTCGGTGATGCATCAGATGCAGATCGCGCGCGGCGCGCCTGACGGCGATTTCGGTGCCTACGCCTCCTATGCGCTTGCGGAGCTCGCCAGGCTGAGCACGGGCCGGGTCGTCATCTCCGACGCCACCTACGCGATCTCGGGCGAAGCACCCTCGACCGCCGCCTACGACGAAACGATGGCCGGCGTCGGCAAGCTGCCGGCCGGGCTGACCTTGGCGAAGGCCGACATTCTGCCGCCGGAGATCAAGCCCTATCGCTGGTCGGCGGAGTTCGACGGCACCGGCCTGAGCCTCACAGGTCTCGCGCCGAGCGCGACCGCCCGCGAGGCGATGCTGGCCTCTGCCAGCGGACAGTTCGACGGCAAGCCGATCAAGAGCCAGATCGGCATCGCCCGCGGCGCCCCCGATGGCGACGTTGCCAAAGCGAGCGCGAGCCTGCTGCAGCAGCTCGCCAGGCTTGCGCAGGGGCGGGCCGAGATCAACGACACTCAGGTCTCGCTCAGGGGCGTGGGACTCGCCAATGTCACCGGCGCGACCGTGCGCGAGCAACTGGCCGGCGCCCTGCCCGCGCCGTTCGCGCTCGCATCCATCGACGTCCGCGACGGCCCGGTCTCGCCCTACGCGTTCGGACTGCAGAAGCAGGACGGCCGTGTCCTGCTGAGCGGCTATGTGCCTGATGACGCCGCCCGCCGCGATCTCGTCGACGCCGCCACGACGACCTTCATCACCGAGACGGTCGAGGACGGCCTGAAGATCGGCGACGGTGCGCCAAAGGATTACGTGCAGTCGCTGAAGGCGACGTTCCCGGCGCTGGCGCGGCTGTGGTCCGGCGCGCTGACGGCGAAGGACGCGGCGATCACGGTCGACGGGCTCGCCATCTACGACAAGTCGGCCGAGCAGGTCCGCAAGGAGCTGGCCGACGCGGTCGGCAGCGGCTTCAAGCTCGACGACGTCAAGATCGGCCTCAAGCCGGAAGGCCCGCCACTGGCGGTCGCGGAGTGCCAGCCGGCGTTCAACGGGCTGCTCGCCAAGGGCCGCATCCGCTTCAGCACCGGCAGCGCCGAGCTGAGCCGCGCCTCGCTGGCGCTGCTCGACCACCTGATCGAGGTTGCGCAGCGCTGCAAGGACGCCGAGATCGCGATCGAGGGCCACACCGACAATGTCGGGGACGAAGCTGACAACATGGACCTCTCCAAGCGCCGGGCGGCGGCGGTGGTCGGCTATATCGGCGACGCCGGCATCGACACCTCGCGCATGACCTCGGAGGGCTACGGCCAGAACAAGCCGGTCGCCTCCAACGACACGGCCGAAGGCCGCGCGCAGAACCGCCGCATCGAATTCGTCGTCAAGTGAGGCGCTGACATCATGATGTACGACCTTGCGACATTTCCGTTCTGGATCATCCTCGCCGCCGGCATCGGCGGCTTTGTCGGCTGGCGCACCTGGTCGGACGAGCCGCGGCCGGACTGGCTGAGAAGCTGGCTGCTGCCGGCGACGCTCGCCCTTGTCATCGGGATCCTGATGGCGCTGCTGAGCGTGCTGCCCGGACGTGCCGGCCTGTGGCTCGAGGTCGGCCTGCTGATGGTCGGCGCCTATGTGCTCGGCTGCCTGATCGGCGGACAGCTCAAGGAATATGTCGGGCTGGGTGACACCAGTGCGATGTCGCCGGGCGGTCCTGGAAACAGCGTCGCGTTCGCCGGCGCAACCGCGGCGGCTCGTCCTTGGGCGGACAGCCCTTCCCCGGCTTCGCAAGCTGCAGCCAGCGTCGAGGCCGACCGCCTCGCCACTGAAGCTGCCGCAAAGGCCGAAGCCGAACGTGTTGCGGCCGAAGCCGCTGCAAGGGCGGAGGCCGAGCGGCTGGCCGCCGAGACGGCCGCAAAGGCCGAGGCTGAGCGGCTCGCCGCGGAAGCCGCGGCAAGGGCCGAGGCTGATCGTCTGGCGGCTGAAGCCGCAGCGAAGGCCGAAGCCGAACGTCTCGCTGCCGAGGCGGTGGCGAAGGCCGAGTCCGATCGCCTTGCTGCGGAGGCCGCCGCGAAAGCCGAAGCCGACCGCCTCGCTGCGGAAGCCGCCGCGAAAGCAGAGGCCGATCGTGTTGCGGCAGAAGCGGCTGCGAAGGCCGAAGCTGAACGCTTGGCCGCCGAAGCAGCGGCGAAAGCCGAAGCGGACCGTCTTTCGGCGGAGGCCGTTGCGAAGGCCGCGGCGGAAGCTCAGCGTCTCGCGGCCGAAGCGACCGCCAAGGCCGAGGCCGATCGCCTGGCCGCCGAAGCGGCCGCACGGGCGGAAGCCGATCGCCTCGCCGCGGACGCCGAGGCGGAACGGCTCGCAGCCGAGGTGGCCGCATCAGCGGCCCCGGAGAGCCCGGCCGCGGCCGACGACAGACCGCCGGCCCTGCCCGCCCCCGAGGGCGCCGCGGACGATCTCAAGCTCATCAAGGGCATCGGACCCAAGAACGAGCGCATCCTGAACGACATCGGCGTGCATCATTTCAGCCAGATCGCGGCGTGGTCGCCGGCGCATGCCGACTGGGTCGGCCATCACATGGCCTTCCCCGGCCGCATCGAGCGCGAGCATTGGATCGCGCAGGCCAAGCTGCTCGCGGCCGGCCTCGACACCGCGCATTCCAGCGCGGTGAAGTCCGGCGCGATCACCATCGACGAACACGCCGACACGCCGCTGAGCGAGGACGAGGCGAGCTACCTCCTGGCCCACCTGCCGGCGCTGATGCCGCCCGTCGAGAACGAAGACGCCCATGGCGGCGCCCGCCCGCTCGGGCTCGTCGCGCCGCGCGGCGGCCAGGCCGACGATCTCAAGCTGATCAAGGGCATCGGCAAGCAGAACGAGGCGCGGCTGCATGGCCTCGGCATCTGGCATTTCGCGCAGATCGCGGCCTGGACCGCCGAGCACGCCAAATGGGTCGGCTCGTATCTGGCGTTCGCAGGACGGATCGAGCGCGAACAATGGATCAGCCAGGCCAGGGAGCTGGCGAGCGGCGGCACGACCGAATTCGCGAAACGCGTCGAGGCCGGTCTGGTGAAGTCATCGCTCGACGATGGCTCGCGCGGGCAGGACAACATCGAAATCGTTCAGCCGCGCGAGTAGCTGCGCCGACGGGCGAACCGTAGGGTAGGCAAAGGCGCTGTCGCGCCCTCGCCTCACGCGCGCTCGTGGTGGCGCCGTGCTCACCGTCTCGCCGCGGCCGTGCTGGACGATGGTGGGCACGGCGCGCGACAGCGTGCTTCGCAGGGCTGTCCTGCCGGGCGCCTTTGCCCACCCTACGGCCCTATTCCGCCAGCTCCACGGCCTCATTCCGCGACGGGCCGGCCAGCGGCCGCTCCTCCATCAGCATCATGCAGACGGAGGCGCAGGCGAGCATCGCGGTGGCCGCGGCATAGACGAAGCGGAAGGCATGGATCATGTCGGCTTCCGCAATGCCGCTGACGGCGCCATGAGCGCCCTCTGCCAGCGAGATGTCGGCGCCCAGCGCCATCAGCAGGATGGCGCTGAAGGCCGCGACCGTGAACGAGGACATCATCGAGCGGAAGAAGTTCATCGCGCCGGTGATGGTGCCGATCTGGGAGCGGTCCACCGCGTTCTGCAGCGACACCACCGAAATCGGGAACGCAGTGCCAAGCCCGATGCCGTAGATCGACAGCAGCACCATCAGCACCCATAGCGACGGCGTCGTCACCGTCATGACCGCGGCGGCGATGGTGCCGATGATCGTGCCCACGATGGCGACGCGCTTGTAGTGCTTGACCCGGGCCATGGTACGGCCGGCAATCGCGGCACCGAAGGTCGAGATCGCCGCGATCGGGATCAGGCCGAGGCCGGCCTGGCTCGGCGTCAGATGATAGACCAGCTCGTAGTACAGCGGCAGATGGACCGTGAGCCCGATCAGCGCGCCGAGTGCGCAGCCGCTCGCCAGCATGCCGTAGGGCACGACCGTGCCGCCCATCAGCGACAGCGGCAGGAATGGCTCATCGGCCCGCTTGGCGTGCCAGACGAAGGCGAGACCCAGCGCGACCGCGCTGCCGATCATCGCCAGCAGCGTGGGCGACAGCCAGGCCAGCTTGTGGCCGCCCCAGGTCAGCACCAGCATGAACACGACGGCCGAGGCCATCAGCAGCAGGCCACCGGCCCAGTCGACCTTGCGCAAGCGGTGATAGACCGGCAGCCGGCCCATCTTGGGCAGCAGCAATGCGAGCGCGGCGATCGCGAGCGGGACGTTGATCCAGAAGATCATTGACCAGTGCAGATGGTCGGCGAAGAAGCCGCCGATCACCGGCCCGAGCAGACCGGCCAACAACCAGACGCCGCTGAAATAGGCCTGATACTGGCCGCGCTCGCGCGGGCTGACGACGTCGGAGATCACGGTCTGGACCACCGGCATGATGCCGCCGCCGCCGAGCCCCTGCAGGCCACGGGCAAGGATCAGCACCGGCATGTTCGGCGCCAGCGCACAGACGACGGAGCCGACCACGAACAGGCTGAGCGCGGTGATGATCATGGAGCGGCGGCCGTAGATGTCGCACAGCGTGCCGAACACCGGCGCCACCGCGGTCGATGCCAGCAGGTAGGCCGTGATCACCCAGGACAGGTTGGTCACGTCCTGGAACTCGCGGCCGATGGTCGGCAGCGCCGTCGCCACGATGGTCTGGTCGAGCGCGGCCAGGAACATCGTCAGCAGCAGGCTCATCAGGATGGTGCGCACCTCGGCCGGGGTCAGCGGCACCGGGGCCGCGAGCGGCGGCGCATCCTCGATCGCCTGCACCTGCGGCGGAATGGCCGGCAGCTCGGCGGCGATCTCTTCAGGCAGGGATTGGGACGCGGCAGGGTAATGCGTCTGCCGATCAAACTTGTTCATGGGATGAATGCTGTGCCCGGGCGCGACAACGCCGCGCGGATTCGCTGATTGGCGAACTACTTAAGGCATAATCTTCCCGTGCGGCAGCGGGTCGGGTGCATGGGTGCATTCCGACAGCACGGGCACGGTCGCATCATCGTGACTTGCTGCGCCTGCGAGGTGATCGCGCTATTTCGGCCGACGCTTCAGCTTGGCCCGCTTCGGCAGCAGCACCGGCCACTGCACGATGTGGTCCTCGAGCTGGTCGTCCGGAACGTCATCCTCGGTGCCCTCGACCCGGCCGCGCACCGAGACGCCGGCTTCATGGACCGTCTGAGGATCGCCCGAGATCAAAGGATGCCACCAGTAGAGATCGCGCCCCTCCGCCACGAGGCGATAGCCGCAGCTCGGCGGCAGCCAGGTCAGGGTGCGGACGTTCTCAGGTGTCAGGCGAACGCAATCCGACACCTGTTCAGAACGATTCGGGTAGTCCTTGCAGGCACATAGCCCGGCATCCAAGAGTTTGCAGGAAATGTGGGTGAAGTAGATGTCGCCGGTATCCTCGTCTTCCAGCTTCTCCAGGCAGCAGCGCCCGCAGCCATCGCAGAGGCTTTCCCATTCCGCCTCGGACATCTCTTCCAAGATCTTGGTTTTCCAGAACATTCCCTCCTGGCCCGAGGGACGTTTGAGCGGTGCGGTCATCGGGCGATTCTCAGAGAGGGCGTGGGACTTGGCCGCCATCTAGGTGCCCGACCCCGAGCCGCGCAAGGGGCTTTGCCGGCCACAGCGGCACGTTAGCTTTGTGCATCAAATTGTGAGCGGAACCATTGGTTTGTGACCCCCGCTCGGCTAGATAGATGATTGAGTCACTCCGGCGGCGGCGCCGGCACGCGGCTTGGGGTCAGGTGCTCGGGTTCGGGCGGCTGACTGTGCAGTGCCATGGGTTTGCCGCAACAATCGCGCAAGACCCTTCGATGGCCCCCAGCCCACTTGCTGAGTGCTTTCGAAGCCAGCTGACACGCTTTCGAAACGACCAGGGTTCCCGTGCGGCAGATCATTCCAGACGATTGGAAGAAGCGGATCAACAATTTCCGCCTGGATCTCGACGCCCGCTTCGATTCGGCGCTGTTCTCCTCCCTGCGCGGCACCCGTGAGCTCTACGAGCGCTATTCCGCGTTCATGGACCGCTTCTATGTCGGCGGCTGGAAGCGCTGGGTGTTCGTCGAGCCATTGTCGGAGGCCGCCACGATCGGCCTCGGCGGTCTGGTGTTGATGCTGGCGCTGGCGATTCCCGCCTTCCGGGAAACCGCCGACGAGGACTGGCTGAAGAAGTCCGACCTCGCCGTCACCTTCCTCGACCGCTATGGCAACCCGATCGGCAGCCGCGGCATCAAGCACAACGACTCGATCCCGCTGGAAGATTTTCCGGACAACCTGATCAAGGCGACGCTCGCCACCGAGGACCGCCGCTTCTACGATCATTTCGGCATCGACATCGCCGGCACCGCGCGTGCCCTCGTCACCAACGCCCAGGCTGGCGGCGTCCGCCAGGGCGGCTCCTCGATCAGCCAGCAGCTCGCCAAGAACCTGTTCCTGTCCAACGAGCGCACCATCGAGCGCAAGGTCAACGAGGCGTTCCTGGCGATCTGGCTGGAAACCCGGCTGACCAAGAACGAGATCCTCAAGCTCTATCTCGACCGCGCCTATATGGGCGGCGGCACCTTCGGCGTCGACGGCGCGGCACACTTCTATTTCAACAAGTCGGTGCGCGACATCAACCTCGCCGAAGCCGCGATGCTGGCCGGCCTGTTCAAGGCGCCGACCAAGTTCGCCCCCCACATCAACCTGCCCGCCGCCCGCGCCCGCGCCAACGTCGTGCTCGACAACCTCGTCGATGCCGGCTTCATGACCGAGGGCCAGGTGTTCGGCGCCCGCCGCAATCCGGCGTTCGCGGTTGACCGCCGCGACGAGAGTTCGCCGAACTACTTCCTCGACTACGCGTTCGACGAGATGCGCAAGCTGGTCGACACGTTCCCGAAATCCTACACCGAGCGCGTCTTCGTGGTGCGGACCTCGATCGACATGACCGTGCAGCATGCCGCCGACGAGGCGATCGAGAACCAGTTGCGCCAGTTCGGCCGCGACTATCACGCGACCCAGGCGGCGACTGTCGTCTCCGACCTCGACGGCGGCATCCGCGCCATGGTCGGCGGCCGCGACTATGGTGCCAGTCAGTTCAACCGCGCCGTCGACGCCTACCGGCAGCCGGGATCCTCGTTCAAGCCCTATGTCTACACCACGGCGCTGCTGAACGGCTTCAAGCCGACCTCGATCGTGGTCGACGGCCCCGTCTGCATCGGCAACTGGTGCCCGCAGAATTATGGCCATTCCTATTCGGGCTCGGTGACGCTGACGCAGGCGATCACCCGCTCGATCAACGTCGTCCCGGTCAAGCTGTCGATCGCGCTCGGCGGCAAGGAGGGTCCGAAGGCCGGCCGCGCCAAGATCGTCGAGGTCGCGCGGCGCTTCGGCATCAAGGCGCCGCTGCCCGACACGCCGTCGATGCCGATCGGCTCCGACGAGGTCACGGTGCTGGAGCATGCGGTCGCCTATGCGACCTTCCCGAACAAGGGCAAGGCGGTGACGCCGCATTCGGTGCTCGAGGTCCGCACCGGCGCCGGCGACCTGGTCTGGCGCTGGGACCGCGACGGGCCGAAGCCGAAGCAGGCGATTCCGGCCTCGGTCGCCGCCGACATGGCCGGCATGATGAGCCACGTCGTGAGCGAGGGCACCGCGCGCCGCGCCGCGCTCGACGGCATACCGACCGCCGGCAAGACCGGCACCACCAACGCCTATCGCGATGCCTGGTTCGTCGGCTACACCGGCAACTTCACCTGCGCGGTGTGGTACGGCAATGACGACTACTCGCCGACCAACCGCATGACCGGTGGCTCGCTGCCGGCGCAGACGTGGCACGACATCATGCTCGCCGCGCATCAGGGCGTCGAGGTCAAGGAGCTGCCCGGCGTTGGCATGGGCGAGAAGCTGCCGCAGTCGGCGTCCGCCGCGATGGCACAGGCTGGCCAGCCGAAGACCCTGGAGATCAAGCCCGGCCCGCCGCCGATCCTGACCCGCCGCGGCGCCGAGGTGCTGGTTCAGGTCGAGAAGATGCTCGACGATGCCGCGCGCGTCGCCGAAAAGAGCGCGCCAGCGGATCCGCGCAAGCCCGCCAAGCCGGTCTCATCGAGCGCGCTGGCCTTCCCCGAGAACTACGCCGCGGCGACGGCCGACGGCGTCGCCACCCCTGCCCTGCGCAAGAACTGACGTCAGCGATCCCCGTGCGGCTGCTCTTCATCACCTTGGTTACGCTCCTGATCGCCACCGGCGTCGGCATCGGCGCGACCTGGATGACGACGACCCGCGGCACCGAGTTTGGTACGCTGACGATCGGCGCCTGGACGGCGCGTCCGAAAACCGGCACGGCCGATGTCGACCCCTATGCGCGCGCGACCATCACCCGCAATGGCGAATTGCCGATCGGCACCGGCGACGGCGTGGCCTTCACCGCCACAAGAGACGACAAGGGGAAGCCGCTCGACGGGCGCTGCGACATCCTGGTCAGCGGCGTCACGCCACCCGCCCGCTTCTGGACGCTCACGCTGTACGACCGCAAGGGCCACCTCGTCGCCAATACGCTGCAGCGCTACGGCTTCACCAGCCAGGAGCTGGTGCGAGGTGCCGATGGCTCGTTCGAGATCCGCGTCGCCGCGCGCTCGCGCTCCGGCAACTGGCTGCCGACCGGCGGCATCGAGCGCTACGCGCTGATGCTGCGGCTCTACGACACGCCGGTCGGCGTCGCGACCCGCACGCAGCGCGACGCGCCGATGCCCTCGATCACGACAGTAGGCTGCCCATCATGATCCGGCTGCTGTTCACCATCGTGGTCGGAGTGCTGCTCGGCGGCGTGGTCCATCTCGTCAGCGTGCTGGCGCTGCCGCGGATCTCGACCCAGGACGCCTACTCCCGGCTGACGCCGATGACCAAGCTGAACGCCGTGACGCAATTGCCATTGGCCGATCCCGGCAATTCACCGATGCCGTTCATGGATCCGGCGTTCGCGATGGCGATCTGCCGCTACGATCTGTCCGACGGCCCGCTGAAGCTCACGGTCCCGGTGAGCCAGGCCTATACGTCGGTGTCGTTCTACACGCGCAACGAGATCGCCTACTACGCCATCAACGACCGCTCCGCCGGCAAGCGCGTGATCGAGCTCAACCTGATGACCGAGGCGCAGCACGAAGACCTGCCCGAGGACGAGGAGATCACGGCCGCCGACCGGCTGATCATCGATTCGCCGACGACGACCGGTTTGATCGTGCTGAAGGCCCTGGCCGCCGAGCCGGGTCTCATGCCGCAGGCGCAGGCCTCCCTTGCAGCGGCGAGCTGCGGCGTCCAGACCGAGGCACCGGCCAAGGCCGAGAAGCCGCGCGGCAAACGATAAGTCAATCCGACGTCCGGAATGAATTCGACAACGCTCTCTTCATCCTTGGTGGCATAGTCGTCGTCGCGCGCCGCTGCTATGACGTATCAGGACGGCGGCGCTTCGCTCAACATCAGGTCATGCCTCTCGAAATCGAACGGAAGTTTCTCGTCAAGTCCGATGCTTGGCGGGATCAGGCGACGCACAGTGAACGCCTTCGCGACGGCCTCGTCGCACGTCAGGACGGCCTCAAGGTCCGCGTTCGCTGCTATGGCAACCGGACGACGCTGTGCGTGAAGAGCGGCCGCCGCGGTCTGGCCCGGGATGAATTCGAGTACGATATTCCCGCGGACCACGCCGCGGTGCTGTTCGCGCATTGCGCGGGACGCATCCTCGAAAAGACGCGTCACTACGTGCCGGCCGAAGCCGGCGTCTGGGAGATCGACGTCTACCACGACCCGCTCGACGGCGTCGTCATCGCCGAGATCGAGCTGCCGACCGAAACGACCGTCGTGACCCTTCCTGACTGGGTCGGCGACGAGGTCACCGGCGATCCGCGCTACAGCAAGGCCAACATGCTGACGGAGCGCTCGCGGGCGGCGAAAGTCCGGGAACTGCGGCGCGCGCGCCTTGCAGAGCTGTGATGCACGCACGGTCCGTTGCGGCTTGACCCCTGTCAAATCACCCGTCGAGGGCACACCTTAAACAGCGCGGACTTGGCGGTCTGAACGATCGCGCATGGAGTTTGCACGATGAGTTCATCGCAGGTGATGTCACAGGCGCTGCGCGCTAAGATCATGTCGGCCGACGAGGCTGCCGCGCTGGTCGAGCCCGGCAACCACGTCGGCATGAGCGGTTTCACCGGGTCGGGCTATCCGAAAGCGGTGCCGCTCGCGCTGGCGCGCCGGATCGAGGCCGCGCATGCGCGCGGCGAGCCGTTCCGCGTCGGCGTGTGGACCGGGGCGAGCACCGCGCCCGAGCTCGACGGCGCGCTCGCCCGGGCTGATGGCATCGACCTGCGCCTGCCCTATCAGTCCGATCCGGCGACACGACAGCGCATCAACGCCGGCAGCATCGACTATATCGATCTGCATCTCAGCCATGTCGCACAGTTCGTGTGGTTCGGTTTTCTCGGCCATCTCGACGTCGCCGTGATCGAATGCGCCGGCATCCTGCCCGACGGGCGGCTGATCCCCTCGACCTCGATCGGCAACAACAAGACTTGGCTCGATCTGGCTGACCGCGTCATCATCGAGGTCAATTCGTGGATGAATCCGGCGCTGCTCGGCATGCACGACGTCTACTACGGCACCCGCCTGCCACCGCATCGCAAGCCGATCCCGATCGTGGCGCCCGGCGACCGCATCGGCGAGACCACCTATCGCTGCAATCCGGACAAGGTCATCGCGGTCGTCGAGACCCATGCGCCCGACCGCAACACCAGCTTCGCCGCGCCCGACGATAACTCGGGTGCGATTGCCGGCCACATCCTGGAGTTCTTCGAACACGAGGTGAAGCAGGGCCGCCTGCCGCGCAACCTGCTGCCGCTGCAATCCGGCGTCGGCAATGTCGCGAACGCCGTGATGGCCGGGCTCGATGACGGCCCCTTCCCGCATCTGACCGCCTATACCGAGGTGCTGCAGGACGGCATGCTGAACCTGATCCGCTCCGGGCGGATGGATCTCGCCTCCGCGACGGCATTGTCGCTGAGCTCGGAAGCTGCGGTCGAATTCAACCGCGAAATCGAGTTCCTGCGCGACCGCATCGTGCTGCGGCCGCAGGAGATCTCCAACCATCCCGAGGTGATCCGCCGGCTCGGCGTCATCGCCATGAACGGCATGATCGAGGCGGACATTTACGGCAACGTCAATTCGACCCATGTGCGCGGCAGCAGCATCATGAACGGCATCGGCGGCTCCGGCGACTTCGCCCGCAACGCCTATCTGTCGATCTTCATGACGCCCTCGACCGCCAAGAACGGCACGATCTCCTGCATCGTGCCGATGGTCACCCATGTCGACCACACCGAGCACGACGTGCAGGTCCTCGTGACCGAGCGAGGCCTCGCCGATCTGCGCGGCCTGTCGCCGAAACAGCGCGCCCGCACCATCATCGACCAGGCGGCGCATCCGAAATTCCGGCCGGCGCTCGCCGACTATTTCGAACGCGCCTGCCGCGATTCGACCGGCAAGCACACGCCGCATCTGCTCGAGGAGGCCTTCCGCCTGCTCAGGCCGGACTGAGCGAAGCGGCGTGCGACCGCGTGCGGGCTAGCCCCGCGTCGTCAGCGGCCGTTCGATCAGGGGCCGCGCCGCGACCGGCGGATTGGCGGTCTGGGCTGCCAGTTCATGGATCAGGCGATCGGCCTCGGCGGCCATGCCGTCGGGCGCCTGCAGCACCAGGCGCTCCAGCGCCCAGCGATAGGACGAGACGCGCTGCTCCAGGCTGATCTGCACCCACTGTACGATCAGCGAGTTCTCCTGCATGCGCGCGACCGCGTCGGCCTTCTCGCGCGGCGAGAGCTCGGTCATGTATTTCATGCTGGCATCGCGCTTGCGGTCGAGATCGATGACGCGGATGGCCGAGGCGAAGAACGGCTCGAACCGGGTGATGTCGTCGCGCACGTCGTCGATCAGTTGGGTGTAGCGCGAGGCGTGCGAGCGATGCGGCTCGTCGATCAGGGCGCGGCCATAGGCGGTCCGGTCGAACACGACCTTCTGCCGCCAGGGCGAGGCCGACGGCTGATAGTCGCCGAATACGCTCTTCCAGGCGGGGCGCGAATGCGGCGGCTCGATCAGTGGATAAGCGAGATCGCGCAGCTGGCGCTCATTGTCGGTGAGCTGGAACTGCGATGGCATGACACCGACGCTGGCGGTGGCTTCCGCGCCGATCCATTTGTGCATGTCGTCATTGCGCATGTCGGCGCGGGTGCGGCCAAAATCGCCGCCGCTGCAGGCGCCGAGCAGGCCGCCGAGGAGGACGAGCGCGAGGACCGGCAGCGCGCGCCGGACCGGATTGACGATGGCCGGCATTCCCATGTCCCCCGACCTGTCAGCGGCGACGGCGGCGGCGGCTTGGCGCTGTGCCCTCGCGGGGCCCGCGATCGTCGGTCGTGGTCTCGCGCTCGATCCGAACGACGGGAAGAATCAGGATCGTTCCCATGCCCTCCTGCGGCGCGCCGGTCACGGCAGGCCGCGCGCGACGCGCAACGTCCGCCGGGAATTCAATGATGGTCGCCATGTCCACTCTCTTTCGTGCCCGAAGTTCTTACCCCCTGAAAACTCCCCGTCGCCCGAACTTCGCAGGCAAGAGGGCACGCAGAACTGACGATCACGAATGCCGGCGCATGACGCTGCACTTTGGCATTCGGCGCGGCGAAGATCAGGCTGGGCGCGAGACGCGGCCAAGGCGAGATCATCGAACGGATCGATTAAGATCAGGACGTGGTTAAGAGGATATTAATGCGCGGGCCGCCCGACACGGATCGCGTGCACCGGTGGGAGAGAAGGCAAGCCGGCGTTGCGCCTTTGTCTCACCGGGTCATTTCGACCCATCTTCACCGATTGTTTTCCTTAACGCCGCATTAAAACAACTCCGCTCTAATCGGCGCAACGATTGCCGAAGTTGCGTACCCCGACATGACAAGATCATCGCTGTTCCCCGGCTTCGACGGGTTGCTCACGCTCTCGCGCCGCGAGGGCGTCGACATCAAGCCCACTCTGCTGCGCGTGCTGACCGACCTCTATGTCCAGGCGAGCGCGCATTCCGCTGACGAGGAGCGGCAGTTCGTCGAATTGGCTTCCCGTCTGGTCGACGACGTCGATGATGCGACCCGTGCGGCGGTGCGTGCGCGGCTGGCGATCTATCCGGCGACGCCGATCGAGATCCTGAACAAGCTGGGCTTGCGCCCGGCGCAGAGCGAGCCGGCGCCGCCGCTCGCCGGCCCCATTCCCGCATCGCTCCGCTCGTCGTCTCCGATGCCGCCGCGCGACGACGCATCGTCGGGATTGTCGATGCAGCCGAAGGATGCCGCCGAGCTGAGCGAGATGTTCATGCGCGCCGCCTCGCACGAGCGCATCGCCATCCTGCAGAACCTCGCCACCACGCCGCTGAGGCCCGCCGCGCCGACGCCGTTGCACCGCGCGGTGCATGCGATCGAGGCGCTGGAGATGGCCGCCTTCAACGCCGACGTCGAGACGTTCACGATCGAGCTCGGCGAGAGCCTGATCCTGCCCTCACGCATGACCCTCGAGGTGGTCAACGATCCCCATGGCGAGCCGCTGGCCTGTGCCGCAAAGGCGCTCGGCATGCCAGCGCCGGTGTTCGAGCGCGTGCTGCTGTTCCTCAAGCCGGAGATGGGCCAGTCCGTCCAGACCGTGTTTCGGCTGTCACGCTTCTACGAGCGCCTCAGCGAGCGCGCGGCGCTGATCATGCTGGCGGCCTGGCGCGGCTCGGGCATGGCGGCGATCAGGGCCAAACATCGCACGATGCTGTACGACGACGAGCGCCAGTCTGTCCGCGCAGGCGGAGCGCGGCCCGGCACAGCGACGCGGCCGATCGTGCGCACGGGCACCGACGGCTTCAAGCGCTGACGCGCAATCACCGTCGCGGATCGGAGGATGATCAGGGACGCTCGCGCACGAGATCGAGGAAATGACGACCCTGCCTGTCCTCGGTCTCGATGATCCAGGCGTCGGGATCGAAGCGCAGCTCCTTGACGAGACGCTCCTCGACCTGCGCTTCCGCGATCGGCTGCGGCGATACCGGTACGAAGAAGCGGTCGATCGGCCGGCTGTCGTCATAGACGGTCTGCGGCGCGGGGACATAGAGCTGCGCCGTGCCGTCCATCAGCGCGACCTTGACGAACACCGCACCGGCCTCCTCGGCGCCGCGGTGGCGGATCGCGCTGAACGCGCCGGCCGACTGGCAGCGCCGCAGATAGGCGCTCACCCAGATGCTGGTCTTCAATCGCATGATGGTTCGATGCAGGAGCAAGCGCGCTGCACGTCGCAGCCGCCCCTGCTCTATTCGATCGGGTGACCGATGACAATCGCAAGCTCGCGCACCAGGCGGTCCGACACCTGGCCGGTCACCGGCAGCTTGCGCTCACGCTCGAACTTCTGGATCGCGGCCTGGGTGTCGGAGCCGACCATCCCGGTCGGCTTCAACTGGCCATAGCCATATTCGGTCAGCGCACGCTGGACCGCAGCCACACGGCGAACATTGCCGCCCTGCTGCGTCGGCTGCGGACGCGGCACGTTGCCCTGCCCGCCGCTGACCGAGCGGACGAGATCGGCCAGGGGATCGGCATATTTCTGATCCGGACGCGCCTCGGTCGCGCGCTGCTCGACCGCCCTCTGCTCCGCCGCCCTGGTTTCAGCGGGCCGCGTCTCGATCACCTTCGGATCGAGCGGCGAGATGTCCATCGGCCGGGGCCGCGGCAGCGGATTGGAGCTCGTCAGATTGGGCGGAATGGTGACGATCGATCCGAACATCGGCGCCGGATGCGGTCCCGATTGCAGGAACACGGCATTGACGATGATGGCGCTGCCAGCCGCACAGGCCAGCAGGCCCGCAAACAGATCCTTCGGGCTGTAGAGCATGGCCCGCAGCAGCCAGCCGCGCTCCTCCGCCACGTCGACGACGGCCGCAGCCGCAGCGGCGCGCTTGCGACGGCGCGGCGGCGCCGGATCATCCTCTGCAGCTCGTCTAGGCACTCTTCTTCACCTGCATGACCTGCCCTGGCTGGGCGGAGCGCGAGGGTGACAGCGGCGTGACGGTGGCGCCGGCGGCCGCCTCGGCCACGAAGTTGATCGGCAGCGCGATCGTGACCGTGGTCCCCTCGTCGATCTTGCTTTCTATCGACATTTCGCCGCCGTGCAAGTTCACGAGGCTCTTGACGATCGACAGCCCGAGCCCGGTTCCCTCGTGGCGCCGCTGGTAGGTCTTGCCGGCCTGAAAGAACGGATCGCCGATGCGCTTGAGATCATCGGCGGCGATGCCGACGCCGGTGTCGGTGATTCGCAGCAGCAGGCGCGCGCCGTCGACGCCGGCCGAGACCGTGACACGGCCGCCGCGCTCGGTGAACTTGATGGCATTGGAGACGAGGTTGAGCACGATCTGCTTGAAGGCGCGCGGATCACCGGTGACCATGGGCAGGTCCTGCGGCACGTCGGCCGACAGATCGACACCGTTCTCGCGCGCCCGCAGCGCCAGCAGGTTGCAGCAATTGATCAGCGCAGCGCGCGGCGCAAACGGCTCCGGCGTCAGCTCGAAATTGCCGGACTCCATCTTCGACATGTCGAGGATGCCGTTCACGACCGACAGCAGATGCTGGCCGGAATCGTTGATCAGTTGCGCGTATTCGCGTCGCCGCGCCGCATTCAGCACCAGCACCTGCTCCTGCATCAGCATCTCGGAGAAGCCGATGATGGCGTTCAAGGGCGTGCGCAGCTCGTGGCTCATGGTGGCGAGGAATCGCGTCTTCGCGGCGTCGGCGCGCTCGGCGGCGCTGCGCGCCAATTCGAGCGCCTGCTCCTGCAGCTTGCGGTCGGTGACGTCGCGCATGACCGCGACCACCTCCTGCTCCGACCCGCCCGGCATCACGCCGATGCGGTCGAGCGGGCGGCAACGCATCTCGACCCAGATGAAATCGACCGGATGATGAAAGCCGCGGCCCTCGCCCGGCGCATCGCGGCGCAGGCGGAACTCGACGCTCGAGGCTTCGCTGCCGCCCGCCGCTTCCGACAGCGCCGTGAGGTAGGCCGGCCGGTCGGCGACATGGACCCGTTCGAACAGGCCGTGGCCGTGCAACTGCGCGACCGGCGCGCCGAGCAGCGTCTCGGCCGCCGGCGAGATGAACATGACCGCGCCGTTGCGACGGTGACGGGAGATCACGTCGCTCATATTACGTGCGAGCAGGCGATAACGCTCCTCCTCCATCGACAGCAGCGTCACGCTGGTGCGCGCGAGCGTGTCGGCGGCAAAGGCGAGCACGGCCGCATAGAGCGTGGCCGAGGCGACGCCGAACGCGAGCAGCCCGGTGCGCAGGGCGGGGTTGATCTCGGGCTTCGGCAGCCACCCGAAATGACCGATGAGGATGAGCAGCAGCGCGCAGCACAGTGCGAGCCCCGCGGAGAACACGACGACGCGGCGCGAGGCCGAGAACGAGGCTTCCAGGGGTACGACGATCAGCCACACCGCGGCAAAGGATTCGATGCCCCCGGTCTCGATCGACACCGCCATGATCAGCGCCGACAGCGCCATCGACGACAGCGCGCAGGCGCTCTCGTAGCGGCCGGTGCGTGACAGATACCAGGACAGCAGAATGGGCGCGATCAGCCAGGACAGCGCGCCGACCTCGAGCGCGCTCGGCGCACCGCGTAGCGCGAGATAGGCGGGAAACACGGCGAAGGCGGCGAGGCTGCCCAGCAGGCGCGGCGCGATGAAGGCGCGATGACGCGCGCGCGTCATCGCATCAGTTCGAGCCGATGGATGCAATAACGCATCGAGACAATCGCGGATGATACTCAACACACTCACGGCTCTCGCGCCTCGGCCTAATCGGTGGTTCTCACAAAGAGAACGCGCCGGGACGCCCCCTGTCGTCGGAAGTCACCGTGTCAGACTCGCATTAAGCGAACGCTAAGGTCCAGACTGCGGTGAGCCCGCCATTCGGCCGGGATGGTGAATGCATCGTTTCCGGCCGGGCCTGCGGTTGCGAAAGCGGCGCGATCTACAGCCGGTTGCACGGCGCGGGCGCCCGGCGCCAATGAAAAATTGACTCCGAAATAAATCCAGCGCCCGGCTTCGCGAAATCTCAACCAATTAAGCCCAATGCAAGCAGTCGCGACATAGAACAATCAGCTGCGATCCCGTTGCGCGATTTGAGCACGCGAGATCAGCAGCACGGTCGGGGTTGCGTGATGTTCTTTCTGCTTCGGATGGCATTCTGGCTCGGACTCGTGCTGGTGCTGCTGCCGCGCGAGAAGAGCCCGGACGCCGACAAGCTGCCGCAGATCAATGCGCACGAAGCCGTGCAGGCCGCGACCGCGGCCGTCTCCGACATGAGCCAGTTCTGCAAGCGCCAGCCGCAGGCCTGCGAGGTCGGCGGCCAGGCCGCGACCGTGATCGGCCACCGCGCCCAGGAAGGCGCGCGCAAGATCTACCAGATCATCACCGACAAGGCCGAAGGCGCGGAGAAGCCCGCCGGCGCCGACAAGTTCATCGGCCCGGTGAAGCCGGCCAGTCTCGACAAGCGCGGCAACGATCACACCGGCTCGATCGACGCCCCCGTGCTCGAGGAGATTCCGCCGGGCGACGCGCCGGCCGATACGCTCTCGACCGACGATCTCGCCGTCGAATGGCATCTGCCGCCGACGCCCTGAACCGGCGGAACCGACTGTCGCTTTCGTCGTCCCGAACGCCTATATGAAAGCCGACATCGGGACCGAAGAGCATCATGACGATCGACGACATCCGCGACAATTTCGCCCTGCTCGACGACTGGGACGACCGCTACCGCTACGTGATCGAGCTCGGCCGCACCCTGGCCCCGATGCCGGAGGACGAGCACTCCGCCGCGAACAAGGTGCAGGGCTGCGCCAGCCAGGTCTGGCTGTCCAAGCACGTCGATCACAGCAGCGCCGTGCCGGTCCTGAACTATCTCGGCGACAGCGACGCCCATATCGTTCGCGGCCTGATCGCAATTCTGCTGACGCTGTATTCGGGGCGGACGCCGCAGGAGATCATGACCGTCGATGCGCCCGCGGTGTTCGACGAGCTCGGGTTCCGCGAGCATCTGACGCCGCAGCGCTCCAACGGCCTGCGCTCGATGGTCGAGCGCATCCGCGCCGACGCCCGCGAGGCGCTCGCCGCGGCGTCCTGATCGGCTCGGCTACTTTTCCCGCTCGGGCCGCTGCTGGCCCAGGCCCATCTTCTTGGCAAGCTGCGAGCGGGTGACCGCGTAGTTCGGCGCCACCATCGGATAGTCCGGCGGCAGGTTCCATTTGTCGCGGTATTGTTCCGGCGTCATGTTGTACTGCGTGCGCAGATGCCGCCGCAGCGACTTGAAGCGCTTGCCGTCCTCGAGGCAGACCAGATAGTCCGGATGGATCGATTTCTTCACTGGGACCGCGGGCCGCGCCGGCTCCGGCGCGGGCTCGCTTCGTCCCGCTGCGACCCGCGTCAGCGCCGCATGCACCTGGCTGATCAGAGAGGGAATCTCCGCCGCCGGGGTCGGGTTGTTGCTGAGATAGGCCGACACGATGTCGGCCGTCAGATCGATAAAGCTCTTGCCGACCGCTTCGGTCATTGACCCCTCATCCCGCTCCGCCCTGTGACCGTCGATCGCAAGTATCCCTCGATCGCAAGTATCACTCGCGCCGAGTGGCAGCGTTGTCTCGCGATTCTGCAAGCAATATGGGCAAATGACTGGCAAAATGACAAGATAGTGAGGACTTCTTCTTGAGAAGTCTGTCACCCGCCAAGTAAGTGTGTACCGTATGCCAGCCGGGTTCAACCTGACCGTGTGATCCCGCTGCCTCAGGTCCGGCCTTCGAGATGGGCGCGCAGCTCGTCGATCGACGCAAAGCGCATCATCCCTTCGGGCATCTGCGCCTCGATCGAGCCGTCGGAATAGAGCGAATAGGCCATCCCATCCACCACGCCCGACTTGACGATGCTGACGGCCGGCGCGTCCAGATCCTTCGGCTCAGGCGGCGGCGGGGTTGGCTCGGGATCGACGAAGGCCGGGGCGGCCCGCGCCAGGCGCCGCGGGAACGGCGGGCGCAGAGGCTCCGGCGTCCGCTCCGGTCGCGACCAGCCGTCCGACGCGCCCGGCTCGGTCGCGGCAGGTTCGTCCAGCGGCACGGGCGGCGGGGCGCTGAGGGGCGGTGACCGGAAATCCGTCGGCAGCGGCTCGGCGCCGCGCTTCTCCGCGCGTTCCCGCTCCCGGCGCGACGACGCAAACAGCAGATTGCGCTTGGGCCGCTCGGCGGGTTCGGACGGCGACTCGGCGGGATCCCGCAAGGACTCGGAGGCGCGCAGCGAGCTTGACAAGGGAGACGAGGACAGCGGTGAGGACGACGACAGCCCCGAGGACAAGGGGGCCGACAGGTCCGGCATGCGGGGACGCGGACGCGGCGAACCGCCTTCGCGCCAGACATCTTCTGTCGGCGGCACCGGGGCGGTCTCGAAGTCGGTCGTCCCGGCGGCAGGTGGGAGCTGCAGGGGCCTGGCATCGGACTCGGCGCCCGAACGCGACCTCAGCCGGCTCGAAATCACCTTCAGCTCGTTGAGGACGGCCGCAAGTCCGAACAGGATCAGCCCGCTGCACACGCCAAGGGTCCCCGACAGGATCAGCGTATTACCGACGCTGAACTCCTTGACCGGAATTCCCCAGGCGATCGCCCCGAGCCCGGCCAAGATGGCGAGGGCCCCGGCGGCCAACATTGCACTCATCATCGAACTCATCCCCTAATGCGCCGGTTCCGGGCGGTGTCCCGACCGAAATCACATTAGATAGCTGCGGTTGCGCGCGTCCTTGAATCCGGTTTCTAGTCCAAATCCGCGACGATTTGCAGCGGAAGTTCGTCCAAGACCGCCGAAGTTCGTATCCGACCTGCGCCGCCCGCCACGATCCCGCCACAATACGGTTCAGCCAACCCTCGGAATTCCTGGAGGTTCCTCTCGGGTTCTCCCGGTCCTTCTGGTTCAGCGGGCGTTCATTTGGCTGTGCCAATATGGCGCTCAGCAGCCGAAATTCGGGTCCCCGCTGCGCTGCGACAAGGCGTGCCTCCCATATTTTCGACACCTCCGAACACGGGACGCGCTATACGCAGGCGGGGAACACAAGCCTGAAACGCGGAAGCGGGGTCGCCAGGGGACGCCGGGTCACACTCAGCCATGACAACGATAACCACTTCGGTCCTCGAGACGCCGACGCGGCGGTCCCTCGAGCGGACGTATGACGATCTCGCCGTGTTCGTGCTCGCCGCAGTCGCGGTGGTGGCCGGACTGACGTTCCGGGATTACGGCCTCGGCTGGGACGATTACACCCATGCCGAATATGCCGATCTGTTGCTGCGCATGTACGGCTCCGGTTTCAGGGACCAGGCGGCGCTGTCGTTCGCCAACCTCTATATGTACGGTGGCGGCTTCGACATGGTTGCAGCCCTGCTGCACAAGATCATGCCGCTGGAATTGTTCGAGACGCGCCGGCTGGTCGGGGCCATCGTCGGGCTGATCGGCCTCGGCGTGACCTGGCGCCTGGCGCGCCGCATCGGCGGCCCCGTGGCCGGCCTCGCCGCGCTGCTGCTGCTGGCGCTCTGCCCGATCTTCTACGGCCACATGTTCATGAACCCGAAGGACGCGCCCTTCGCGGTCGCCATGGTGGTGCTGCTGATGGGCCTCGTGCGCCTTGCCGAGGAGTATCCCTACCCCTCGCCACGCACCATCCTGATCATCGGCCTCGGCGCCGGCTTCTCGATCGGCTCGCGGATCCTCGGCGGCATGGCCGTGGTCTACGCCATGGTCGGCTTCATGCCGCTGTTCATGGAGGAGTACCGCACGCAAGGGCCCCGCGAGGCGATCCGCCGCTTCGCCCACGTGCTCTACGTGCTGATCCCCGGCCTGATCCTGGGCTACCTGATCATGGGGTTGATCTGGCCGTGGTCGATCATCGAACCGGCCAACCCGTTCCGGGCCCTGACCTACTTCTCGCATTTCTTCGAGAAGCCGTGGAAGGAGATGTTCGACGGGGCGCTGGTCTCGGTGCCCGACATGCCCTGGTCGTATCTGCCGACGCTGTTCGCGCTGCAACTGCCCGAACTGATGATCGCGCTGTTCGTCGCCGGCGTCGTCGCCTCGATCATGTCGCTGTCGCGGCCCGACATGCCGGCGCGCCAGAAGAGCATCCTGTTGATGCTGACCCTAGCGGCGACGCTGCCGATCCTGATCGCGATCGTCAAACGCCCGGCGCTCTACAACGGCATCCGCCATTTCGTGTTCGTGATCCCGCCGATGGCGCTGCTCGGCGGCATCGCCTTCTCCTGGCTTCTGTCGTGGCTCAACGCCGACGAGCGAAGGAGCTGGCAGCCGGTGGCGATCGCCGCGTTCTGCTTCGGCCTGCTGCTGCCGCTGGCGGAGATGATCCGGCTGCATCCCTATCAGTACACCCACTTCAACTTCATCGCCGGCACCGTGCGCGAGGCCGACACCCGCTTCATGCTCGACTATTGGGGGCTGGCGCTGAAGCAGGCCTCCGACGGGCTGAAGGAACAGCTCGACGAGCGCCAGGAGGTGCCGCCGATCGGGCACAAATGGAAGGTCGCGGTCTGCGGCCCGCAGCGCCCCGCCCAGGTCGCGCTCGGCCCCGATTTCACCATCGGCTGGGACAGCCATGCGGCCGACTTCGCCATGACGCTCGGCGAGTTCTACTGCAAGGGACTGACGGCCCCGGTCATGGTCGAGATCAAGCGCGATGACGTCGTGTTTGCCCGGGTCTACGACATCCGCGGCCGCAGCATCTCCAGCCTGCTGTCGATCCCGGCGCCCTGAGCGGCCTGCTCAGCCGAACGGCATGACTGCTCCCCGGCCCCGCGTCTTGTCGCGCGGCGGCGTGCCGCCTAGGCTCCGATCAACTCTTGGAAATCGGAGAATGCCATGTCGCCAGCCGAAGCGCGCCTCAAGGAAGTGCCGTCGAACATGACCGAGGCCGAATGGTCACAGCGGGTCAATCTCGCCGCCGCCTACCGGCTGGTGGCGCTGTTCGGCTGGGACGACCTGGTGGACACTCACATCTCCGCCCGCGTGCCCGGCCCCGAGCATCACTTCCTGATCAACCCCTACGGCCTGCTGTTCGAAGAGATCACCGCCTCCAGCCTGATCAAGGTCGACCTCTACGGCAATCAGTTGTCCGAGAGCGAGTACAGCATCAATCCCGCCGGGTTCACCATCCATTCCGCGATCCACGAGGTGCGCGAGGATGCCGGCTGCGTCATCCATCTGCACACGCTGGACGGCGTCGCCGTGTCGAGCTGCGCCGACGGCCTGCTGCCGCTGAACCAGATCGCGCAATACGTGACCCACGACCTCGCCTATCACGACTATGAAGGCGTGGCGCTGGACCATGACGAGCGGCCGCGGCTGCAGCACGACCTCGGCAGCAAGAACCACATGCTGCTGCGCAATCACGGCACGCTGACGGTCGGCCGCTCCGTCGCCTCCGCCTTCGAGCGCATGTATCATCTGGAGCGCGCCTGCTCGATCCAGGTGCGCACCCGCACGCTCGGTCCCTCGGCCTATCCGGTGCGCGACGAGGTCATCGACAAGAACGCGAAGCTGTTCGACAATGAGGATCGCGTCGAGCTGCGCTCCAATCAGTTGGTGTGGCCGCCGCTGCTGCGCCGGCTCGATCGCGTCAACCCGGGCTACCGGAATTGATTTTTCGCCGATGATCGGCTAGCCTGGGTTCATCACCCTCTACGCTTTTCGGAGTCAAACGCCGCCCAATTCCGGGCGGCGTTTTCATTCGTCCGGCGATGTCCCTCGTCAGCAGCACCCGGCCCGAGCCGAGCCATGCCGCTCGGCCGGGCCGTGCACTTGTTGCAGCTCCTCGGCCAGCCTGCGCTCGACGAAGCGCCGCTCGTGCTCGGCAAGGCGGGTGGCAAGCAGCTTGCGATAGCGCCGCACATTGGCCTCGCGCGAGAACCGCAGGCGGGCGGCGGGCCGCATCCTGCCGCTAGCGGTGCTGTCCATCGCAGCGCCATCGGCCTCGACATCGACGCGCGGAACGATGCGCATGGCCGCCCCGCCGCGCGGGCGCGGCGGCTGATCCTCGCGGTCGAGCTGACGCAGCGCGCCGAGCACATCGGCCAGATGCAGCGGCCTGGAGATGCCCGGAATCTTGCGCAGGCCCGGCTGCGACTCGACGGCATACATGTCTGACGCCCAGGACGACAGGATCAGCCGCTTCTCGGCCAGTGACAGCTTGCGATCGTTCAGCAGGTCGGCCGGCGACTCGTAGTGCGAGACCGGATGGAATCCGGCTCTGCCCGCGGTGATCGAAAAACGGTGCTCGCTCATGGCGTCTCTCCTCTTCCACTCCTTTCACAAGAGACAGATGCTGCAAGGGCGCGGGCGACACGCCGCCCGCGCCGCAACTCGAACAAGGCGTCAGGCCGCCTTCTGCTGCGCGATCTTCTCGACCGGCACTGTACCGATGGCGATGCGGCGCGGCTTCATCGCCTCGGGGATCTCGCGCACGAGCTCGATCCGCAGCAGGCCGTTGTCGAACGCCGCGTTGGTCACCTGCACGTAGTCGGCGAGATTGAACTGCCGCTTGAACGGCCGCGACGAGATGCCTTGATAGAGATATTCGCGGGTCTCCTTGTCGCCCTTGCGTCCTTCCACCGTGAGCACGTTGTGCTCGGCGGTGATCGACAGCTCGTCCGGCGCGAACCCCGCCAGCGCCAGCGAAATCTGGTAGCGGTCGTCGCCGAGCCGCTCGATGTTGTACGGGGGATAGTTGTCCTCGACCGCGCGCTGGGTCTCGTCGAGCAGATCGAACAGACGGTCGAAACCGATGGTCGAACGCCACAGCGGAGAGAAGTCGTAGGTCCTCATAGCCAAGTCCTCCTGAGAGCAAGATGGATACGAAGGAGCGCCGAACCGATGCGGACTTCAAAGTCCCGGAGATGTCTGAGTACCAAGAGACTTGGTACAAGAGACTACTGAGTACCAGACAACCGGTCAGCGCCCAGATTTCGACCGGGCCCTGATGGCACCCGGCGCCGCCGAAGCGGCAGCAGACGAATTAGAACAACCGATATCCATTTCAAGAGGGGAAGATCGAATTTTTTGTCGCAGCCTTTTCGCGGCGCAACACCCGTCAGGCGGCCACGGCAGACAGCCGCTGCAGCCGCATCGTCGCCTCCCGGAGCACGCTGACCAGCCGGTCGCGCTCGCGCTGATCGATGTCGCCACGCGACAACACGGCCTGGCAGTGCGCCACCACGCGCTGTTCGCTCTCGATCAGAAACCGCGTCAAGCGACGGGGATCGCCCATGCTCATGACGGAGGTCGGGTTGGGCGGCGGATGATCGTATTGCCAGGCTGGCATGATCGGGCCTGCGAGCTCGCGCTGCTGATGAGACCGGGCGGCGCGACAGCGCTCAACCACACCTCCCGTCGACCGTCGGTCCGTCCTCAGCCGGCTCACCGAACGCAATTGTGGCGGGCTGTGGACGGATTGCAGTCGTTGGCCTGATTGATAGCTGCGCGTTGTGGCCGATCCACGACCTCACAGGGCAGCGATCAGTTGTTTGTCGATATTTTCTTCAGGCAGCCGGGGCTGGCTGCGGCCAGCCCCGGCTGCATCGGATCAGAAGTCCATCGACGGCGTGGCCGCGACGGGGTCCGCCTTCTTCGGCTTGTCAGCCACCAGCGCCTCGGTGGTGATCAGCAGCGAGGCGACCGAGGCTGCATCCTGCAGCGCCGTACGGACCACCTTGGCGGGGTCGATCACGCCGGCCTGCACCAGATCCTGGTACTCGCCGGTCGCGGCGTTGAAGCCCCAGCCATAGGCATCCTTCTCCAGAAGCTTGCCGACCACCAGCGAGCCGTCCTCGCCGGCGTTCTGCACGATCTGCCGCACCGGCACCTGGATGGCGCGCCGGACGATGTCGACGCCGGCCTTCTGGTCGGCATTGGCAGTCTTGACGCCGTCGAGTACCTTGGTGGCGCGCAACAGCGCGACGCCGCCGCCGGGCAGGATGCCCTCCTCCACCGCGGCGCGGGTGGCGTGCAGCGCATCGTCGACGCGGTCCTTGCGCTCCTTGACCTCGACCTCGGTGGCGCCGCCGACCCGGATCACTGCGACGCCGCCGGCGAGCTTCGCCAGCCGCTCCTGCAGCTTCTCGCGGTCGTAGTCGGAGGTGGTCTCCTCGATCTGCAGCTTGATCTGCTGTGCCCGCGCCTCGATGTCCTTCCTGGCGCCGGCGCCGTCGACGATCGTGGTGTTCTCCTTGTCGATCACGACCTTCTTGGCGCGGCCGAGCATCGACAAGGTCACGTTCTCCAGCTTGATGCCGAGATCCTCCGAGATCGTCGTGCCGCCGGTGAGGATCGCGATATCCTCCAGCATGGCCTTGCGGCGATCGCCGAAGCCCGGCGCCTTGACGGCGGCGATCTTCAGGCCGCCGCGCAGCTTGTTGACGACCAAGGTCGCCAGCGCCTCGCCTTCGACATCCTCGGCGACGATCAGCAGCGGCTTGCCGGACTGCACCACGGCTTCGAGCAGCGGCAGCATGGCCTGCAGGCCCGACAGCTTCTTCTCGTGGATCAGGATGTAGGGATCCTCGAGCTCGACCCGCATCTTCTCGGAGTTGGTGACGAAATACGGCGAGACGTAGCCGCGGTCGAACTGCATGCCCTCGACCACCTCCAGCTCGGTGTCGAGGCTCTTCGCCTCCTCGACCGTGATCACGCCCTCGTTGCCGACCTTCTGCATGGCCTCGGCGAGGAAGCGGCCGATCTCGTTGTCGCCATTGGCCGAGATGGTGCCGACCTGGGCGATCTCGTCATTGCTGGTGATCTTCTTGGCGTGTGACTTGAGGTCCGCGACAACGGCGTCGACGGCCAGGTCGATGCCGCGCTTGAGGTCCATCGGGTTCATGCCCGCCGCGACAGACTTCGTCCCTTCCCTGACGATGGCCTGCGCGAGCACGGTTGCGGTGGTGGTGCCGTCGCCGGCGAGGTCGGCGGTCTTCGAGGCCACCTCGCGCACCATCTGCGCGCCCATGTTCTCGAACTTGTCCTCCAGCTCGATCTCCTTGGCGACCGTGACGCCGTCCTTGGTGATGCGCGGCGCGCCGAACGATTTCTCGATCACGACATTGCGGCCCTTGGGGCCGAGCGTGACCTTCACGGCATTGGCGAGGATGTCGACGCCGCGCAGCATGCGGTCGCGCGCGTCGGTGGAAAACTTCACGTCCTTGGCAGCCATGTTCGTCGTCTCCTTTCCTTCGATGACTGTCAGTTGGGGATCAGGCGGCCTTCTTCGCCGCGGCGGGCGCGTCGATGATGCCGAGCAGGTCGCTCTCCTTCATGATCAGGAGATCCTTGCCGTCGATCTTGACCTCGGTGCCCGACCACTTCGCGAACAACACGCGGTCTCCCGGCTTGACGCCGAGGGCGACCTGCTGCCCCTGCTCGTTCCGCGCCCCCGGACCCGCGGCAACGATCTCGCCCTCCTGCGGCTTCTCCTTCGCGGTGTCGGGAATGATGATGCCGCCCTTGGTCTTCTCCTCGGCATCGATGCGGCGCACGAGCACGCGGTCGTGCAATGGACGGAAATGCATGCACATCCTCCTTTACAGATCAGCGATGTCATAAGCCTCGGGTCCCATCAGGCCCCCGGGCGAGCAACGACCTAGGAAAGCCGAACTTTTCGTTCAAGAGGGTCACGCAAATTTTTTGGCACTCTCGGGGAACGATTGCCAGCCCGGCTCTTGAACCGGGCCGGCCGCCTTCCCAGCTCTGTCGTCGCCAAAAAATCCTGATCGCGCTTGTTGGGGATCACGATGCAGCTTCCGCCTTCTCTCCGGGCCGTCCTGGCGCCTGCCATCCTGCTTTGCCTGATGACCGGGCCTGCCTTGGCCCAAACTCCCGATCTCAAGCTCGGCCGGGTGCCGACGCTCGCGCCGCTGGTCAAGGAGGTGACGCCGGCCGTCGTCAACATCTCGGTCGAGGGCAAGGTCCGCCAGGACAACCCGCTCTACCAGGACCCGCTGTTCCGCGAGTTCTTCGACGTGCCGAAGCAGGTCGAGAAGCAGATCAGCGCGACCGGCTCCGGCGTCATCGTCGATGCGCAGCGCGGCTACGTGATGACGGCCAACCACGTCGTCGAACACGTCACGACAGCGCAGATCCGCACCAAGGACGGCCGCAAATTCGCCGCCCGCCTGGTCGGGCGCGATCCCGCCACCGACATCGCGCTGCTGCAGATCAGGGACCCGATCGAGCTCAGGGCCATCGCACTCGGCGACAGCGACGCGCTCGAGGTCGGCGACTTCGTGATCGCGGTCGGCAACCCGTTCGGCCTCGGCCAGACGGTCACCTCGGGCCTCGTCAGCGCGCTCGGACGCACGGGCCTGGGCAAGCAGGGCTACGAGGATTTCATCCAGACCGACGCGGCGATCAATCCCGGCAATTCCGGCGGCGCGCTGATCAATCTGCGCGGCGAGCTGGTCGGTATCAACACCGCGATCATCTCGCCCGGCGGAGGCAATGTCGGCATCGGCTTCGCGGTGCCGATCAACATGGCGCGACGGGTGATGGAGCAGCTCGTCGCGAACGGCCGCGTCGATCGCGGCCGCATCGGCGTGACCCTGCTCGACCTCGACGCGCCGGCCGATGGCCGCATTCAAGGCGCGCGCGTCGCCGACGTCACCGTGGGCTCGCCGGCCGAACGCGCGGGGCTGCGCAAGGGCGACATCATCGTGAAGGCGAACGACATGCCGGTGCGCAGCGCCACGCAGGTGCGCAACCTAATCGGCCTCACGCCGGTCGGACAGCGCGTCCGTCTCGTGTTCGAGCGCGACCGCGCGCTCGGCAATGCGACAGTGGAGGTCGCGCCGGTCGCCGAAGAACGCGCGCGTGCGCGGACCTCGGGCTGAGAATTCAACTTCAGTTCGCTGTTAGCTGCGCATACCACGTGGAGTAAATTTTTACCGTGCATCAAGCATGCAGCGAGACGCCGATACCTCCATAAACGCGTGTTAAGTGCCCTCGCGGTTAGTGCAACCCCGCGGAGGTATTGAAATGCGGGGTGATGGTTTGTCGTTCAGTTTGCCACGCTGGCGCGTGACGCGCTGGCTGGCCGACCCGGGATATCCGGTGTCATCAGATATCCGCGGCGCATTGACCGGCGAGCTCTACGGCTGCTGGTCGGTGTTCGCCGGCGGCGCCATCAACACCGTCGCCGTTGCTGCTGCGCTTGCGCTGCGCACGCCGAGCCCGCTGTTCATCACCTGGTTCGTGCTCGAGGTCGCGGTCTGCCTGTCGCGTCTGGTCGTGATGATGATCGCCTACCGCCGCGCGCGCGAGCGGCTGGCGACGCCGACCGACATCCACATCCTGTTGTCGGTCGCCTGGAGCGCCAGCGTCGGCTTCGGCGTCGGCATCAGCCTCGCGTCCGGCGACTGGGTGGCCGCGTCACTGACCTGCATCTCATCGGCCGCCATGGTCGGCGGCATCTGCTTTCGCAATTTCAGCGCGCCGCGCCTCGTCGGCACGATGATCCTGTTCAGCATCGGCCCCGTGATCCCCGGCGTCGCGACGTCGCATGAGCCGCTGTTGTTCGCGATGTATCTGCAGATGCCGGTCTACTTCCTCGCCATGACCGGCGCGGCGTTCCGGCTCAACAGGATGCTGGTGGCGGTGATGCAGGCCAAACGCGAGAGCGACGAGCGGGCGCGGCTCGATCCGCTCACGGGTCTGTCCAATCGCGCCGGCCTGATCGATGCGCTGCAGAGCAGGCTCAACGCCGGCGGCGATCGCAGCTTTGCCGTCCTGTATCTCGACCTCGATGGCTTCAAGCCGGTCAACGACACCTTCGGTCATGCCGCAGGCGATGAGCTGCTGAAGATCGTCGGCCGGACGCTGCGGCAGACCGCCGCTCCCGACGACGTCATCGCCCGGATCGGCGGCGACGAATTCGTCGTGCTCGCCGGTGATCCGGCGATCGACCACGCGCTGGCGCTCGGCGAGCGCATCATCGAGGTGATGACCGCGCCGATGGCCATGCCGGGCGGCGCGCATGTCCAGATCGGCATCAGCATCGGCATTGCCGTCGCGCCCGAGCACGGCACCGATCCGGAAGCCCTGCTGTTCGCGGCGGACGCCGCATTGTATGAAGCGAAGTCGAGCGGCAAGTCCTGCTGGCGGCTGGCCTCCGCCGAGGCCAATCTCGCAGCGCTGCGCAAGATCGCCGGCAGCGACCCGACCGCGAGCTCGGTCGCCAGCGCTGCGTGAGCTCAGCCTCAGGACAAGGACCAGCGCCATCGTGGCCCGGATGAGCGAAGCGACATCCGGGTTCTCACACCCTGCTGCGTTGACCCCGCATGGCGCTTCGCTCATGCGGGCGACGGACAGCGAGCCCCTGTCGCCCTACCGTGGCATCTCCGCGAGCGCGGCGAGGATGCGGGCCCAGGAGCGGATGCCCTTGTGGTAGCTCTTCAGGTCGTACTTCTCATTCGGCGAATGAATGTTGTCGTCGTCGAGGCCGAAGCCGACCAGCAGTGAATCGAGACCGAGCGTCCTCTTGAAATCGGTGACGATCGGGATCGAGGCGCCCGATCCCATCAGGATGGTCTCCTTGCCCCACTCCTCGGTCAGCGCCTGCTTGGCAGCCGCCAGCGGCTTCATGGTCCAGTCGAGCGCGATCGCAGCGCCCGCCGAATGATCGCCGAACTCGACCGAGCAGTCGCCGGGAATGCGCGCCGAGACGTAGTCGCGGAACGCCTTGCGGATCTTCAGCGGGTCCTGGCCCTCGACGAGGCGGAACGAGACCTTCGCATGCGCCAGCGACGGGATCACGGTCTTGGAGCCCTCGCCGATATAGCCGCCCCAGATGCCGTTGATGTCGCAGGTCGGTCGCGACGAGATCTGCTCGATCAGCAGACGATCCTTCTCGCCGGCGGGAATCGACAGGCCGATCGGCTTGAGAAAGCTCTCGGGCGTCAGGTTCAGCTTCTTCCACTGCTCCAGCACCTCAGGCGGAACGTCCTTCACGCCATCATAGAAGCCGGGAATGGTGATGCGGCCGTCGGCGTCGAACAGGCCGCCAAGCACTTCGGTCAGCACGCGGATCGGATTGCGCGCGCCGCCGCCGAACACGCCGGAATGCAGGTCGCGATTGGCGGCCTTGATCTTGATCTCCTCATAGAGCAGGCCGCGCAACGAGGTGGTGATCGCCGGCGTGTTCGGGTCCCACATGCCGGTGTCGCAGACCAGCGCGAAATCGGCCTTGAACTCGTCCTTGTTGGCCTCGAGGAACGGCACGAAGTTCTTGGAGCCGACCTCCTCCTCGCCTTCGATCAGCATGGTGATGTCGAGCGGCAGCGCCCCCGTCACCTTCTTCCAGGCGCGACAGGCCTCGACGAAGGTCATCAGTTGGCCCTTGTCGTCCTCGGCGCCGCGCGCGACGATGATCTTGCGGCCGTCGGCGTGATCGGCGACCACAGGCTCGAACGGCGGCCGGTGCCACAGGTCGAGCGGATCGACCGGCTGCACGTCGTAATGACCATAGAACAGGACATGCGGCTTGGCGGCGCCATGACCGTTGCTCTTGCCGACCACGGCCGGATGGCCGGCGGTCGGGCGCACCTCGGTCGCAAAGCCGAGCGTCGCAAGATCCTTGGCGAGGTGATCGGCCGCCACCCTGCAATCGTCAGCAAAGGCCGGATCGGCCGAGATCGACTTGATGCGGATCAGCGCAAACAGCCGTTCCAGGCTGTTGTCGAAGTCGGCATCGATGTGATCGAGAACGGATTGAAGCTGCGCATTGGCCATGGCCACCGGATCCTTCGCATGTAACGGCTATTGGCCCGCTTGTAGCTCCGTTGCGCGGTCCGGGCCAGCCTCATGCAAAGGCAGTGAATGCCGCCTGCGTCCCAAGTCGGCCGATGACATGGCAAGGCCATCACGCCGACCGGAAACACGACATCATCTCAACGCCGCAGCAGTCCACCGAGCGCGCCACGCACGAGGGATCGGCCGATCGAACTGCCCAAGGAGCCACCGACCTGCTTGCCGAGATCGGCCGCGATCCCGCCCACCACCTTGTCGGAGACCGAGCGGGCGACGTTGCGCGCGATCACCTGCGTGGTCGAGAGCTGGCCGCGCTTGACGTTGGTGCCGAAGATCGTCGCGGCGATGTCGCCGATCTTGCCGAGCACGCCGCCGGAGGAGGCTGCCGTCGTCACGGCGTTTCCCGCGATCCGCTTCTGCAGCAGCTCGTAGGCGGACTCGGCGTCGATCGCGGTGTCGTATTTGCCCTTGACCGGGCTCGCGGCGATGACCGCCTTGCGTTCCTCCGGCGTCACGGGTCCGATCCGCGCCGAGGGCGGCCGGATCAGGACGCGCTCCACCATCGCCGGTGTGCCGTTGCCCTCCAGGAACGACACCAGCGCCTCGCCCTTGCCGAGTTCCGTGATCACCTTCGCGGTATCGAGCTTGGGGTTGGGACGGAAAGTGTCGGCGGCGGCGGCCACCGCCTTCTGGTCGCGCGGCGTGAAGGCGCGCAGCGCGTGCTGCACGCGATTGCCCAATTGCCCGAGCACCCGGTCCGGAACATCGAGCGGATTCTGCGTGACGAAGTAGACGCCGACACCCTTCGACCGGATCAGCCGCACCACCTGCTCGATCTTGTCCATCAGCGCCTTCGGCGCATCATTGAACAACAGATGCGCCTCGTCGAAAAAGAAGACCAGCTTCGGCTTGGCGACGTCGCCGACCTCCGGCAGTTCCTCGAACAGCTCGGACAGCATCCAGAGCAGGAACGTCGCGTAGAGTCGCGGGCTCTCCAGCAGCCTGTCGGCGACGAGGATGTTGATCATGCCGCGGCCGTCGCGGTCGGTCTTCATGAAGTCGGTGAGCGTCAACGCCGGTTCGCCGAAGAACTTCGTGCCGCCCTGGTTCTCGAGCACGAGCAACTGCCGCTGGATCGTGCCGACGGTCGCGCGCGTGACATTGCCGAACGACTGCGCCGCCTTCCGGATCGGCGCCAGCGGGTCGGCGTCCGCATCCGCGCCCTTCTTGGCTTCCGGAATGATGGCGTCGAGCAGCGCGCGCAGATCCTTCATGTCGATCAGGGCGAGGCCGTTCTCGTCGGCCACGCGGAACGCGACGTTAAGCACACCTTCCTGGACATCGTTCAGGTCGAGCATCCGCGCCAGCAGCAGCGGTCCCATCTCGGTGACGGTGGCGCGCACCGGATGCCCCTGCTCGCCGAACACATCCCAAAATACCGTCGAGAACTGATCGGGTTGATAGGTGAGGCCGAGCTCGGTGGCGCGCTTGAGGATGAAGTCCTTCGCTTCGCCGGTTTGCGAAATGCCCGAGAGATCACCTTTGATATCGGAGGCGAAGACCGGAACACCGGCACGGGCAAAACCTTCGGCCATCACCTGCAGCGAGACCGTCTTGCCGGTGCCGGTCGCGCCGGTGACCAGTCCATGACGATTGGCAAGCGCCAGTGTCAACCAGGCCGGCTGCTCGCCGGCACCCACGAAGATCTTGTCGTCGGTATCAGCCAGGGGTTTTCCGGATGGTGCCATGATGATCCATCTTTCGAGAGAATGTTTCGCATCACACGTGGTGCGGAGCATCGCGTACGATAACATAGTTGAGTTTCGCGAGCTGGAACCAGCGTCAGGGTGCCTCACCTCTTCGCACGGCACGCACTTTTCTTAGCATTGGTGCCGCGCGATGCGCACGTTTGGTACGTAGATTCAACATCCGGTCTTGCATCGCTGCAACAGTTCATCGTCGATCGCGAATCGATTCGCGCACCAAGCCGGCTCCTCGCTTGTAATTCACGGATCGTCCGATCAAGATGAATTCAGCGAGAGGACGTCCGGTCGTGGGGGACCGGATGAGACGGGGTTCACATGAACGAGTTGATTGAGCCGCTGGCCAGAACGGCCGGCATCAGTAAAGTCGTGGCTGAAATCATCGGCATCGAGCTGGACCTCCTCAGCGGCAATGGACGGCGTCGGCAGGCGCAGCAGCCGTCAGCCGGTGAACTTTTTGCGTTCGGCCGCGACCAAATCGAAGCCGATCAGTTGGCACGATCGCGACAGGCACACCCGGCCTGAGCCGGTTGCCCCAAGCCCGACCGCCCGGGCCAGATCATCTGAAGCACCTTCGCGCGCGCCGAGTATCATGACATATCCGATCACCGAACTCGAAGGCATGACGACCTTCTATGCCGCCAAGCTGAAAGCTTTGGGCATCCGGACCACCGACGCATTTCTCGAAGCCGCCCGGACCGTGAAAGGGCGCAAGGCGCTGGCCGCCAAGACCGGCATCAGCGAGCAGCAACTGCTCGATTGGGCAAACGCCGCCGATTACATGCGCATTCCCGGCATGGGCAAGGCCAAGGTCTGCCTCGTCCGCGCAGCCGGCGTGACCACCGTGCGCGAGCTGGCGCACCGCAATCCGGCCCGGCTGGCGCAGAACATCAAGGAAGTGAACACCCGGCGGAAGCTGGTTCGCATCCTGCCGTCGGAGAAGTCGGTCGGCCAGCTCATCGAAAAGGCGCGGCGGCTGGAGCCGAAGATCAGCTATTGATCGGCCTCTGGATTGACCGCGCTTGTGCAGTGCGACGCCTTGACTTGACGGTGCCAACCGCGCAAAGCGGCGCCCATGAGCGCCATTTCGCCGCACTCCGCCCCGGACCTCGCGTCGAGCCACCCGCTGCTGCGGACGTGGCTTTCGCGTCCATTCCCGGCGGTGATGGGCATTCTCAACGTCACACCGGATTCGTTCTCGGACGGCGGCCGTTTCGATGCGCCGGAACGGGCGATCGCGCAGGCCGAGCGCATGATCGCGGCCGGCGCCGACATCATCGACATCGGCGCCGAGTCGACCCGCCCCTACAAGGGCGCGGTGCCGGTCACGGCCGAGGAGGAACTGGCGCGCCTGCGACCGATCCTGCCTGCGATCGTCGCACTCGGCGTGCCCGTGTCGATCGACAGCATGAAATCTCAAGTTGCAGGTTACGCGCTGGACCATGGTGCCGCAATCGCCAATGATGTGTGGGGCCTGCAGCGCGATCCCGCGATGGCAGCGGTCGTCGCCGCGCATGGCGCGCCGGTCGTGGTGATGCACAATCGCGCCGAAGTCGATCCGGAGATCGACATCATCGAAGACATGCGGGGCTTCTTCACGCGCTCGCTGGACATCGCGGCCAAGGCCGGCATCCCCATTGGGAACATCGTGCTCGATCCCGGTATCGGCTTCGGCAAGACGCCGCAGCAGAGCATGACGGCGCTGGCCCGGCTCGATGCATTCGCATGCTTCGGGCTGCCGCTGCTGGTCGGCGCATCGCGAAAACGTTTCATCAGCACCGTGGTGGCGTCGGAGCCGCAGGAGCGGCTTGGCGGCTCGATCGCGGCGCATCTGATTGCGGCTCGGCGCGGTGCTGCAATCATCCGGGCGCATGACGTCGCCGAGACGGTTCAGGCCGTGCGCGTGGCCGCGGCAATCGAGGCACTGCGATGACCGATACGATCTTCATCAAGGGCGTTCTCATCCACGCGCGTCATGGCGTGATGGAGCATGAGAGCGAGGTCGGCCAGCGCTTCGTCATCGACCTCGAACTCTACACCGATCTGTCGGACTCCTCGCGCAGCGACCGCCTCGCCGACACCGTGTCTTATTCCGACGTGGTGGAGACGGCGACGGCGGCGTTCAAGGACACCAACTACCGCCTGCTCGAACGCGCGGCCGGCGCGGTCGCCGATGCGATCCTGTCGACCTTCGCCCGCATCCGCGCCGTCAAAGTGACCGTGCACAAGCCGCATGCGCCGATCGCCGCCATCTTCGAGGATGTCGGCGTGGTGCTGACGCGCTCGCGACATCCGTGACGGCGATGGCAAGCGCGCTGGTTGCTCTCGGCGGCAATGTCGGCGACGTCAGGGCGACGTTCCGGCGCGCCATTCCGGAGATCTGCGCGCGTGCCTCGGCTGCGCTCGTTGCGCGGTCGTCCGACTACACCACGCCGCCTTGGGGCGAGGAGCAGCAGCCGCCCTTCATCAATGCCTGCATCGAGATCGCAACCGCGATGCCCCCACGGCGGCTGCTCAGCGCTCTGCACGCGGTCGAACGCATGTTCGGCCGCGATCGCGCGCAAGAGACGCGTTGGGGTCCGCGGACGCTCGACCTGGATCTGATCGCCTATGACGACATCGCGATCGACACGCCGGATCTGACGCTGCCGCACCCCCGGCTGTTCGAACGCGGCTTCGTGCTGGTGCCGTTGTCCGAGATCGTGCCGGCGCGACGGATTGCCGGGCGCCGCGTCGACGAGGCCGTGCTCGCCGTTTCGCGCGACGGAATACGGCCGCTGCCGTCAGCCGAATAGCTGACATTTCCGGCCAAACAACCGTTTGGCTTGGCCGCCCTGACGTGGCATTTTGCGCCACAACAATCGCGATAACAGACGCCCCGGGAGACGCGTGCCGACATGACGACCGAGACCGACGATCTGCGACTGGCGGCCGATTTCGCTCCGGCCGGCGAGGCGGACTGGCGCAAGCTGGTCGATGGCGTGCTGAAGGGTGCGGCCTTCGAGAAGCTGGTCGGCAAGACCTATGACGGGCTCGAAATCCAGCCGATCTATCCGCGCGCCAAGCATGCCGCGCCGGTCGCGGGCCGTGCACCATCGGCGCCATGGCAGATCATGCAGCGCATCGATCATCCCGATCCGGCCAAGGCCAATGCGCAGGCGCTGATCGACCTCGAGAACGGCGCGACCGGTTTGTCGCTGGTGTTTGCCGGCTCGAATGCCGCGCATGGCTTTGGCCTCGCCGCCAACGCCGACGCGGTGGCGCGCGCGCTCGACGGCGTGCATCTCGATGCTGCGATTGCAATCGAATTGCAGCTCGGTGACTCGCTCTCGCCCGCCTCGCTCGTCGCCGATATCGTCAAGCAGCGCGGCATTGCGGCCGCGGCCTGCGACATCCGGTTCGGCCTCGATCCGATCGGGGACGCCGCTGTTCGCGGCGCAAGCACGCATGACGCATCGACGCTCGGCGGCAATTCGGGCGCGCTGGTCAGGCAGCTGCACGAGGCCGGCTTCAAAGGCCCGTTCTTCGCCGCCGACGGCCGCGTCGTGCACGACGCCGGCGGATCGGAGGCGCAGGAGCTCGCCTTCGTGCTCGCCTCTGGTGTCGCCTATCTGCGGGCGCTCGAAGCCGAAGGCATCGCGCTCGAGACCGCGCGCGGCATGATCTATGGCCGGCTCGCCGCCGACACCGATCAGTTCCTCACGCTGGCGAAATTCCGCAGCCTGCGCCGGCTGTGGGCACGCGTCGAGGAGGCGTGCGGGCTGGCACCGAGGCCGCTCTTCATCTCGGGCGAGACGGCGTGGCGCATGCTCACCCGGCGCGATCCTTACGTGAACATGCTGCGCGCCACCATCGCGACGTTCGCGGCCGGGCTCGGCGGCGCCAACGCGGTGACGGTGCTGCCGCACACGGCCGCGCTCGGACTGCCCGACGCGTTCGCGCGCCGTGTCGCCCGCAACACGCAACTGGTGCTGCTGGAGGAAAGCAATCTCGCCCGCGTCGCCGATCCGGCCGCCGGCGCCGGCGGGATCGAGGCGATGACCAGCGAGTTGTCCACCACCGCCTGGGCCCTGTTCCAGGAGATCGAGAAGGCCGGCGGCGTCGTGGCTGCTTTGCAGGCCGGGCTGATCCAGTCCAAGGTCGCCGCGGTCAAGACGGCGCGGAACGCCAACATCGCCAGGCGCCGCGACGTGCTGACCGGCGCCAGCGAGTTTCCAAATCTCAACGAGGCCGCCGTCGCGGTCGAAGCCGTCGCACCGCTGGCGCCACAACCAACAGCCAAGGCCGCGCTCACCTTCCCGGCGCTCGCGCCCATCCGTCTCGCAGATGGATTCGAGAGGCTGCGTGATCGCTCGGACGCCCTGCTGAAGAGCCGGGGACAGCGCCCCTCGGTCTTCCTCGCCAATCTCGGCACCGCCGCCGACTTCACCGCACGCGCCACTTTCGCCCGCAGCTTCTTCGAGGCCGGCGGCATCGCCGCGATCGACGGCCAGGGTGGCGCGAATCCGGCCGCGCTCGCAGATGCCTACCGCGCCTCCGGCGCCGCCATCGCCTGCCTCTGCTCGTCCGACAAGGTCTATGCCGAGGCCGCGATTCCCGTCGCCAAGGCCCTACAGGCCGCGGGCGCACGACATATCTATCTGGCAGGCCGCGGCGGCGAGCAGGAAGCCGCGCTGCGCGAGGCCGGCATCGGCAGCTTCGTGTTCGCCGGCGGCGACGCGCTGAAGACGCTCGAAGACGCCTATACGCATCTGGAGTGAGCATGACCGAGGCGAGCAAACCCGTCCTCACCGGCGGCTGCCAATGCGGCGCGATCCGCTACGCGCTGATGTCGGCGCCGAGCAAGGTTAGCATCTGCCATTGTCGGATGTGCCAGAAGGCGTCGGGCGCGCCGTTCGCGTCGTTCGCCGAAATCAGCAATGAGAGCTTTGCCTGGACCCGCGGCCAGCCGGCCGCGTTCCACTCCTCCTCGATCGCGATGCGCGACTTCTGCAGCCAGTGCGGCACGCCCCTGAGCTTTCGCCGCATCGACGGGCCGCGCATCGAGATCATGACCGGGACCTTTGACCGGCCCGACCGGGTGGTGCCGACGCGGCAATATGGCTCGGAATCCCGGCTCGGCTGGGTGGTCGCGATCGCCAACCTGCCGAGCCAGACGACGCAGCAGAACTACGGACCGGAGAAGATGGCTGGTATCGTCAGCCATCAGCATCCGGATCATGATTAAGCGATGAGGACACGAGGCCATGAGCCGCATTCCTGATTTCAGCGCCATCGCGTTCGAACCCATCGCCTCCCCCGCGCCCGCGGGCGCCGCCGAGCCGTGGCTGACGCCGGAAGGCATCCCGGTGAAACCGGCCTATGGCGAGGCCGATCTCGCCGGCATCGACTTCCTCGACACCTGGCCCGGCATCGCGCCCTATCTGCGCGGCCCCTACCCCACGATGTATGTCAACCAACCCTGGACCGTCCGGCAATATGCCGGCTTCTCCACGGCGGAGGATTCCAACGCCTTCTACCGGCGCAACCTCGCCGCCGGCCAGAAGGGCCTGTCGGTCGCGTTCGATCTCGCCACCCATCGCGGCTATGATTCCGATCATCCGCGCGTCGGCGGCGACGTCGGCATGGCCGGCGTCGCGATCGACTCGATCTACGACATGCGCACCTTGTTCGCCGGCATTCCGCTCGACCAGATGAGCGTGTCGATGACCATGAACGGCGCGGTGCTGCCGATCCTCGCGCTGTTCGTCGTCGCCGCCGAAGAACAAGGCGTGCCGCCGGAGAAGCTGTCGGGCACCATTCAGAACGACATTCTGAAAGAGTTCATGGTGCGCAACACCTACATCTATCCGCCCTCGCCCTCGATGCGGATCATCTCCGACATCTTCGCCTTCACCTCGCAGCGGATGCCGAAGTTCAACTCGATCTCGATCTCCGGCTATCACATGCAGGAGGCCGGCGCGACGCAGGACCTCGAGCTCGCCTACACGCTCGCCGACGGCGTCGAATATCTGCGCGCCGGCATCGCCGCCGGCCTCGACGTCGACCGCTTCGCGCCGCGGCTGTCGTTTTTCTGGGCGATCGGCATGAACTTCTTCATGGAGGTCGCCAAGCTCCGCGCCGCGCGGCTTTTGTGGGCCAAGCTCCTGAAGCCGTTCAATCCGAAGGACGCGCGCTCGCTGTCGCTGCGCACGCACAGCCAGACCTCGGGCTGGTCGCTGACCGCGCAGGACGTCTACAACAACGTGGTGCGCACCGCGGTCGAAGCGATGGCCGCCACGCAGGGCCACACCCAGTCGCTGCACACCAACGCGCTCGACGAGGCGCTGGCGCTGCCCACCGACTTCTCCGCGCGCATCGCCCGCAACACGCAATTGTTCCTGCAGCAGGAGAGCGGCACCACCCGGATCATCGATCCCTGGGGCGGCTCGTACTACGTCGAGCGTCTCACCCGCGATCTCGCCGCGAAGGCCTGGGGCCACATCCAGGAGATCGAGGAGCTCGGCGGCATGGCCAAGGCGATCGAGGCCGGCGTGCCGAAGCTGCGCATCGAGGAGGCCTCGGCCAAGACCCAGGCGCGGATCGACACCGGCCGCCAGTCCGTCATCGGCGTCAACAAGTACAAGCCGACCGACGAGCCGCCGCTCGACGTTCTCAAGGTCGACAATTCCACCGTGCGCCGGCTGCAGATCGACAAGCTGTCGCGGCTGAAGTCCGAGCGCAAGCAGGCCGAGGTCGACGCGGCGCTGGCGGCGCTGACGCGCTCGGCCGGCGACGGCAACGGCAACCTGCTGGCGCTCGCGATCGACGCCGCGCGCGCCAAGGCGACCGTCGGCGAGATATCCGACGCGCTGGAAAAGGTGTTCGGCCGCCACCGCGCCGAGATCAAGTCCATCACCGGCGTCTACAAGCGGGAGATCGCCGCCATGTCCGGCAAAGCCGAGAAGCTGCAGGCGCTGATCGAGGCGTTCGAGGAGGCGGAAGGCCGCCGGCCGCGCATCCTCGTCGCCAAGATCGGCCAGGACGGCCACGACCGCGGCCAGAAGGTGATCGCGTCCGCTTTCGCCGACATCGGCTTCGACGTCGACATCGGGCCGCTGTTCGCCACCGCCGACGAGGCGGCGCGGCAGGCCGTCGAGAACGACGTCCACATTCTCGGCGTGTCGTCGCTCGCCGCCGCGCATCTCACCGCGGTGCCGGAGCTCAAGGCCGCGCTCAAGAAGCAGGGCCGCGAGGACATCATGATCATCGTCGGCGGCGTGGTGCCGCCGCAGGATTACGACGCGCTGTACAAGTCCGGCGCGGAAGCGATCTTCCCGCCGGGCACCGTGATCGCCGACGCCGCGGAGGAACTGATCCACAAGCTCAACGCGCGGCTCGGCCACAGCCAGGCAGCGGAATAGTTTTTCGAATCCGCGAGCGCAGCTCTCCGGCGTACGATCGTCAGATCGTGCGCCGCTACGTTTTTGCAGATGAACCTCAGCATTCCCTGGCGATACGCATCTTCATCCGCTGGATATTGATAGCCATGACCCGTTCGACACTTTGCGCCGCTGCGCTGCTTGGCCTGTTCCTGGCCGCCCCGGTCCTCGCCGCCGATCCCAAGCCGGACGCCAGCATCAACACCAAGGCGGTCGAGGCCAACGTGACGCTCGATGCCCGGATCAGGGCGGACGCGCCGCTCGCCGCCTACTGCCTCGCCGACGGCAAGAAGTGGATCGACAAGAACGCCGCTGACGCCGCCAAGGAGCGCAAGGAGGATCCGGAAACATTCCGCGACGGCAAGTGGTCGTTCGAGCGCAGATATTCCATTCGCTCGGTCGTCGCCGACCGCTACGTCAGCATCCTCCGGGACGACTACATGGACACGCGCGCCGCGCATCCCAACAGCGACGTCAACACCATCCTCTGGGACAAGGCCGCGGCCAAGCCGATCAGCATCCGCCCGTTCTTCACCGACACCGCCGACAACGGCCCCACGATGAAGGCGATGCTGAATGCGGTGATCACGTCGCTGAAGGCCGAGAAAAAGAAGCGCGACGCCACGGAGACGGCGACCGCCGAATGGTTCAAGGGGCTGGAGCCGAAGCTGCTGAAGATCGGCGCCGTGACGCTCGCTCCCTCCACGGAGGCCGGAAAGAGCTCCGGCCTGACCTTCCACTACCCGCCTTATGCGGTCGGCCCCTACGCCGAAGGCCAGTACGTCGCCTTCGTGCCGTGGGAGACGCTGAAGCCGTATCTGTCACCGGAGGGCCAGGCGATCTTCGGCGGCGCCAGGCCGAAGGGGGATGCGGAAGACCAGTGAAGCCGACCGGCGGCCGTGCAGCCGATGGCTGGATATGCTAGACTGTTCTCATGAACGACGTCGCTGACATTCGCCTCATGACGATCATCGGCCGGCTGCAGGCCCTTGCGCCGGCCCTGCGAAAGGCCGGCATCACGCGACTGTCGCTGTTCGGTTCGCGTGCGCGCGGCGACTCCCGTCCTGACAGCGACCTCGACGTTCTCGTGGAAACCACGCCCCCCGGACTCCCTCCCGCGTTCGATCACTTCAAGGCGCAGCACCTCATCGAGGACGACATCGGACTGCGCGTCCAGATCACGCAACGGGCGCTGTTGAAGCGGCGGATCGCCGATCGAATTGCTGATGACCTGATCGAGGTGTTTTGAGGTGCCTCCGACCGTCGAAGACCGGCTACGGGACATTGCCGAAGCCATTGCGGAAATCGAACAGCTTGTCGCCGGCACCGATCTCGCGGCCTTCAGCTCTGACCGCCTGTTGCGCCTGGCAACCGAGCGCCTGCTCGAGATCATTTGCGAGGCCTCCCGCAGCATTCCAGACAGCATCAAGAGCGAGAGTCCGACCATCCACTGGCGGAAAATGATCGACTTCGGAAACCTGCTGCGGCATGCCTATCATACCACCGACGTCGCCGTCGTCTGGGATGTCATAGCCAGTGAACTGCCGGCTTTGACAACGTTCGTCAGCGGCAAGCTCACCGACTTGAAGTAGAATGATCTCGCGGGGCACCGACACCACCTCATTGGCCGATGCCATCCGCGCCGGCAGCCGCGCCGCGCTGGCGCGCGCGATCACGCTGGTCGAGAGCCGCCGTGCCGACCACCAGGCCGCCGCGCGCGAGCTGGTGCAGGCGCTGCTGCCGCAGACGGGGCACGCGATCCGCGTCGGCATCACCGGCTCGCCCGGCGTCGGCAAGTCGACCACGATCGATGCGCTCGGCATGTACCTGATCGGACAGGGCCACAAGGTCGCGGTGCTCGCGGTCGACCCGTCCTCGGCGCGCACCGGCGGTTCGATCCTCGGCGACAAGACGCGGATGGCGCGATTGTCCCATCACGAGCACGCCTTCATCCGCCCCTCGCCCTCGTCGGGCACGCTCGGCGGCGTCGCCGCCAAGACGCGCGAGGCGATGCTGCTGTGCGAGGCTGCGGGCTTCGACGTGATCCTGGTCGAGACCGTCGGCATCGGCCAGTCCGAGACCGCGGTCTGCGACATGACCGACTTTTTCCTTGCGCTGATGCTGCCCGGCGGCGGCGACGAGCTGCAGGGCATCAAGAAGGGCCTGGTCGAACTCGCCGACATGATCGCGATCAACAAGGCCGATGGCGACAACATCAAGCGCGCCAACATCACCGCCGCCGACTATCGCGGCGCGCTGCATCTGCTCAGCCCGCGCTCCGAGCACTGGCATCCGCCGGTCGTCACCTACTCCGCGATATCAGGCACGGGCATCGCCGAGCTGTGGCAGAAGGTGATCGGTCATCGCAAGGCGATGGTCGCGTCCGGCGAGTTCGCCGCGCGCCGCCGCGACCAGCAGGTGAAATGGATGTGGACCATGCTGGAGCAGCGCCTGATGGCCCGGCTGCGCACCGACCCCTCCATTCGTACGAAAGTGAAGAAGCTGGAGACCGACGTTGCCGAGGGCCGCGTCGCGCCGGCGCTGGCCGCCGAGCAGCTTGCGGAGATGCTGAATTGACCGAGCGGCTGCGCCTCCTGATCACCGGATTCGGCCCGTTTCCCGGCGCGCCGTCCAACCCGACCATGCCGCTGGTGAAACGGCTCGCGGCGCTGCGGCGCCCGGCGCTGGCTGACGTCGACATCACCAGCCACGTCTTTCACGTGACCTACGACACCGTCGATCGCGAGCTGCCCGCGCTGGTCGCCGAGCGGCGGCCGCATGCGCTGTTGATGTTCGGCCTCGCGGGACGAACATCCTATCTGCGGATCGAGACCCGTGCCCGCAACGCGGTCACCACCACCTTTCCCGATGCCGACCGCCACGTCGCGCGCAAGGGCCTGATCGTGCCGGGCGCGCATCCGATCTCCTTCGGCCCGCACATGGCGCGACTGCTGCGCGCGGCACGCGCTACCGGCATCGATGCGCGGGCTTCGCGCGATGCCGGCAGCTATCTCTGCAACTACCTGAGCTGGCGCGCGATCGAAGCGACGCGGGCCGAAAGTGGCCCACGGCTCGCCGCCTTCATCCACATTCCCCCGCTGCCGCGCGCCGGCGCGGCGTTGCCACGAGGCAGCTCGCGCATCACGCTGGAGGCGCTGGTCGATGCCGGCGAGGCGATGCTGATGGAATTGGTGAAGCTGGCGCGGCATCCAGGCCAAGCGTAAAGATTTAACCCTACCCGCAACAAACAGCTCCTGCGACCGTCCGCCAAAGCCGGCCGTGAGCGCTTTTGCGTTATCTCGGCAACGAGAGCTGACCAACGCGAGCCTGACATCATGCACGTCAACCGCCGCAACCTGCTCGGAGCTTCCGCGGCCGGCGCCGCCGGCGCGCTGGCGCTGCCGAGCGAGCCCGCGCAGGCTGTCCCCTTGATCTCCACGCTCGGCCGCGACGCCACGCAGTTTGGCGTCAAGCCCAACAGCCCGGATGACCAGACCCGTGCCCTGCAGCGCGCGATCGACGAGGCGGCGCGGGCGCAGGCGCCGCTGGCGCTGCCGCCGGGCACCTACCGGACCTCGATGCTCAGGCTCGCCAAAGGCAGCCAGTTGGTCGGCGTCCGCGGCGCCACGAAGCTCGTGTTCACCGGCGGCGGCCCGTCGCTGCTCTCGGCAGAAGGCGCCGATGGCCTCGGCATCAGCGGCATCGCGCTCGACGGCGGCGGCATCGCCCTGCCCCAGCGGCGCGGCCTGCTTCACGTTGCAGCCGGCAACGATGTCAGGGTCCAGGACTGCGAGGTCACGCGCTCCGGCGGCAGCGGCATCTGGCTCGAGCAGGTCTCCGGCGATGTCAGCGGCAACGTCCTGACCGATGTCGCCGTCACCGCGATCGTGTCGTTCGATGCCCTCGGCCTGATCGTGTCGCGCAACACCATCAAGGGCACGCGCGACAACGGCATCGAGATCCTGCGCACCGCGATCGGCGACGACGGCACCATGGTGCTCGACAACTTCATCGCGGACATCAAGGCCGGCCCCGGCGGCTCGGGCCAGTACGGCAATGCCATCAACGCCTTTCGCGCCGGCAACGTCATCATCAGTGGCAACCGCATCAGGAATTGCGACTACTCGGCGGTGCGCGGCAACTCGGCCTCGAACATCCAGATCGTCGGCAACAGCGTCAGCGACGTGCGCGAGGTCGCGCTCTACTCGGAGTTCGCGTTCGAAGGTGCCGTGATTTCGGGTAATACGGTGGACGGCGCCGCCTTCGGCGTCTCCGTCTGCAACTTCAACGAAGGCGGCCGCATCGCCGTGGTCCAGGGCAACATCATCCGCAACCTCATCTCGAAGCGGCCGATCGGCACAGCACCTGACGACGATGCCGGCATCGGCATCTATGTCGAGGCGGACTCCGCGGTGACCGGCAACGTGGTCGAGAACGCCCCGTCCTACGGCATCGTCGCCGGCTGGGGCCGCTATCTCCGTGACGTCGTGATCTCGGGCAACGTCATTCGCAATGCGCTGGCGGGCGTCGGCGTGTCGGTCGTCCCAGGCGCGGGCACGGCCATGGTCAGCAACAACATGATCTCCGGCACGCCGCGCGGCGCCGTCATCGGGCTCGATCACATCAAGCCGGTCACCTCGGACCTGACGCAGGACGGCGCGCAGCGCTTTGCGCAGCTGACCGTCAACGGCAACGCCGTCACACGATGAGAAACTAGTACGCGACCGCCAGCGCCGGATAGCGGCGCTCGATGGCGTCGAGATCGACAACGGGCTCGTCATACTCCGCATCGGATTCGATGCCGATGCTCAAGGCCTGCTCCAGCGCCGACATGTCGATGCGCGGCGCCGCGAGGGTCAGTTCCGCGGCGAGGTCGTCTGCGGCGACATGGTCCGGTTCGACAACCTCATGGGGCTCCAGATCCTCTGTGCCGAGTTCGACCTCGGACTCGACGATGATCTCGGACGCCGCGAGGATGGTTTCGAGCGAGCGCGGCAGAGCGATCGGCCGGTGCTCGTGCGGATGGACGTGGCGCGCGATCGGCTCCGGCTCGGCGAGGCGCACGGGAGCCGGTGGCGCGGCCAACACCGGGGCCGGCCTCTGACTCGGCACGATGCTCACCCTCTCGGGTTCGGCGCGGGACAGGGCCTGCCAGGTCTGCACCGCAGCCTTGGCGTGCCGGAGATCGTCGAGAAACGACTGCTCGGTGTAGTAGCGGCGCCAGCGGCCGCTATCGAACAGCTCGGTGAGATGGTCGAGGCGCCGTTCGGCAAGCGCGCACCAGCGCGCAGCCAGTTCGCGGCTGCAAGCCACGTCCGGTCGATGTGTCATAGGGGAGCCCGCAGAAAATGGGACGGACGCACTCGGCACGAATCAACGCAACGTGACGTGAATATTTTGTGGAAAAGGTTAACAAAGTCTAGCTAATGCCATGTTGTTTGGCGGCCAAACCGTAGTCGTGCGGAAATTTTGTCCGTGTTTTTTCGGGCATCGGCCAGGCGCGGCAACACGAACGCGACCAACGGCATCCCTAAACAACCCAAAGATGTTCCCCTCAGGGGCGCGAGACACTGCCGGATATCGACGTTGCCGGGCTTCGACTTCGCCCAAAATGAAAGACCCGTCCGGGGGGACAACCGGACGGGTCGAGCCATATGGGCGCTTGGGGTGGATGGGCGCTCGCGCCGTATATAGCCTTGGGGAGGGGATCACCGCTCCCACATGCTTTCTGTCGTGACCGCCCCGCTGCACGTTCAAAGCGAGCGGGAGAATTTCGGAACGTTCACGAAAACGTTGGCGTCATTGCTGCGCGGGCCGGAGCGCGGCGCCGGCTGGAGATGCCTCCGTCACTGCGGCCGGGCGCAACTCGCGGGCCGGTGCCGGCTCCGCTTGCAGCCCCGCGGACGGCACAGCAGCAGCAGGCGCATCCTGCGGCGGGACCACGGCCTGGACCGCCGCGAGGGCATCCGCCTCCCCTGCTCCGAACAGATCGTCACGTCCGGGCGTGCCGAGATCGCGCGCTGTGCGCGTCAGCACGGTCCGCACCGTCTCGGGCTTCAGCGCCGGATTGCGCTCCAGCACCAGAGCCGCAAGCCCGCTGACATAGGCCGCGGAAAACGAGGTGCCGGAGATGATCTGATATTTTCCGTCGGGCGCCGGCAGGAATATCCCGGCGCCGGGCGCGGCCAGCGCGATGTAGTTGCCGCGGTTCGACGCCGGCAGCAGCTGGTCCCTGTCGTCGGTGGCGCTGACGGCGATGACGTTTGGATTGCCCGCGGGATAGAGCGGCGGCGACTTGGCGCCGGCATTGCCGGCGGCCGCGACCATCACGACGCCCTTGGCAGCGACGGCCGCGATCGCGCGCTCGATCACCGCATCCTTCGGGCCGGCGAAGCTCATGTTGACGATCTGGGCGCCGTGCAGGGCCGCGTAGTCCAGCGCCTTCAGGATTACATAGGAGCTGCTTTCCGGCCCGCCGCCCTTCTTGCCGACGCCGAACGCACGGATGGCGATGATCCGCGCATAGGGCGCGCTGCCCATCAACCGCTTGTGCGATACGATCACGCCGGCGATGCCGGTGCCATGCACATCCGGCCCCTCGTCGCCGCCGAGCGCGTCGAACACGTCGAACGACGCGTCGGCGAATTCCGGGTGCCTGAGATCGACCCCAGAATCGATCACTGCGATGGTGACATTGGAGCCCTGGGCCAGCCTGTGCGCTTCCGGCAGCCGCAGCTTCGCCAGCGCGTATTGCGCCGGATCGCCCTCGACGGGTGCTGCGCTCTGCTGCTGCAGCGTATAGCGATAGTTCGGCTGCACCGAACGCACCCTGGCATCTGCCGCGAGCGCACGGCTGACCGCCTGCACCGAGCGGCGATCGGTGATCCTGAACAGACCGATGGTGGCGCCGATCAGCGGAAAGCGCTGCGAGCTGATGCGCTGCAGGCCATGGCGACGCGCCAGCGCATCGGCCTGGTCGGTCGAGAGAGAGTCATCGATTTCGGCGACGATCTCGTTGGCGATGGTCCGTAGATCGACCGCGGCCGCAACCTTCGGCTCGCGCCGCTGCGTCACCCTGGCGGAGCTGCCCTTGTCCAATTTTCCCTGGGCTCGCCGACCCTGCCCATCCCCCGTCACCGACGGGTGGTCGAGACATTCGCCCGAGACGCTGCGATCCGCCGGGTTGCAGGACGCCTGCAGGTTCGGTGCAAATCGCGCATTGGGCAAGGCCGGGCGCGGCGCCATCCCGGTCGGCGGCGGCGCGCGCAGCGCGGTGCCCGGGTTGATGCTCGGCACCCGGCTCGGGATGTTGATGGTGGGCGAACGCATCATCGCCTGGGCATGGGCACTGAGGTCGCCACCTGCGAAAGCAGGCATTGTGACGACGATCAGCATCGCAACCGATCTGGCGAAGCGTAGCGGCGAACTCGACGACATGAAGCCTCCGAATGAATTTCGGACGGCGCGGGCCTATTGCGCGGCCACCGCGAGGCTGACGATCTTCTCCCGCGCCAGACGGCCGATCAGGCTGTCGGCCTCGGCCTTCGACAACGGCCGGTCGCCGAGTTGCAGCTTGAACAGGCCGCCCTTGGCGCCCTCGACGATCGAGGCCTGGTAGCTGTCGAGCAGCGCCGAGATGTCCGCCATGCGCGCCTCCGGCGTGAACCGCACCAGCGCATAGGCGGGCGCGGTCGATCCGGCGACCTGCGGTCCAAGGCCGCGGATCAGCGGCGCGGCCGGCGCGGGTGCTTCGGCCATCCGCGACCGCGTCATGCTCTCGGGCGCCCGCTCCGCCGGGGCCGGCGCAGCGGCGCTCGGCGGCGGCGCGGCCATCGGCTTGCTCGCGGGCTCGGGCGCGGCGGTCTTGTCCTGGACCGAGGCGGTCTGATAGGTCGCGGTCTGCGAGCGCATCAGCACGGCGCCGATCACGCCGGCCTGCGCCAGCACCAGCAGCGCGCCGAGGCTGACGGTCCACGCCAAGGTCCGCGGCGACAGGCTGTCGAAGAAATCCATCAGCCGCGCGCTGAAGCCGCGCGGCGCGGCAGGCTTCTGCACCGGATCCGCCTCGATCGCCGCGAACAGCTTCTGCATCGCACGCATCGACGGCGCGCCGAGGCTTTCGTTCAGCGCGATGGTCTCGGCATATTCCTTCTGGATTTCCGCATACTGCCTGGCGAGATCGGCATCGTTGGCGAGAGCCTCCTCGACCCGGCGCATGTCGCGCGCATTCAGCGTGCCGGCGGCATACCACGGCAGCAGGAGTTCGATCTCTCCGGGCTCTTGCTCCAGCATCTTGCTCAAAGCCATCATGGCCAGCCTCTCTCAATGCCGGCCGCTTTCAGGAGTTCGGCCAATTTCTTGCGCGCATAGAACAGGCGCGTCTTGACGGTGTTCTCCGGAATTCCGACGATCTCGGCCACCTCCTCCACGGACTTCTCGTGGTAGTAGACGAGATCGACGATCTCCCGGTGATCAGGCGAAAGCGCCGTCAGGCACTTGCGCAAGGCTTCGCCGGTATTCTTCTTCTGGACCGCGACCTCCGGATCGTCGGACGTATCCTCGATCGCGTTCGCGGCCTCGTCTTCCAGCTCAACGTCCTTCCGGCGCCGAAGTGCCGACAGGGCCTTGAACCGCGTGATCGCCAGGAGCCAGGTGGAGACGGCAGAACGGCCTTCGAACTTGCCGGCCTGACGCCACACGTCGAGAAAGACCTCGCTGATGAGGTCTTCCGCGACCTGCTCGTCCCGCACGAGCCGGAGCCCGAAACGGTACACCCTGACATGGTGCCGTCCGTACAGCACCTGCATGGCGAGCCGGTCGCCTTGAGCGATCCGGGCAATCAGGGTTTCATCTGACGCCGCTGCTGTCACGCTCAATGGCCGTCTCGCAAGATTGGTCTGGAGGATTGACGTCGCGGTTCGAACACAACCGCAAAAATCTTCAAAATACCGGAAAGATACGTCCCGAAATGTGAGTTGGCGCACAGACTTGCAGATTTCGCTGCAGCGCCCAGGTCGATCGCGACCAGCGGGTTCCCGCCTACCATGTTCCGCCCGTTCCCGCCAACTACCCGCCCTGAAAGCCGTAGATTCCCGGTCGCAGCACCACGGCGGCGGCCTCTTCGTCCATGCCCATAGATACCAAAGTTAAATGCTTTCCCACGTAGATATTAAGCCAACGACGAAGAATCGCGAGCACATGGGCACGACGGCACCGCCTTTTCCCAGTCCTGATATCGCTGAGGCCGGGGACGCGCAGCCGTCTCCGTCCAGCGACCTGCGCGCGCGTCGAGCCGGACGGCGCCGGCAGATGCTGGCGCTGGTCGCCGGATGCTACCTGATCGATGCCGTCATCCTGCTGATCTACGCCCAGGCGGGAACCGTCCCGGTCACGATCGCGCCAGCCTACGCAGCGATCGGCATTCTCACCGTCGCGCTGTGGACCGTCCTGTCGGAGAGCGGTTTCAACGACCGTTTCCGCGACCACTACCTCGTGGTGCCGCAATCGCTCGCCAGCATGATGCTCACGGTCGCGTTCTGCTACATCGCGCCCGAAGTCAGCATCCTGTTCCTATGCACGCTGTACATCGTCGTCGCCTTTGCCTCGCTGCGGGCGACGCCGCGCCAGAGCGCGATCTGCTGGACGTTCCTCGCGATCGGCCTGGCGGGATTGTTCCTGCTCACCGACAAGCCGCTCGGCATGCCGCACGGCAGCGGCCTCGAGCGGCTCGCGACGCTGCTGGTCTTCCTGCTCACCATCGCCTGCTGCATGTTCCTCGGCATCTTCTCCAGCGCGCTGCGCGAGACGCTGTACCAGCGCGGACAGAAGCTCAAGGAAGCCTATCGCCGCATCGAGGAGCTGGCCGAGCTCGACGAGCTCACCGGCGCGCTGAACCGGCACTCGATCATGCATGTGCTGGACGAGGAGATGGCGCAGGCGCAGCAGGGCGGCCAGCCTTGCTCGGTGGTGCTGATCGATCTCGACTGGTTCAAACGCATCAACGACACGCATGGCCATCCGACCGGCGACGATGTGCTGCGCACCTTCGCCATCACCATCTTCGCCAACATTCGCGGCAGCGACCGCTTCGGCCGCTACGGCGGCGAGGAATTCCTGCTGGTGCTGCCGGGCGCGCCGGCCGACGCCGCGGCGCGGCTCGCCGAACGATTGCGCCAGATCATCGCCGGCCTCGACTGGAGCGCGTTTTCGACCGGCCTGCAGGTCACGTTCTCGGCCGGCGTGGCCACCCCGCGCGGCGACGAGACCGCCGATTCGCTGCTCGCCCGGGCCGATCGTGCGCTCTACGACTCGAAGGCGCAGGGCCGCAATCGCGTCACCAGCGCCTGCGCCATCCCGGCATGACCCCGAAACCCGCCCCGAACGAAAGCCTGCTCGACGAGCTCGAGGACACGCTCGCGCACGGCACCGTCGCCCGGCGGGTCGAGACCCTGCGCAAGGTAACGGACCTGTTCGTCGACGGCGCGAGGGACTTCGCCGATGATCAGGTCGCGCTGTTCGACGACGTGTTCGAATGCCTGGTCGAGCACATCGATATCTCGGCCCGCGCCCTGCTCGCGCGGCGGCTGGCGCCGCTGGCGTCGGCGCCGCCGCGGACGCTGCACCGGCTGGCCGATGACGACGCCATCGATGTCGCAGGTCCCGTGCTGTCGAAGTCCGACCGGCTCGACGAGGCCGCGCTGATCCGCACAGCCGAGACCAAGAGCCAGGCGCATCTGCTCGCGATCTCGCTCCGGCGCGTGCTCAGCCGCGCCGTCACCGACATCCTGCTCAGGCGGGGCAACGACGAGGTCGTTCACAGCACCGTCAGCAATCCCGGCGCCGACGTCTCGGAGGCCAGCCTCGACACGCTGGTCGATCGCGCCGCGCTGGACGAAAACCTCGCCGCCTGCCTCGCCATGCGGCCCAATCTGCCGCGCCACCTCTATCTGAAGCTGGTCGCCAAGGCGTCGGCCACGGTCCGCACGCGGCTCGAGGCGGCAAATCCGAAGCTCGCGCAGGAGGTCCCCTCGGCAGTGCGCATGGCGGGCCGGCGGGCGCGATCGAGCGCGGTGGCGCTGACCAGCCAGACCGAGATCGCGCACGCGCTGGTGCGCTCGCTGCATGCCGAGGGCCGGCTCGACGACCGTCTCGTCGTGCAGTTCACCGAGCAGCGCAAGTTCGACGAGGCCAATGCGGCGCTTGCGGCCATGGCCAACGTGCCGGTGGCGGTCGCCGAGAGCATCATGATCGAAAGCCGCGCCGAGGGCGTCATGATCCTCGCCAAGGTCGCAGGCCTGTCATGGCCGACGGTGAAGTCGATCATCCTGATGCGCGATGAGCTCGCCACCACCGCGATCGCCGATCTCGACGCCTGCAAGGCCACCTATGAACGGCTCCGGCGGTCCACCGCGCAGCAGGTGCTGCGCTTCCATCGCGTGCAGGACGCCGCGACGCCGGTGCAGGCGTAGCGCGCTCAATAGCGCAGCACCCTCGCGCCGATGAGCGCGCCGAGCCCGGCCACGATCAGCGCCGCCACCGTGTACCAGGTGGCCACGAACAGCGGCGAATCGTCGGTGCAATGCGCGGCATAGAGCGTCGCCGCCATGCCCGCCGAGACCAGCCCGGCGATCGCGCCGGTCATCGCCGGACGCGACGGCGCGCCATGGCGCAGGCCGAACAGCGCCGCGCCCAGCAGCGGCAGCGACAGCACGGGGATGGCGCTCATGCACACCATCGAATTGTGGCCGACCAGCCGCGCCATCATCGGCGTGCGCTGCGGCAGCATCATCTCCGCCGCCATGCCGCCGACGAGGACCACGATCGGCGCGATCAGGAGCCAGCTCCAGCCCTGCAGCGAGGCCTCGGGGCGCGACAGATGCAGGCTGATGATCAGCGCCGGGATCGCCAGCGCCGTGGTGACGACGAACTTCAGGTCGAAGAACGGATTGCGCACCGCGAGCCAGATGTCCGGCCGCACGCCGAGGCCGATGAGCAGCATCGCGGTCGAGACCGGCGTCGCCGCCATCAGGGCCAGCGCCAGCACGATGCCGACCGGCTGCGCGCGTTGCGCATTGTCGGCCGCGAGGGTCCGGATGAGCTGATCGGTGTCCATGGTCAGGTATCCCGTAGCTTGGCCGTGAGGCTTGCGAGTGCCCGGTGCAGCGCCACCCGCACCGCGCCCTCGCTCATCGAAAACTTTTCCGCGGTCTGCTTGATCGAGGCAGCCTCGACCGCGATCGACTGCAGCACGTCGCGCTGACGCTGCGGCAACGTCTTCAGCTGCGCCTCGACCTCGCCGGCCGAGACGGTGGGCGCCGGCGGCTCGTCGGCCAGCGTCTCCGAGAAATCGTCGATGTCGACGAACACCCGGCGGCCGCGCCGGCGCAGCATGTCGATCAGCTTGTTGCGCGCGATCGCGAACAGCCAGGGCGCGAACGGCGCATCGACGTCCCAGGTGTGCCGCTTGAGATGAACCGCCAACAGAATTTCCTGCACGATGTCCTCGGCTTGGTCGGGGGGCTGGCCGGCGCGCGCCAGCCCGCGCCGTGATGCTGCGCGCAACACCGGCGTGACCGCCCTCAGCAGGCGATGATAGGCCCCGTCGTCACCGGCGACGGCCTGGCGCATCCAGCCCGTCCACTCGTCGTCACGCTCGCGCAACTCCGCTCCACCCCCAGCAATTCGCCCGATTCGTCGGTTTGTTACTCTCGCGGCATCCCGATCACTAATTCGTGATGCGGACATTGGCCTCGGAAGCATCCGAGTTACGCCACACCGAGAGCACGCCACCGGGCAAGTCTTGGAACCGCTCCTTGGAACCGCTCCTTGGAACAGTTCCTTGGAGCGCTCCATAGCACCGAATCGTGGAGTGCATGATCAGGTTTGATGGGCCACGTCGCAAACTGCGGCGCCGCCCAGCTTTTGCCGTGAGCGGCAGGAAGATACCCATTTTCTGCCCCGTTCTCGACATCTGTCGGGGTCTCACTCCGGCTTGGGCTGGCGGGATGGGGAGAAGCCGACGATGACGATCCAAGCCAGTGGACGTTCAGCATTGATCATTGCCGCCGCGTTCGTTCTGGGCCTCGTTGGCACTGGATTGGCGCGCGCGGCCGAACAGCAGAGCTACAGTCCGTTCCTGCCGGTGGGGGCCGAGAGCGCCCCGGCGGCGAAGCAGGACGGATTCCCGGCGCCGATGCCGGCCGAGGCCCAGGCTCAGGCCGCGCCTGCGGCGGAATCGGCCGACGCCGCGCCGAGCGATGCGCCGGCCGCCTCGGACGTCACCGTGAACATGGTCACGGTCAGCAATGACGACAGCTCGGGCTGGGACAAGGCCTCGATCATCGGCAAGATCTTCATCGCCTGCGGCACCCTGCTCACCCTGGGCTCGGCGGCGCGGATGTTCATGATCTGAGGCGCCACGCGGCGCCGCACCTACTTGCCGCACCTACTTGATGCGTAGCGATCCAGCGGGCACATTGCCCGCTGTTTTGATTTGCGGGGTGGGATCATGAGCGTTTACGAGCACATCATCGTCGAGGGCAAGGGCGCGGTCGGAATCATCACCCTGAACCGGCCGAAGATGCTCAACGCGCTGTCGTTCGGCGTCTTCCGCGAGATCGCCGCAGCCGTCGACGATCTCGAGGCCGACGACGCCATCGGCTGCATCGTGATCACCGGCAGCGAGAAGGCGTTCGCCGCCGGCGCCGACATCAAGGAGATGCAGCCCAAGAGCTTCATCGACATGTTCTCGAGCGACTTCACCGCGATCGGCGGCGACCGCGTCGCGCGCTGCCGCAAGCCGACGATCGCTGCGGTTTCGGGCTATGCGCTCGGCGGCGGCTGCGAGCTCGCGATGATGTGCGACTTCATCATCGCCGCCGACACCGCCAAATTCGGCCAGCCCGAGATCACGCTCGGCACCATCCCGGGCATTGGCGGCACCCAGCGCCTGACGCGCGCGATCGGCAAGGCCAAGGCGATGGACCTCTGCCTCACCGGCCGCATGATGGATGCGGCCGAGGCCGAACGCTCCGGCCTCGTCAGCCGCATCGTGCCGGCCGACAAATTGATGGACGAGGTGATGGCCGCGGCGGAGAAGATCGCATCGATGTCGCGCCCGGCAGCGGCGATGGCCAAGGAGGCCGTCAACCGCGCCTTCGAGACCCCGCTGTCCGAAGGCATGAATGTCGAGCGCAACCTGTTCCACGCCACCTTCGCGCTGGAAGACCGCGCCGAGGGCATGGCCGCGTTCATCGAGAAGCGCAAGCCGGTGAATAAGAACCGGTGAGATGGCTGCGGGTCACTCGCAGCTGAACGAATCGCTCGGCCTCTCGCGTCGGCGGGTGCACCTCACCCGCTTACCAAGCGCGTATTTGCGCGGCCATGTCGCAGCACTGCGACAAACGGTCTGTGGCGAGCACGCCACAACAAATCATGGAAAAGCCCGCCGGATTCCACATCCGCGGTTTGTGTGTGGCCGCCATCCGCCCTAAACAGGTAAACAACTGGTTAAGACAGTGAGACGCGGCGGAGTCGGATGGTGGGTCGAGCCAAACAATTTGGCGTCGGCAAGGTGCATGCGCGGCGGTTCGGCCTCGGCCTGACCGTGGCCGCCGGCTTTGTCGTCGCCTGCTCGCCCGCGCGCGCCGAGGATCTCGCGGCCGCGCTCGTCAAAGCCTATCAGACCAACCCGGCGCTGAACGCCGAGCGCGCGCGCCAGCGCGCCACCGACGAGAACGTGCCGCAGGCGCTCGCCGGCTATCGCCCGCAACTGATCGCGAGCCTCGGTGCCGGCCTGCAGGCCGTGCGCAATCTGCTGCCCGGCAACACGATCCAGACCGCGACATTGAAGCCCTGGACCATCGGCGTGACCGTGACGCAGACGCTGTTCAACGGCTTCCGCACCGCCAACAGCGTGCGCATGGCCGAGTTGCAGGTGCAGTCGGGCCGCGAGGCGCTGCGCAATGTCGGTCAGGGCGTGCTGCTCGACGCCGTCACGGCCTACACCAACGTGCTCGCCAACCAGTCGCTGGTCGAGGCGCAGCGCTCCAACGTCGCCTTCCTGCGCGAGACGCTCTCCGTCACGCAGCGCCGCCTCAATGCCGGCGACGTCACGCCGACCGACGCCTCGCAGGCCGAGGCGCGGCTGGCGCGCGGCCAGTCCGACCTCAACGCCGCCGAGGTCAACCTCGCCATCAGCCAGGCGACCTATGCCCAGGTCATCGGCATGGCGCCGGGCCAGCTGCGCACGGCCGACCCGATCGATCGCCTGCTGCCGCGCAGCCGCGAGGACGCGATTGCGCTTGGCAACAAGGAAAATCCGGCGGTGGCTGCGGCGAGCTTCGACGTCGACGTGGCCTCGACCTCGATCAAGGTCGCCGAGGGCGCGCTGCTGCCGACCGTGACCCTGCAAGGCAATGTCAGCCGCAGCCGCGATTCGGATCAGACGCTCGGCACCTTCGGCACCGACCAGGCCTCGATCGTCGGCAGCGTCACCGCGCCGATCTATGACGGCGGCACCGCCGCGTCGCAGACCCGCCAGAGCAAGGAGCTCGCGGCGCAGAGCCGCCTCGTGCTCGACCAGGTCCGCAACCAGGCCCGCACCGCGGCGGTCAGCGCCTGGGTCGCCAATGAAGGCGCCAAGGTCGCCGTCAGCGCCTCAGAGGCCGAGGTGAAGGCCGCCACCGTCGCGCTGCAGGGCGTCTCGCGCGAGGCCCAGGGCGGCCAGCGCACCACCGTCGACGTGCTCAACTCGCAGGCCGATCTGATCCAGGCCAAGGCGCGGCTGATCGGCGCGCAGCGCGACCGCGTCATCGCCTCCTACACGCTGCTCAGCGCGGTCGGCCGGCTCGACGTCAAGAACCTCAATCTGAATACGCCGGACTATCTGCCCGAGGTTCACTACCATCAGGTGCGCGACGCCTGGCACGGCCTGCGCACGCCGTCGGGACAGTAGAGCTCCCTCACCGCCGGTGCCGCAGCCGGTCTTTCGGACCGCGAGGCCACGCGCGAGACCTGGAACACCTGCTCGATTCCGTCCACACTCTGCGCCGGACCCAGGCGGAGGCGCGCATGCTGTTCATGGTGATCGAGCGTTTCAAGGACCGCGATCCGATTCCCGTCTACCGTCGCGTTCGCGACCCCGGCATCACCTTTCCCGACGGCTTGAAATATCTCGGCAGCTGGATCGAGCCGAATTTCGACCGCTGCTTCCAACTGATGGAATGCAACGACGCCCGCCTGCTGCAGCAATGGATCCTGTCCAACGCCCGCGACACCGGCATGACGTTCGAGATCGTCCCGGTGGTCACCAGCGCGGAGACGCGCGAGGTGGTGGCGCCGTTCCTGGATGAGAGTTGAGTCGCGCGACGATGCTCGACGTCCTGACGCAGATGCTCGCCGTCTGCCTGATCTCCTATGCGATCGCGGTGCTAATGCCATCGTGGCGGGCGCTGCTGGCGGCAACGCTGCCGCTCGCGCTGGCGACAATGATCGGCGGCCTGCGAGAATGGTGGACGCTGGAGCAAGGCAGCTGCAGCCGCGCGTGTACGCTCGAAGATCTGCTCGACATCCCGATGCTGCCGATCGCTAGAGCGGGCTTCATCACCGGAGCGATCGTCCGGGCGCTCACATTCCTGCCGCAGGCCCGCGGCCTGTCGCCGCGCGCCATCGTCACGATCTGTATTGCCGGGGGCGCATTTGCGCTCGCTGTGGCCTTGTTCGCGCCGAGCCTCGTCTGGTGGCGGCCGCTGCGAATCTTCTAGGCACGGCGACAGAGTCGTTCATTGCTGCGGCGAGCTGCGATGGCCTACACTGCGTCTCGCGCGAACGTCAGACGCCGAGGCGATTTCGCCGCATCTTGTCGGCTAGCAAAAACGAAAGGCTGATGTCGTGGACTGGTTCGAACGCCTGACCGGCTTCAAGGAGACCGACTATGCCTCGACGCGCGCCAGACTGGTCTGCGAAGATGGACGGCTGACGTCTCTGGTCAATGGCAAGAGCTACCAGACCGGGCGGCTGGAGCTTCCGAAATTGTCGGAGCTCCGGACCAGGGTCCAAGACTCGGCCTGTCGAACCGGGCGGCTCCGCGTGAGTCTCGTCAGCGGCGATGTCCGCACCCTTCATCTGGTCCCGGAGTTCGCCGGCGCTCTGTTCCAGGTCGCCTCGCAGTTCAATCTGCTGGAGATGATCGGCCCCCACGCGACCCCGGAAGACGGCGTGACGATCTACCAGCATGATCCGACGCAGGGGCCGGCCTGCGCGATCGCCGCCGGCGCCGCAACGATCTACCGCAACTACTTTGCCCCGGTCGGCGGTGAATCGGGCCAGACCCGCGACCGTCAGCTCGACGCGCTCGCAGATGTCGGGGCGGCTCTGAAGTCCCGTCTATCCCGCGGCGGCGAGCTTTGGGCGATGACGAACGGGTACGCCCTGTGCACGCGGACCGGACTCGAGACCATCACGGCCATCCTCGACGCAAGCGATGGCGATGAGATCGACGCATTGCGCGGACACCTTCGGATCGGCCTGCATTCCGACGTCGAGCTGACTGACGCGGGCGAGCCCCGACCGACAGTGTCGCAGGCCTTCTGCTCCGCGCTCCCCGTGGCCTACTGTTCCCCTGCCCCTCGATATTGGCAGACATTCGCCCGCCTGATCCTGGAGGCCAGCTACGAGGCAACGATCTGGGCGGCGGTCCTCAACGCGACACGCGGCTCGAACATTGCCCTGCTCACCAGCGTCGGCGGCGGCGCGTTCCGCAATGAGGAGAGCTGGATCGAGGACGCGCTGCGCCGCGCGCTGCTGCTGGCGTCCAGCTTCGACCTCGACGTCAGGCTCGTCAGCTATGATCGCCCGACCGAGACATTCCTGCGGCTTCAGGACGAGTTCGGCCGCTGAGCCATGCCGTGAGCACGGCACAGCTCGTACGACGCCCTACCCCTCGAACGCAAACAGCTCGATCGGGTCGTTGAAGCCGCGCACCGGGTATTCGCCGACGCGTTCGAGCGCGAACGGGCCTTCGACGAGTTCGGCGAAGGCCCGCGACATCAGCACGGGACGACCGACCTGCTTGGTCAGCGCCTCCATGCGCGAAGCCATGTTGACCGCGGGTCCGATCACGGTGAAATCCAGCCGCGTGCGCGAGCCGATGTTGCCGTACATGACGTCGCCGACGTGGATGCCGATGCCGTAGCGCAGCGGCGCACGGCCGCCTTCCGCATGCCGCGCGTTGAGCTCCGCCATCGCCTGCCTGGCGCCGGTGACCGCGTGCAGCAGGTTCTCGCAGGCGCCGGGCTGGCTAAGCGGAAAGATGGCGAGCAGGCCGTCGCCGATGAACTTCAGGATCTCGCCTCCATGCTCTGTGATCGGCTCGACCATCGCGTCGAAATAGCCGTTGAGGAGATCGATCACGTCGTCGCGCGGCCAATTGTCGGAGATCTTGGTGAAGTCGCGGAGATCGCAGATCATGATCGCGGCGCTCACGGTCTCGCCGCTGCCGCGTCGGGTCGCGCCGGCCAGCACCATCTCGCCGGCATGCGGCCCGACATAGGTCTCGAGCAGGGTGCGCGCCAGCCGGTTCTTGATGCGGATCTCGCTGACCAGCGCCAGCACCGGCAGCAGCCGCTTCAGGGCGCCGATCTCGGCATGATCGAAGCCGCCGCGCTGGTCGGTCGCGAAGGTCACGCAGTGGCGCTTGCCGAGCGTGTGAAAGATCGGCCAGGCGACATAGTCGGTCAGCCCCTGCGCGCGCATGTCGTCATAGATGCCATGCTGCCGGCCGAGCGCGGGATCACGCGCCAGGTTTTCACGGATCTCGTCGGCGCCGTTGTAGACCTCGCTCACCGGGCTGCCGATGAACTCGGAACGCGAGCCGACGTCATAGTCGACGCGATTGATCTCGGAGCTCTCCATCCCGTCGCTCCACAGGATGCGCGCGCCGAGCCATTGCGGATGGTTGATCTGCACGTGCAGCGACGCGCGCTTCACCGGGATTCCGGCGCGCTGCAGGCGGATGCACATCTGCGCGAAGATGTTGTCGATGAAGCGTTCGTCGCGGGTGCCGCTGGTGAGCCAGTCCACGACCTCGTCGCCCAGGCGCTGGCCGGCGGCGAGACGGACGTCGGTTGCGGTCATGGCGGTCTCCTGGGCCGGCGCGGCAATGCCAGGGAGATGTCGTGTCGCAGCGCAAAAGAGTCAACCGATACCAACGCATCGCGCCCCTACCCCGATCGGCAGGCCCACCAGGTTCGGCGTCGGCAAAGGACGGCTCATCGTCTCAGCCCAGCGAGGGACGGATGCTGCACATCCGCCCCTCGCCTGACAGGCTTCTCAGAAATGCACCACCGTCCGCAGGCCGAGCACCACCGCATTGCCGGTCTTCAGGCCGGCGGCGTTGAAGCCGCGTCCGCCCGGATTGATGACATACTGGGCGTCGAACTTCAGGTTCATCCAGCCGGTCGCCTGCCAGCCATACCAGGCTTCGATCGGCACTTCGTTGCCGCCTGCATTCGGCGTCAGCGCCGCCGAGTTGACATGCGTGGTGCCGACCGCGAAGCCGACCTCGTCGTCGGGACGGAACGAGAAGGTGCCGGTGTGCTTGACGCCCCAGGAGATCTGGTAATCCTGATAGGACGTGCGGTGATCGGCCACGCTGGTGTTGAGGAAGGTGTACCAGCCCTGCGCCTTCGGACCCTCGACGGTCAGCCGCTGCAGGATCGATTCGTAGAAGCCGTAGCGGCCGCGCTGGCTGCTGAGGTTCTGATCGCCCACGCCGGGACCGCCGGCGTAGACCCCGGTGATGCCGGGCAGACCGCCGTCGATGGTCGAAGCGCTGTCATACCAGCCGCCGAAGCGCCAGGTGCCGTTGAGCGGACCGCTCGGCTCCCACACCACCTCGACCGGCACCAGGACGCCCGAGGCCGGATTGGAGCGCGCGATGCCCGGCGCCAGGTAGACGCCGGCGTCCGACGTCGTCAGGTAGTTCGGATTGGCATCGTAGACGCCGACCGACAGCTTCCACTCCTTGGTGAAGTTGTAGTGCACGACGCCGGCCCACTGGCTGACCGGCCAGTTGTAGATGTAGCCGCCCTGGATGTTGCCGGGCTGGCCGCCGCAGAAGGTCAGGTTGATGAACTCGCACTGGCCGAAGAAGAAGTCGGAGCCGACCGGCAGCCGGCCGCCCTTGAGCACGAGGCGGTCGTCGAACAGCTTCTGCTGATAGTAGAACTCGGTGAGGCGCAGGATGTTGCCGCGGCCGAACACCTCGTTGGTCAGCTGCAGCGCCGGAATGCCGGCTTCGCTGTTGAGATTCTTGCCGAAGCGGTCGACCAGCGTCACGCCGATCAGGCCGCCCTGGATGCCGGCGAGCTTGGCCATGTCGAACTTGGCCTCGAACCACAATTGCCCGGCATTGGCCGCGGTGTTGCGCGAGCCACCTGACAGATTGGTGACGGCTTCGTCGCCGAGCGTGAGCGCGAGCGAGATGCCCTGCTCCTTCAGCCTGGTCCGGCCGAGATCGCCGAACAGATACGGCCGCGTCCAGAAATCATCGACACCGGCATAGGGAACCGGCGGCGCCTTCATCGGCAAATCGGCAGCGAGCGCACCGCCGCCCAACAAACAAGACAAAGCAACCCCTACGCCGCACATGCGTGCGGTCGTCGCAAACCCACTCATTTTTCCTGCTCCTCGCAGCGTCCCCAGGCTCTGGCTGTTGTTCTGTCGCGTCCGGCCCAGAGCCTCCGTCCCGGCGCGCGCTTCCCCACGGCTCAATCCCGGCCGCCGCCCATTCGAGGAGCGCATTCGTCAACCTGAGATTGGAAGGCGATCCTAGCAAGCGCCGAGGTGCCTTTGAATAGTCATATTATATTGGGGAGTCGGTATAACCGTAAGTGTGACATGAGTGTCACATGCCGCATTGCGGAATACTTTCATTCAGGTCTCGCCACGTGAGCACCGGCCACATGTCGCTGCGCTCATGCGCGTCACGAGCCGCGGGCTTGCCCCTTTGCTTGACGAATCGAGCCGATCTTGAGGTGTCAGCCATGTCCCCGAACACCTGTCGGCCATGTCCCCGCGCTGAACACTTCGCCCGCAATGACGCGGATGGAGCAAGTCGCCTACGTGAAGCCGACTACCTGGACATAGGTCTCCTTGCCGCCGGCAATGATCTCATCGGCCGCGACGTGCGCGGGCACGCGCGCCCCATCCGCGAGCAGAACGTCAATCCGTCCGTCGAAATGGCGTTCGGAGTTCATCTCAGCTCCGGGATCCATCATCTGTCCGCGGCGCGCGCCGCATGCATCACGCCCGCACCGCGTTTCGGAATGCCGCCACAAGAGCATCGAGCGCGGCGCGCGCCCGGCCGTCGCTCACCCGTGTGTGCAGCACGACCGGCAACCGGGGCAGCTCCGGCAGTCCGAACCTTGCGCCGACATCGACCGTGCCTGATGGCAGCATGCGCGGCGCGAGCGCGGCAACGCCGAGCCCGGCCGTGACGGCGGCCACGACCGCTGCAACGCCGCCGCCGACGAAGATTTCGGTCCAGGACACGCCGGCCGCGTCAAGATGCTGAGCGGCCATCGCGCGCACCCCGCAGGGCTCAGCCATGGTCGCGACCGGCAACGGCTCGCCCGCGCGCGGTTGCCAGTCCGGGCCAGCGAACCAGCCGAACTTCTCCTCGGCAACGAGGTCACCATCGCTACGCCCGGCATGCAGGCGGACGATCACCGCCTCGAGCTCGCGCCGGTCGTAGCTCTGCAGCAAGTCGCCCGACGATCCAATGCGGATCTCGACCACGAGATCGGGATCATGGTCGTTCATGTGCGCGATCAGCGCCGGCAGCTCCGGCCCGGCGACATGGTCGCTGATGCCGATCATCAGGCGCTGCCGCACGCCGGCAAACACCGCGAGCGCGCGGTCGTGCGCCGCCAGCAGCTCACGGGCAGGATCGAGAAAGACTCTGCCCCGCTCTGAGAGCTGCACATGGCGTGGCGTGCGCTCGATCAGCCGGCACCCCAGCCTGTTCTCGAGCCGCCGCAGTTTCAGGCTGATCGCGGCCTGGGTCGTCTGCATCGCCTCGGCGGCGCGGGTGAAGCTGCCGAGCTCGGCGATGCGGACGAAGGCCTGGACCTCGTCCAGGTCGAGCAGATGTTCGATCATTTCCGGCCATTATGACTGATATCTCGATCCCCAGCATATCCGAACCGCACCGCTGCATCTAACCTCGCGCCTGATCTCACGGACAAAGGGACCCAGGATGCCGCTGCTTCACATCTCGCTCCGCGCGGGCAAGCCGGAGGCCTATCGGCAGGCGATCTTCGACAGCCTCTACCAGGCGATGCGCGAGGCGCTCGACGTGCCCTTGGATGATCAGTTCATGACCATCACCGAGCACGATCCTTCGAACTTCCGCCATGGCAACGCCTTCGGCGTCAACCGCAGCGACGATCTCGTCTACATCCAGATCACCGTCTTCAACACGCGAACGCGAGAGCAGAAGAAGGCGCTGTTCCGGCGTATTGCCGAACGGCTCCGGGAGAACCCCGGCCTCCGGCCGGAGGACGTGTTCGTGACCATCCTCGACGCCGCCAAGGAGAACTGGTCGGTCGGCCACGGCCTCGCGCAATTCGCGTGAGACGATCGGTGGCGGGTGACTCACTTGGAAGCAGGATGATGCCGCGCGTCATTGCGAGCGCGGCGTTGGAACGGCGGCATACTGCATAAGTCCCTACGTCCGGAGCCAGCAAACTCGGTCTGTATTGAAATTGCGAGGTCTCGGGCGAGGCAAAGTCCTAGCGAGGCTGCGCATCTCCGATGAAGGCACTCCACTCATCGCGAACGGCGCCCCGAAGCAGACCGGGAGGAATCGCACCCACATTTTCCGGCGCAAGAAAACTGGCCCGTGGACCACATCTCTCGATGAACAAGTTAACGGCGTCGTCTGCTGTACTGACCCCAGCGGCTTTGACCGTTGGCGCATATGTGCGGACGCAGGCTTTGAGGTTAGAGACCACCTGACGCAAGTTGTCGTTTTCAGCTCGTGCGGACACTAACAGCGCAGCCGTAACAAGCAGCGATGCGATTGCGGTTCTCAAAGCATCGATCCCATCGAAATCACCCATTTCCGCATCGGACCGAAAGGCCCGATCTAGGCGAGACGCGCCACGACTGGACATCGATAGGACCGTGCCAAGCCATGACAGCTTGTTGGCGGCCACAGCCTGACACACATTTTCGCTTTGCGTAAATCGCGGCGCTGCAAGCCCGACCCATCCGGCCATAGCGCGACCATAGACGAATGACAGAGCCAGCTCCAGGTCAGAGGACATTCTGCCGGCCGCTATGGTACAATTACGTTATAATCCTCAGCGCCTGAAGCCCGAGGCAAAATGCCATTGAAGCCCGCTATCATCCGTGACGTTGTGGCTGATGCACCGTCCATGAGAAGAGCCATCGGTCCTAAGCTGGCCAAGCAGTTCTCGGCGAACCCGCGAGTGCCGAGATATGTGCTTGTCCTTAAATTTCCCGATGGCGTTGTTACCGGTCGGGCGGTTTCTCACGCATTAGCGAAAATTCCAGTGCCACGCGGCCCGACCCTACTTGCAGGCGAGGACTTTACGCTCGAAGCAACGGAGATCGCCAAGGTGGAGGGTTGCGACATAGTTAGTGTGCGCGAGTTCGGTTGGACCGATAGCACATATGCCGCAATCCGTGTGCACTCCCAAGACTGAAGGACAATGCTTCGGGTCGAGCGGCCTATCGGTCCTCCAACTGCAGACTTCCGGTCGCACCCCGAGAGCGGCCATCATCGGGGCCCCCAGGGAGGGTCCGAGATGGGCCTGTAGGCGAAGCCGGCGCTCTCGACTATAGTAAAGCAGAGGCCAAATTCGATTGAGCGTGGAGCACAGCAATGAGGTCGCTGAGATGCCGATCACTACTGGTTGCGATCACCAGCCTCGTGTTGATTTCGGGATGCATGGCGCATGAACTCGTGGTTGTGCTCAGCAACGCGACGGCAGATCACGATGAGCGAACAGGAAGGCCGATCCTGCACTTGATCTTTGCGGAAACATCCAAGGAACCGTTGCGTATCCTTGGCAACAAAAATCTTGGTCAACCGCTCGAGTTTCGTGTTGCGGGACGGACGCTGCTGACCCCGGTTATCCGAGAACCGGTGGGAGTCGGGACCTGGCGGATCATTAATCGCGACTGGACGGATCAAGAAGTGATCGATCTGGCGAAACAACTCAACAATGCCCCGAAAGGGGAAATCGAAGTCCGGACGGTGCCGCTACCGAAGTAGTCTGCTTCGGGTCACAGCCTGCCCTCTCGAACGCCTGAGCGCCATGGCCGTTGCACCGCAGACAGCCGCCGACTTGCTCTCGCAAGTCAGGTCAGAGCGATCAAATCAAATTCAGTCGTGACTTCCCGTTCGTTGATTTGCCCGACGAGCTGCGTCCCTGCCCTTCGTGCAACGCAATTGGTCTCCGCCTCCCCCGATCGGCCTTCGACGGAAGGGCGGATTTCGTCAGCGGCTTCAGCATCATCGGCTGTTTCAAGAGCCTCGCGCAAAAATAAATCACTTCCGAAAATCAGCAAATCATGTCTATTCTCTCCTCGTTCCGGTCCGGATGAGGGGCGTACGCGTCGTCACGAAACGTTGGACCGGCAATGCGGTGGACGTGAGGGCATCAGCGCGCTTTCGGGTGCGGACGAATGATGCGCTCGCGGACGTGAAGTCGCGTGGTCCTGGCATCCCGATGCTGATGTCCCGCGCGATGCGCTTGAAGCGCATTGTCGCGAACGGTGGCCAACAAGCCCGGTGCACCGAGGAGATCGCGTATAAGCGTTAAAACCGCCGCGCAGGGAATGCCGGATGATCCGGCTTTGCCTGTGGTACCTGCCGCCTGCATTTTTTCAGCAGGCGGGCCATGGGTGAGGCCCTCACCCGGCATTCCCTGCGCCCTCATCGTCTTTCGAGGGCGAGTGCTTTCCGCATCCCCCGGGCGCGACCGCGCCGCGGGACCGTGTGTGCACGCCCGGCTGTTTGACTGGTTGGAAGATGGGACGGGGGACTGCGAGCGATCCGGGAGCAGCGTCCTACGCGTCCGGCTGGTCGTCGCGTTCGGCCTGCGACAGCTCGGCGAGGGCAAGATCGCCGGAATCGGCCATACGCGCCTTGGCGATGGTCCGGACATGCGCGGCGAGCGCCGGCATGCGCGCGATCAGCGCATGGAAATCCTGCGCGTCGAGCACCAGCAGCCGGGTCTTGCGCGTCGCCGTCACGGTGCCCGAGCGTTTGGTCCGGTGCAGCAGCGCGATCTCGCCGAAGAACGTGCCGTCGGCGAGCTTGACGCATTGCGTCGGCAGCTCGATCTCGACCTCGCCCGTGGTGATGAAATACATCGAGGACGCCGGATCGCCACGCCGCACCAGCACCTCGCCGGCTTCGATCGTACGCGCACGCAACAGCCGCATAATGTCGGCGATTTCGGACGCCGAAAGATGCGAGAACAGCGGCACCCGCGCCAGCATGCCCCAGGTGACGACGAAATCGCGCCGCTTGATCTCCTCGGCGAACGCGGTGGAGATGATCGCGACCGGCAGCGCGATCATGGCAAAGCCCCAGATGATCGCGAACACCGTGATGATGCGGCCGAGCGGCGTCACCGGCACGACGTCGCCATAGCCGACGGTGCCGAGCGTCACGATCGCCCACCACATCGCATGCGGGATGGTGCCGAACTTGTCGGGCTGGACGTCGCGCTCGACCGCGTAGAGCAGTGAGGCGAACAGCAGCACCGCGCCGGCCAGGATGACGAGGCAGCCGATCAAGATGCGCCGCTCGGCCTGCACCGCCGACAGCAGCGAGCGCAGCGCCGGCGAATAGCGCACCAGCTTCAGGAACGGCAGCACGATGCACAGCGCTTCCAGCGTGCGATCGCCGAGCACGAGCGCGATGGACGCCGGCACGAAGGACAGGAGATCGATCAGGCCGAGCGCGGACAACGCGTAGGCGAGCCGCTCGCGGTGCGGCGACTGGCGCCGCGGCATGTGCCCCGCCACGCTCCAGAGCCGAGCGACATACTCCGCGGCAAACACGAGCAGCGAACAGACCTTGATCGCGCGCAGCAGTCCGCCAATGGCGGCCGCGATGTCCGGGTCCGAGGCCAGCACCACCGCCAGCACGTCGAGCGTGATGACGAGCACGATGAACTGAACGACGCGCGAGCCGTGCGTGCTCGGCAGATGGTCGTGCTCGAGCAGCTCGTACAGCCGGTCGCGCAGATCGGGATCGCGAACGCTCTCGCCCGGCCCGAGCGTCGGCACGATCAGCCTGCCTTGCCGATCGCACTCTCGATCGCGGCCAGCGCAGCCTCCGCCTTGGAGCCGTCGGGGCCGCCGGCCTGGGCCATGTCGGGACGGCCGCCGCCGCCCTTGCCGCCGAGCGCCTCGGACGCGGCGCGCACAAGGTCGACCGCATTGAAGCGCGCGGTGAGATCGGCGGTGACGCCGACCACGACCCCGGCCTTGCCGTCCTCGGAGGTCGCGACAAGCGCGACCACGCCGGAGCCGAGCTGCTTCTTGGCCTCGTCGGCGAGCGACTTGAGGTCCTTCATCTCGATTCCGGAGACGGCGCGGGCCATCAGCTTCACGCCGCCGACCTCGCGGACGCCGGCCGCCGGCGAGCCGTTGCCGATCGAGGTGCCGCTGCCCATCGCGAGCTTCTTGCGCGCGTCCGACAGCTCGCGCTCGAGCTTCTTGCGCTCCTCCATCAGCGCGGTGATGCGCGCCGGCACCTCGTCGACCGTGGTGCGCAGCTCGGCCGCGGCGGCCTTGGCGAGCGAGAGATTGTGGTTGGCATGCGCCCGCGCGCCGCGCGCCGTCAGCGCCTCGATGCGGCGGACGCCGGAGGCCACCGCGCTCTCCGAGGTGACCGCGATCAGGCCGATGTCGCCGGTGCGCTTGACGTGGGTGCCGCCGCACAGCTCGACCGACCAGCCCATGGCATTGGCGCCATGGTCGCGCGCGGCGTTGCCCATCGAGACGACGCGGACCTCGTCGCCATATTTCTCGCCGAACAGCGCGCGGGCGCCGGCCTCCCGCGCATCGTCGAGCCCCATCAGCCGGGTCGTGACCTCGGCATTCTCGAGCACGACGTCGTTGGCGATGTCCTCGACGCGGGCGAGCTCTTCCGGCGTGATCGGCTTCGGATGGACGAAGTCGAAGCGCAGCCGGTCGGGCGAGACCAGCGAGCCGCGCTGGGCGATGTGGTCGCCGAGCACCTGGCGCAGCGCCTCGTGCAGGATGTGGGTGGCGGAGTGATTGGCACGGATCGCCGAGCGCCGGCCGTGATCGACGTCGAGCTGCAGCGCCGTGCCGAGCTTGAGCGTGCCCTGCTCCACCGTGCCGATATGCGCGAACAGGTCGCCGGCCTTCTTCTGGGTGTCGGTGATACGGACGCGGACGCCGTCGCCGGTCATCACGCCGGTGTCGCCGACCTGGCCGCCGGACTCGCCATAGAACGGCGTCTGGTTGAGCACGATGACGCCGCTCTCGCCGGCCTTGAGGCTGTCGACCTCGGCGCCGTCCTTGACCAGCGCGGTCACCGCACCCTCCGCGGTCTCGGTCTCATAGCCGAGGAACTCGGTGGCGCCGAGCTTCTCGCGCAGCGGGAACCAGACGGTCTCGGTCGCCGCCTCGCCGCTTCCGGCCCAGGCCGCGCGGGCCTTGGCGCGCTGGCGGTCCATGGCATCGGTGAACGAGGCCTGGTCGACGCTGATGCCGCGCGACTTCAGCGCGTCCTGGGTGAGGTCCAACGGGAAGCCGTAGGTGTCGTACAGGGTGAAGGCGACGTCGCCGTCGAACATGTCGCCCTTGGTGAGCGAGGCCGACTTCTCGTCGAGGATGGCCAGCCCGCGCTCCAGGGTCTTGCGGAAGCGGGTCTCCTCGAGCCGCAGCGTCTCCTTGATCAGCGCCTCGGCGCGGATCAGCTCGGGATAGGCCTGGCCCATCTCGCGCGAGAGCGTGCCGACGAGCTTGTGCATCAGCGGCTCACGGGCGCCGAGCAGCTGGGCGTGGCGCATCGCGCGGCGCATGATCCGGCGCAGCACATAGCCGCGGCCCTCGTTGGACGGCAGCACGCCGTCCGAGATCAGGAACGACGAGGCGCGCAAATGGTCGGCGATCACGCGAAGCGACGCCTTCTGCGGCCCCTGCGGGTCGGCATTGGTGAGGTCGGCGATGGCGCGGATCAGCGCGACGAACAGGTCGATGTCGTAATTGTCGTGCTTGCCCTGCAGCACCGCGGCGACGCGCTCGAGGCCCGCGCCGGTGTCGATCGACGGCTTCGGAAGGGGATTGCGGACCCCGCCCTCGAGCTGCTCGTACTGCATGAACACGAGGTTCCAGATCTCGATGAAGCGGTCGCCGTCCGCCTCCGGCGAGCCCGGCGGGCCGCCCCAGATCTTGTCGCCGTGGTCGTAGAAGATCTCCGAGCACGGGCCGCACGGGCCGGTGTCGCCCATCTGCCAGAAATTGTCCGAACCGGCGATGCGGATGATGCGCGATTCCGGCAGGCCGGCGATCTTCTTCCAGAGCCCGAACGCCTCGTCGTCGTCGATGTAGACGGTCGCGGTCAGCTTGTCCTTCGGGAGGCCGAACTCCTTGGTGACCAGCTTCCAGGCAAGCTCGATGGCGTTCTCCTTGAAGTAATCTCCGAAGGAGAAGTTGCCGAGCATCTCGAAGAAGGTGTGGTGCCGGGCGGTGTAGCCGACATTGTCGAGGTCGTTATGCTTGCCGCCGGCGCGGACGCACTTCTGCGACGTCGTGGCGCGGTTGTAGGGCCGCTTCTCGACGCCGGTGAAGACGTTCTTGAACTGCACCATGCCGGCGTTCGTGAACATCAAAGTCGGGTCGTTGCGCGGCACCAGCGGCGAGGACGGCACGATCTCGTGGCCGTTCGCAGCGAAGAAATTGAGGAAGGTCGACCTGATCTCGTTGACGCCGCTCATAGCAATCCAATCGAAGAAGTCCGGGAATTCGGCGGCAATGCTTTTAGACAAGGCGACTTCGCGTGTCCAGAAACTGTGCAGAAACATCATGGGCTTGCTGCACGGCTCCTAAAGCTGGTTGAAAGCCGCCGTGACGCGTTGACAGCTTGCGCGGGCTGGTGTTTGGTCCCGGACATAGACGACAGTCGCGTCGGGAGAGACTGGCCTTCTGAGGTTCTGGTTGAACGTCAAGGGTCGGCGCCGAAGGAGCAACCGCCCCGGAAACTCTCAGGCAAAAGGACCCTCGCGACTGCAACTGCATCTGGAAAGAGACGCTGGCCGGGCCTGATCCCGGGACGCGTCCGCCGACGGGATAATACTCTCAGGCACAGCGACAGATGGGGCTTCGGTGGCGTTTTTCGGGACTGGTCCCGAGGAACCGCGCGAGGACCCCTGATCGATGGCTGAACCGGCTGCCCCCCATTCTTTGAAGCGAACGCCGCTGCATGCGCTGCATGTCAGCCTCGGCGGCAAGATGGTGCCCTTTGCGGGCTATGAGATGCCGGTGCAATACGCGCCCGGCGTACTCAAGGAACACCTCCATACCCGCAGCGCGGCCGGGCTGTTCGACGTCTCCCACATGGGCCAGGTCGCGCTGCTGCCGAAATCCGGCAACGTCGCCGACGCCGCGGCGGCGCTGGAGCGGCTGGTGCCGCAGGACGTCATCGGCATCCCGCCCGGCCGGCAGCGCTATGCCCAGTTCACCAACGCCGAGGGCGGCATCCTCGACGACCTGATGGTGGCGAATTTCGGCGAGCACCTGGTGCTGGTGGTCAACGCCGCCTGCAAGGAGGCGGACATCGCGCTGCTGCGCGACGGGCTGTCCGACGTCTGCGAGGTCCAACCGCTGACCGACCGCGCGCTGCTGGCGCTGCAGGGGCCGAAGGCGGCGTCCGTGCTGACGAAATTCTGTGCAGAGGCCGAGGCGATGCGGTTCATGGACGCGGGGCCGCGCAGCGTCGATGGGCTCGCCTGCTACGTTTCGCGCTCGGGCTACACCGGCGAGGACGGCTACGAGATCTCGGTGCCTGCCGATCAGGCCGAGCGGCTCGCCGAGGCGATGCTGTCCGACAAGGACGTGCTGCCGATCGGACTGGGCGCCCGCGACAGCCTGCGGCTCGAGGCCGGGCTCTGCCTCTACGGCCACGACATCGACACGGCGACAACGCCCGTGGAAGCTGCGCTGGAATGGTCGGTGCAGAAGGTCCGCCGCACCGGCGGCGCGCGCGCCGGCGGCTTCCCCGGCGCTGGCAAGATCCTCGCGCAGTTCGATGGCGGTGCGACACGCCGCCGCGTCGGTTTGCGGCCCGAGGGCCGCGCGCCGGTGCGCGAGGGAGCAGCGCTGTTCGCTTCGGCCGATTCAGGCGAGCCGGTCGGCAAGGTCACCTCTGGTGGCTTCGGCCCGACGCTGAATGCGCCGGTCGCGATGGGTTACGTGCCGACCACTCTCTCTGCGCTCGACACCCCGTTGTTCGCCGATGTGCGCGGCCAACGCCTGCCGCTGCGGGTCGCCGCCATGCCCTTCGTTCCCAACACCTACAAGCGCTGAAGGACGTCCATGACTACGCTCTACACCTCCGACCATGAATGGCTCAGCATCGATGGCGACACAGCCACCATCGGCATCACCGACTATGCGCAGGCCCAGCTCGGCGACGTCGTGTTCGTGGAGCTGCCGCAGGTCGGCCGCGCGCTGAAGAAGTCGGAAGCCGCCGCCGTGGTCGAATCGGTCAAGGCCGCCTCCGACGTCTATGCGCCGATCACCGGCGAGGTGGTCGAGGTCAACCAGGCGATCGTCGACGAGCCTGCGCTCGTCAACACCGACGCCGGCGGCAAGGCCTGGTTCTTCAAGCTCAAGATCGCCGACAAGAGCGAGCTCGGCGGGCTGATGGATGAGGCCGCCTACAAGTCGCACACGGCGTGAGACGGGCGAAGCGCAGCCCGCATGAGCGGAGCGATGCGGGACCGGCGGTCCCGGGTCGCTGCGTTCGCCCGGGCTGCGCTCTGCCGATCTCGCCGTCGCTGTTTACTGGATGCCCCGCCGTCGCGGGGCATGACGAGGCATAGAGGATTTGCTCATGACCACGCCGCTCAAGCCGCTCGATGATGCCGCCGCCAGCTTCGCCCGCCGCCATATCGGTCCCTCGCCGCGCGACGTCGCGGCGATGCTGGAGACCGTCGGCGCCAAGAGCGTGGCGGAGCTGATGGCGCAGACGCTGCCCGGCACGATCCGGCAGGCGGCGCCGCTCACCCTCGAGCCGGCGCTGAGCGAAACTGAAGCCTTGTCGCACATGCGCGCACTGGCGACGCGGAATCAGGTTTTCACCTCGCTGATCGGCCAGGGCTATTCCGGCACGCTGATGCCGGCGGTGATCCAGCGCAACATCCTGGAGAACCCGGCCTGGTACACGGCCTACACCCCCTATCAGCCGGAGATCAGCCAGGGGCGGCTGGAGGCGCTTTTCAACTTCCAGACCATGATCTGCGATCTCACCGGGCTCGACGTCGCCAACGCCTCGCTGCTGGACGAAGCCACGGCGGCCGCGGAAGCGATGGCGCTGGCCGAGCGGTCGGCACGGGCGAAGACCAAGGCATTCTTCGTCGATCGGAACGTGCATCCGCAGACGCTGGCGGTGCTGCGCACCCGCGCGGAGCCGCTCGGCTGGCAGCTGATCGTCGGCGATCCCGCCAAGGATCTGGACGGCGCCGAGGTGTTCGGCGGCCTGCTGCAATATCCGGATACGACGGGCGCGCTGCGCGATCCGCGCGCCGCGATCGCCAAGCTGCACGACAAGGGCGCACTGGCGATTCTGGCCGCCGACCTGCTGGCCGTGACCGTGATTGCCTCGCCGGGCGAACTCGGCGCCGACATCGCGATCGGCTCGGCGCAGCGCTTCGGCGTGCCGATGGGCTATGGCGGACCGCATGCGGCCTACATGGCGGTGCGCGATGCGCTGAAGCGGTCGCTGCCCGGCCGCATCGTCGGCCTGTCCGTCGATTCGCGCGGTGCCCCCGCCTATCGGCTGGCGCTGCAGACCCGCGAGCAGCACATCAGGCGCGAGAAGGCAACGTCGAACATCTGCACCGCGCAGGTGCTGCTGGCGGTGATCGCCGCGATGTATGCGGTCTATCATGGCCCGGACGGGCTGAAGGCGATCGCCCGTACCGCGCATCGGCGGACCGCGGTGCTGGCTGCGGGGCTGCGCAAGCTCGGCTTTGCGCCGGAAAGCGAGACCTTCTTCGACACGGTCACCGTCGAGGCCGGCGCCAAGTCCGAGTCGATCATCGCCCGCGCCGAAGGCGAGCGGATCAATCTCGGCCGCGACGGCAGCAGGCTGCGGATCGCACTCGATGAGACCACGACGGCCGATATCGTCGAAGCCGTCTGGCGCGCATTCGGCGGCGACCTCTCCTACACGACGATCGAGGCGGAAGCCCGCGAGGCGCTGCCGGCCGAGCTCAAGCGGCAGCGGCCGTACCTCGCGCATCCGGTGTTCCACGCGCATCGCTCCGAGACCGAGATGCTGCGCTATCTGCGCAAGCTCGCGGACCGCGACCTCGCGCTCGACCGCGCGATGATTCCGCTCGGCTCCTGCACGATGAAGCTGAACGCGACCACCGAGATGATCCCGCTGACCTGGCCGGAATTTTCCAGCCTGCACCCGTTCGTGCCGCGCGCGCAGGCGGCCGGCTATCACACGATGTTCGCCGATCTGACCGACTGGCTGTGCCGCATTTCCGGCTATGACGCCGTGTCGCTGCAGCCGAACTCGGGCGCGCAGGGCGAATATGCCGGGCTTCTGGCCATTCGGGGCTACCATGCCGCGCGTGGCGAGGGCCACCGCACGATCTGCCTGATTCCCTCGTCCGCTCACGGCACCAACCCCGCCTCCGCGCATATGGCCGGCATGGAGGTGGTCGTGGTCGGCTGCGATGCAGGCGGCAATGTCGATCTCGCCGATCTCAAGGCCAAGGCGGAAGCGCATGGCGCCAAGCTCGCCGCCATCATGATCACCTATCCCTCGACGCATGGCGTGTTCGAGGAGCACATCCGCGACATCTGCGACATCGTCCATGCCCACGGCGGACAGGTCTATCTCGACGGCGCCAACCTCAATGCGCAGGTCGGCCTCTCCAGGCCCGGCGATTACGGCGCCGATGTCAGCCATTTCAACCTGCACAAGACGTTCTGCATTCCGCATGGCGGCGGCGGCCCCGGCATGGGTCCGATCGGGGTCAAGGCGCATCTGGCGCCCTTCCTGCCCGGTCACCCAGCGACCGACGGCGCGAGCGCGCATCCGATCGGGCCGGTCTCGGCCGCCCCCTACGGCTCGGCCTCGATCCTGACCATCTCCTACATCTACATGCTGCTGATGGGCGGCGACGGCCTGACCCGCGCCACCGAGGTTGCGATCCTCAACGCCAACTACGTCGCGGCGCGGCTCGATGCGCATTTCCCGGTGCTCTACCGCAATGAGCGCGGCCGCGTCGCGCATGAATGCATCATCGACCCGCGGCCGCTCAAGCAGAGCAGCGGCGTCACCGTCGACGACATCGCCAAGCGGCTAATCGACTACGGCTTCCACGCGCCGACCATGAGCTTCCCGGTGGCGGGCACCCTGATGATCGAGCCGACGGAATCGGAGTCCAAGGCTGAGCTCGACCGCTTCTGCGACGCCATGATCGCGATCCGCAAGGAGATCGCCGAGGTCGAACAGGGCCGCTTCGGAATCGAGGCCTCGCCGCTGCGCCACGCGCCGCACACGGTGCACGACATCGCCGACGACGATTGGAACAGGGCCTACCGCCGCAGCGAGGGCTGCTTCCCCGCGGGCACCTCGCGCACCGACAAGTACTGGTGCCCGGTCGGCCGCGTCGACAACGTCTACGGCGACCGCAATCTGGTGTGCTCCTGCCCGCCGGTGGCGGACTACGCCCAGGCGGCGGAGTAAGCTTCCTCACGCATGTTCCGAGCGATCGGGCGCCACGGCTCGCGGCAAACAATGACGTCAGACGTGCCCGGATCCGGAGCGATGAGCACCGCATGCCAACGCCAGAGATTGGCGTTGATCAATTCGGTGCCGCCCCACCAGCGCCGGATCGGATTATGGCTGCTGAAATCCTCCTCGCCGGCGAGGATTGCCTTGCCGAGCGGCGTCAGCGACAGCGTGCTGGCCCTGTAGCGCTCGAGGCGTTCACGGCTGTCGTGCATCTCGACCGAGAACGGCCATTCGTCGAGGCCCGAAATTGCCGGCACCGGCGCGAGTGCCAGACCGTCAAGCAACGTGCCTCCTTCCCAATAGTCATAGACGCGGCGTTGAAAGCGATCCCGATGATGCGGCAACAGGTCGAAGGGGTGCTGATAGCCGGCTGACAGCAATTCGAGGATTCGCAGTTCCGATGCTCCCAGGCCCGTGGCAACACCGGGAAGCTCATCGAGCATCTCCTGCACGCAGCGGCGAAGCTGCGGCAGTGCACTGAGATCCTGCTTCAACAGATCGAACCAGGCTTGCGGCGTCGGCGTCCGAAACGCCTGCCATGCCAGATGGCCCAGGTCGAGATGCTCACGCGCGAGCGCCACGCCGGCAATGGTCCGGCCGGCGGGTTGTCTGGCCAAGGCGTCGAAGACTGGCGCATCGAGGTGTCGCAACACGATCTTCGTCGCGATCTCGGCGTAATCGCGCAGATAATCCAAGAGCCAGATCAGCACCAACTGATCGTTCGGACGGGTCCCCATCCACAGTTCGACGCTATCGCAACGGTCGACAAGTTCGAGAAAACTCTGACTCCGCCCGCCGACCGCCATGAAGTCGACGCGCGAGGCGAAATCCAACCAATGCCCCCGCCTCCGTCGCACGGTGCGCTGGACGAGATAAGCCGATAATTCGACATCGGATGGCAGCGGTCCCCACACGAAACGATGGAGAATTGGCACCACCAGGTCGGCAAAGCCGCCCCTCCGAAGCGCTCCGGCGCTGGGATCATCGGCCGCTAAAATCAAACGTGTCATGCTGTTGGCTCCGGCACGACCTGATTGGCTCAAGGCGCTATCAACACGTTCGCAATCGGCTCCCGGCGCCCAGGACCGGCGCCGGAAACGTCGGTGCCGCCGCGCGGATCCGGTGCGCCTCGCACGCTTTCGATTATTCGCGCTGAAGATCGTATCCGGCGCTCAGAAACCCGGGCTCACTGCATTGGTCATGCAGCAACGCAGATTTCGGCAGAACACTACACATCTGCAAACGGGCGCCGGAACGTCGGCAACACGACGTCCATGGCACCCGCCGCCGTCGTAGCTCTACTCCTCCGCCGGCTCCTCGCCGTCGGCGTCGCGCTCGGCATTGCCGGCCAGGATCTGCTCGGCGATCAGGCCGGAGTTCTGGCGGATCGCGGCTTCGATCTTGGCGGTCATGTCCGGATTGGTCTTGAGGAACGATTTCGAATTCTCACGTCCCTGCCCGAGACGCTGGCTATCGTAAGAGAACCAGGCGCCGGACTTCTCAACGATGCCGGCCTTGACGCCGAGATCGAGGATCTCGCCCATCTTGGAGACGCCCTCGCCATACATGATGTCGAACTCGACCTGCTTGAACGGCGGCGCCAGCTTGTTCTTCACCACCTTCACACGGGTGGAATTGCCGATCACCTCGTCGCGCTCCTTGATCGCGCCGATGCGGCGGATGTCGAGGCGGACCGAGGCATAGAATTTCAGCGCATTGCCGCCGGTGGTGGTCTCCGGCGAGCCGTACATCACACCGATCTTCATGCGGATCTGGTTGATGAAGATCACCATCGTGTTGGACTTGTTGATCGAGGCCGTCAGCTTGCGCAGAGCCTGGCTCATCAGGCGGGCCTGCAGGCCCGGCAGCGACTCGCCCATCTCGCCTTCGAGCTCGGCCTTCGGCACCAGCGCCGCCACCGAGTCGACCACCAGCACGTCGACCGCACCGGAACGCACCAGGGTGTCGCAGATCTCCAGCGCCTGCTCACCCGTATCCGGCTGTGAGATCAGGAGCTCATCGATGTTGACGCCCAGCTTGCGCGCATAGACCGGATCGAGCGCATGCTCGGCATCGATGAAGGCACAGATGCCGCCCTTCTTCTGCGCTTCCGCCACCGTGTGCAGCGCCAGCGTGGTCTTGCCCGAGGATTCCGGACCGTAGATCTCGACGATGCGCCCTTTCGGCAGCCCACCGATCCCCAACGCGATGTCGAGCCCGAGCGAGCCGGTCGACACCGTCTCGACATCCATCGAGCGGTCGTTCTTGCCCAGCTTCATCACCGAGCCCTTGCCGAACTGACGTTCGATCTGGGACAGCGCAGCAGAGAGCGCCTTACTCTTATCCATTGAGGAACCTTCGACGATACGCAGGGCGGTGGCGGACATTGGCGCTCCTTATGGCGGGGATTCGCGAGATGGACAAACGGTTAACGAGGTCGGCCAGCAATCTTGAGGTGAATGTACTCCATCCGTTCTTTGTTCGCAATATGTTCTTCTCGACAATCACGCCTCTTCTCTTCGCAAACCCCTGACAACCGCGGGGATACGCCTGCCGCTCGAGGGGCCGGCGCCCAGTGCACCGAGCACCGCCGAGGAAGCGCTGCCCGACGAGCGCGCCCGGAAGCGAAGTCGGACGCCGATGACGGCGACCGCGAGAGGATCCTGGCTCGGCTGAAGGCGGAGGCCATGCGCGCGAGCGGCGCAGCCGCCGACCGGCGATCATGCGAATTACGACCGGCCTGTCCGAGCGCTCCAACCTCGCCTCTCGCGCCAGTGACAGACGCCACTTCAATTATAAGTTGTTATTGTGGTCTCGACCGTGCCCTATCATCCTGCTGGTCCTTCTCTGTGAGCCCCCTACCGCTTCCAATTTTCGGGACCAGCATGACCGGATCCAACAAGGAACAGACCCTCACGCTGTGGCGCCCGGTCGGCCCAAAGGAGTTCGCCTTGATCGCAGCCTCGGGCATGCGGGCGTTTCCGCCGCGCCTTCCGGAGCAGCCGATCTTCTACCCGGTGCTGACCGAGGCCTATGCCGTGAAGATCGCGAGGGACTGGAACGTACCGGCGAGCGGCTGCGGCCATGTGCTGCGCTTCGCGATCCTGCGACGCTTCATCGACGCGTACGAAGTGCATGAGGCCGGCGGCCGAGAGCATCTCGAGTACTGGATTCCCAGCGAAGACCTCGCCGACTTCAATGCCGCGATCGTCGGGCCGATCGAGCTCGTCAAGACTTTTCCTTGAAACTACCAAACTCCTACACGCGTGCGTAGATCGCACGGTCCGTGGTTCTCCTGAGAAGAACGAAGTTCCCTCGCCTCTTCTGCTTTTGTTCGGCTCACCGTGCGTGCAGACGCACGATTTCGATGCAGACGTGCAGCCGCCCTGCACGCGGCGTCCGGCCGCGAAGTTCCGCAGCACGCGGATCCGACCAGCTCGGCGGCCGCCATATGACGAGCGACAGATGAAACGACGAACCTCGGACAACTTCGTGTCGGACCACGCCCGAGGGATGGGTTAGCGTGCCATTCGCGCAAGCTCCTGATGCCGGCCTGAGGAACGGCCTGGACGAGACCCGCGTGACCCGCATCACGCGGCGCCCCCGCGCCCACGACATCTTCAAGCCACAAACCATTGTCATAAACTTTGGGTTGCGTTATATAATCGTGGTTGTCGTACGTCTGAGCAAATTTTTGATCAGCCCCGGATTTGTTTGTTCGTTGCGATGATGGCTGACCCGTATTGTCCGTGATGTATTGTCAGTGATGCGGCGTCGACCGATCCCTTGCAGCCTGCCGGCTCCAACATTTGCAGGCTCCGTCACCCGTAGGCGCACGGCCCTGAAACCATCCGCGCCGAAAGAAAGCCCCGGACGACGTCCGGGGCTTTCGACGTTGATAGCTCCGCTCGGGATACATCTCCCGCCGTCATTGTCGTGATGTCGGGGAACGGATCGCGGGCGTTGCGCTTCATATCGGCGATGACAAGAAATGACGTGACGTGCCCGTCCTGCAGGGCCGGCCTTCAAAGGATCGAGCTTCACTCGCGGCAAGGCGCTGCGGGAGAGAGACGTTGTCCGGCCTGCGATGAACTCGTGGAGATGGTCGACGGCGCGACGCAGATTGCCTACCGGCTGACAGTCGTGCCGGAACGGATCTTCGACCGCAGCCAAGTTCGTCCCACGGCGGTTGATCGAGATTGCAACCTTGATCTGACGCAAGGCACGCCGACAGGTTCGTACTAATTTAATCTTGTCATTGCCGAACTGCCCTTGCTGGGAAGCTACGACGTTGACGCCGAGCCTCGGACCGCGGCGGTCCGAGGCTCATTCGTCGGCTCGCGATCCGTCCGGTTGCGCCGCACATCACCAACGGCAATCGGCCTAACGGAAGCGAACAGCGCGACCGACCGTATTTTACCGGAATTGATCCGAGTGGGTTTTGCGCTTCCATTTGTGGTGCGTACATCAAACCCAGCGGCCTGGGGCGGTCAGGGCTCACCGGTTTTGGCAATGCCGCTCTATTTCTTTCGTATCCGCAACGGCCACTTCTCAGGCGCGTCCGAGTATGGGACCGAGTGCGCCGACCGCAACGCAGCCTGGAAAGAGATGACCACCGTCTGTGCCGACATGGCCAGCAGCATCTCGCGCAAGCTCGCCGAAAACTCCGAATGGCAGATGGAGCTGCTCGACGAGGCACGGCAGCCGGTCTTCCGCATCCGGATCGTCGCCGAGTCGCTGGATCAGGCCTGACGGCTCGCCAGACCTCTTGTGGATTGTCACCGACGAGAACAACAACCTCAGCCTGTGGCCGGCGAGGTCGACTGCGCGTCATTTCGGCAGCCGAGCTTGATCGAGATCAAAATGCCTGTCTGCATCCTGGCAGACATTTAAATTTGTATGGGTAATCTGATCTTCAAATGTCCGCGAACGGGGATGAACGTGCAGCATTGGCTGGAAGAGCCGAAGCCAGGCGATCCCACGTGCTCCTATGAAACCGTGGTCTGCAAGGCCTGCACGCGGCTTCATTTCATCAATCGCGACACACGCAAGCTTCTTGGCGAAAAGGAATGAGGCGCTTGCCGGAATCGTTCAATCGGCGCTGGGAAGCCGCCGCATCGTGAACTCGATCGCCCCGTCGGGAAGCTCGCGCCAGCTTTCGACGGCGCTCATGTAGCCAGCCTTGGGATAGCGGGTCAGATAGTCGCGGGCCTTGGCGCGCGCTTGCTCGCGCGGCAGCGTGAACGTGTCGCGAACGTAGCCGTCGCGAGCCTGTGCGGCGCCCTTCTGGCGCCGGGCCGCCATCCGGCTGGCAATGTCCCGGGGCCGCATCCCCATCGACGAACTCCAACGCGCTGCCACACCGTCAATATAGACGGGGCCGCGAGGAATCCGAGTCCGCAATTGGCCCGGAGGGTCAGAGCCCGCCCGACCCGAACGCGATAAATCTCAATTGGTGCTGCCGACAGCCTTCGGCTTCTTGGCCGCGGTGGTCTTCATGGCAGGCGCCGCCTTGGGCTGCTCCGCCGCGCGGACGTTGCCCCAGGGATCGGCGCTCGTCTTGGCGTCCGGAATCTTGCGCATGGTGTCCTTGTAGGCCTGCTCCCGCGCCGCTTCGGCTTCCTTTTCCTCGGGCGTCTTCGAGGGACCGTCGGCGAGAAGGTTGATATTGGGCATTTGCGCCATCGCGGGAACCGCCCAGCCTGCCAGCACGGCGACCGCCATCGTCACGATCAGCTTCTTCATTGGTTACTCCCCGGTAGAGGCGCCTTATACCATCGCCTCGCCATGCGCCAAGGCCGCGGCACTGGGCCGGAACAGTGGACCGCAGGTCGGAATGTTCGCGGCCGCACCGTCTGCGCGCACCTGCCGTGTGTTCCACGGTGTGCCATCATCATAGTTTTCCAACTCCGGCCTTTTCAAGCCGCCGCTCTGCGGCAACATTCCGGCGGCTCCGCCGATCGCGGCGACAAGAGTCGACGAGACAAATAGACGAGACCATGGGAGGACCTCCGCGCGTGCCGAATGAGACCCCGAATTTCACCATCGAGGAAGCGAGGCGAATCCTCGATGACGTGTTCGCTCCCTGGATCAAGGATCTTGGCTTGATCGTCGAGGACATCGCGCCGTCCCCGCAGGGCGAAGCCGGCGCCATCCTGCGCATGCCGTTCTCGCCGCGGCTCTGCCGCGACAATGGCGTTGTCTGCGGCCAGGCGCTGATGGCTTTTGCCGATACCGCGATGGTGATCGGGATGGTCACCGCCAGCGGCGGCTACCGGCCGATGACCACTGTCGACCAGACCACGCATTTCATGCGCGCCATTGCTTCCGCCGACGTGCTGGCGGATGCGCGCGTGGTGCGGATGGGCCGTACCATGAGCTTCGGCCGGGTCACACTGACCAGCGCCGGCGATGGCAAACCGGTGGCCATGGTGTCGAGCGCCTTCGCGATGCTCTGATCCGCGGCTTGGCCGGGGTTAACGAAACGTGAAGGCGACGGTCCCGGCTTCGCGGGCCGGATTCATCTGATCGAAACGCGAGCCTGATTTATTTTAGGTGCTTTTGACGCGAAAGGTGACGCCATTCGGCACCGGGTTACAGGCCATGAGCGAGACGAGTGACAAGCGCATTGCACCGAGACATCGGGTGCTGAAGCAGGGCAGGCTGGCCTTCGACGGCGGCGGCGCCGTCGATTGCATGGTCCGCAACTTGTCGGACACCGGCGCCAGGGTCGAGGTGGTCAGCCCGGTCGGTCTGCCCGAGGCCTTCACGCTGGTGATCCCTGCCGACAAGTTCACGCGGCGCTGCCACGCAGTCTGGAGCCACGACAAGCGGATCGGCGTCGCATTCGACTGATCGCGGCACGGGAGCGCTAGGCCCGCCGCAGGCGCCATCGCCACCACGCCCCCAACAGACCAATCAGCACAATGGCCGCGAGCAGCACACCGGCGGCAAACCGTCCGCCGGGGCGATCAATCGTCCGTGACCATAGCGAGGGCCCTTCGCCATCCCGCGCCAGCCGAAACGCCACGACGCTGTCCCCGAGCGACGTTCCCGCCTCCGAATGGCCCCCCGCTGCGATCACCACGAATTGCTCGCCCTTCCATTGATAGGTCATCGGATTGGCGACGCCCGGCGCGGGCAACCGGCCCTGCCAGAGCTCCTGACCTGAGACAGCGTCGAAGGCGCGCAGATAGGCGTCCATCGCGCCGGTGAAGACGAGGCCGCCGGCTGTGACCACGACGCCGTTGACGAGCGGCGTGCCCCACTTGAACGCCAGCCCGAGCGGAGCGCGATCCTCGGTGGTGCCGACGGTCGAGCGCCACAGGATCTTTCCGGCCTTGAGGTCGACCGCAACCATTTCGCCCCATGGCGGCCGGTTGCACAACAGGCCGAGCCTGGACATCGCGACCGCCCGTGTCACCGCGAACGGCGCTCCGCGCTGCAGTCCAAAATCAACACCGCGCGGCGCCTTCATCCGGTCGGCTTCCGCGCGCGGGATCAGCCTGACGATGTGGATGGCGCGGCTGACATTGGCGTAGAGGATCTGGTGGACGGGATCGAACGCCGCGCCGCCCCAGTTCACGCCGCCGCCGGTCATCGGAAACAGCAGCGTGCCCTGAGTCGTCGGTGGCGTGTAGAGACCCTCATTGCGCAACGGCGCGAGCTGATCGTCGCAGGAGGAATCCAGGACGCGCGGCACGGCCCTGAAAATATCACCCGCCCCGAAGCGCTGATCGAGCAGCGGCGGCACATGGGTCGGGAACGGCTGCGTCGGCGACAGAACGTCACCGTCGACCGCGCCTTGCGGCACTGCGCGCTCCTCCACCGGCCAGACCGGCGCGCCGGTGTCGCGGTCGAGCACGAACACGAAGCCTTGCTTGGTCGGCTGCATCACGACGTCACGCGCCCCCTGCCCGGTCTCGATCCGCGCCAGCATCGGCTGCGCCGGCAGATCGTAGTCCCAGACGTCATGATGGGTGGTCTGAAACGACCAGGCCAGCGCACCGCTTTCGATCCGCAAAGCGACCACGGAATCGGCGTGCCGGTTGTCACCCGGACGCGCACCACCGAAGAAATCCGGACTGGGCGAGGACGTCGGAAGGAACACGAGGCCGCGCGCCTCGTCGACCGACATCGGCGCCCAGACGTTCGCATGTCCCGCCGCGATGCCGTCATGGATCAGCGGATCGAAGCTCCAGCGCAGCTCGCCGGTGCGGGCATCGAAGCCGCGGACCGTGCCTCTGGGCGCATCGACCCGCACATTGTCGCCGATCGATGAGCCGACCACGACGACGTCCCTGCCCGCCACTGGCGCCGAGGTGATCTGGAACTCGCCCGGCCACAGCAGGTCCTTGCCGATGTCGATCCGCACTTCGCCGTCCGCTCCAAAGCCGGCGCAGGGCTGCCCCGTTTGCGCGTCGAGGGCGATCAGCCGCGCATCGACCGTACCCATGAACAGCCTGCTGCGGCATGCCGTGCCGGCGGGCGCCCGCTGGTCCACCCAATAGGCAACGCCGCGGCAGGCATAGCGATTGGCCGGGCGCCGCCCGTCACCGACCTTGGGGTCGAAACGCCAGCGCTGCGCGCCGGTGCCGGGATCGAGTGCGACCACCTCATTGAACGGTGTGCAGAACACCACGCTGTCCTCGACCAGGATCGGCGTCGCCTCGAACTTGGTGCGCAGGGCCGCTGCGGGCGGCCGGCTCTGCAGATCCCCGGTGTGATAGTCCCAGGCGGGCACCAGCCGATCGACATTGGAAGGCGTGATCTGCGCCAGCGGCGAGAACCGCGTTCCACCGGCATCGCCGCCCCAGTGCTGCCAGCCAAAGGCCGGCACGACCATCAGCTGGCTCCAGACGAGGCCCGCACAAACACCCGCTCGCCGCAACGACATGACCCTTCCCTCCCTCAGACTGCATCCGAAGCGGAGCACCGGGACGATGAAAGCAGCCTTCGCGGACGGATCGAGCGGGATGGGACGGACGGCGGCATCCACGGGACGAGTGGTGAGGAGCGATGACGAATGGCAGAACCGAGAGGATGACCCGAACGAACATCCCCCGCCAACGTCAATGGCCGCCCCTGCGGGCGGCCACATCGATGCACGGATGTCAGCAAGCTTCAGTAGCCGTAACCACGCCGTACCGGATAGTTCTGAGGCACCCGTCCATAGCCGCCGCCATAGCCGCCGCCGATCCCGATGCTCACCGGCGGCGCCACGCGCACCGGCGGTCCATAATACACGCGCGGCGGAGGCGGCGGCGCATAGACGACGACATCGTCGCCAGGGTCGCGCCGGGGCGTGCGGCCGGCGCGCTTGGGCGGGTCCTCGTCGCGCTTCCTCGCCGGCTTCTCCTCGACCCGCTTCTCCGACTTCCGGGCCGGCGGAGGCGTCTGCGAGCATGGGCAGGTCGGGCCTGCCGCAGCCACGGCCGGCACGACCGGCGGGGCTGCCGAAGCGGCCGGGATCGCTGCATTGGCGGCCGCCACGACCGGCGTCACCACGGGCCGGTTGCGCAGGCGCTCGATCAGCTTGCGCGCGGTCGGGGTCAGGTCGCTAGTCGGATAGCGGTCGAGAAAGCCCTGATAGGACGCCACCGTATTGATCAGCACCGCCTCGTTCCAGGCGGCCATCCTGTTGTGGAGGTCGAGCCATTCCCGCGCCTGCGGGCCATAGGGCGGCGCGGTGTAGAGCGCCACGAACGCCTCATAGGCCTCGACGCTGCCGTCGCCGACGATAAGTTCGTTGGCGGCCTCGATCGGCTTGCCTTCCAGGCTGCGCTTCCATTCGTCGACGCTGCGCTTGGCGACGACCGGCCGCGGGCCGGCATTGGCAGCGCCCGCATCTGCCGACCCGACGAAGCGAAAATCCTCCGTCAGGGACGACGAATCCCACGGCGTCTGCCGGCCCTCAGTGACCTTGTTCACCGCGACGCGCACGCGCTTGAATGCCTGCTCGATCGGGAGGCCCGGCTCCCGCGCCGCCTGCAGCAGTGCCGTGGTGTAGGGGCTGTTGGCGCCGGTGCCATCCTCGGCTTCCGCGCCGGGCGAGGTCGAGTAGGACAGGAAGGTGCCCGGCGCTCCGGTCTTGGTGTCGACCAGCGCAAGGCCGCGGCCCGCGTTCTGGCTGATGGCGGGAAACGGATTGTTGCGGCAGGCGTCGAGCAGCAGGATGCGCATCCGGCTCGGTACCGAATTGAGCGTGTTCAGGAGATCGTTGAGACGCACGGCCTGCAGCGGAATGTCGGCTTCACGCCGCGGATCGACGTCGACGGGTACGAGATAGTTCTCGCCATCGATCTGCAAGCCGTGGCCGGCATAGAACACCAGCGCCACCGTGTCGGGTCCCTTGGCCGCGATCTTGGCAGCAAAGTCGCCCACCTCCTTGTTGAGGTCCCGCTGCGACAGATCGGCGGCGGTCGTCACGTCGAACCCCGCTTCACCCAGCATCTTCGCCATTGCCTTGGCGTCGTTGGCGGGGTTCGGCAGCGGCGTCACCGAACGATAGGCCGACTGCCCGATCACCAGCGCCAGCCTGCTGCCTTCGGCCAATGCGGGAGCAAGGCCGGCAAACAGGCCGCCGGCGAGCAATGCAGCCCTGAGAGCGTGCCGAAACATGGGATCTCCAATCTGCTCATGGCGTGCCCTGTTGGTCGAGCCGGTTCACGGCCCGGTTCATGCCGACGGGCACAATCCGGTGGGCACGATGCCGCACGGCAGGCGCCGTTCGCGCGCATGACGGCCTCCGGCCGCGACCGGACATCGTTGCTTCACGGGATCCCCGCAGCAATGCCGCGATCACCCGCTAGCGTCCGCGCCGAAACGGGGGGCGAGGCGACATGCGGCGGATTGCGTCACACGTGGGGCTGCTCTCGGCCCTGCTTCTGACCGGCTGCGCCGCCGACAGCAATGCGCGCCTGCCGGCCTTCATGCGGGCCAAGGCGCCCGAGCCGCCACCGCCCGAAGCCGCGCCGGACGTCGCGCTTCTCGTGCGCAAGAATCTCGACATGATCTTCGTCGCAACGACGCTGCCGCGCGATCTCGAGGCCACATCCGCCCGACATTCCGATGGCGGCGATACATGGACCGCCTGCGTGCGGGCTCAGATCACATCCGCCAGTGGAACCGCGCTTCGGCGCCAGACCTATCGGCTCATGATCAGGCACAACGAGATCATCGACCGGCGGCGCGCGGCGGCCAGCAACGACTGTGTTTCTGAAGATTACAAAGCCGTCCTGCCGACGAAGTAATTCCCTCCGAAGACGAGCTGGATCCGCCAACTCGACTGGAACTCGCCCTGTCGGCGGGCGTGCAGGAACGGACTACCGCACCGCTCGCAGATTGTTAGTTCTTAGCTAACGCAAATCCGCAACCGCACAGCGAACGAATGGCTCAAATTTAACGATTCCTGCGGAACATCGGGGCCCACAAACGCGGAATGACCCTGGACCTGGTTTTCCATGAACGTTCACCTCGTCGGCGATGACACGGCCAAGCTCGCTATGCTTCGCGGCATGCTGGCCGAACGCTGCTCGCTCACATCTGAACTGATCGGTGATGCCGACTTCAAAGGCGGCGACATCGACGCGATTGTCGTGGCCGCCGATCTGCGCCACGTCGACAACATCACCGCATTGAAGGAAATCTCCGACCGGCTCTCGCGTATTCCGCGGCGGATCTTCCTGACCAACAACAAATCCCGTCTGTCGACGGTCCAGGCCTATGCGCTCGGTGCGACGAGCGTGCTGTCGAGCACGCCGAGCCGCAATCAGTTGCTCGGAAAGCTGCTCGATGCGCGCCCCGGTTCTGCAGCCAAGAGCATCGCGACCGACGACCGCCAGGCTGCATTTGCGGGCGCGTCCTGCATCGCCTCGATGTTCGCAGCCGTGCTGGGCGGTACTGCGATCGACGTCGAGGAGACCCGGCGGGCGGGCAAGCGGATCGCCGACTGTATAGCGGAAAACGGTCTGTCCGACTGGCTCGCCACCGTTCGCCGCCATCACGAAGGCACCTATCAGCACTGCCTGCTGGTGACCGGCATCACCGTGGATTTCGGCTTGAGCCTCGGCGTCCACAGCTCCGATCTGGAGCGTCTCTACATGGCCGCGATGTTCCACGACATCGGCAAGGCCAAGATCCCGCTCACCATTCTCGACAAGCCGGGCCGGCTCGACGTCAAGGAACGCACGCTGGTGGAAACCCATCCCGTGGCTGGCTACGATGCACTGAAGGACAACGCAGCGATCACCGACGAAGTGCTGAAGGCGGTACGCAACCATCACGAATTTCTCGACGGCAGCGGCTATCCCGACGGGCTGATGGCCGACAACATCCCGGACCTGACGCGCATCCTCACCATCTCCGACATCTTCTCGGCGCTGATCGAATATCGCAGCTACAAGCCGGTGATGACGCGCGAGAAGGCCTATGAGATCCTCCAGGGGATGGAGGGCAAGCTCGAGAAGCCGCTGATCGGCGCCTTCCGCGAGGTCGCGCTGATCCGCTGACCGCATCCAGCGACATGCTGAACCGGCCGTTAACGCATCGATTCGAATTGTTGGCCGGCGGCAAGCGTCTCTTGTCAGCTTTGCGCTAGTGTCGCCCACGCGGTGCGGGTTGTCCGCCTCGCGAGGGGATTATCGGGACGTGGCCGAGATCATCGATCGCGCGATGGCGACTGCTTCATCGACGGCAGGGAACCAGCAGGCCGGTCCGCTCGCGCGCGAGCGCGCCGCCGACCTGGTGCCGTTGGAGACCGTTTCACCGCAGGCATGGCAGGATCTGGCGGAGCGTGCGCGCGAGCCGAACGGCTATTACCTGCCCGGCTGGGAACGCGCGGTGAATGCAACGGCGCGCGGCCGCACCGGAACATCGGCGCTGTGCGCATGGGATGACGATCAGCCCTCGCGTCTCATCGGCCTGATGCCCACGACCTCTTTATGGCATGCCTGCAGGCTTCCCCTGCCTGCGCTCGCCAGCGGCCATCCCTACGGCACGCTGTGCACGCCGCTGCTCGACGCCGGGCGCGCGGAGCGGGCTGCGGCGCAACTGCTCGATGCTGCGCGACGAACGGGCGCTCGGGCCCTGCTGCTGCGCGACATGTCGCTGGCAGGCTCCGTGATGCAAGCGTTCGAGGCGGCGCTTCGTCGCGGGGATCTGCGCCCGCGTGTGCTGCAATCCTATGAAAGAGCCTTTCTCGATGCGACCGGCGTGGGCGACCAGATGCTGCATGACGCGCTTGGCGCCAAGAAGCTGAAGGAGCTGCGCCGCCTGCGTCATCGGCTGGCCGAGCATGGCGAGGTTCGCTTCGAGGTCGCGCGCTCTCCCGGCGACGTCTCCACTGCGCTGGAGACGTTTCTGGTGCTGGAGGCGAGCGGCTGGAAGGGACATCGCGGCACTGCGCTGATCCAGCACGACGGCGACGCGACGTTCATCCGACGCGCTGCACCGGCGCTGGCGCGGCACGAGGCCTGCGAGATCATCAGCCTCATGGCGGGCGACACCACCGTTGCGGCGGGCGTCGTCTTGCGGCATCAGGATCGCGCCTTCTTCTTCAAGCTCGGCGTCGACGAGCGCTTCGCGAAATACTCGCCCGGTGTCCAGCTGACACTTGACCTGACGCGGCACCTTTGCGCGGATCCGAAGATCAACGCCGCCGACTCCACCGCCGGTCCCGACCATCCCATGATCAACCCGATCTGGCGCGAACGCCTCGCCATCGGCGACGTGATGATCCCGCTTTATGCGCGCGATCCGGTCGTCGAGCTTATTCACGGCGCGTTGACTGCGCGACGCGAAGGCCTGGCCATCGCGCGCCGAGCGGCGCACGGGATCCGCGCCCTCCGAAAGCGCCGGCCGACTACTCAGCCGCCTCGGCGTTGACCTCCGCCGACACCTGCCGGATGGCGCGCGCCAGCATCTGCGGATCCTGCGCGCCGGAGACGGCGTATTTCTGCGCGAAGACGTAGGTCGGCACTCCGGAGATGCCCTTCTCTGCGGCCTCCTGCGCCTGGGCCGAGACCAGCGCCGCATCCTCGTCCGTCGCCAGCATCTTGCGGACCACCTCGGCATCGAGCCCGCAATCCGCTGCGGCCTGTACCAGCACCTCGACGTCGGTCAGATCGCCGCCGTCGCGGAAGTACAACTCCATCAGCCGCTGCTTCATCTCCGGCGCCTTGCCGATCTCGCCGGCCCAGCGGATCAGGCGATGACAATCGATCGTGTTGGGCTGACGGGCGACACGATCGGGATGATAGCTCAGCCCCTCCTGCTCCGCGGCCGCGACCACGCGGCCTGCGATTCCCTTGTAGGCTTCGACCGATCCGAACTTGGTCGTGAGGTACTGCTCGCGGCTGATGCCCTCGCGCGGCACCCAGGGATTGAGGAAGAACGGCCGGAAGTTCACCTCGACCGGCACGTCAGGCACGAGCTTCAGCGCCTCCTCGATGCGCTTCTTGCCGATGTAGCACCAGGGACAGACGACATCGGAGACGACATCGATGATCAGCGGCTTCAAGGTGCTCATGCGCGTGCCTCCAAGTTCCCATGGCTGCGCCCAACATAAGCCCACGCGCGGCCAACACAAGCGGGGTCACGGCGAGGTAACCATCTCCTTCAGCCTGAGCGCAGTGAGCTCATCGGCGGGAAAGAAGGTCTCCAACGCCAGCTCCGACAGCGTGATGTCGACCGGCGTGCCGAACACCATCGTCGTCGAGAAGAAGCTCAGCACGTCATCGCCGACCCGAAGCCGCAATGGGATCGCGACGCTGTCGGCCGCGAGCGGCGCCGATCGCGCGGGGAATGGATAGGACTTCAGCTCCTCATAGAGCTTCAGCAGATCCGCATCCGCGGTGGCCTCGCATTGCCGGTGCAATCGCTCCAGCAGATGGCCGGTCCATTCGGCGAGGTTCACCGTCCGCGCCGCGAGCCCCTCCGGATGCAGCGCCACCCGCAGCACGTTGAGCGGCGGCGCAAGCAGCCGCTCGGAGACCCCTGTCAGCAGCGGCGCGATCATGCGGTTCGCCGCGACCAGGTTCCAGTGCCGGTCGATCGCCAGCGCAGGGTTGGGCTCGTGCGCCTTGAGCACGAGGTTCATCGCCTCGCGCGCGGGCTTGAGCGCCGGATCATCGAGCGGGCGCTGCTGGAAGGCGGGCGCGTAGCCGGCCGCCACCAGCAAAACGTTGCGTTCGCGCAATGGCACGTCCAGTCGCTCCGCCAGTTTGAGGACCATGTCGCGCGACGGCGCGGAGCGGCCGGTTTCCACGAAGCTCAGATGTCGTGCCGAGATCTCGGCATCGAGTGCGAGATCGAGCTGGGACAGATGCCGGCGCTGCCGCCATTGCCGCAAGTGCTCGCCGACATGAGCGGGTCTGGCGCGGTCGGCGCGCGCCGAAGCAAGCTGTGCATTCATGATCCGAGACCTATCACGCTGACGTCAGCGCCTCCATGATCTGCCAGGTAATCGAAATGCCTCCCGGCGCAGGTCATCGTCCTCACCACAGGAGATGACGATGAGCAGGCAGCGCGATCCCGAGACCCTTCCTTTCACCGCCGCCAGCCATTGGCTGGCGGGCCTCGCGACATCGCTGCTGGCGCGCTCGCTCAACCTGCCGGAACCGCTGCTGCACGTCACGGGCAGCCTCGTCTTCGCGCAGGTCTACGCGATCGAGACGAGAGCAGCGCGCTCGCTGCGCCCGGCGCGGCTGCGGCGTCAGCTCCTGGCCTGGTTCCGTTGAACCGCCCCCCAACCCAAGGAGACCCGACATGATCACCTCGTCCGCCCTGCTCCGCCGCGCCCTGCTCGCCGATGCCGCCTTCAGCGGCGTTGCCGGACTCGCGCTCACCTTCGGCGCCTCGCCGCTGGCGGCGCTGCTGCAACTGCCTGACGCGCTGCTGCGCGAGACCGGCTTGTTCCTGGTCGTCTACGCGGGCTTCGTCGGCTGGCTGGGCTGGCGGCAGATGGCTCCAAGGCCGCTGATCCTTCTGGTCATCGCCGGCAATGCGGCGTGGACGGTCGGCAGCATCGCGTTGCTGTTCGCGGGCGTCGTCACACCGAACGTGCTCGGCGAGATATTCGTCGCGGTGCAGGCGGTGGGCACCGGCGTCTTCGCCGAATTGCAGTATATGGGCTTGCGCCGGAGCACCGTCGCGGTCACGGCCTGACCGGTGGTGAGCGCCGGGCTTCATGATCGAGCGGCCCGGCGCTCGCGACCGAACCGAGATTGACATGCGCGGCGAATGCATCTTCTGCATAATCTGAGATCGACAGGGGATCGCAGCGATGCAGCCGCAGGTGATCGGAACGGAAGGCTACGCCACCGAGGCCGACAGTCTCTTCGTGCGCTACGAGAGCATTCCGTCGGAACAGGTCCATTCCGCCGTGCTTCACCTGCTGCCCGCCGCGCCAGCGCGCGTGCTCGACATCGGTGCGGGCACGGGCCGCGACGCCGCCTGGTTTGCGAGCCTTGGACATCAGGTGGTGGCCGTCGAGCCGACCGAGGCACTACGCGTCGGCGCCATGCAACTGCATCCCTCCCCCGCCATCACCTGGATCGACGACAGCCTTCCCGATCTGGCCGCACTGGCCGCTCGTGACGAGCAGTTCGACCTGGTGATGCTGACCGCCGTTCTGATGCATCTCGACGAGGCGCAGCGGCGACGCGCGCTGCCCAACATCGCGGCACGGGTCGCCCCCGGCGGACTGCTGATCATGACGCTGCGGCATGGGCCGGTGCCGCCGGGCCGGCGGATGTTCGAGGTCGCGGCCGAAACGATCATCGAGCCGGCGCGCCAGCTCGGGCTGACGCTCCGGCTCAACCGCCTCGGCGAGTCGCTCGGCGCCGAGAACCGGGCGGCCGGAATCACCTGGACGACGCTGGCCTTCGGCAAGCCGTCCTGAGAGATCCCGGAAACGGGCCCGCCAGATCAGGCCGCCTTGGCGCGGCTGGTCAGCGTCTTTGCGGGGGTGGATTTGGTCTTGCCGCGACTGCCGGCAGCCGCCCGCCGGGACTTGGCTTTGCCGCGAGCCGCCGCGCCCGATTGGGCTTTTGCCTTGGACCGCTGCTTGGCCTTGTCCTTGACCAGCTTCTCGGCCTTTTTGTTCGCCTTCTTCTCGGCCTTGCGCTCGTCCTTCGCCTTCACCCGCGCCCGCTCGGCGCGCGCCTCGGCCTTCTTCTTCGCCCGCTTCTTCTCGCAGGCATCGCATTTGCAGCCGATCGGCTTCAGATAGGCTTTGAAGTAGTCCGTGCCGTAGTCGTAGTTGATCTCCTCGCCGGGCTCGATGTTCTTGATGGCCCGGATGAAGATCTTCTTCTTGCGCGGCTTGACGTCGGACTCGGCATTCGGCTTGCAGGAATGATTGATGTAGCGGGCGACGTTCTCGCGGATCGAGCCGTCGATGGTCCAGCGCTTGTCGAGCTCGAACAGATATTTGTTCTCGATCGCATCCTCCTCCGCCTTCTTCGAATCCAGGAGCGGTCCGAAATAGCGGATGATCTTGGTGCCCTTCTTGATCGGCTGGGTGGCAAACAGGCCGAGCCCCGTCTTGGAGCGGCCGATGCGATAGGGTTTGGATTGCGGGATGACAGGCATGAGTGATGAGAAGACTTGGACCTCGCGAGGCCGCCGTTCTAGGATAAATTCGCGACGCTGTCAGGTGTTTCCCGCCGCCGTTTCGCGCCGTCCCCAACTTGCAGCGTCCTGCGCCGCACCAGTTCCGCTCATCAGGGGCCCTGCCGCTCGAAATCCTTCGACATCGCGACGTGGCGCGAATCGGCGCCGCGCTGATGCTCTAGGCTGCGTCCGTCGGCCGGGCGGCCGCAGCGAACGTCACTTCGCGGTCTTGCGCACGGCGGATGTGCGCCTGCTCGCTGGCTTCGATGCGCTCTTCCCGGTCTTCGATTTCGCCGCCCGCTTGCGGCCGCTGGTCTTGGTATTTGCCGCCTTCTTGGCCAAGACGCGCATGTTGTCGACCAGATTGGGATAGCGCCGTCCGGCGCGCCGGGCGCGGGCCTTGGCCGTCGCCTTCTCGGCCGGAGTGAGATGGGTGGAGGCCTTGCCGGCGCGCTTGCGCGGATTGGCCTTGCTCCAGGGAGCGCGTGGGGTTCGTGCCATGCATTGCCAACGCATGATCCCCCACCCGGTTTCCGGTGCGTCGACCTACGCGCCCGGCGGCAGCTTCGGCACCGTGGCCCTGAGCATCGCCTCCAGCAGCTTTTCGGCCGTGGTGCCCGGCGGCGAGCGGCGCAGGATGTCGGCAAGGCGGCCGTCGAGCAGCAGCATCGTGTAGCCGTGCACCAGCGACCAGGCGCGGGCGATCGCTGCCGACTGATCGAGCGACAATTCCTCGTCGCCGACCGGACCTTCGCTGCGCGCGGCGACCGAGCCCGCGAGTCCGGCAAACGAGGCTTCCGCGGCCTCGTGCAGCGCGGGGCGGGAATAATCCAGACGCTCCGTCCGGAACATCAGTCCATACATGCCGGGATTGGCCTGCGCATAGGCGACATAGGCGCGGGCCCGCGCCATCGCCCGCTCGATCGGCGTGCCCGGCTGCTCGCCGGCCGCTTTCATCGCTGCATTGAACCGCGTGAATCCGATTGCCGCGAGCTCGCTGACCAGCCCGGTGAGATCGCCGAAATGATGCGTCGGCGCCGCATGCGACACGCCGGCCTCGCGCGCCACCGCGCGCAAGGTCAGTCCGGCCAGCCCGTCGCGCTCCAGCACGCGCTCGGCCGCTTCGAGCAGCGCATCGCGCAGCGCGCCGTGATGATAGGGGGCGGCCGGCTCGCCCGCGCTCACCGCGCGCCGCGATCGCGTCCGGGCCGCCGCCGTCGTCGTCCGGTGCCTGCTCAGTCTTGCCTGTTCGATCTTCGTCATGCTTCTCCTTATACAAGCAATTTTGACAGCGTAAAGATTAGCCTTGACCTCGGGCTTCTCGGCCGGTAGCTTTATCTTTACATCGTAAAGATAAAGCTGGCATCGAGGGGAAGGACACGCCATGAATGGACCGTCGAAAGAAACAGTCCAGCGCCGCACTCCGCGCGACAACATCGCGCCGATCCCGTTCGAGGCCGACGCGCCGTTCCTCGCCATCACCGGCGAGCTGCCGCGCGAGCTGAACGGCACGCTCTATCGCAACGGCCCCAACCCGCAATTCTCTTCGCCAGGCTCGCACTGGTTCGTCGGCGACGGCATGCTGCACGCGTTCCATCTGGAGAACGGCCGCGCGTCTTATCGCAACCGCTGGATCCGCACCCCGAAATTCGAGGCCGAGCGCAAGGCCGGCCGCGCCCTGTTCGGCGGCTTCGGCCGCAGGCTGCCGGATGCGCCGGCCGACGTCACCGATGGCGGCGTCGCCAACACCAACGTCATCGCCCATGCCGGCCGCCTGCTCGCGCTCGAGGAGGCGCATCTGCCGACCGAGATCGAGCCGGGCACGCTCGCCACGCGCGGCTATCATGATTTCGGCGGCCGCCTCCGCGGCGCCTTCACCGCGCATCCGAAGACCGATCCGGTCACCGGCGAATTGCTGTTCTTCGGCTACAACGCCGCCGGACCGCTGACGCCGGCGCTGTCCTACGGCACGGTCGATGCGGCCGGCAGGCTGATGCGCCTCGATCGTTTCGAGGCGCCCTATGCCAGCATGGTGCACGACTTCATCGTCACGGCCAACCACGTGCTGTTTCCAATCCTGCCGCTCACCGGCAGCATCGAGCGCGCAATGTCCGGCAGGCCGCCTTATGCCTGGGAGCCCGACAAGGGCGCCTATGTCGGTGTGATGAAGCGCAGCGGCGACATCAAGGACATCGTCTGGTTTCGCGGTGACGCCTGCTACGTCTTCCACATCATGAACGCCTGGGAGGACGGCAACCGCATCGTCGCCGACGTGATGCAGTTCGAGGAAGCGCCGCTGTTTCCGCATCCCGACGGGCGCCCGACCGATCCGGCCAAGTCGGTCGCGCGGCTGTGCCGCTGGAGCTTCGACCTCGCCGGCAACACCGACCGCTTCTCGCAGAGCTATCTCGACGACCTCACCGGCGAATTCCCCCGCATCGACGACCGCCGCGCCGGTCTCGCCAGCCAACATGGCTGGTACGCCTGCGCCAATCCCGACGGGCCGCAGTTCGGCGCGCTGTCCGGGCTCGCCCATGTCGACGGCGCCGGCACGCGCCGGGCGACGCACCTGCTGCCCGCTGGCGACACCCTGTCCGAGCCGGTGTTCGTGCCGCGCAGCCGCGATGCCGCCGAAGGCGACGGCTGGCTGCTCACGGTGGTCTGGCGCGCCGAGAGCAACACGTCCGACCTCGCGGTGTTCAACGCCACCGACATCGGCAATGGGCCGGTGGCACTGGTGCATCTCGGCCATCGCGTGCCCGACGGCTTCCACGGCAATTGGGTCGGGGCTGACGATCCAAGGCATTGAAAAGCCTTGGGTAAATTGCGAAGTCACAAGATTTTGACACTGTCAAGATTTGCTTGACCCGACGCCGTACGGACTCTAAGTATCTTGGCAGTGTAAAGATTGGCCGGGCGAACTTATGACGATCTTCCTCATCCTTGCGCCCTACGGCGTCTATGCTGCGCTGATGATGGTGGTCTCGGCCACGCTCAGCCTGGCCGTCGGCGCCGCGCTGTGCCTTGCGGTGGTGGCGCTGGATGTGATCAAGGGCCGGTCGATCAAGATCCTCGGCCTCGGCTCGGCCGTCGTGTTCGCCGCCGTAGCCGCCTACCTCCAGCTCATCGATCCCACGCCGAGCGCCTCTATGGTGCGTCTTGCGGTCGACTGCGGCATTTTCGCGCTGTCGCTGGGCTCGATGCTGCTGCGCATGCCGTTCACGCTGCAATATGCGCTCGAGGCCGTCCCTCCGGAAACCGCGGCGATTCCGGGCTTCCTGCGCGCCAATTACGTCATCACCGGCGCCTGGACTGTTTCCGCGCTGCTGATGATCGTCGGCAATCTGATGACGCTCTACGTGCCCGGCCTGCCCTATTGGACCGGCCTCGCCATCGCCTTTGCCGCCCGCAACAGTGCACTTTATTTCACGCGCTGGTATCCTGACTACCGCCGAACAAAGGACGTGGCAGCGCAGACTGCCGCCGCAATGTCCGGCCAAGATTCGTGACCGGGGTCTGCTGCAGGAGACGTGCGTGAAAGTCGTGTTTGCCAAGCTGATTGCCGACTTCCTGTCGGCCGCAGTGTTCTTCCTCCTTTACATCGCGACCGACGACGTGGTGCTGGCGACCGCCGTCGCGGTGGCCGTCGCCGTGGTGCAGGTGGTCTGGGCGCGCATCAAGGGCGTGCACCTCAGCTTCATGGCCTATGCCAGCGTCGGCCTCGTGATCGTGCTCGGCGGCGTGACGCTCCTGACCAACGATCCCCGCTTCATGTTCGCCAAGCCCGCGATCGGGCATTTCGCCATCGGGCTGATCATGCTGAAGCGCGGCTGGATGCTGCGCTACGTGCCGCCGATCGTGTCGGAGACCATCCCGGAATACGTCACCATCGCCGGCTATGCCTGGGCGGCGCTGATGTTCGCGCTCGGCCTCGGCACCATCGCGGTCGCCATGACCGGCGACATCAAGCTGTGGGTGCTCTACATCACCGTGGTTGCGGGCGGCGCCAAGGTCGCGGCCTTCGCGCTGCAGTTCATCGCCTTCCGCTTCGTGGTCGCCAACCGCCTCAGGGCGGCCCGGGCCTGACCGCTGCATCCGATCGCCGCAATGGGCTTACGCGCAAAGATGCGCTATAGGGGCGGCCGAACGCATCCTCGAGGCCGCCGCCTCGAGGTCCGCAAAGCGCAACGCCAGGAGAACGATCGATGGCTGTGGACGGCAACTGGAATCTGACCTTGAACACGCCGATGGGCGAGCGCAGCGCGACCCTGAGCGTGAAGAGCTCGGGCGCGACGCTGACCGGCACCCAGGCCGCCGAGGGCGATTCCGCCGAGATCTTCGATGGCACCGTCAACGGCGATGACGTCGCCTGGAAGGTCTCCATCACCAGCCCGATGCCGCTGACGCTCGACTTCAAGGGCAAGGTCGCCGGCGACACCATCTCCGGCGAGATGGGCATCGGCTTCATGGGCAGCTTCCCGTTCACCGGCGCGCGCGGCTGAGCGCTATTCTTGTGCGTGGATGCGTCGCATCGATACTCTCCGCGGTCGTCCCCGCGAAAGCGGGGACCCCCCAGGGAGTGGTTCGAGGCACGCTGGCAATTGGCTTTTCGCCCGTCACGACGGCTGCGGCGTATGGGTCCCGGGTCGGCGCCACGATCGCGCTGTCGCGCGCCCATGGCTTGCCCGGGACGACACCGATTTTTAATCGCAGCAGTCCCGCTTCACATCTCAAACAGCCCGGACAAGCGGACGCAGCCTCGCGGCTGATAACGCCCGAGTGATGCATCGGCATGTCCCTCGAAGATGCAGAGGGCGCAGGGAAGGCCAGGCGTCGGCTGACGCCTGCGGCCCGCCTGCGAGAAAAATGCAGGCGGCAGGTACCACAGGTGCAGCCGAGAAC